>JAEWCC010000031.1 GCA_023390815.1 Bacillota bacterium
AAGGCACCGCCGAGACCAACAAGTACCTCGGCATGAAATAGGGTGAAGCCATGAAACACGGGATCAACACGATCGACGATTTCGACGTAGCGGGCAAAACGGTGCTGCTGCGCGTTGATATCAACGAGCCGGTCGACAAGGAAAAGAACAAGCTCAAGGACCTGACGCGCATTGAGGGCTGTATCCCGACGATCAAGGAGTTAAGTGAGAAGAAAGCCAAAGTCGTGATCCTCGCGCATCAGGGCAGCGACATCGAGTACCAGAGCTACTACGACCTCTCGCTGCACGCGGACGTAATTCGAGAGATGACGGGCAAGCCGGTGGAATTCGTGCCGGACGTCTGCGGACCGTACGCGGTAGAGAAAATTAAGGCGATGAAAAGTGGCGATATCATCTTGCTCGACAACGTGCGGTTCATGGCGGAGGAGATGACGCTGTTCGAAACGAAACTCAACCTCACGTTCGAGCAGCAGGCGCAGACGCTGGTGGTACGCAAGCTCGCGCCGCTCGCGGACCTGTACGTCTGTGACGCGTTCGCCGCGGCGCACCGCTCCCAGCCCACGCTCGTGGGCTTTGAGCAGGTGCTGCCCAGCGCGATGGGCAGATTGTTCGAGAAGGAATACACGATCATCAGCGATATCCTCAAAAGCCCGGCAAGGCCGTGCGTATTCGTGCTGGGCGGCGCAAAGATACAGGATGCGTTTCTGATGATGGACAAGGTGCTCAAAGAAGGCACGGCCGACATCGTGCTGACGGGTGGGCTCGTGGCCAACATCGTGATGGTGGCTAAGGATATCGACATCGGCAAGGCTTCGGAGGACTTCATCTACAAAAAGAACCTCGGCGAATGCATCGAGACCGCGAGAGAAATTCTCGACGCGTACAGCGACAAAATCATGGTGCCGGAGGATTTCGCGTACGTGGAAGGCGAGCAGCGCAACGAGGTGGGCGTGGGGGACATCCCGCAGGACAAACTGCTGATCGACATCGGCGCAAAAACGATATCGCGGTACGAGAAGATCATCCGCGAGGCGGGTACGGTGTTCATCAACGGGCCAATGGGTGTGTTCGAGAAGAAGCCGAGCGAAGCGGGAACGCAGGCCGTATGGGAAGCTGCGGCGGACACGAAGGGCTTTTCGGTGGTCGGCGGCGGAGACAGCGTCGCGGCGGCAAACCTGTTCGGTGTGAGCGAGCGGATTGGCTACATCTGCACGGGCGGCGGCGCGCTGGTGCGCTTCCTCTCGGGCGAGGAACTGCCTGTGGTGAGCGCGCTTAAAGGCGCGGCAGGGAAAATGCAATAAACGACAGGCGCCATCCGGCGCCTGTTTCAATCTTTAACTCAGGAGGATTCATGCTTAATACCAGACAAATTGTAGAAGTTGCATGGAAGAACGGGTTTGTCGTTCCGGCGTTCAACATTCCGTATCTGCCCATGATGAAGGCGGTGGTGCAGGCGGTATGCGACGAACATTCCTTCGCGCTGATCCAGGTTGCGCGGCTTGAATGGGTCAAGTTCGAATCGCGAAGCGTGGAGGCCGTGCGGGACGAATACCTGCGCTGCGCGGACGAGCGGTATGTGCGGCTGCATCTCGACCATGTTCCGGTGATCGACGAGGATAACCTCGACGTCGATTACCTGGGCATACTCAATGAGGCCGTAAGCCTCGGCTATCAGTCCCTGATGGTGGATGCCTCCCGTTTGCCGCTGGAAGGAAATATCGCGGCGACGAAGCAGGCGTGCGATATTGCGCATGCAGCCGGGCTGCCCTGTGAAGCCGAACTGGGCGCGGTACTCGGCCATGAATCCGCCGCGCTGCCCCCATACGACGAGCTATTTGAAAGCGGCCGGGGCTTTACGCGCATGGACGAAGCCGCGCGCTTCGTCGCGGAAACCGGATGTGACTGGCTGTCCGTCGCTATCGGCAACATCCACGGGGCCATCACCAAGGCGGCGCGCGGGCAGAAGAAGCCGCAGGCGAGGCTTGATATTGAACATCTGAAGAGGCTCAAGGAAGCGACTGGAATCCCGCTCGTGCTTCATGGCGGTTCGGGCATCGGACGGGAATATATACTCGACGCAATTCGAAACGGCATCGCGAAGATCAACGTGGGTACCGAGATCCGGCAGGCGTACGAGAATGAGATCGATGCGGGCGGGAACCAAAATTCCGCTGAGGAAAAGGTGTACCTCCGGACACGCGAACTGATTCATGACTTCTTTGGGATCGACGGCACGGCAAGGCATATGAATCCGTAGCGATTTGAGTAATACGGGAAAAAAGCGGATTACTGTGATGTTGTCACGGTAAAGATCCGCTTTTTTATTTACAATAATATCAAAGACAGAGGGGATTTACAGCCTCTGGGGTTCTTATCCATACAAACACCGATTAACGGTTTCATATAGATTCGAAGGCCCCGAATGGGCCCTGAAAGCGAGCTTTTGGGGCGACCCTGCGGGGCTTTTGATTTGCCTGCTGAATTCAAATGAATTCGTAAAGCACAACGGGTAAAAAATTGTTGACTTATCGATTAACATAAGTTAAAAGTAACATATAATAAAAGAGGAGAATGAAATGGATATTCAATTTGCTTTGCTGAGCATGCTGAGCTGCCGCCCGATGACCGGATACGATCTGAAAAAAGCGATGCAGGAATCGGCGTTCATGCACTGGTCGGGCAACAACAACCAGATATACAAAGCGCTGCTGGCGCTGGAGGATGAAGGTTGGGTCCGGGGCGAAGTTCAGCATCAGGAAGGCGCTCCATCCAAGAAGACATACACGATTACAAAGGAAGGGGTCGGCGAGCTGAAAAACTGGCTGAAATCCGCTCCGGAGCCGCCCGAGTGCCGCAAGGCATTTTTGATACAGCTGATCTGCGCGGACATACTGGCCCCGGACGAACTCATGCAGATGATCGGCGGATATGAAAATGAAGTGCGGATGCAGATGGTCATCCAGCAGGAGAAGATACGCCGCGGCGGCAGCTTTGCGGCGCGAACACCGCGTGAAGCGCTGCTTTGGCAGCTGGCGGATGAAAACGTACTGGTTGCGCTGCGTGCGGAGCTCAATTGGATTGGAGATGCCCGGCAGCGCCTGTTTGACAGCGGGCTCAATATGGAGGGGATTAAAATGGATTATACGGTCGTTGAAACGGCAAACGGCAGATACGTCGAGCTTTTTTCATCCGAAAAGCCCGTACAGACTACACAGGACGCCCTGGATCTGGTGGCGCTATGCGGGCAGAATGATGCAAACCGGCTCATGGTTCATGGAGCGGTATTGTCCGAGGAGTTCTTCCGGCTCAGAACCGGCGTAGCAGGTGAGATCCTGCAAAAGCTTGTGAATTACCATGTCAAAACGGCGGCAGTGCTGACGGACCTCGCTGCAATGCGGGGTAAGTTCCGGGATATGGCGTCAGAGGCGGGGCGCGGAAGCCACTTCCGCGTTTTCGATAACCGGCAAGAAGCGGAAAGCTGGCTGCTGAAGTGAAGGGAGTAATTTGAAATGAAGCAGAAATCGGTATTTAAATCGGAGGAAGGGAAACAGGCGGTACTCGCTGTGTACAGCGAGATATTGAAAAACTGGCCGGTACCCTATGAGGCTAAAGAAATCGAAACGCGGCACGGGCGGACGTTCGTGATCGCGTGCGGCGCTGCCGCGCTGCCGCCGTTGTTCCTGATCCACGGCTCCGGTTCCAATGCGGCGATGTGGATCGGAGATGCAGCGGAGTATAGCCGGTATTTCCGCGTATATGCCGTAGACATTCCGGGTGAAGCGGGCAGAAGCAATGATATCCGGCTCAATTTTCATACGCATGCGCATGCCGAGTGGCTCTGCGACGTTTTTACTGCCTTGGGTGTCAATCAGGCTTCCATCGTTGGCATATCGCTGGGCGGATGGTTGGCAGTAAGGTTCGCGTCGGTATATCCGGATATGGTTCGCAAGCTCGCTTTACTGTGCCCGGCGGGCATTGGGCCGCTCAAGACCCCACCAATTCTCAGACTGCTAGCCCTGAAAGCGACAGGGCAGCGCGGCACAGAGAAAACGATGGACAAAATCAGCGAAGGCGCGGCAATGCCCGAAGAGGCAGCCTCTTATATCCGGCTGATCACGCAGAACTTTCATTACTATACAGGTACGGTACCGCGTTTCAGCAACCGGGAGCTGGGGCGCCTGACCATGCCCGCGCTTTTAATCTTCGGCGAAAACGACGCCATGCTGAATGCGCAAAAAGCGTTACTACGCACAAAGCGGCGTATACCCGGCATCCAAACGGTTCTGTTGCCGGGCGCAGGGCATATGCTGATCGACCAGAGGGAGAGAATTATGCCGTTTCTTCTTGGTTGACAATCGTCAACTGGGCATCGTATTGCGGTTGCATTTTTTGTGCAACCGTTTTTATTTGATAAAAAAAGGGGGGAATGATATACTCTGCCTAACGAGCATTCGTAAGGAAGCGATTATGGATAAGAAAACACAGATTCTTGAAGCGGCTTATCAGTTATTTAGCGAAAATGGATACGGATTGTCGATGTCGGAGATTGCGTGGGAGGTGGGAATTAAAACCCCATCGATTTACAGCCATTTTTCAGGCAAGGATGAGATCGTTGAGCAGACCATCCGAAAAGAGGTCGAGCGGTATTATACTCATCTCGGTAACAGCATGGCAAAGGTGCACAATGGTAAATGTCGGGATGCGATGAAACATGTTTATCTTTCCATTTACGAGTATTTTGAGGATATCAACCGTTTGCGTTTCTGGCGGAACATCCCCATGATCCCGAATGAACCGCTCCGTGAAACATGCAGAGAGCTGATTGAAAAGAATGACCGGTTTTATACCCGGGAGATGCAGCGCTGTTTTGAACGGGGCATTGAAAAGGGCGAGATTCGTGCGGACGTGAGCGAAGGTTCGTTATATTTGTATCTCGCGATGATACAAGGTGTACTGCACGGCGTACTGCTATATCGGCAAAGCGCTACGCGGGGTGATTATATCCTGCGTGTATTTGACGCCTATTGGAACGGCATCAGCGCGACATCCATGGATCAGAATGGGTAAAAAAATGCGTATTGGATATGCCTGCCTTGCCATCGCCGTACCGGGCACCGGCATCAGAAGCTGCACGCTGAAAAATACGGACGAAACGCGGCTTACGGCGCTGATTGAGCAAAACCTGAGATCACTTGAAAACATGATCGATTACAACATCAAAAACGGTATCAAGCTTTTCCGCATTAGTTCCGATCTCATCCCGTTTGGCTCCAGCGTTGCGGCTTCGCTTGCCTGGGAGGCGTTGTTCCGTGATCGGCTAACGGAGATCGGTGCAAAGATACGTGAGGCGGGCATGCGTGTGTCCATGCATCCCGGACAATATACCGTGCTGAACTCACCTGACAGTGCGGTGGCACGCAGGGCCGTAGACGACCTGCACTACCATGGCCGTGTGCTCCATAGTTTGGGGCTTAACCCGTCACACAAGATCATACTGCATCTGGGCGGTGCCTATGGAGATAAAAAGCAGGCGGTTCTTCGGTTCCGGTCTGGGTGCGGCGAATTGAACCCGGATATCAGGCGGCGGCTCGTACTGGAGAACGACGACAGCCTCTATCATATCGCCGATGTGCTGGGCACGGCTGCGGCAGTCGGCTTGCCCGTGGTGTACGATAACTTGCATAATGCGATAAACCCTGCCGATGCGCAAAAGGCTGATTCATACTGGATCGGGGAATGCGCGCGCACATGGCGTGAAAGCGACGGCGCACAGAAGGTTCACTATTCGCAGCAGCACCCGGACAGAAAGCCGGGCGCGCACTCGCAAACGGTGATGATCGATACTTTTCTGGATTTTGCCGCGCAGCTTGGGGATTTGAAGCCGGACATCATGCTCGAAGTCAAGGATAAAAACTTATCGGCAATTAAATGCATGCTTTGCCTTGGGGACCGGGGAGTTGGCGCGCTGGAGAGTGAATGGGTGCGGTACAAATACAGTGTGCTGGAAAGATCCCCTCTGGCATATCAGGAAATCCGATCATTGCTGCGGGATAAGGGCGGATATCCCGCGATACCATTTTATCGTCTGGTAGAAGAGGCGCTCCGGCAGCCAGAGGATACCGGCCATGCGGTCGATGCGCTCCAGCATGTATGGGGCTATTTTAAAAATATCGCCACAGAGAAAGAGAGCAGAGACTTCTTCGAGCACCTTGAGGCATACCGGCAGGGCAATACCACGCTGGATGCATTGAAAAGACAGCTCTGCCGGCTTGCAGAGAAGTATCGGATAGACTACCTGCTTTGCGCTTATTATTTTTACATGGATAAGTTGGGACTTGCGTAGGGACGCAATTATCGATGTGCCGAACGCCATGGTCATTTTGACGGCAGGATAATCGGGCGATAATGGAGGCGAAACGCCGGTATGGACAATGAATATGATGTCGTTATAGCAGGTGCAGGACTTGCCGGACTTACGAGCGCAGCGTACCTCTGCCGCTGTGGATACCGAACGCTGTTATGCGAGAAATCGGAAAAGACGGGCGGGTTGGTCAGTACGTTTTGGCATCGGGGCTTTGCATTCGACGCCGGGATCCATGTATTTGAAAACTCCGGTATTCTGCTGCCGATGCTCAAGGATTTCGGCATTGATATCCCTTTCACTCATATCCCTGTATCCATTGGAATCGGAAACGAATGGGCAAGACTTGAATCCCGTAAGAACCTTCGGGAATACAGATTGATGTTGGGCTCCCTTTTTCCGGGCAGCGAAACCGATATAGAACGAATCACTGGAGAGATAGAAAAGATAACGCGGTATATGAGCGCGCTGTATAGCACCGACAATCCGCTGTTTCTGAATAACGAGGCCATTCACGAACGGGAAGGATCGCTTCCGTTGCTTTTAAAATATCTGGTAAGCGCCCGAAAAGCCGAACGACTGCAGGAGCCGGCCCGCAGCTATCTTCTCCGCTTTACTGAAAACCGGTCCCTGATCGATATGATTGCGCAGTTCCTTTTTACCGATACGCCTGCATATTTTGCGCTGAGCTACTTTGGGCTGTATCTGGACTATTGTTATCCTGCGGGCGGAACGGGAGTGCTTGCGGAGAGGATGACGGAATATATCCGGGGGAAAGGCGGCGATATTGTCCTGCAGGCGCCTATTTTTGAGGTCGATGCGAAAAGGCGGCAGGTGACAACGGCCCGCGGAGAAACGTATCGCTACAAGAAGCTGATATGGGCTGCGGACCAGAAGGCGTTATATTCCGCACTGAAAACGGTCCGCCCGGGAAGGATGGAAAGACGGCGGGCGTTGGTAGCTAAAAGCAGCGGCAGCGATTCCGTGCTGACCCTGTTTATCGGGGTAGGCCTTGATCCGGGTTATTTTGAAGCGGTCTGCGGCGCGCACACGTTTTATACACCGGTTAAGCAAGGCCTTTCTTCGCTACCCCGGTGGGAGGATGCTGCGCGCGGCGGCGATGATGCGCTACGCCGCTGGATTGAATTGTACCTCAAACGAACCACGTATACCATCTCTTGTCCCGCCGTAAGGGACGCCTCCCTGGCACCGGATGGAAAGGCGGGTGTGATCGTCAGCACACAATTTGATTACCGGCTGGTGAAGCACATATCCGATGCAGGCTGGTATGACGCATTTAAAGAGACTTGCTCCGCGTGGATACTGGACGCGCTGGACGCCTCAGTGTTCCCGGGTATACTACACAGCGCAGAATTCACGCTGTGCGCAACGCCACTGACGTTCGAGCGCGAGACAGGCAACGCGCAGGGTACAATTGCGGGGTGGGCATTCACGAATCATCCCATGCCAGTGGAGAACCGGCTGCATCGGATCACGAGATCGGTAAGGACGCCCATGAGGAATATCTTTCAGTGCGGGCATTGGACGTTCAGCCCCTCGGGTCTGCCTGTGTCGATTCTGACAGGCAGACTGGCAGCGCGCATAGTGCATAAGCAGTTAAAAGGAAACACCCGTTTACGTGGTGGAAACAAAGTGAAGCCCTGATCAATTCGTCTGCGTTTTAGGTCCGAAGATATTTCGGATGGACAGCTTGGCAAGCTCGTTGATCGCCTGCAACACAAACTTTTTCGATTCGGAATCGAGTCCTTTGATGGCAGCCAATATGGCACCGGCGCTTTTACGCCAGTCGTCGGACAACTCCCATATCGTATCGGCGTTGGTTTTCTCAATGACCTGGAACAGCACATCGACAATCATCTTGCGTTTATCATCGCTGAGAAGGGTCAGCCACTCGTTAAGTGCTTTATTGCGGTGCATGGCGCCGTTTTTAATCCGGTCGGCATAAACGAAATCGTCGTTCGCGATATTCCAAGAAAACGGGTCGTGTTGCATTATTCCGCGGCGGCTGCTCTTAATGACCTCGTACTCCTCGTGATGCTGTAAAAGCATGCCGATCAGAGACTCCTCTGGCAGCGTTGTGTGAATACGGCTCTTGATATTCGCAAACCCGGCGGTTTCATACAGGCTGTCTTTAAAACCAGGCCCGTCATGATTGTAGACATCGATAATCCGTTTTTGAACGTTCGGCTCGGATCGGGTCGCCGCATAGACTGCGAGGTTCCCGCCTTTGGAGTGGCCGCCTGTCCGGAGCATAAGCTTTCGTGATGTACGTTTGGCGATCTCGCCTAAATATTTTACGCCTGCCTCCTGTGATGGAATCGGGCTGATATAAGCCATATTAAAATCCTCTTTCCAACCGACGAAGGTGGAGTCTGTGCCCCGGTATGCGATATATGCGGTGTTATCATCCAGAAAGCAGGTAACTGCCGCAAACTGCTTTTCCAGCACCGGATCGTAGAGGTCGACGTAATGGTTAAGGCTGATGCTGCGAAATCTGGGGCTTGCGGCAAGGACGAAAAGAAACCGTTTGTTGTTTTCGACGTCCAGCAGCTTTTGAAACATGGAACCAAACCATTCGGCTTTGAGCAAATCACTGATACGGACCGATGAAGCTTTATCAGACATCGCCGGAACGATCCCCTCAAAGCGCAGGTAGGATAGCTGAGACAATACCAGGCTGTCGACGGCATTAAATGGCCGCTGCACCATGGTATAGAGGTTATTCTCCACATATTCGATCATGTTGCCCATAAACGCTCCACTCCTTATAAAAGCATCATACCATATTCATCCGGCTGCATACATACGATTTGCGCCGAAATGCATGTTGACAAATCATCAAAACGCTATTATGATTAAATAAAATTAATAATTTAATAAATTTAATGATTTAATCATAATTGTATTAATTCCGCTGCGTTGCGGATATCGGGGAGATGCGTATGCAGGCGAGTAAGAAAGGCAAGAATCTGGGAGACGTCCGCTATATCAACCGGGCGTTGATCGTCGACCTGATGCGCCGGCAGAATATCCGTTCGCGCGCAGATCTGACCAAGCACAGCGGTCTCAACCAGGCGACGGTTACCAACATTGTCAGCGAGTTGATCGACAGCGGTCTGATTTATGAAGTCGGGCTGATTGAAGGCAAAAAAGGCCGCCGCATCATCGGGCTGGATCTCAACTGCGAAAAATACCGCTTTATGAGCGTACGGCTAACGCGCAAGTATTTTCTTGTCGCGGTAAATGATATCAAGGGCAATCAGCATGCGTTTAAACGGGTAGCGATTGACACCCGGGACGATGCTGGCAGTGTCATCGAAAGTATAAAAAAAGAGATACGCGCCCAGATCGCGCAGCTTAACGGTAAAGTGCTGCTGAGCGCGGGTGTCGCAGTGCTTGGGCCTTTCCTTAAGTCGGAGGATCATTTCGTTATCGCGACCGGATTTCCCACGCTGAAGAATATTCATATTATCAAGGAGCTCCAGCAGGAATTCAATGTGCCGGTATACGTTGACCATGACGCGAATCTTGCGGCGTATGCCGAATGGCGTCACTTTGCGGGATCCGGCGACAAAGGCCTTTTTCTATACATCATGGGCGGACAGGGGTTGGGTGCAGGAATCATCGAGGACGGCCGGATACTGCGCGGACAGTTAGGCGTTGCGGGTGAGATCGGGCATATGAGTATCAACGTAATGGGAAAGAAATGCGAATGCGGAAACCGGGGTTGTCTCGAGCAATACGCTTCGGGGTTCGCAATGCTTAATATGCTCGGTGAGCGCATTGCGGATTACCCGGATACGATACTGACCGAAGACAGCGGGATACATGATATTTACGACGCGTTTCACCGCGGAGATAAGCTTGCGGTCAGCATACTGGATTCCGTTGCGTGGTATTTGGGTTTTGGTATCGCAAGCCTGATCAACGTAATCAACCCCGGCGCAATCATGATCGGCGATGATTTCCAAAGGGGCGGCAAGCATTTTCTGGACAAAGTATGTGAATCCGTAAAGGAACATGCGCTGCCGGAACTATATAGTAAAGTCAGCATTCACATGAGCGAATTTGCGGAAGATCCCGCACTGTCCGGCGCGGCGATGCTTGCAATCGACGAATTGCTCAAAACGGAACACTTTTTTGATCGGTTGCTTGGCTGATAACTGGCAGGATAACTGGCGGGATAACCCACAATTGGACTCGAGATAATACGGAAATGCGCGAGGAGGCAGGTTTTCTCAAAGCGTAAATAAATATAATGAACCATTGAGAAATAAACTTTTATTTCATAGCCCAAGGTAAAAACGAGCAAATATGGATAAAGTAATATAAAAAAGATTGAAAAAACATATAATTGCCGTGCATGGTAAAAAAAAATTTCATGAAACTACTAATATGTGTAAAATGATCATTGACAAACTCTATGCGTCTTAATATAATCGAGTCGTAATTGCGGGTTGGTTCGCTAATGTGAAATAATATTTCATTGTTATGCCGGAAAGGATAGATTCATGGAACTAGGTGGCTGGGTGTTCGAAAATATCCGTCTGAATTACGAAGAGATATTTTCGGCAGAGAAAAAAGTCGCGGACTATATACTCAAGAACCCCGAGCATACCGTTACGCTCAATGTCTCCGAACTGGCTGAACTCTGCGGTACAAGCGATGCGACTGTAATCCGGCTTTGCAAGCATCTGGGTTACAAGGGTTTCTATCAGATGAAACTGCAACTCGCGCACGACCTTGGGCGCGAGCAGCTCTTCAGCGGCAACGCCATGCCAAAGGAGCCGGACACCGGCGACGATGTACTCAAAGAGGTCGCAGCCAACATCATGCACGCACAGTCGAATGTAGACAACGCTGCGATGATGAAGTGCGTAGAGATGATCCTCGCGTGTGATACTGTGCATCTTGTTGCAACCGGCAATTCGATACCATCGACAATCGACTTTGCTTTCCGGCTCGGGCGTGTCGGTATTCGGACGAGCAGTTCGTTCATGCCGGAACAGCAGCTTAACAGCGTAAACCTGGGGACAGAGCGTGATATCGTCATCGGCATATCGCACTCGGGCAGCTCCAAGCAGGTGCTGCAGGCGTTTGAACTTGCCAAACAGCGCGGTATGACGACCATATCGATCACAGACCTTTTGAACACACCCCATGCCAAAAGTGCGGATCATGCGCTTTCGACCGGGATTGAATATTCCAGCGTATATATATTCGGCGCAGCGTCGCATATTTATATATCCGCTTTAATCGACATCATGGTGTACTTCATTGCCCACGCGAAGAAGAATGCCGTCAAAAACGGAGAAACGGACCAACTGGAGTACGTTCTCTCGGAAACCAAGCTCTAGACGGAGGACAACCTGTGGCTTACCGGGACGGATACGAAAAATTTTACCGGCAGTTGCCGAACGACATTGAAAAGTTAAAACATAGCGGAAACAGAATTGTATTGGGCTATACGAGCGATCTGGATGTCGTGATGGAATGGGACAGCACAGCGTTTGACACAATTCTGTCAACCTTTCTGAAGGAAGAGCCTGCAGTACGTACCGGCGACGTCATCGACTCAATGGAGGCTTTCGCCCGCATTGTGAGCTATCACATGATCCACGGACTGGGCGGAGAGATCGACATCACGAACCTTGAAGTCTGCGAATATCTTGAAAGCCGCTTTAAGATTGAGTATGCGCTGGGCGGCACCTGCGCACAAGGCGCGGCAGCGCTCAACGCGGTGGGTTTCCCGGTGCTTGCGCACATTACCGACAGGTCGAAAGAAGTCTGCCGGCTGATGAGCGGGCCGGGCCTCGATACCGTAACGGAATTGGGCGTGGTCCCGATGATGCAGAGCGCATCGCAGGAACCCCCGGTGAGGCATATGATCCTGCAGTATCCCAAGGGAGCCACGATTACGGCGGGCGACAAAACCTATGAAGCGCCCGTATCGAACCGACTCATCATGGATTACGACAGCATCCATAAAACGATGCCGGTTGACAAGCCGTTTCTCGATTATTGCGAGACCCACGCGCAGGAAATGCTGGTGTATTGCGTTTCGGGCCTTAACGGCATCATCGACGAGCGGATCATGGCCGACAGAATCGATGAGATATCCGCGCATTACCGCAGGGTGAAGCAAGCCAATCCCGGCTGCATGATCTACCTCGAAGGCGCGTGCTATTTAAACCCTGAGCTGAAGAATCTTGTATTCGACCGGCTTTCAGGCGTTTGCGACATATACGGTATGAACGAGGAAGAACTCGTCGAGCATACCAGCCGGTATGGCGTCCATACCGATAAAGAAGACCTTGCCTCGGTAATCAACGGACTGGGTTCGCTGATGGAGAAGTACCCGGTTCGCGGCATTGTGCTGCATACCAAGGACTACGCGATGTATTACGGCGAGGAACTCGTGGACGTCGATGTGGAAAAGGGTCTGACGCTCGGAAATCTGATGGCCGGGACAAGAGCGCGGACGGGTCGTTATGGCTCTTATGAGGACTGCGGCGAAAGCATGCAGCTCGCGTTAAGCCCGGAGGGTATCCGGTTTGCCGGGGAGCTTCAGAATATGAAGCCGGAAGCGGTTGTGCGCATCGTGCCCTCGCGCTATATGGAACACCCGAAGTATACCATCGGGCTGGGCGATACCTTCATGGCAGGTTTTTTAACATCTTTTGTGCGGTAGAAAGGGGAACGCAGAGTGGCGCTGTTGATGGGCATTGACCTCGGGACATCGGGCCTGAAAACCATTGTGATCAGTGAAACCGGAGAGGTCAAGGCACTGAGCCACCGTTCATATACATTCGATTCCCCGCGCGGCGGTTATGCGGAGCATCATCCCGATGCGTGGTGGCAGGCTTGCGTGGAAACTGTGCGCGAAGCGCTCGGCCAATGCGGCGGATGCGCGGGAGAAATCGCAGGCGTAAGCTTCTCCGGCCAAATGCACGGTCTTGTGACGCTCGACTGCGATTACCGCGTCGTGCGTCCGGCGATACTGCATTGCGACGCGCGTTCAGGCGAGCAAGTACAACACCTGCGGCGCATGCTCGGGACAGACGGCATCCGCGCGCTGATGATGAATCCGGTATACACCGGGTTTCTGCTGCCCTCGCTGCTGTGGGTGAGGGAGAATGAACCCGCGAACTTTGAAAAAATACGCCATGTGTGCCTGCCCAAGGACTATCTGAAAATGAAGATGACGGGCGAGCTGTCCTCAGACTTTTCAGACGCCTCGGCGACATTGGCATTCGATATTAAAGAAGACATCTGGTCGAGCGCGATATTGGATCGCGTAGGGATACCCGCGTCGCTGTTCCCGGTCTGCTATGAGACCACACAGGAAGCGGGCCGCGTATGCGCTGCGGCGGCGCAGGAAACCGGTCTTAGAATGGGCACGGTCGTGGCGGCGGGCGGCGGAGACCAGGTGATGCAGGGCATCGGCAACGGCATGGTGCATGCGGGCGATGCGACGGTCAATATCGGCAGCAGCGGCCAAGTCAGCTTTCAGATCGACCGGCCGGTGCTAAACCCGGACCTTAACACCAACATGTTCTGTGGTTATAAACGGGGTCGCTGGATACTATTCGGTGCGACGATGACGGCGGGATGGTCGTACGAGTGGTGGCACCGCAACTCCGGCAACATCGATTATGCGCAGCTCGACCGTGAGGTCACGCAGACGCCGCCGGGCAGCGGTGGATTGATATTCCTGCCCTATCTGAACGGGGAGCGTACGCCGCATGTGGACCCGAACCTGAGCGGCGCTTTTCTGGGGCTCAACATCGGCACCACGCGCGCCCATATGACGCGTGCCGTGATGGAGGGCGTGGCGTACTCGCTGATGCAGTGCATTGAAATATGCGGAGGACTCGGCTTTCAGGCAGAATGGCTCGTCGCCTCGGGCGGCGCAGCGCGGAGTAAACCTTGGCTGCAATTGCAGGCGGACGTATACAATACGCCGCTGCGCGTGTCCGAAACGCAGGAGCAGGCTGGGCTCGGCGCGGCAATCGCGGCGGGCGTGGGATCAGGGGTATATGCCACGTTGGAGGAAGGATGCCGCGCGGCGGTGCATTACCGCAGTGAGATCGTGCTGCCGGACAGCGGACGCCATGATATATACCGAGAATATTACGCGCTTTTCAAGAGAGCACACAGCGCAAACCGGGATATGCTGCGCGCGCTTGCGGCAATTGGAAGGGAATAATTCGTCGTTATAGAGATCCGCAACAAGTATTGTGAAATGAGGTGATATGTTTGGACGAAGCAGTCAGAAACACACAGACCGAGAACGAATATATCCTGGATTGCCAGGGGATATCGAAATCCTTCGGTGGTACGCACGCGCTGCAAAACGTCCAGCTGCAGGTAAAACGGGGAGAAGTGCACGCGCTGCTGGGAGAGAATGGCGCGGGCAAGTCCACGCTGATGAAGATCATCATCGGGCTGCAGAAGCAGGACGCCGGAGATATCCGGTTTGAGGGAAAGCCCTATAGTGCGAATGGCCCTGCCGAGGCGATTAAAGCGGGCATATCGATGATCCATCAGGAACTCAACCCCGAGCCTTACCTGTCGATCGCCGAGAGCATATTCTTAAAGCGCGAAGATACGGTCCGGAGAACCCCGTTCTTGAATAAAAATGAAACCAACCGTCGCGCTGCGGAGCTTTTAAGACAGTATAACCTTTCTATGAACCCCAAGGCGCTTATGGAATCGCTGACACTCGCGCAAATGCAGATGATCGAGATATTGAAGGCGGTTTCCTGCAACGCGCGGTTGGTCATTATGGACGAGCCGACATCCTCGCTCGACAGCGAGGAAACCGAGCGCTTGTTCAGGACAATCCGTAACCTGAAGGAACAGGGCGTTACGATCATTTACATATCCCATCGCATGGAGGAGATATTCAAGATCTGCGACTCGTACTCGGTCTTCCGCGACGGTCACTTCATCGGAACCGGCACCATCGCGGACATTTCCACCAACGAACTGATCTCCATGATGGTTGGCCGCAAGGTAGAGAACATATTCCCCAAGGTGGATTGCCCGATCGGCGATGTGGTTTTCAAGGCCGAGGGACTCTCCGGCAAGGGCTTTAAAGATATCAGCTTTGAAGTACACGCGGGAGAAATCGTCGGGCTTTCGGGCCTGGTGGGTTCGGGCCGCAGCGAGACGATGCGCGCGATATTTGGTCTTGATCCGCTCTCGAGCGGAAAGATGTACCTCAACGGAAAAGAGCTTAAGATCAAGAGACCCAGCGATGCTATCAACAAAGGCATCGTGATGATCAACGAGGACCGCAAAAACTACGGACTTTGCCTGTTCCGCTCGATCCGCGAAAATATTTCGCTGCCCAACCTGCGCGCGCGCCAAAAGGGCGTGCTGCTAAACCAGCGGCGCGAAAAAGCCGAATGCAGAGAGGTTGCCAAGACGCTCACGGTCAAAATGGCCAGCGTCGAGTCCGAGGCGTACAGCTTAAGCGGCGGCAATCAGCAAAAGGTGGTTATCTCCAAGTGGGTAATGGCTAAGCCCAAGCTGCTCATTATGGACGAACCGACCCGCGGCGTCGACGTCGGCGCGAAGTCGGAGATCCATGCGCTGATGGGCCGGTTCGCCGCAGAAGGCATGGCGATCATCATGGTGTCGTCCGAACTGCCCGAAGTGATGGGCATGAGCGACCGTATCCTGATCTACCATGAGGGCAAGCTCAACGGAGAAATCAGCCGGAAAGACATACTGGCGGGCACTGCCAACCAGGAAACGATATTAGCGAAAGAATTCGGCGGGAGGTAAGGAGAAACCATGAACGCAAAGCAGGAAAAAAGGGTCCTGGGAATGGACCAGCACGATTTCAACTTATTCATGAAGCGTTATGGCATCGTGTTTGTCATGATCGGTATGTTTGTGATACTGATGTTCGCTTCGCCCAATTTCTTAAAACCGAGCAATCTTATCAATATTCTGGTGGCAGTTTCGATCAACGGCGTACTCGCACTGGGCATGGTGTTCGTCATCACGGCAGGCGGCATCGACCTGTCGATCGGCTCGCTTCTGGCGCTCGCCAGCACGTCGATCGGCGTCGTGCTGCAAATGACCGGCAGCAATGTACTGGCATGCCTTGCGGCGGTGGTGGCCTGCGGAATACTGGGCTTGGTTAACGGCGTGCTCGTGGCGGGTTTCAACATGTTCCCGTTCGTGGTGACGCTGGCCAGCCAGCTCGTCATCCGCGGCCTTGGCTATGTTATATCGGGCGGCTACTCGTTCGCGCTTGCCAACCCGACATTCTCACAGATCGGCCTTGGAAAGCTGTTTCCCTGGCTGCCGTATCCGGTGATCATTCTGCTCATTGTATTCGCGATATCGTATATCCTGATGCACTGGACGAAGTTTGGCCGCTATGTATACGCGGTGGGCGGTAACATCAACGCGGCGACGGCCTCGGGCGTCAACATCTTCTGGACGCGGACGATGACCTTCGTGATCAGCGGCGTGTTTGCCGGAATAGCGGGTATTCTGATGACGGCGAAGATCAACGCGGCGCAACCGAATATCGGCGTGGGCTATGAGACCGACGCCATCGCAGCGTGCGTCATCGGCGGCACCTCGTTTGCAGGCGGCGTCTCGACCATCCCCGGTACGCTCGTCGGCATCGTAATCATCGGCCTGATCTATAACGGCATGAACCTGATCGGCATCGAGTCTTACTGGCAGACGATCGTAAAGGGCCTGCTGATCATCGGCGCGGTGTTGCTCGACATGACGATCAATAAAAAACGTAAATAGTTTGGTCTTATCCCGAAAAATACGGGTTGAGATAAATAAAAAATATGCGCAGGAGGAAGAAAATGAAGAAAGTATTGGTTCTTGTTATGGCGCTTGTGATGGTGCTGGGCTTTGCGGCTTGCGCCAACAACACTCCGACTCCGTCTGAGACGGCTTCTGAGTCGGCGGCAGTGTCGGAATCGGCACCCGTTGAAACCGAATCGGTTGCTCCGGCTTCGGACATCCACGTCGCTTACATTGCGAAGAACACAGTGGACGCGTTCCACGCCACGCTGAACGGCGCTGCGGCACCCGCGCTGGATGCACTGGTACAGGATGGCACGATTGCGGATTGGCAGCTTTATGACGGCCAGACCGACCCGATCATCCAGACCAACCTGATCGAAGATGCGATCAACAACGGCGCAAACTTCGTCATTCTGCTCCCGGCTGAATCCGAAGGCAGCGCTCCGGTTGTAACCCGCTGCTCCGAAGCTGGTATCCCGATCGTCGTTGTCAACTCGATGACGAACAACACGGAAGAGCTCGCAACGGCGTTTGTTGGTTCCAACGACGTTGAAGCTGGCGAAATCATGGCGAACTTCGTGATGGAGCAGGTTCCGGATGGCGGCAAGTATGCTCACATGATGGGTATCGTCGGCAACTCGGCTCAGATCCAGAGAGGCGAGGGCATCGCGAACATTCTGGGCAAGAGCGACAAGTGGGAAAGCGTTGGCGATTTCACCGCTGATTGGTCTGCTGATAAAGCGGTTCAGTTCGCGACGGACGCTCTGACGCAGTATGGCGACGAGATCAAAGCGATCGTTTGCGACAATGACGACATGTCGTCCGCTGTCCAGGCGTACTGCAACTCCGTTGGCCGTACGGACATCGTCTGCATCGGCGTTGACGGCAATGCCGGCCCGCTCCAGATGGTTAAGGACGGCACGCTCCGCGCGACCGTGCTCCAGGATGGCGCTGCTCAGGTTACGACCGCGATCGCGCTGATCAAGGACATCGTTGCTGGCAAGACCGTTGAGAAGAGCATCATGGTTCCTTTCACGCTTGTCACCGCTGAGAACGTTGACCAGTATCTGAAATAATCACACAGAACCGGCAACATAAGGCCAGACAAAAAAATCGGTTGGAAGCAGCCCTCCCGAGGGGCTGCTTCCAACCAAAAATTATGCGCCAGAGTATAGCGCAGGGAAAGCAAAAAGACCGGGCGGCGCGCATTGCGCTTAACCGGCAAGACATATAGAGGGCAACAAAAAAAGCCCTATAGAAACAAACCGCGGTAGAAACCGCAGCATGATACGCGAATTAAATGTCGGCTTTGCCGATATGATTATATTTTAATTTTTGGAGGATTGCAACTGTGTTAGTGAACATGAAGGAAATACTGTCCGTCGCCAATGAGCGCAATTTCGCGGTGCCCGCGTTCAATATTGGTACATGCCAGATCTTAAAAGCAGTCATCGAGTGCTGCGAGGAAAAGGGCGCGCCCGTCATACTCGCGGTTCATCCCAAGGAGCTTAATTTTCAGGGCGACAGCGCCATGGCAGCTATGCGCGATGCGGCGATGAATGCCAAGGTTCCGGTATGCATCCATATGGATCACAGCTCCACGATCGAAGACATCCTGCACGCGGTGCGCACGGGCTTTACGTCGGTCATGATGGACGCTTCGGATAAGCCGTTTGAAGAGAACATCCGCCTTTCCAAGCAGGTCGTGGACCTCGTGCATCCGCTGGGTATCTCGGTGGAAGCCGAAATCGGCACCATCGGTACCACGGGCAACGACGCCGAGGGCGGCACGAGCGAGATCATCTACACCGACCCGGACGACGTTGTCAAATTCGTCAACGCGACGGGCATCGACTGCCTCGCCATCGCGATCGGAACGGCGCACGGCATCTATCCGAAGGGCTTCAAACCCCAGCTCAAGCTCGACCTTTTAACCGAGATCAAGAAGAAGGCGACCGTACCGCTCGTATTGCACGGCGGCTCGGCCAATCCGGACGAAGAGATTGCCGAGAGCGTGAAGCGCGGCGTCAACAAGATCAACATTTCTTCCGACACCAAGGACGCGATGTATCAGCAGCTCCGCAAGACGCTGTCTAACGATCCCAAGATCAGGGAGCCATTTGAACTCTATCTTGAGGGCATCGACGCTATGAAAGAGGTCATCAACCACAAGATCGATCTGTTTGACGCGGCGGACAAGGTAAAGTATTACAGCTTATAAAATATGAAGGAGGCGACGCGCATGTCCAGCGAACGCATCAGGAAGATATTTGACAAAGGAAAAGGCGTGCTGCAGTTGACGCCCACATGGGTGCCGCGCGGCTTTAACGAACCGGGACGCAGGCTGAAGCTGCATCCGGACGACTACTTTGCTTTCGGTATGGATCGCGGCGGCATCTGCGAGCGCTGGCTCGGTTCCGTCACGGTGGCGCTTAACGGCCCCAAGACCGGCCCGACGGAGGGCATGAGCTTTGTGCTGGCTGATCCGCAGACACGTGAGAAGATACTCTTCGCAGACGTCGTGGAAGCGCTGGGTGCCGACCTCATCGGCGAAGCGCTGCAGCAGAAGTACGGCACCTGGCCGACCTTCGCCAAGATATACGATTACGATAAGCCGCTGTTCCACCACCTGCACCTCACGGAGGAGCGGGCGAACAAGATCGGCCGCCACGGAAAGCCGGAAGCCTATTACTTCCCGATCCAGTACAACTCGTACCTCGGGCGCTTCCCGCTGACCTACTTCGGCTTCGACCCGTCCACGACGAAGGAACAGGTGCTGGAATGCATCCGCAACTACAATAACACGGATACGCGCATCACCGAGCTTTCGCGCGCGTACCGCATTCAGCTCGGAACCGGCTGGTACACCCCCGCCGGCGTGATCCACGCGCCCGCTTCGGTCGTAACCTACGAACCGCAGTGGAACAGCGACGTCAACACCATCATGGAGAACGTCACGATGGGCGAAGTGAACCCCGGCAACCTGCTGACCGACTGCCAGCCGCCCGAGGAGAAGGGCGACGTCGATGCGCTGTTCGCGCAGATCGACTGGGAGGAGAGCACGCGCCCGGATTACAAGGAAAAATATTTCCGCGCACCCAAAGCCCTGCCCGAGACGCAGAAGGGTCTCAGCGAGAAATGGGTGGCGTATGCCAACGAGTGGATTGCTTCCAAGGAAGTCACCGTTGCGCCCGGCGCAAAGGTAAAGCTGCATGACGAGGCGTGCTACTGCGCGCTGGTGGTGCAGGGCCACGGCACGTTCGGTGCGTTCGAGTGCGAGGCACCCGGTGTGCTGCGCTTCGAGGATATCTCGGGCGACGAATATTTCGTGTCCGAAAACGCCGCCAAGAAGGGCATCGTGATTGAGAACACGAGCAGCTACGAACCGCTGGTCATCCTGCAGAACTTCGCAAACAACAACCCTGCGGTTCCGCAGACCGTATAAGGAGGACGCAATGTACTTTAAGTTTGGCGTAGACAGCTTTATATGGGCTGAGAGCTTCAGCGAGAAGGATCTGTGGATCATTCAAAAGGCAAAGGATCTGGGCTTTGAGGTCGTCGATTTCGCGATCTCGAACCCCTTCACTTTCCCGACCGAGCAGGTTAAGGCGGAGCTTGCGCGTGTCGGCATCGAGTGCGTATGCACCACGACGCTGACCCCGCAGACCAACCCGATCTCGCCCGATGCACAGATCCGCGCGAACGGCGTCAAGGCCATGAAGAAGTGTGTGGATATCTGCAACGCGCTGGGAACGAAAATTCTCGGCGGCGTCAACTACGCCGCGTGGGGTTACATCACCAAACGCCCGCGTACCGAGCAGGAGTGGGAATGGGGCGTCAAGTGCATGCGTGAGATCGGCGAATACGCGAAAGCCACGGGCGACGTCGTGATCTGCGTGGAGTGCGTAAACCGCTTCGAGACATTCTTCCTGAACATCGCGGAGGACGCGGTGAAGTTCTGCAAGGAAGTCGGCACAGGCAACATCAAGGTGCACCTCGACTGCTTCCACATGATCCGCGAAGAGAAGAGCTTCTCCGGCGCGGTGAAGACGTGCGGCAAGGAATACCTTGGTTACATCCACGTCAACGAAAACGACCGCGGCATCCCGGGTACCGGGCTTGTGCCGTTCAAGGAGTTCTTTCAGGCGGTTGCCGAAGTGGGCTACGACGGCCCGCTCGTAATCGAGTCTTTCGACCCGAGCTTTACGGAGCTGGCGGGCAATTGCGCGATCTGGCGCAGCTTCGCGCCGACGGGCGAAGCGCTCGCGACGGAAGGCCTTGCGAACTTAAAGCGCATTGCCGCGGAACTGTGACGATACGGCTTATATAAGGAAGAAAATATGAAAGTATTCAACCCGAGTGAAATAGAAGGCACGCTGGAATACGGCGGCGTGGTAAAGCCCGCGCTGTCCATGAAGGAAGCGGAGATGAGCTGCGGCACGCTGACGCTGAAGCCCGGCGAGGTCATGAAGGAATTTGAGAGCCACAGCTCCGATGAGATATTCTTCATCGCGGCGGGCGAGCTCAAGGTAGCGGCAAAAGAAGGCGATGGCGTATCGGCCAAGGCCGGACAGATTGTGCATCTGCCCAAGGGAGAATGGCACCTGTCCAGCAACCCCGGCAAAACCGACACCGTGCTCTTCTGGGTCAACAGGGACTAACGAGGAGATTATCATGAAAATCGCGATCGGATGCGACGAAGCGGCGTACCAACTCAAAGTGGCGATTATCGAGCATCTGAAAAAGAAGGAAGATATAGAATACAAGGACTTTGGCGCAAATGCGGGTGAGGTGATCCTCTACCCGGACGTCGCCAAGGCGGTGGCCGAAGCGGTGGCAGCGGGCGAATTTGAACGCGGTATACTCGTTTGCGGCACCGGTATCGGGATGGCGATTACGGCGAACAAGGTGCCGGGCATCCGCGCGGCGGTCTGCCACGATCCGTTCTCTACGGAGCGTTCCAGAAAGAGCAATAACGCGCAGATCATGTGCATGGGCGAACGCGTTATCGGCGTGGAACTGGCAAAATACCTTGTGGACATTTGGCTCAAATGCGACTTTGCGGGCGGCGGCTCTACCCCCAAGGTCAACCGCATCGACGAGATCGATGCCATGTATCACAGAAACTGCTAGAGGAGGACGTTATGAATCGTATTGTCAACGATCTGAATTTTGTCGTCGAGGATATGCTGAAGGGCTTTATCAAGGCCAACTCGGATATCGTCGCGGCAACGGAAAATTCACGCGTGCTCAAATATAAAGGTACGCCGGTGCCAAACAAAGTAGGCATTGTGACAGGCGGTGGCAGCGGCCACAAACCTGCGTTTATCGGCTACATCGGCAAGAATATGTGCGACGCGGTCGCGGTGGGCGAGATTTTCTCGTCTCCCTCGGCAGCAGCGTTTCTGGACGCCATGAAGACGGCCGACTCGGGCCGCGGCGTGGCCTGCCTCTATGGCAACTATGCGGGCGACAACATGAACGTCAAGATGGCGATACGCAAGGCCAAGGCCCTGGGCATCGAAGTGAAGACGGTGGTCGCCAACGATGACTGCGCTTCCGCGCCGAAGGACGAGCTGGAAAAACGCCGCGGCGTGGCCGGCGAAGTGCTGATGTGGAAGGTCGGCGGCGCGAAGGCCTCCATGGGCGCGGATCTGGACGCGGTGATTGCGGCGGCACAGAAAGCCATCGACAATACGCGCTCAGTCGGTATCGGTACCGCACCCTGCACCATCCCTGCGGTGGGACACCCCAACTTTACGATTGAAGACGGCACGATGGAACTCGGAATCGGCCACCACGGCGAGCCGGGCGTCAGCGTGCAGCCGCTTGCGACTGCGGACGAGATCGCGCAGAAGATGCTCGATCTGATCCTGCCGGATCTGCCGTTCGCATCGGGTGACGAGGTGGTCGTGCTGCTTTCGGGCCTGGGCGCAACGCCGGTGATGGAGCAGTACATTGTATACAACCGCGTGGACGAGATACTTGCGGAAAACGGTATCCGCATACATCGGGCATACGTCGGCAACTACTTTACCTCGCTTGAAATGATGGGCGTGACGCTTACGGTGATGAAGCTGGACGAAGAGCTGAAGGAATGCGTCGATTATCCGGCGGATTCGATGGGCTTAAAGCAGCTGTAAACGGGGGACAAGATGACAATCAACAACAAACAAGCCGGACGCGTCGTACTCGACCTGATCAAAACGATCCATGAGAATACTGCGTATTTAAGTGAGATTGACGGAAAGATCGGCGACGGCGACCACGGCATCAATATGAACAAGGGCTTCACCATGTGCGGCGATCGCCTTGCGGGCAAGGAATATTCGCTGTCCGAAGGACTGGAGGTTTTGAGCCGTACGCTGATGGAAGATATCGGCGGCTCGATGGGCCCGCTCTATGGCGTTTTCTTCGATGAGATGTCGATGGCCAGCGGGGGGCTGGACGAGATCGGCGCGCGCGATTTTGAAACCATGCTGCAGGGCGCGCTCGCGGGGATTCAGGATATCGGAAGCGCCAAACGGGGAGATAAGACGCTGCTCGATACGCTGATACCGGGCGTGGAAGCCTACTCTGCAGCGCTGGACTCCGGCACGGATTTCGCGGCGGCGCTGGACGCGCTTCAGGCGGCTGCGAAAGAGGGCTGGCAGTCCACCGAAGGTATGGTGGCGAAGATCGGCCGGGCCAGCCGCCTGGGCGAGCGTTCCCGCGGCGTACTCGACGCGGGCGCGACGAGCTGCTGGCTGCTGCTCAACACCCTTGCCAATTCGATCAAGTCGATGCTGCAGGCATGAAGACCATACACTTGGGCGGAGCGGCGATCGAGTCTTCGGAGATATCACTCGGGTGCAGGAGACTTTGGCAGGCCGAAGAGAAGCAGGCCGAGGCGCTGATACAGGCAGCGCTTGAGGAAGGCGTCAACTTTTTCGATCTGGCTGACGTATACGGCGACGGCAAGTCGGAGGAGCTTTTCGGAAGGGCAGCAAAGCTGAGCGTGAATCGCGAGCGGTTTCTGATCCAGAGCAAGTGCGGTATCCGCGGCGCGCATACGCCCGATATGCATTACGACTTCGGCAAGGAATATATCCTGGATTGTGTGGATGCGAGCCTCAAACGGCTCGGCACGGATTATCTGGATATCCTGTTGCTGCACCGCCCCGATACGCTGATGGAGCCGGAGGAGATCGCGCAGGCGTTCGATACGCTGCATGAAAGCGGCAAGGTACGGTTTTTCGGAGTGAGCAACTTCAACGCCATGCAGGCGTCACTGCTGCAGCGATCCGTGAAGCAGCCGCTCATCGTCAACCAGCTGCAGTTTGGGCTGGGGCATACAGGCATCGTGGATTCCGGCCTGAATGTGAATATGAACAAGGATGAGTCCATCGAACGTGACGGCGGGATACTCGAATACTGCCGCATGAACGATATCACAATACAGGCTTGGTCGCCGTTCTTCTACGGGTTCTTCGAGGGGCTGTTCATCGGCAGCGACAAGTTCCCGGAACTGAACGCAAAGCTTGATGAACTGGCGGAGAAGTACGGCGTGGCGCCCAGCGCGATCGCGATCGCATGGATATTGCGCCATCCGGCGCGCATTCAGGTTATCGCGGGCACCAAGAGCGCCGAGCATTTGAAAGAGTTTTGCGCGGCCTCCCGCGTGGCGCTGAGCAAGCCTGAATGGTATGGCCTCTATAAAGCGGCGGGGCACAGCCTGGCCTGACACGAAAGTGTCTGTGCCGATAGTTTTGTTCAAGGACTACGCAAATGCGTTTCTTCTATATGTTTTACTCCTTTTATATGAATCCTGACGAATTACATGATCTGATGTAAAGGCCGCCCGCGAGGGCGGTATTTTTCTTTTCGGACAGAACTTGAAAATCATGCCGTTTACGGGTATACCTATACTATCAAGGAAAGGGGCGACATCATGAAGGTTTCGGAAATGAAATATGAAAGGCTCACCATCGAGGCGTACGCCGAAGCGGCACAGCGCATCATCTCCGCGGTCAAAAGCGCGAAGACGGTGAACGAGGCGCTAAGAGCAAGGGAGCAGTACGTTGAACTCAGCCGGGAGTTTTTGACGGCCGCGACGATCGCGGAAATGCGCTACACCCTCAATACGGTGGATACGTTTTATTTGGCGGAGAAGGATTATTACGACGAAGTCACGCCGAAAGTGCAGAGCTACCAGATCGAATACGCCGCGGCAATGCTGGACAGCCCGCTGCGCGCGGAGCTGGAAAAGGCGCTCTCTCCGCTGCTGTTCACGTTCTACGAGGTGCAGGTCAAATCCATGTCGCCACTGATCGTGGACGATATGATCGAGGAGAACCGGCTGGTGACGGAATACTCCCAGCTGATGGCAGGCATGACGTTTGATTTTATGGGCAAAGGCATGCCGCTTTCGATGCTGCGCCGCTACATGGAGGACGACGATCGCGATACGCGCCGCGCCGCCTACGAGACGCTCGGCCTCACGCTGGAGAAGCATTCGGAGCAGCTCGACACGATCTTCGACAAGCTCGTCATGGTGCGCGACCGCATGGCGAAAAAGATGGGGTATAAGAATTTCGTGCCGCTGGGCTACTACCGCCTGAATCGCCTGAGCTACGACGAGGCGATGGTGAAGGACTTCCGTGAGAACGTACGCAAATACGTCGTGCCCGCGGTGGCCCGGCTCCGCACCGAAAACGCGAAGCGTCTGGGCATCGACAAGCTCATGCTGTACGATTTCAACATCAACGCGCCGGGCGGAGAGCCCAAGCCCGTGCTCGACAAGGACGGCATCTTCCGCGCCGCGCACGAGATGTACCATGACATGAGCGAGGAGACAGGCCGGTTCATCGACATGATGATGGAGGCCGGGGCGTTCGACGTGGAATCCCGCAGGAACAAATGGGGCGGCGCTTATTGCACGATGATTACAAAATATAAGCAGCCGTTCATACTCGCGAACTTCAACGGCACCGCGGGGGATATCGAGACGATCACCCACGAGGCGGGCCACGCGTTTGCGGAATATATGACCGCGGACAACCGCTTTGCAATCGACATGACGAGCGGACGCGCGCCCGAGGGCTATGGCATGGAGACGGGTGAAGTGCATTCGATGAGCATGGAGTTTTTCGCGTGGAAATACTCGGGCCGATTCTTTGGAGACAAGGCGAGGCTGCATGAGTTCTGCCACGTATTTGACGCGCTGACGTTCATTCCGTACGGCACGATCGTGGACTATTTCCAGCACATCGTATACGAGAACCCGGATATGACACCCGCGCAGCGCAACGCGGCGTGGAACGAGCTTGAAGCCCAGTTCCGCCCGTACCTCTCGAACGAGGGGATGCCTTACCTCTCCAAGGGTACGCGCTGGCAGTATCAGATGCACATCTTCGAGACGCCGTTCTATTATATCGACTACTGCCTCGCCCAGTCGGTCGCACTGGAGTTCCTGTTCGCGTCGCAGGAGGACTATGACAGCGCGTTCAAACGGTACCTGCGCTTCGTTTCGCGTGGCGGCGATATGAAGTTTTCCGACCTGGTGCGGGAGGCGGAGTTGCTGCCGCCGTTCGAGGAAGAGGCGGTTCAGGGAATCGTCGAAAAAGCTGAAGCGCTCATACGGACGCTTTGGAATTAAAGGTATCCAAACATCAGAAATAACGTAAAAAACGCCGTGACGGGCGTTTTTTTCAATTGTATGCCCGTACTTCGCGTATTTTTTTCACCATGGAATTGGTGTTAAACGGCTTTACAAAATAGTATCTTGCGCCAAGGGCCAGCGCTTCACGGATAATGTCATCGCTGCCCAGCGCTGAGATGACATAGACCGCCGTACCATGGTGGCTGCCTTGCAGCCTGCGCAAGACCTCAAGCCCGTCGATCTGGGGCATTACGATATCTAGCAGCAGCACATCCGGTTGAAGCAGCGGTAGCATCTGAATGGTTTTATTTCCATCCCCGACGACCCCCACAATTTCAATATCCGGGT
Source organism: Bacillota bacterium (assembly GCA_023390815.1). Taxonomy (GTDB): domain Bacteria; phylum Bacillota; class Clostridia; order Christensenellales; family SZUA-584; genus JAEWCC01. The sequence continues at coordinate 27,162 of JAEWCC010000031.1, forward strand.
ACATAGAAAGCCGCTGACTCAATAAACCCGCATAATCATTACAGTTCTCGGAAATCATCACGCGAACAGGGCGCATATGCCATACCCCCGGACTGTATATTTTAATATGTATATGTGATTACATATAACACACAATGGGTATATACACAAGGAGAAACTGAAAAAATTGTGCAGAGTTTGTCAATATGTGTCGAATAAACTTGTTGAAAAAACAATTATCCAGTATGATAAATCAAAATCAGGTCGTTTCCCGCCCCGAATAAAAATGAACGTGAAGAGAGGCTCTTGTGCGCTGATGTTTGGACTAACGAAACTGCATTCGGAGCGCTTTTTGGGCGTTTATCCCAAAGACATACAAAAAGAAGTAATGATTTCATATGAAGGCGATCTGTCTGTATTGTTATTGACAAAAGGCAGGGCGTTGATTGCAAGTATAGAGAGGACGATCACGCAGCGGTTTCGTCATAAAGTTGAATTTGGTGCGGTTAAAACTGAAGCGGAGTTTACAAAGCGGCTGGCGGACCATGAATACGATATTATTATCATGGATCATGCTGTAATGGGAGCCAATGCGGCGCTCAGCCAGGCAGCGGCTGTTTGCCCGCAAACGCCAGTCATTTTTGTGGGAAGGATGATGGGTGAGGATCGTATCGTGTCGCTGCTGCGGCAGGGCGCGGTGGACTATGTACTCAAGGACCGGATTGGCAGGCTGCCGTATGCGGTGATGCGCGCGCTTCAAGACGCCCGGACCGTCCGGGAAAAAAGACATATAGAAGCAATGCTCGATCGATCATTGAAACACCTTGCGGAGGCGCAGCGCGTGGCGCATATGGGCAGCTTTGAATACAATTGCGCGCAGCATCGTATCGTATGGTCGGACGGTGTATTCAGAATATTCGGACTGGACCCGATTAAGTCGTATCCCATGCCCGAAACGATTTTTGGGATGCTGGACGTTCCTGACCGGGAACGGATTATTGCGGGTTGGCAGCAAGTGATGGAAGGGCAAACGTCGCTGGATGAAAATTTCCGATTCACCCATGCCGATGGAAGCAGACGCTGGGTTCACCTCTGCGCGCAATTGAGCACCGACGAGCTGACGGGTGAGGTTCTGATGACCGGGACCGTACAGGATATCACCGAGGCGAAAGCAGCTCGGCAGGAAGCCGACAGACGCGCCGAAATCGAGCATATCATACTGGCACTGTCCCGAGAGTGGATCAATGCGTCTTCGGAAAAGTTTGACCAGGTCATGAGTGATACAATGAGAGTGCTGGCGGGGCACTGCTGCACCGATTGGGCTGCCCTGTACCGCTTTGATTACGAAAGGCAGGCGGCAATATGCCAATACAGATGGAGGCAGGATGGTCAGCAGGCGTATGTGCCCGACCAATTGCCGCTATTGCCCATTGTTGAAATTCTTAACGGATGTGTGGAAGCCGAGTTAGCAAATATTCTGGTGGAACGGCCCGGAGCGGTGCATTCATTTTGCGCCTTTGCATTACGATCTGACGGCAGCCTTTGGGGCATGCTCGCATGCGGTGAAACCCACAACGAAGGCGTGCATCCGGAAAGCAATCTGATCAATTTGTTCTGTGAGATGCTCATCTCCGTGCTCAGACGCAGGGAAAGAGAGCGGACACTCCAGGAAGCTTGTGAAAATAACCGTCTGATTCTCGACTCGATCAGCGACGGTTTCTGTACATTCAGTGAGAACGGGATGATACTGGACATATGCAAAGGGCTTGCGGGCCGATTCGGAAAGACGATACGGGAGTGTATAGGGCTCAAGCTGCTGGACCTTTTTCCGGAGGAGAGGTATGGGGATCTCGGCGCAAAGCGTATGGCAATGCTGGATAAGACGTTTCAGACGAGAAAAACTGTAAAGTTTGTGGATTCCAGAGACGGCCGGTGGTATCATAACCGCTTTTATCCGGTTCTTAAAGACGGCAGGATAACAGCTGTTTCTCTGTTTTCAACGGATATCACCGATAAACAGAAAGCAGATGAAGAATACCGGCAGATAATTTTACTGGAAAAAGAGGCTCAGATGCTGCGCCAAAAAGAGCAGGAGTATCTGGAAATGCTCGACGGTTCCACGGTCGGTTCATGGATCTACGATGTTCAAAGCGGCATTATGAGCTTTTCCAGCCAATGGGAGAAACGTTTGGGTATTCAAAAGGAGTCCGCAACACCGCTTGAAAGCTATTATAATAACGTGCTGCATCCGGAGGACAGAACCTGGGCGATTGCGGAAAGTACTCGCATACTTCAGAGCGGATCGGCGAAATACAAAATGGAGTACCGGCTGAAAACCGTAGACGGTGGGTACATATGGATATTGGCGCAGGGAAAGATTATTTACAACCCGAACGGCGCGGCTGTAAAGATCTACGGGACTTCCATCGATATTACGGACAGAAAAAGGATGGAGGAGGTACTGCGTGAAAATCAAAAACTTCTGACCATGATTATTGAAGGCATCAGCGACCATATTTTCCTGAAGGACAGGGAAAGCCGGATGGTCATGATCAATTCGGCTGTTACGCGGTATCTAAACCTTACATCCGGAGATATAATCGGAAAAAGTGAGATGGAGTATTTTGCGGATAAGCAGCAGGCGTGGAACGTCATTCAAAACGACCGCCGTATCATTGAGTCTGGCCAGGAGGAAACTGTGGAGGAAATGTCAGGAGATCGCGTATTTCTCTCCAAAAAAGCTCCGTGGCGGGATGCCAACGGGAACGTAATTGGCCTGTTTGGCATATCGCGTGACATCACTGATCGGATTAATATGATCACAGAGCTGGAGCGGACGGCAGAGGAACTGAGCCAGAAGAATCAATTGATTACCGATTTCTTTATCAACATCTCTCACGAATTCAAGACGCCGATCTCCATCATGATGATCTCGACCGAGCTCATTGAACAGTTTCTTGCCGAAGGACTATCGGACATACAGAGCATGCGCAGCAACGTCAATTATATCCACCAGAACTTGTTCCGCTTGAGCCGGCTCGTGAACAACCTGCTCGATATTACAAAAATTGATGCGGGGTTCATGCAGCCCCGGCTCGTCAACCGGGATATTGCCTATATGCTGCGATATCTCGTCTTATCCCTGCAGCCTTACGCGCGCCGAAAAGATGTGGCGATCATATACAGCGGTCCCGAAACAGAACTGTTTATGCCGACTGATATGATCATCATCGATCGCATATTGCTGAACCTGGTTTCCAATGCGCTTAAACATACGCCCAAAGGCGGCAGGATTGAGGTTGGATGTAAAGCGCTGAAGGAAAGCGTTTGCATCACTGTCCGTGATAATGGGGAGGGAATACCCGAAGATAAGCAGGAAATCATATTCGATCGATTCAGGCAGGTGAATACGACCCTCGCCCGCTCCAGCGAAGGCTGCGGGATCGGACTTGCGCTGGTAAAATCACTGGTGCTTGTGCTGGGCGGCAGCATAGGGGTCAGGAGCGAACCGGGCGCTGGCAGTGAATTTTCCGTAGAACTGCCCAGGTTGCAGGCGTTTGAACCGGTCTCCATCGAGGCGGACGGATTGCTGCTTGACCAGCGGATCGAGATAGAACTCTCTGATATCTGATTGATCTGACGGGAAGATTACGTAACTGAGTATACACAGACCGGGTTTTGAATATTTAAAGCACGGTAAATGAATCTGTCAATACAGCAAGATAGATTGTATAAAACTGAGCTAGTGTCTCTTCACGTTCTTTTTTTGAGGGAAGATTGCAATTTGGACCAGAAAACGGTATAATCATTGCGGATATTGCGGTGCAGGGACAACCCCTGCGCCCAATGTTTTCATTAAAATAATCAGGAGGAGAACTTATGAAAAAAGGACTTGCGCTGATTCTGGCATTATGCATGGTGCTGTCGATTTTCGCATTGGCAGGATGCCAGGGCAACCAACAGGAATCGCCGTCGGTTAAACCCTCGGAGGCTGTGAGCCCCTCGGCAGAGGCCACGCCGGAGCCGTCGGAAGCGGCAACCGGATACGAAATTGCCATGATCACCGACAAAGGAACCATCAACGACAAATCGTTCAACCAGGGCACCTGGGAAGGCGTGCAGGCGTATGCAGAAGCAAACGGAAAAACATTCCAGTATTACAAACCCACGGAAGTTTCCGACGCTGCATATTTAGAGTCGATCGGCCTTGCGATTCAGGGCGGTGCGAAGGTTGTCGTAACCCCGGGCTTCCTTTTCGAACCCGCGATTTATGAAGCGCAGACAACGTATCCTGACGTCACCTTCATCTTGATTGACGGTGAGCCCCATACCCCGGATTATGCAACCTTTAAGACCGAGAAAAACACACTGTGCATTAAGTTTGCCGAGGAGCAGGTTGGTTTCTATGCCGGCTATGCGGCGGTGAAGGACGGCTTTACAAAGCTCGGTTTCCAGGGCGGACAGGCTGTTCCCGCGGTTGTGAAATATGGCTACGGCTTCCTGCAGGGCGCAGAAGCGGCGGCTACCGAAATGGGCCTTGCGGATGGCGCAATCTCCATGATGTATAACTATTCGGGCGACTTCGCTGCGACTCCGGAAAATCAGGCGAGAGCGGCTGGCTGGTATCAGGGCGGCACCGAAATCATCTTCGGATGCGGCGGCAGCGTCGGCAACTCCGTGATGGCGGCGGCTGAAGCTTCGACCGACAAATGGGCCATCGGCGTCGACGTCGATCAGAGCGGCGAGTCTGCAACGGTCATTGCCTCCGCAATGAAGATGCTGGGCAACGCGGTTCAGCAGGCGCTCGCAACCTACTATGACGGCACCTTCGAAGGCGGAAGAACATGGATGATGGATTCCACCAACAACGGCGTCGGCATGACCACGGATACCTCCAAGTGGCGTACGTTTACGGTTGACGACTATAACACCCTGTTCGAAGCGGTAAAGGCTGGTACCTACACGATCAACAACAAGACGGATATCGCGATTGCGGATCTGGGCCTCAAGAAGGTTAAGGTTACCGAAATCACCGACTAACCCAAGCGGAATTGAAGAACACAGCGGGAAGGCGCGTATGCACCTTCCCGCTATTCAATCCTGACCTTTACGCTGTCAGCGCAGCCAAAAAGCAATTCCTCCAAATGGTATTATTCTATTGATTGCTAAAATCGGCAGCAATGTGCGGCGCTGCCATAACAATTGGGAATGAAGAGGTGAATACCTTGGACTATATCATCGAAATGAACCATATCGTCAAGGAGTTTCCGGGTATCCGCGCGAACGACGATATCACCCTGCAGGTGAAAAAGGGTGAGATCCACGCGCTGCTAGGCGAGAACGGTGCGGGCAAGAGTACGCTGATGAGCGTTCTGTTCGGCATGTACAAGCCGGAAGGCGGCAACATCAAGCTCCGCGGCGAGCAGGTATCGATATCGGGGCCGAAAATGGCCAACGAGCTGGGCATCGGCATGGTGCACCAGCATTTTATGCTCGTGCACAATTTTACGGTGCTTCAGAACATTATCCTCGGCGTGGAGACGACAAGGGGCGGCTTTCTCAAAAATGACAAAGCCCGCGAAAAGGTGATGGCCCTCTCCAAGCTGTATGGCCTCAGCATCGATCCTGATGCGCTGATATCCGACATCACGGTGGGCATGCAGCAAAGGGTGGAAATATTAAAGATGCTATACCGCGATAACGAGATTCTGATATTCGACGAGCCCACTGCGGTGCTGACGCCCCAGGAGATCGACGAGCTCATGGGTATTATGAAGAACCTCGCCGCGGAGGGCAAATCTCTCATTTTCATCACGCACAAGCTCGAGGAAATCAAGCGCGTTGCAGACCGCTGCACGGTGCTGCGGTTGGGCAAGTGCGTGGGTACCGTCAATGTGGCGGATGTAACCGTTGAGCAGATGTCCGAGATGATGGTAGGCCGCAAGGTGATCCTGCAGGTTAACAAGCAGGAGAAGCAGCCGGGCGCGCCTGTGCTCGAAGTGAACAAGCTCACGGTCCGAAGAGAGGGCTTTAAGAAGAATCGGGTACATGATTTAAAAATCAAGGTAAACGAGGGCGAGATCGTCAGCAAAGCAGGCGCGGGTGGCAACGGGCAGCCCGAAAACAATAAGGTGGATAATGCAATTATTCATTTGCGCGAAGGCGAGATCGTCTACAACGACCGCGTGGACGCCAGCGGACAACCCCAAAAGTTTAAGGTGCATAAGGGCGAGATCGTCTACAACTTGGGCGCAGACGATGCCGAATCCGTCGAAGAAGATAACGTCCATAATTTTGATATCAGGGTGTATCAGGGAGAGATCGTCTACAACGCAGGCGTGAACGGCAGTGAACAGCCCGAAAAGGTTAAGGCCCGTAATGTAGACCTCAGAGTACACGACGGCGGGATCGTCAGCGAGGATGCGGACAGCCGACAATCCGTAAAGGACAAGGTGCATAGATTAAGCCTGAAGGTGCACGAGGGTGAAATCGTCTGTATCGCAGGCGTGGACGGCAACGGGCAGTCCGAGTTGATATACGCCCTGTCCGGTTTGATTTCGGCAGACAGCGGAACCATTAAGATTAAGGGTGAAAACGTAACCCATAAGTCGATACGGTACCGCAATACCCACGGCCTGTCCCATATCCCGGAGGACCGGCACAAATATGGGCTTGTACTGGACTATACGCTGGGCGAAAACCTCGTGCTGCTGCAGTATTTTATGCCGCAGTTCCAGTCCGGCGGTTTCCTCAAAAATGACGAAATCCAGCGCTATGCTCAAAGCCTGATTGAAAAGTTTGATATCCGCAGCAGCGAAGGCGCTAGGACCAAAGCGCGCAGCATGTCAGGCGGCAATCAGCAAAAGGCCATCGTCGCGCGGGAAATCAACCGCGATCCCGATCTGCTGCTGGCAGTGCAGCCGACGCGCGGTCTCGATGTAGGCGCGATCGAGTACATGCACCGTCAGATCATCAGCGCGAGGGACAGAGGCAAGGCAGTGCTCGTGGTATCCTTCGAGCTTTCGGAGGTTATGCAGCTGGCAGACAGGATACTGGTCATGTTTGAAGGTGAGATCGTCGCCAACGTAAAGCCTTCCGAAGTGACGGAAAACGAGCTTGGCCTGTATATGGCGGGCGCGAAAAGGGGGAGTGCAGGTTGAACAAGAGAGGAAGATTCCGTTTTCCGGATATCGGAAAAGCATCGGGTCCCATATCATCGGTCGGCGCAATCATTATCGGCCTGCTGGTCGGGTTTATTGTGCTGGTCATCAGCAATCCATCCAAAGCTTTAGAAGGCCTGGGCTGGATACTCGGCGGCAGCCTGCAAAGCAGCAAGGACTTCGGCAACGTGTTCTATTACGGGACCGCCATCATTATGACGGGGCTTTCGGTGGCGTTTGCTTTCCGTACGAGCTTGTTCAATATCGGCGCGTCGGGCCAGTTTATCATGGGCGCGTTTGGCGCGGTGCTGGTAGGCGTGCACGGTACGGCGCTGGGCGAGTTCCAGTGGGTAGTTGCGCTGCTCGCGGCGATGGTGATGGGTGCGCTGTGGGCGGTAATACCCGGTGTGCTTCAGGCTTACCGAAACGTGAACGTCGTAATATCGTGTATCATGACCAACTACATCGGCATGTATCTGGTCAATCTGCTCATTAAAGCCACGGTGTTCGACAGCTATACCAATCGTACCATGGCGGTCGCGCCGACGGCAAATATACCTAAGCTCGGGCTCGATAAATTGTTTCCCGATTCGAGCATCAACGGGGGCATTCTGATTGCCATATTCTTCGCAATCCTGCTCTATATTCTGCTCAACAAGACCACTTTTGGCTACGAGCTAAAGGCGTGCGGTTTTAACCGTCACGCAAGCCGGTATGCGGGCATCAATGAGAAGAAATGCATTGTACTCTCGATGGTCATATCGGGTGCAATGGCAGGCGTCGGCGGCGGGCTGCTGTTCCTTGCAGGCAGCGGCAAATACATCCCGGTGGAGGACGTGCTCGCGGTAGAAGGCTTTACGGGGATCTCCGTCGCGCTGCTCGGTATGTCTCACCCCATCGGTACGCTGTTCGCCGGATTGTTCATCGCGTACATCACCGTCGGCGGCTCCTACATGCAGCTGGCTGGATTTGTACCGGAGGTTATCGATATCATCACGGCGGTAATCATCTACTTCGCGGCGTTTGCGCTCATACTGCGCAGCGCGCTGCAACGCATCCGCCTGAAAAAAGGAGGCGACCGGACATGAATGATGTATGGAACCTCATCTATTTTATTGTCCAGCAGACCATGTTCTTTACAATACCGCTGATGGTGGTGGCACTGGGTGGCATGTACTCCGAGCGCAGCGGCGTCGTTAACATTGCGCTGGAAGGCATCATGATCATGGGCGGGTTCGCCAGCGTATTGTTCATCAACCTGATGCAGAATACGATGTCCGGGCAGTTGCTGCTGATTTTGGCAATCCTGATTGCCATGGCGGCGGGCGCGATTTTCTCGCTGCTGCACGCTTATGCGTCGATCAACATGAAGGCGGACCAGACGATCAGCGGTACAGCGCTCAATATGCTTGCGCCCGCGCTTGCGATATTTATGGCTCGCATGATTCAGGAGTCTCATGTGCAGCAGATCGAATTCAATAACACGTTCCGAATCGAAGGGTTGCCAGGCACATACATCACGACGTATCTCGGCGTGCTGATACTGATTGCCGCGGCAATTGTGCTGTATCGTACAAAGTTTGGCCTTCGCCTGCGCGCTTGCGGCGAGCACCCGCAGGCGGCGGACGCCGTGGGTGTGGATGTTTATAAGATGCGCTATGCGGGCGTAACGATATCCGGCGCGTTGGCAGGCCTCGGCGGTCTGATATTCGTCGTGACCACATCGACCAACTTTAACGCGACGGTTTCCGGCTACGGCTTCCTCGCGCTGGCCGTGTTGATTTTTGGCCAGTGGAAGCCCCTCCGTATTGCGGGGGCGGCGCTGTTCTTCGGCCTGATGAAAACCATCGCGGCAACATACTCCTCCGTACCGTTCCTAATGTCGCTCGGGATTACGGGCTACATCTACAAGATGGTGCCGTATATCGCGACATTGGTGGTGCTGATATTCAGCTCCAAGCGGTCGCAGGCGCCCAGAGCGGAAGGTATCCCGTACGATAAGGGCGCGAGATAAGGACGGCAGAAAAGAAACGGTCCGCGGGGCATTCCGCGAGTATTTGGGAACCATGATGCCGCCGGCGTTATGGTTCTCTTTATGGGAGCCTTTATGAGCGAACTTTTTACCACCGACGAAATCAAGCAGGCGCTGATCGCGCGCGACCCTGTACTGGGTACGCTGATCGCGCGCGTGGGGCCTATCCGCATTACGCTTTCGGACAATTACTTTGAAGCACTGCTGAGCGCCATCGTGGGGCAGCAGCTTTCCAGCAAGGTGGCCGACGTGATTTGGGGGCGATTCAAAGCGCTGATGGACGCTGACGTCCAGCCGGAGAAGATCATCGCCGCGCCTGAAACGGATCTGCGCGCAATCGGCTTGTCGAACGCCAAGGTCGCTTACGCCAAAGCGCTTTCCTGGGCGGTGATGAACGGCGCAGTACGCCTGGATGCGCTGGATGCGATGGAGGATGACGAGATCGTCCGGCATTTGACGGCGGTTAAGGGGATCGGCAGCTGGACAGCGGAGATGTTTCTGATTTTCACGCTGGGCCGTACGGACGTGTTTTCGTGCGGCGACGGCGGGCTGCAGCGCGCGGCACAGTGGCTCTACGGAATCGAACCCAAAAGGGACGAACTGCTGCGCGTCAGCAGCGCGTGGAAACCCTACCGCACATACGGCTCGTTGTATCTTTGGGAGGCCTTGAATCAAAAGCTTGTCTAAACGGGCGACAGAGGATTGAATATGGAATTGATCACAGAACGGTTGAGGTTAAGACCGTTTACAGAAGCGGATATTCCTGCGGTGCATGCCTATGCGTCCAATATCGATAATGTCTATTACATGATTTGGGGACCTAACGCGGAGCCGGATACCGCAGCGTTCATCGGTGAATGCATGAGCAAAGCGGAGGAAATACCGCGACTGCATTACGATTTTGCCGTCACGCTGAAAGGGGCGGGACAGCTCATCGGCGGGTGCGGCATTTACCTGGGCAGGGAACTCACCGAAGGCATGCTGGGCTGGATACTGCACAGGGATTACTGGAAGCAGGGCTACATGCCCGAGGCTGCGATGGCATTGCTGAAGCTGGGCTTTGAGCAGTTGAAGCTGCATCGTATCTACGCGACCTGCAACGCGGAGAACTATGGTTCCTGGCGCGTGATGGAGAAGTGCGGCATGCGGCGAGAGGCGCACTTTGTAAAAAACCGCTTTGGCCGCGTCGGTACAGCGCAGCGTTGGTATGATGAATATTACTACGCGATGCTGGACGAGGAGTGGATGGACGCGAGAACTTATGGGGGGATGTAACGCATGGTTGACACAGAAATCCGACTGATCGAGTATGCCTCCGGCGAGTATCAGGAAGAATTACGGCTGCGCGACCGCATACTGCGCAAACCGCTGGGGCTTGATCTGTTTTCGGAGAATTTGAGCGGGGAAGCGGACGATATCCATCTGGGTGCGTTCGAGGGTGAACGGCTTGTGGGCGTGCTGGTTCTGACACGCACAGATGCGCAGCGGGTGCGCATGCGCCAGGTGGCTGTGGATGAAAGACGGCAGCGCTGCGGTATCGGCGCGAAGATGGTGGCCGCCGCGGAGCAGGTGGCGAAAGAACACGGGTATGCGCTGATGACGCTGCACGCGCGCGAAACCGCGGTGGAGTTTTACGAAAAGCTGGGCTATGCTTCGGAGGATGAGCCGTTCGTTGAGGTCGGCATACCGCACCGGTCGATGATGAAACCGCTAGGCTGATTTCTGACTGGGGTATGCTAAGGATAATCCACATCAGATGAGGTAAGCTTCTATTGTCTGATTTTAAATTATGATATAATCTAAACGCGCCTGAGGGCAAAAACGGAACAGGGGATGATGAATATGGATTTACGCGACGTCATGAGCAATTTGGAAAACCATATCGGGCAGGAGATTGTGCTGCAGGGTTGGATTCGTAACCACCGCAAGCAGAAATCGTTCGGCTTTATCGACTTTTTTGACGGGACATGCTTTGCAGCGCTGCAAGTGGTATATGATGAGACGGTGCAGGACTTTTCCGGAATTCAGACCTACCGTGTCGGTTCGGCGGTGGAGGTGCGCGGCAAGGTGATGCCCACGGAGGGCAAAGCCGGTATGTACGAGCTGCGCGCGGAGGCAGTGAAGCTGCTGGGCGACTGCCCGGAGGAATACCCGCTTCAGCCCAAGAAACACTCACTGGAATTCCTGCGCGAGATCGCGTATCTGCGGCCCCGGACACGGCTGTTTCAGGCGGTGTTCCGCATTCGCAGCGTGGCTTCGGCGGCAATCCACAGCTATTTCCAACAGAACGGCTACGTCTACGTGCATACGCCGCTGATCTCGGGCAACGACGCGGAAGGCGCGGGCAACACGTTTACTGTGACCACGCTCGATATCGACAACGGCAAGCGCCCCTACGACTATGCGCAGGATTTCTTCGGCAAGCGCACGTCGCTCGCGGTAACGGGGCAGCTGGAAGCGGAGACGTTCGCGCTGGCGTTCAAGAAGGCCTATACGTTTGGGCCGACGTTTCGCGCCGAAAACTCCAATACCAAGACGCACGCTGCAGAGTTCTGGATGATCGAGCCCGAAATCGCGTTCTGCGAGATTAACGGACTCATGGATATTGAAGAGGACTTTTTGAAATACATCGTTCGCTATGTGCTGGACAGCGCGAAGGATGAAATCGACTTCCTCCAGGGCTATACGAATACGCAGCTCAAGGACAAGCTACAAAAGCTTTGCGATTCGCACATCGCGCGCGTATCCTACAAGGACGCAATCCGCATTCTCTCCGAGGCCAAGAAGGACTTTGAGTTTAAACCGGAGTACGGCGGCGACATCGCCAAGGAGCACGAGAAATATCTGACGGACGAGCATTTCGGTTCTCCGGTATTCGTATACAACTGGCCCAAGGCGATCAAGGCTTTCTACATGTACCAAAACGAGGACGACACCGTGGCGGCGGTCGATCTGCTCGTGCCGGGCGCGGGCGAACTGATGGGCGGCAGCCAGCGCGAGACGCGCTACGAGCGGCTGATCTCGCGCATGGACGAGCTGCGCATTTCCACCGAGGAGATGTACTGGTATGTCAACCTGCGAAAATTCGGCGGCTGCGAGCACGCGGGCTTCGGTATGGGCTTCGAGCGCCTGCTGATCTACTTAACCGGCGTGGACAATATTCGTGACGTGATCCCCTACCCGCGCACACCGCAGAACTGTGAGTTCTAAGCAGCGGACAGAGCGGCGGAGGAAAAAGCGGTATGCTTTATGCAGTTGAAAACGGAAAAATGGTACAGCGGGACATTGGTGAGGCGGCGGACAGCCGGGGGCATTATTTCGGTGTGTATGCCGTGGAAGAGGCAGCCGCTGTACTGGATGCGTTCGCGCTGAGCGAAAAGCCACTGCGCGACGCCGCGGCCAATACCTCCATGGTCTATGAGAGCCATGAGGGGTTTGATTTCGTCAGTGTGAGCGATTTGAACCGCACATCACTGCATGCGCGGCCGATTCGCATATTCATCTATCTGCGTAAAAACCTGATACTGATGTTCAGTGACCATACCACGTTGATCGAAAAGGTATGCAAGGATATGGACTGCGCCGTGCATATCAGCTTCGAGCGGCTGCTGTTCGCGTTTTTCGAGCGGCTTACCGCTGACGACGCATCGCTGCTGGAGAAGATGGAGCAGGAGATCATCGGCCTCGAGGACGCGCTCATCACGTCCAGAAAGCGTAATTGCGTGAAAGAGATCATCTCGCTGCGCAAGCGCTTGATGGTATTGAAGCGCTATTACGAGCAGTTGCTGGGTTTGCTGGACGAGCTTCAGGAGAACGAGAATGGTCTGTTGCCGGGCATTGCGCTGCGTTATTTTAAGATCTTCGCAGGGCGCGTGGACCGGTTTTACCACAGCGTCATCAACCTGCGGGACTATGTGACGCAGGTGCGCGAGGCGTATCAGGCCGAGGTGGATATCGGGCTCAACAATATCATGAAGATATTCACCGTAATCACGGCCGTATTTCTGCCGCTGACGCTGCTGGTGGGCTGGTATGGCATGAACCTGCAAATGCCGGAATTCAGATGGTCTTTCGGATATCCGATGGTGATCCTGATCGCGATCGCGATCGTGGTGGTCTGTATGGTCATATTTAAAAAGAAGAAGTGGTTTTAGCAGCGAGAAAGGCGTCAACGCCTCTTTTGCGCGCATTTTTGCGGATTAAACGGGGAATAAGATTGTTTGCTCAAGATAAATGGTGTATAATCGGTTGTCGGCTTTATAAAAACGGCTATTTTGGCCGAAAATTATATAAAAAATAAGGAGTTGCAATCAATGGCGAAAAAGTATGTGTATCTTTTCAGCGAAGGCAATGCGTCCATGAAGGATCTGCTGGGCGGCAAAGGCGCGAACCTGGCGGAGATGACTGGGCTCGGCCTGCCGGTGCCGCAAGGCTTTACCGTGAGTACGGAAGCGTGCAACCGGTATTATCAGGACGGCGAAGTAATCGGCGAAGACATCATGGCGCAGATATATGAAGGCCTGGCCAAGGCGGAAGAGATCAACAACAAGAAATTTGGCGATCCCGAGAATCCGCTGCTGGTTTCGGTGCGCTCCGGCGCGCGCGCTTCCATGCCGGGCATGATGGATACGATATTGAACTTAGGTCTGGGCGACGTTGCGGTGCAGGGCCTCGCAAAGCTTACTGGCAACGAACGTTTTGCGTTCGACAGTTACAGACGTTTCATCCAGATGTTCTCGGACGTTGTTATGTGCATCCCCAAGGCGAAGTTCGAAGAGATCCTTGACGACGTAAAAGAGTGCAAAGGCGTCAAGAATGATACCGACCTCACCGCGGATGATTTGAAGACCGTTGTGCAGCGGTATAAGGCGCTCTACCTTGTAGAGATGGGCCGCGAGTTCCCGCAGGATCCCAAAGAGCAACTCGTTGAGTCGATCAAAGCGGTGTTCCGTTCGTGGGACAACCCGCGCGCGATCGTGTACCGCCGCATGAATGACATCCCGGGCGACTGGGGTACCGCGGTCAACGTGCAGGCGATGGTGTTCGGCAACATGGGCAACGACTCCGGCACGGGCGTGGCGTTCACGCGCAACCCCTCCACCGGCGAAAAGAAGCTCTACGGCGAATTCCTGATGAACGCGCAGGGAGAAGACGTCGTTGCGGGTATCCGTACGCCGAATCCGATTTCCGACCTTGAAGGTACGATGCCTGAAGTTTACAACCAGTTTGTAAAGATCGCTTCCACGCTCGAGAACCATTACCGCGATATGCAGGATATGGAGTTCACGATCGAGCGCGGTAAGCTTTATATGCTCCAGACCCGTAACGGCAAACGCACGGCGGCGGCTGCGCTCAAGATTGCGGTCGACCTCGTAGCGGAGGGCAAGCTCAATAAGAAGGAAGCACTGCTCAAAGTGGAGCCCAAGCAGCTTGATGCGCTGCTGCATCCCACTTTTGATCCTAAGGCGCTTGCGGCGGCTAAGCCGATCGCCAAAGGTCTTGCGGCTTCGCCGGGCGCAGCTTGCGGCAAAATCTACTTCACTGCGGAAGAAGCGGTAGATGCGGCTGCAGCGGGCGAAAAAGTTGTGCTCGTGCGTCTCGAAACCTCTCCGGAGGATATCGAAGGCATGTACGCATCGGAAGGTATACTCACCTCTCGCGGCGGCATGACGTCTCACGCGGCGGTGGTTGCGCGCGGCATGGGTACCTGCTGCGTCTCGGGCTGCGGCGATATCATGATCATTGAAAGAACCAAGACGATGACCACCGTGGACGGCAAGGTGTTCCACGAGGGCGACTACATATCGCTGGACGGCACGACCGGCAACGTATATGGACAGGCCATCACGACCAAGCCCGCCGAACTGACCGGCGACTTTGGCATCATCATGGAATGGGCGGACGAAGTGCGCACGCTTAAGGTTCGCACGAACGCAGATACGCCCAAGGACGCGCAGCAGGCGATCAGCTTTGGCGCGGAAGGCATCGGCCTGTGCCGCACCGAGCACATGTTCTTCAACGAGGATCGTATTCCCGCAATGCGCGAGATGATCGTATCCAAGAACGTGGAACAACGCGTCCGTGCGCTGGCCAAGCTGCTGCCCATGCAGAAGGAAGACTTCAGAGGCATCTACGAGGCGATGGGCGAACTACCGGTCACCATCCGCCTGCTCGACCCGCCGCTCCACGAATTCCTGCCGACAGCCGAGGAAGATATCAAGGCATTGGCAAAGGAAATGATCATGCCGGTGGAGGAACTTAAGCTCGCAATCGCGAACCTGCACGAGTTCAACCCGATGATGGGACACAGAGGCTGCCGTCTCGCGGTTACGTATCCGGAAATCGCCGAGATGCAGGTGCGCGCCATCATGGAAGCCGCGATCGAAGTCTCCGCGGAGAAGAATATCCACATTAAGCCCGAGATCATGATCCCGCTTGTGGGCGAAATCAAGGAATATAAGTACGTCAAGGACATCGCGGTCAAGACGGCGGATAAGGTCATTGCGGAGAAGGGCGT
>JAEWCC010000005.1 GCA_023390815.1 Bacillota bacterium
CAGACAGCCTGTGCAGCTATCTGAAATCTGTGATCGCAAGCGGCGCACAGGAAAATCACACCCCAAGAAGCTGCGCTTCTCGGGGGCCCCGTGGTGAAAAACTAAGAACCGGACAGACCGAACCAGAAATATTGAGCGGTCAGACCGGATCGCTGCACAAGCTCATGGGCTACCTCGTGAAGCAGGCGCGTCGCGGTGTGGTATACCGCGAGTTCACCAAATCCATGAGCATCAAGGTGCTGGACCGGTTTAAGTCGGCGTACCGGCGTCTGGGCGACATACTGACCGCGCAGGGTGCGCTGCCCGATGCCGACCTCCTATTCTTTCTGACCCACAGCGAACTGGTACGCCTCGCAAACGGCGAGGCGGCACTCGTCAAGAAAGCCGCCGCGCGGCGGCGCGTGCTCGAGACGCAGAAGACGTTCCTGTTCGAGCAGGTGTGCGTGGGCAAACCCTCGCCGCTTTCGCAGCCTCCGGTATCCGCGGGAAGCCGTGTGCTTACCGGGCTCTCCATCAGCCGCGGCAGCGCCACCGGCCCCGCACGCGTGGTGCGCAGTGTGGAGGACGCGGGTGCGCTTCAGCCCGGCGAGATCATGGTGGCGGCGTTTACCGACATCGGCTGGTCGCCCTACTACTGCATGCTGGGCGCGCTTGTTACCGAGGTAGGCAGCGCACTGTCCCATGGCGCGGTCGTGGCGCGCGAATATGCGCTGCCGCTCGTTGCAGGTGTTCCGATGGCCACCGCAGCGATCCGCACGGGCGACATCCTCCGCGTCGACGCGGACCAGGGACTGGTGGAAATACTCGCATAGAATGAGCCATAAAAAAACAGGGAGGGATGCGCCGCATTCCTCCTTTTTGATGAGGGGGTCCTCCATATCAGGGGTTACGCTGCTATCATAATGCAAATCATGTACCAAAAAGAGGACTGGCGCTCCGTAATGTTCATCATGATTTTCTCTCCATGTTTTCATATTCCGCGCGGCTTGTCATATCATGAATCTATGATATAATGTCTGCCATAACAAAGGAGTTATTTATGGGAGATTTTCTTACCCAGCCCAGCGTATGGGTCTACCTGCTGATTTTCTTCGGCAAGATACTGGAGGTCACCATCGCGACGCTGCGCATGGTGCTCATCAACCGCGGCGAGCGCGTAAAGGGCTCCATTGTGGCGTTCTTCGAAATCTCGCTGTGGCTGTTCATCACAGGCACGGTGCTGAGCGGATTTACCGAACACCTCGACATTATACGTGTGCTCGTATTCGGCGTTGCATTTTCGCTGGGCAACTACTTTGGCTCCTGGCTGGAGGGCAAGCTCGCCTTTGGCTTAAGTTCGATTCAAGTCATCGTACCTTGTGACGACGCGTGCAGCACGCTAGTTGACGAACTGCGCGAGAACGGCTTCGCCGTAACCGTGCTGGAGGGTCAGGGCAAGGATGGCGCGCGCGAGGTGCTGATACTGCACCTGAAGCGCAAGCGTATCCCTGCGGCGGTGGCTATCGTCAAGTCCCGACTGGAAAACGCCATGATCACGGTCAACGATGTGAAGGTGGCCAGCGGAGGCTTCATTAAAAAATGATCCGTAACGTATGCGTGTTTGCTTCCAGCAGCCCGCGGCTGGACAGGCAGTTTTACGAGGACGCGGCGGCACTAGGGCACGGCATTGCGGAGCGCGGCTGGGGCGTGGTTTTCGGCGGCGGTACGGCAGGGCTGATGGGCGCCATGGCACGCGGCGCGGCGGAATGCGGCGGCATTGTGGTCGGCGTTATACCGGACATGATGAACGTGCCGGGCGTGGTTTATGAAGGCTGTACCGAGCTTATTGCGACGCGTACGATGCGTGAGCGCAAGGCGGAGATGGAAAAGCGCAGCGACGCGTTTATCGCGTTACCGGGCGGCTTTGGTACGCTGGAGGAGATCCTCGAGATCATCACGCTCAGGCAGCTGGGTTATCACACGAAGCCCGTCACCCTGGTCAACACGCTGGGCTTTTACGCCCCGATGATGGAGCAGTTCTCGCAAATCACCGCGCAGCGCTTCGCGCAGGACGAGTCGCTTTCCGTATTCGGAGTGCTGGATACGCCCGAAGCGGCGCTCGACTATATCGCCGCCGCATCGCCCATCGGATATATCAAAAACGCATTATACAAAACGCCGGAACAGCCCGGCGCAGATTTGAACGGAAAAGAGGAACAACCGCTATGAGAGCGATCATTACCGTTACCGGAAAAGACAAGACCGGCATCATCGCAGGCGTTTCAGCTGCCTTAAGTGAGTACGGCGTCAACATACTCGATATCAGCCAGACGGTACTGCAGGAGTACTTTGCGATGATCATGCTGGTGGACTTATCCGGATGCAACGTCACGTTCGCGGACCTTGGCGACAGGCTTAATGAGACAGCCAAGGGACTCTGCATGGATATCCGCGTCATGCGCGAAGAGATATTCGACGCGATGCACCGCATATAGCCGAAAAGCCAGACCGAAGGAGCGTATCGCTCCTTTCAGGCTGTCGATAAAGCTTATCAAGCCTCCCTCAGACGAGCACCCTCCGGGTACGTAGGAGGTGGCGCGCAACGCCGGGAATGACCGGTTTCAAGCCAATATCTCTCCCCCAGTCACCTATCGGTGACAGCCCCCTCGTCAGAGGGGGCCATTATAGAAGGTTTTTGACACTCAGAAAGGAGCGAACCGCTCCTTTTTTTGCAGGCAAAATAAAACCCCGCTAAGCGGGGTAGTTGGCGCATGCGGCGCGGGAGATGAGAACCGCCCGCGCCGCTTCACTGCGCCGAGGCCGCAGACCGGGCGGCCTATCCCATGATGAGTACCTTTTGCCCTTCGGCAACCGTGTCCCCCAACCCCGGGTTAAACTTTTTGACCACATCGGGTGTCGTCGCATAGCGCTTGGCGATATCCCATACGCTCTCGCTGCCGTCCGCGAAATAGATCGTAATGCCTTTCTTGGTCTGCCGCCGCTCGTCGATTTCTTTTACATCGGAAACCATGGAGAATTCATTCGTCGTATAGGCCCGGATATCCGCGTCCATCATGAACTTGGCGTTGAGGTCGCGCCCCGCGCCCTCATATGCGCAGTACTCCACGTCGGCGGACACTTCGACCTCGTGCATGTTCTTGATGCCCTCCATCTGTGCCTCCGCCTCGAACGGCGTCTCGCCGTTATAGCTCCACATGCCCTGCGGCGATGCGTAGCACACCGTAAACATCATCAATCCCTCGATGTATACGCGGTCCGTACCGGGTGTTGCCGCGGATATGACGGGCGAAGCCTTCATGCAGATTACGCGCGATACGGCGGGGTGTGTCTCCGGAATGGTGATGGCGCTCCGCGCAATCGCCTTGGCGCAACCCGATACTGCAAGGCACCGGCAGGTGCGCCGCTCCGTTATCACATCAAGCTGGTTCTTGAGCGAATAGGCATCTTCCATAACGTCGGCCTCGGCCATCGTCTTTACGCTGCAGAAAACCGACATCTTGCCGGACAGGCGCAGGATATCCGGGGCATCTTCGGCAATATCCACGCGCATATCGTAAAGCTCCGCGTCGCCAGTGGGCATATCGTTCGGCGTAACGCCTTCCATATTGAATATCTGGCCAAACGGCACAGATTCATAAAAGTTCTGCATCGGCGCGGCTTTGTCTTCGCAGAGGTAGAGCACCATCAGCTTGATCTCGCCTTCCACGACGAGCTTCATATCCTCGGTGCGTACGCTGCGCACCACCGGATACGCCTCGCTGGAGAGTATCTTCTCGGCGCGCGGCATACTCTGCGGCACACGGATGTCTTCGCGGATCGGCACGGTTTCCCGACGCGCATCCCGGGTATGCATGATGCGCTTCTTGCCCATCTTTACCTGTACATCGGGCGCGTCGGCACCGCTCACCGCCTCCACGGGCGATGCGATATCCGCCTGCAGCTGTATGGATACGATGCCGCGTACAAACAATGTCCGTCTGTCTTCCATCGTGTGCTCGATCTCACGCATATTTCCCTTGGCAAACATGTTCATGCCCGGCGTGGCGCCTTCCATATCCTCCGCGTGCCGGAAAGGTGATGCGGACTCGAACGCGTCGATGTTGCCTTCCATGTCGACATACACCACGGAAAAGCGCACGGTGCCATCCATGAATACCCGTCCGTCAGCAGGCTCCGTATTCACGTGCACGCCGCCTTGCACCAAAAGCACGCGCTCGATATCTGCTTTTCCCGCCGGCAGCGACAGCCTTCCGTCGGCGACGCTCTCGCACCGCTTTGTTTTGGAGGCCGTTTCCGTCATCAAGGATGTTTTTTGCAGTTTCATATCCATACCCTCTCTTTTTATGATCGTTCTCCCTAGCATATATACATATCATTTCATGAAAATATGCCCGATTTGTCTGTATACTTATAAAGAAAAGGCGGCTCGTTCGCCCTTTGATTCATTCAATTATATTCCGTGCTTCCGAAAATTATTTCATTGTATATACGAGATTGTGAGCAGCGGCATGCTGCCCCTTTGATAAAAGCGGGAGAAAGAAATGTACACGATAAAGGGATGACAAAAAGCCGTTCAGTAAACGGTTGGCTTGCGGATCGATTAAAAAGCCTCGGAGATTGTCTGGGAAAAGCGCTCGCTGCTGCGGCGCTGACCGTAGTCGAGCAGCACCCAGCCATGCGGCGGGAACAGGAGCGGGAATGCGTAGATCCGGCAGCGTTTCTCGATCTGCCGCGGCGGCAAACCGGTATCGTTCGGCAGGTAGTGCCGGATATTTCCCGGGTCGGAAAAGAACCGGCGCAGTGCCCTGGTATCGGGCTGGGCAGGGATCATAATCGCTTGAGGCCACGCTCCGCCCTCGTTTCGGCAGCACCAGTCGTAGGCGAGCGCTTCGCGCACTGTGGCGCTATCTGTGCCTTGCAGTCTGCAGAATTCCGCAAGCAGCACAAACACGCGCTGCGGCGGCTGCAGGCGATCGAAAAAGCCCTGCGCATTGAAAAAGTCCGCCGCACCCTCGAAGAATGCGAACGGGGAGGGAAACTCTGGTATAATCTGACCCATCGTCATCGGAAACACGCCCGAATTGTACAGCGCGTCGACGAGCTCCGCGATTCGGTGCAGCGCCGAAAGCTGCGCATAGGAAACGGAAGGGGTGCCGAGTACTTCATAAGGTGGGTAATCGGTATAAATAATGCCCAGCTCACGCGCGTTACGGCGCAGCATTGAGCCGCGCAGCAGCTTCAAAAACCCCAGCTGCAACGCAGCCGGACGCAGGCTGTATGCGTCGTTGAACGAGCGTGCAAACGCGGCGTAATTCTCCTCCGGCAGCCCCGCGATGAGGTCCGCATGCACGCGCAGATTGGGCAGCGCGCACAGCAGCGCGGTGTTGTGAAGTACCTTTGTCGTGTCATGAGTCCGGCTTATGGCACGCAGCGTTTCGGGGTGCGTAGACTGTATGCCAATCTCAAGCTGCAGCAGCCCCTCCGGCGCGGAGGCCAGCAGCGAAATCGTCTCTTCATCGAGCAGACAGGCGGATATTTCGAGGTGGAAGTTCGTAGGCGACTGCGGGTATCTGCTCTTGAGCGAACTCAAAGTCTGTAATATATTCTTGGCGCGTTCAGGCGGGAAGTTAAACGTGCGGTCCACCAGTTTCACCTGCCGCACGCCCGACGCGACGAAATGCTCCAGTTCCTTTTCCACACGTTCCAAGGCAAGGAACGATACCGGCTCCTCCGCCGAGAGGCAGTACGCGCAACGGAACGGACAGCCGCGGCTTGTCTCGTAGTAAATCGTACGGTTTTCGAACGCAGAGAGATCGGAATACATGAAACGGGTATCGTCCATATCCCAGCGCGGCGCGGCGGGGTTTTGGCGCAACCCGTCTTCTGCGCGCACGTACGCGGACGGGGTATCCAGTATGCTTTCTCCCCGGCAGAAGCGCGGCGCGAAATGGGCAAACGCCGCTTCGCCCGGCCCGCAGACGGTCATGTCGATAAACGGGTTCTGCTCCATGATCCCTTTGGCATCATAGGACACCTCCGGCCCGCCGAGCAGTATAAGGCACTCCGGCAGCACCTTTTTTACGGTGGACGCGGCTTTGAGTACGTGTTCAATATTCCAGATGTAGCAGGAAAAGCCCACGGCGTCAGGCTGGGCGCGCAGAATCGCGTCGGTGATGGCGGGCAAGCGGTCGTTGATGCTGAATTCGACAGTCTCAATCGGCAGGTCTTCGGGCACGGCATTTTTCAGGCACAGCAGCGCAAGGCAGCTGTGCGAATACCGCGCGTTCAGGCCGCAAAGCAGGATACGTTTCATGGCAACAGTATACCTGCCGAAGGGCGTTCGTGCAAGGAACCGATGCACGCAGAAACGCCCCGCTTCCTGTTGGCGTAGCGGGGCGTTCTTCGTCGGAATTCGATTTCCTTCGGTTATCGTTTGCTTCTGCGCTCCGGGTTTTTCTCCCGGTCCGTCGCAAGATGCCTTTGCGCGGTAATCAGGTAGCATCCCGCGATATACACAGCCAGCCCGATGCCCGTATAATAGCCGATATATTGCTTGAGCCAGCAAAGCAGGAAGAGTATCGCTGCGCCGAGTGCCACATAGAGGATAGTCCGCCTTGCCTTGTCGGCAAAGTAATTCCTATGCGCAAGGAAGTTGATCAGCAGCAGCACTGCCGCGATAATCCAGCCGATGATGCAGAACCAGGTGACCAGCGGCTGCGCCTCCTGCACATTGAACGCAATTGCATATGGGATTTCCTCGCCGTCGATGGTTACCGTCACGATCATCGCGTCGGTCCCCATAAAACCTTCAGCGGGCGTATACACGAGTTTCCCGTCAACAATCTCGACGGTGCCGTTTACCGGCGCTCCGTTGACCGTAATAGTCGCTGCGCTCAGGTCTGCATCCACGTATTGGGATAGATCAAGGGTGATCTGACCACCCAAATTCACCGGGATGCTCCCCTCGGATATTGGCAGACCGTAACCGATGGTAACCGCCTCACCCGTTTGCGGATTGGTGTTGGTCGCGACGAGATACTCCACTGCCGAACCGTTCTGGCCCAGCGTAATGCGGTAGGTATCCACGCCCGAGGAATCCTCGTCAGGCGTATAGACCACCGTATCGCCCTCCTGCGTCAGCGTACCGCTGGATGGGGGCGAAAGGATCGTCAGGCCGCCCGTCTCTGTGGCATCATCCCCTGCAGCGCCGTTACCGATGCTGCCGCTTCCGATACCGCCAGCTTCCCCACCGTTTTCATCTCCCCCGGTCAGATCCTGGGGCGACAGGATCGTGGAGGAACTCGTCATGCTCCGCGGATAGCTGACTTCCACGGTGACTTTTGCGCTCACCTGAGCCTTATTGTCCATTGCGGTATAGGTAAAATGATCGGAGCCCGTAAACCCGCTGTCCGGCAGATATACGATCTGGTTCTCGGATATCCGGGCGTTGCCATGCTCCGGATCTGTTACCGCCGTAAGCTTGAGCGTATCCCTATCGATATCGCTGTCATTGCCCAGTACATCAATTTTCACCTGCTGCCCGTAATAGGTGGAGGCTTCGTCGTCTGAAACCACCGGCTCGTCGTTGACGCTCTCCACCGTAATCGATACCGTTGCCGTACTCGGATATTCGCCGTCCGTTATCGTATAGGTGAACGAATCGCTGCCGTTATAGTCGAATTCGGGCATGTATTTCAATCCGGATCCATTCCTTGTCACCGTACCGTGGCTTGGCTGCGTGAACGATGAGACCCCAATCTGGCTGTCGATATCCACGTCGTTTTTCAGCACTGCAAATGTCGATTCCGTGTCCTCCTTGGCGGACACCTTGTCATCTGCAGCCACCGGTGCATCGTTGACGGGCGCGACAGTCAGTGTAACAGAGGCTATCGAAGTCGCATTGTACAGATCCTTGGCGGTATACGTAAATGTTGCCGTGCCGTTACAATCCGCGGCGGGCTTGAACTGGACGGTCCCGCCGGACAATGTCAGCGTTCCGAAATCCGGATCGGACAGCTGCGAGATCTCCGATACCGTCAGCGAGTCGCCCGCATCCGCGTCCTTATCATTGATCAGCACGTCCAGCACCTTCCTGCCCGCGTCCTCATTCATGGTATACGTATCGCCGGCAGCCTTCGGCACCGTATTGAGCAGCGTCGTTACCGTACCCTCTGCCACTCGTACATTGCCGACCGCGTCCCTGGCTTCCACCTTGAGCGTAACAGTCTGGGCTCTCGTATAGCCCGACAGCGTTTGATTCACGGAGGACTGCCAATCCGACCAACCCGTTCCGTTGAATACGCGGTACGCGCTTACGCCGGAAAGAGTATCCGTCGTTTCCGCTGCGATATCGATGCTGTCGATCGTCGTGATACTCGTGCGGAACGAAAAATCTTCGGGCGCATCGAGATCGATCTTCACAGTTTTCGAGCCTGCGTCGGAGTAATTGCCCGCTTCATCCACACCGCGGTAACGGACCGTATACACCCCCGAAGCGTCCAGCGTATAGGAGTCGCCGTTCTGCCAGTCCCCGTCGTTAATCCGGTATTGATAACCGGCAAGCCCGCTGCCGCCCGTATCTGCGCCGCCGCTCAGCGTAAACTCCACGCTTGCGGGCGTCCATGTGTCTTCGGTATAGGTTTCTCCGTTCGATACCATCACAATATCCGGCACCGCGGACGGCGTCTTGTCAATATTCACTGTCCGGCTGACCGTCGTGGTATTGCCGCCCGCGTCAGTTACCCGGAAATACACGGTATGTTCGCCTTCATCGCTTAGCATGATGCCGTTGCCTGCCGTAAACGTCACGTCGTCGGTTGAAACCTCGTATGTGATGTCTGCCGGGTCCGTCAGGTTATCGGAGGCCAGCTGCGCTGTCAACGTAATCGTCTGATTGGTCCACTCGGTGGTATATTCGGGATCGTATTGGATCGTCGGCTCGCCCGGCGCTTCCAAGTCGACTTTAACATTTTTTGATCCGGCTTCCGACGTGTTGCCCACCGCATCCATGCTGCGGTAATAAATCGTAAACTCGCCCGAGCTGTTAAACACATAGCTGCTGCCGCTCTGCCAATCCCCATTGCCGATCTTATACTGGTAACCCGAGAACCCGCTGCCGCCTGTATCCAAGCCGCCCGAAAGCGAGGCGGCCACACTGTGCGCAGCCCAGGCGCCCTCCGTATAGCTTGAGCCATCCGAAGTCAGCGTTATGTCGGGCATAGCGGGGCTGTCCATATCGATCTTGACGGTCCTGCTAACTGTTGTGGAATTGCTGCTGCCGTCCGTCACTTTAAAGTAAACCGTATGCGTTCCGGTCGTAGAGAGCACCACGCTGTCGCCCGGTATAAAGCTGGTACCATCCGTCGAAACCAGATAAATGATGTCCTCATCTGCAGTAAAGTCGTCTGTGGACCCGGCTGCCGAAACAGTACTCGTTTGATTTGTCCATGTACCGTCTGCATACGCGGGGGATACGCTGATTACGGGTGCGGTAGGCGCGGAGATATCGGTGATAGTAAACGGCCCGAAATATCCAGTCGCTTCATTTCCTGCATAGTCACGGATCTTATAGTGAATATAGTTGACGCCCGGCGTTTCCACGGCTACGCTATACGTGCTGTTGGTGCCCATCGAGCCCCAAGTGGCGGGTATATCCGTGGAATGAGTAACCACCGCGTACCGGTAGCTGAATCCGCTGCCTCCCGTTTCATCGCTGAACGTTAACGTGACGGTCTTCGGGGTGTTATATGAACCGCTTGCGGGGTCGGAAGCGGCGATGGGCGCCGCCGTATCCCGCACTACCGTCAGGTACCGGGATACCTCCTCCGACGTAACGCCCTCCGAACTGGTTACCGCAAGCGAGATCTTATACCGTCCAGCCGCCACACCGGTAAAGTCCGTCATGGCCGTGGAACCTGTATACAATGGTGCCGTTGCGCCATCCTTGGTGATCGTCCATTGACGCGATGATATGGATGCGCCTGATGGGTCGTACGACGTATCCGAATATGAGAGGGTATTCGAAATGTAGGTCAGCAGCGTCGAAGGCGTCACGGTAAATTCGGCCACTGGTGCCGTCTCCGCACCCGCAACCGTGCTGACATACCGGTAATACGGCGTACTGGCCACACCGTAGTTGTCTGTGACGGTTTGCATGATAATGAAGTTATAGCCGGACTCCAGCGTTTCCGGTTTACCGTCTGTCCACTCGGTGTCAGTTGTCTTTTTATATTTCCAGATAGCCGATTCAATGCCCTTGTCCGGCGCGGACTGGGTGTCCGGGTCATACGCGTTGTCGGTAATGGTCACATTATGGCTGGCGTCCATGCTGACCGAGAACCCCGCAACAGGCTTGCGGTGCACATAGACTGTTTTGAGCAGCTCGTCCTGATAGTAGATCTTATATTCCCCGGTCTCGGTAAACGAGATATCGAGGTTATTCAGATAGAGATTATCATATGGGACCGTGCCGGTTGGGTTCTCATAATAATCCGGGTTCTGGTCTACCCGCCATCTGCCATTGGGCCAGCTTTCATCCGCCGTATTTGTCCGCGCGGATTCAGGGGAGACGGACATCGAGCTTTGCTTGCCGTAAACCAGATATTCGGTATCGTTTTCCACACTGTTATAGTAGTTGTTATAGATATAGACCGCCATGGCCGCGATTTGTTCCGCGTAGCTGTCCGTTTGGCCGACGGTCTTATCGACATACGTGCCATTCCCACTGTTCTTGGTGACAAATGCGGTGCCATCCGCCGCGTTTTTACCCCAGCCGATATAGTGGATGCCTTCGTTGCCGAGGCGCGCGAGTATTTCGCCCAGCGCCGCAGCGTCCGAGAAATCACTGACTGCGCCATCCTCCGCGTTGATAATGAAACGCTTGGATCCATCCCGCCATTCGGGTTCGCGGATCACTTCGGAGAACCGCCTTGCCGATGTGGTTTCCATGTGGAGGTTTTCAAAGTTGAACCAGGAGAGTTCATTGCAGCTGTGGCTGTTATAGATGCTTACCGGGCCGAATCCGTACGAACCCGTATCGGAAAGGCCCGTATAGTTCAGCGTTTTGGTCGTCCCTCCCACGGTATCCGTCATATTCACGGTATCCCCCGATACCTTGACGGTGATGGAGTGGGTGCCGCTCAACAGATTGCCGGAATAGCTTTGCAGCAATGTGATTCCAGCGGTCGAGCCCGTCGCCGACATAACGTTCGATGCGGAATCATGGAAGCTCTTCATGGACATATTATCGATCCTGTATAGGATCGGATACGAACCGGAGCCTGATTTGTACATCATAATCAGATACCCGCTGATGTACTGGCTGTTCAGCGCCGAATCCGTTACGGTGGACCTCCCGGAAATCGTCTGCGTCGAATAGCTGCCAAGGTTCGTGATCTGCGTATTAAACAGGAAACCGGCACCGAGCATGCTGTGGGATTTAATATTTGCATCATCCATCGTGAACGTAAAGGTTTTTTCGGTGGAATCGCTGTTGGGCATAACCATAAAATCGATATAGGCAGGGACGCCATATCCATAAAAGGTAATCTGCTGCCCACTGTTTTTCACAATGATATGGTTTTGCCCGGAATGCGTATTATCCGGACTGGGATACGGATCTTCGCCCCAACTGCCATAGTGATCGTAGATCTTCCATCCGGACGAGGTATTTCCCGCGCTGACCTCGTTCGCTTCCACTGCGGTGATGTTGATATTATCCTCCGGGACGCCTTTATCGACCAATGCCGCCGTAAGATCTTCCGCGAAGGTCGTCACCTGCGAATCACTCTTGCCAAGCGTAAGAACGATGTCGAGCAAATCGTCCTGCCTGATATTAATATTGACGTTGTCCAATTCTCCAGCGAGCGCGAATCCGCCGGATAAAGCCGCTGTCAGAAGTAAAATGGATAAAAATGTAGAAACGGGCTTCTTGATTTTCCGCATTGCCGATACTCCTTTGTATACATCAGTTGCAGTTATCATAGAAATAACCCGGTTTTACTCAGTACAAACAAGGCCTCTGTACTATATTCCTCAAAATTTTTCCGCTATCTCCCATACAGTGAATACTGATATTGACATGATTAGAGCAGATATAAAAAGGAACGTGTTTGAGCACGTTCCTGTATTACGCAGAACCGGGTAGATCCTTAAATGATGATAGTCAAGTCAATACATGGCATCCAGCCGCCTTGGTCTTATATCAACATTACTTTATTACAGTGCGAAATCGTTGTAGCGTTTACCGGACTTTTTAGTTCCCGCAGCGTGCGCCGGAGTCAGCGCCGTGCTCAGGGACAGCAGGAGGCTAAACGCCCACACAGCCGCCATCGCGAGCCAGCCGACCACCGCGAACGGCACGACAAGCAGCCGCCCGGCACCCGATATATCCTCCCGGAGCACCTGCGAAAAGCCGCCCAGCGCCGTGAAAGCACCCGAGGCAAAGCAGAGCGCCGCTGCAACAAACACGAGAATCAGCAGCCCTAAGCCAAAGCGCTCGGTTCTTTCGCCGCGCAGCCATGCCGCAATCTGCAGAACGCAGAGGACGACGGCTGAAAAATAAAACGCAGTTACCACGATATAATGGTACTGCACATAGTTGAGAGTGAAAATACCCTGCGCCACGGCGAGCACGCCCGTCAGCGCACCGAGGAGGCCGATCGCCGCATAGAGCGTCGTACCGTTTTGGTTGCCGCGCCAGATCATCTGCAATCCGAAGGTCAGCCCAAACGCGACAATGCCGATGTTAAAAAACAGCGCCGACGTGGCGGAAAGGTACTTGCCCGCATAGTGGCCCAGCTCCGTCACAAAACAGCTCAAGGGGGAATATACACCATTTTCAAAGCTGGCTGTCGCCGCAATGATCCCGATCAGAAAAAGGACTGCACCCCCCAAACCCACATACCCAATCATCTTCGAGGTCTTCGTCATCCGATCCTCCTTAAAACATCATGCAGTCAATATATTTCTCCATGAAATAAGCATCCGTGCTGAGTTCCACGTGCTGCGCTGCATCGGCAATGCTGCGGTGCTCGGATATATATTCGCCCTTGACCAGCGCCATTCCTGCCCCCGCGCCCGCCGCATTTCCAATATTTTTAATGATGTTCCGGGATTCCTCGGGCAGCAGCCCGATGGTGATCGCATTCTCCTCGTCCATGTAGTTTCCAAAGCCGCCCGCGAGGTATACACGGCTGATATCACCGATCGAAAGCCCCGCGCGGTTGACCAGCGCCAGCGTGCCTGCCGCGATGGCGGATTTCGCCGTCTGAATTCGCCTTACGTCCCGCTGCGTGATATAGACCCCCTCGCAGACCATGAACGCAGGCGCTCCGTCCACGGCAGTGGTAAGCGGGCTGTCCAGAATTCGCCCGGTTTCGTCCATCGCGCCTGAGGTCTTCATCAGCGCAATCGCGTCGATCACGCCGGAGCCGCAGATACCCTTGGGGCTGACGCCCCCAATCACAGAGGTCTGCAGTTCGCCCGAGAGCGGATAGACAGCGCTGACCGCGCCCTTAACCGCCGCCATGCCGCAGAAGAGCTCCGAGCCCTCGAACGCGGGCCCTGCCGCGGTAGAGGTGACATAAAGCTTGCCGTTCGCGTGCAGCGCCACTTCGCCGTTGGTGCCGATATCGAGCAGAAGCGAAGCGTCGTCCTCCCGCATGCCGGAGGAAAGGATGGCCGAGGTAATGTCGCCGCCTACGAACGCCGACATACACCGCGCGATATAAACTTCCCCGCCGCAGATGAGCCCAAGCTGCGAAGCGTTTTTCGTATATCCGAAATAGTCCGGCACCGTAAACGGCGCTTCGCCCATAGAGGATGGGTCCGTATCGGTAAACAGATGCAGCATCGTCGTGTTGCCCGTAACGGCCATTTCAATAATCTGCGCCGGTTCAATCCCCTGTTTTCCGCACAATGCGGCGGATAGCGTATTGATGCAAGTTCTGATGGATGCGGCCAGCTCGTGAACGCCGTCTTCCTGGTCCCGGCAGTATTTGATGCGCGAGATCACGTCCACGCCGAACGTGACCTGCGGATTGATGGCGCTCTCCACCGCGACGCACTCGCCCTTGTCAAAATCATAAAGGTATGCGGCAACGGTGGTCGTGCCGATATCGACCGCGATGCCGAAACCGCTCTTGCCGGTCGGCCCTTTGGGCAGGTTGCCGCTCGTGAGTATCGACATCTCTGCCTTGATGGCGCGGTGCGCGCCGCCCTGGCTGTATTTTACACACGTTTTGTTGGGGCATTTGCCGAATATGCAAGCCCCCGTGCAGATAGGTTCGCTCATGTTGTCTCCTTGCAATGTGGGCATGCGCGGATGACGCCACCCGAATAGTCCTGTGTAAAGCTTTCGCCCGGCTGCGCGACCGCAAACCGCTCGTCAAACCTGCCGGAAAGCATGTCCGACAGCCAGCCGCTGTCGCCCTTTACCTTGTTAAATTGCCAGCCGAAGTAATCCGCCGCCTCGCGCGTGTACTGCTCGTACTGCGGAAAGTTAAGCCCGTCCCACGCGATATACGCCGCGTTGTTGTAGTTTTTGGTGGTACTCTGCGCATCCACAAGATACTCCGCGTTATCCTCGCCGTACTTTTCGGTATACTCCGCCAGCATCAGCTTGCGGTTTTGCTCGGAAGGCGTGTAGGCGTTTTCAATCCACGACGCGTTATACCAGTAGGTACCGGGATGCTGATCGAAATATTCGCGATACTTCTGATAGGATCCCAAAAACAACCCGATGCAATCGTCGCTGCGCGGCACGATGAGCTTATGCTTTTGAGATGTAACGCCGCAGACCCCGTTGGAGCACAATCCATACCCCAAAAGAATCGCGTCGAAGCAGCGGCTCAGCCGGGCTTCATTGGTGTGCATATCGTTGTCGCCGTCCACCGCGTCAATCTCCTTTTGCAGCGCGGCGCGCAACAAATCGGGCGTATCGTGCAGGCCCTGTCGCATATAGGTAATATCGAGCATCGCATCCGTTCCCGCGGCAAGCAAGCTGATTTCGCGCTGCAGCGCTTTACAGGCAATCACCTTAAATCGCATATCGCACCTTCCTTCTTGCAGATATTATACCATGCACTTCTCTTTTGGCTTTAAAACTATTTTGCGGATTCTTGGTGTCATTTTGCATGAGGTAGAATGTAAATTTCAACGGTTGATCTCTTAGCAAAAAGACGCCCGAAAATAGCGCCTTTTGCTGCGTCCATATTAATCTTATATCTGCCGCTTTATCCGTTTGCGCGCTGCAGATCGGAGCCTACGGCCGCCTGAAATCCATATCCCCGTACGGCTATAAAAACGATCGCGGATACAAGATTAAGGCAAACAAAGCTGGCAACCGCCGCCGCCACCAACAGCCCTTCCGAAGCGCGCTCGTTCCTGCCAAGTGCAATACCCGCCGCGATGCCAGACACTCCGCCGAGCATGCACGGAATTCCAATGACCAGCGGCCATATATCCCGTGCAGTGAGTGCAAGGAATAAACCCGCGGCGACCGCCAGTATTCCGGCGATAATACATAGAACCCTCCCTGTCTTCGTTGACATGGAAAACTCCTTTTTATTTTATTGTGCTTATTATTCCTGAACCGGGCGTGTTTTACCCGACGTAAAGGCGCTTTCCTACCTCACGGAAAATTCGAAGCGCGTAAAGTATTCCTTGCACTGTCCCGCTTCGATCACGGGCGACTCGAAATTCGCGTGGTTGACCGCATCCGGGTAATACTGCGTCTCCAGGCAGAAAGCGCGGTTTTTGTTGGCGCGGCTCTCTCCCTTCATGACGACGTTTTCATCGAGGAAGTTGCCCGTGTAAAGCTGTACGCCCGGCGAGCTCGTCGTCACTTTCATGGCGATGCCCGAAGTCTCGCAGTAAGCCTCCGCCGCATTACCACTTCGCAGCGCGAAGTTGTGGTCGTAACCGCCCGCGATTTTGAGCTGAACGTGGTCCGCACCGATATCCCACCCGATCTTCTTGGGGCTGCGGAAATCAAAAGGCGTTCCGGTAACCGGCATCAGCTCTCCGGTCGGAATCAGCGCTTCGTCCACCGCGGTAATCGCGTCCGAATCGATGCGCAGCACGTGGTCCAATATATCGTGCTCGTCCTGCCCGCCGAGGTTGAAATAGGCGTGGTTCGTCATGTTGAATATCGTCTTGCGATCCGCCATGCCGCGGTACGCAATACATAGCGCGTTGTCCTCCGTGACCGTATAGACCACGCAGACGACCAGGTTACCCGGGTACTTCTGATCTCCGTCGGCGCTCATAAGCGTGAGCTTCAGGCTGTTTTCGGTCTGCTCTGCATGCCACAGCTTCTTGTCAAAGCCCTCAAAACCGCCGTGCAGCTGGTTGGCGCGCTCGTTGCTGTCCAGTTGGTACTCCGTCCCGTCGATGCTAAACCGGGCCCCGCCGATGCGGTTGCCGTTCCGGCCGATCAGCGCGCCAAAATAGCAGGAGTTCTTTTCGTAACCGGCAAGGCGGTCGTAGCCCAGCACCACATCCCGCAGCCCCCCGTCCCTGTCCCTGACATAAAGGTTCACCAAAACGCCGCCAAAGTCGCTGATCCGGGCGGTAAGCCCCGACGAATTGCCAATCGTATAAATGCTTGCCTCACGTCCTTCCGCTAAAACCCCAAAAAACTCTTTCTTCATGCTACGCTCCTTTTCTCATCATCAAGCCGATCAATCCTTACGCTGTACTATTCGCTCCAATTGCGCATTTTCCTTTTCATTACATTAAAAATAAGGCCCCGCACGCAAAGCATCGTACGGAGCCCATGCAGGGTCGTTCAATCGAGCAGGTTCTTCTCGGTCTCCATATCAAACAGGTGCACTAGATCACCGGGTGCGGAGAAATACACCTCGCTGCCGCTGCCGGAAACAAACAAAGTCCTGTTGGCTTCCGTATTCGGCACGCGGATCACGACGTCGATATCTCCAACCGCCACATGCAAATACACCTCGCTGCCCATCATTTCGGATAAATCCACCTTGGCTTTGATCGCGAGCGGATCGCCCGGCACTGCGAGGCTCACATGCTCGGGACGGACTCCGAGCAGAATGTTACTGGGCCCCTGCCCTTTTCTGTGCAATTTTCTTTGTTTGTCATCCGGCAGCGAGAGGCGGATTCCCGCGACATTCACGCTGTATTCCCCGCCCGACAGGCAAAGCTCCGCGGGGAAAAAGTTCATCTTCGGCGTACCGATAAACCCCGCGACAAACGTGTTGGCCGGGCAGTTGAATACATCCTGGGGCGTGCCGATCTGTTGAATGAAGCCGTCCTTCATAATCACGATCCGGTCGCCCAGCGTCATCGCCTCAATCTGGTCGTGCGTGACATAGATGAACGTGGTATTGATGCGCTGGCGCAGCTTAATCAGTTCGGCGCGCATCTGGTTGCGCAGCTTTGCGTCCAGGTTGGAAAGCGGTTCGTCCATTAAAAACACCTTGGGCTCGCGCACGATGGCGCGGCCGATCGCCACACGCTGGCGCTGGCCGCCCGACAGCTGCTTGGGTTTACGCTTTAAAAGGTCCGTAATCTCAAGGATCTCCGCCGCCGCCTTCACCTTGGCGTCAATCTCCGCCTTGGACAGCTTGCGCAGCTTCACCCGGGGAGGTTCCTCCGCGTCGGAAAGCCCGCGCGCCTCCGCGTTTTCCTCCGTTTGGGTAACCTTGCGCAGCTGCAGCGAAAACGCGAGGTTTTCGTAGACGGTCATATGCGGATACAGCGCATAGTTCTGGAATACCATCGCGATATCGCGGTCCTTGGGCGGGACCTGATTGACTAACCGGTCCCCGATATAAAGCTCGCCCTCCGTGATCTCCTCCAGCCCCGCCACCATGCGCAGCGTGGTGGATTTTCCGCAGCCCGACGGGCCGACGAGCACCACAAATTCCTTATCGGCAATTTCGAGGTTGAAATCCTCCACCGCCACCACGTTTTTCTCATACACCTTTTTGATATTTTTCAGTACAACCTTCGCCATAACTTCACGGTTCTGCCGCGCGGCCTTTGCCTGCGCGGCTCGCCGCCGCCCCGAAGGGACGCCGACATTGCAGCAGGTCTCCACACTGCTGCACCGCAAACCGATGCGGAAAAATCTTGCCTCCTTTTTTCACGCTTAAAGCGGTAAAGTGGAGCCGCAATTAAGCCTGTGTGATGTTTTCTGCCCGTTGCGGTAAAGCTCAGGACGGCAGGGTATCCTTATCGGCCTTACCGTAATGGTCAAGGCCTGTAAGCCGTTTGCAATACTCCGAATAGCTGATTCCGGTATACTTTTTAAAGCAGCGCCCAAAGTAATTGGGATCCGGTATGCCCACAGCCGTTGCGGCGCTGAACATCTTTTCGTTCGCCTTGGCCATGTGGATCGCCTTTTTCATCCGGCATTCCGTCAGATGTTCCACAAACGAGCTGCCAATTTCCGCTTTGAAACGGCGGCTTAAATAGCTGGAGTTAAAACCAAAGGTCTGGGCGATGAATGTCAGATTGAGGCTGGAGTCTGTATAATGCTCCTCCACATACCGCGCGATGCGCTGAATGGTGGATGGCTCGATCTCGCAGCTGCCTTCGGGCTCACGGGCGGGCTCTTCAATCACCCGGACGACTTTCTTCAGTATCTCGTAGATTTCCGAGCGCACGATGGGCTTTAGTATATAGCCGCAGACCGGCATGCCGACGCACTGGCGCGCGTATTCAAACTCGTCAAACGCGGTGAGGATAATAATTTTAAGGCGCGGATACCGGCTGGTTGCCAGCTTCGAGAACTCGATGCCGCCCATGAACGGCATACAGACATCCACGAACGCGATATGCGGCCGCAGTTCGTCAATCTTGTTGATGGCTTCGATGCCGCTGCCAGCCTCGCCCACCACCTCCAGACCCAGCGACTCCCAATCGATGGATTTGCGGAGCAGCATGCGGGTCGGCTCTTCATCGTCGATGAGCATCACTCGAAACATAAGATGACCTCGCTCTATCTCTTTTTTGGAATGATGATTTCGATCTCGGTAAACTCCCCGGGTTCGCTGCGTATCACGATGACGTCCTCATAGTTGCAGTAGTAGCGGATACGCTCGATGGTGCCTTTAAGCCCAAAACCCGAAAGCGCGTTTTCATCGGCGGTAGCGCCCGATAGTACTTCGTCTATCTTTTCCTGCGTCATGCCCACGCCCGTATCGTATACGGATACGTGAACCGCTCCGTCCCGTTCAAACGCGCTGATCCGGATAACGCCCTTTTCGCCCTTCAGCCGCACCCCGTGATAAAGGCT
>JAEWCC010000052.1 GCA_023390815.1 Bacillota bacterium
GAACAAAAAGGCACCCAAAACCATTTTTTTCACCATGATTGCGATCGGGCTATTCTATATTCTTGACGTTTTTGGATGTTACGCAGAGATTGGCTTGAATGAGATCGTATACCATACCTACCCGTTGATTGACGCCATACGGTTGGTGGAATATAAAGCGATAGAGTTTTTTCAGCGCGTGGATATACTATACATGACATTTGGCTTTGTCCGTACATTTATTGGAAAAGCAGTTGTATATGTGGCAATCGTTGAATACTTGTGTAAAATACTACCCAAGGCTAACCGAATGGTCATCGTAGTTTCCACAGGCGTTGTAATTTATTTCGCGAGCATTTTGACGCTTGGCATCAAAGATATATCGGATATATTGCGTGTAGTGCTCGGCTATACCGGCGTGATGGCTTCATTTCTGATACCCGTGACGTTAACTATTATAGCAAAGGTGAAAAAGCATGGTAAAAAAGGCGCTTAAAATTGCATTAGCTTCGGGCATGATATTGCTAACTGCGGGGTGCTGGGATTCTTTACCCGTCGAAGACCGGGATATCTGCACAGCCGTCTTGGTGGATTACAGCGACGGCGATTATTCTTTTTATGTTGAGGTCGCAGCCATCAGCTCCAAAATACAGGGCCAACGCAGCGAGCAGGGGGGCGGTGAAATACAAGATACTAATATTATCAAGGCTTCCGGAAAAAGCTTTGCGGAAGCGCGCATAGCGCTTGACAAGCTGCTCAATAAACCTATTTTTCTGGGTGCGGTGCAGGCGCTGATCCTTACGGAGAGCATGACGGACCACGGCATCGAGGAATACGCCTACCGCGTGCGACAGATGATCGACTACCGCAAAAACATGGACGTTATCGTCACGCCCGATGACCCGGCGGATTTTCTGGGCATCAGACCCGCGAACGAGTCGACGGTGGGCTTTGCAGTCGAGGATTCGCTGGAAACCATGCTAAAATTGGGATCGACATTCCATGTGTCTCTGGCCGAACTCCTCGAGAAGCTGGCGTCCCCAAATCCTTGCTATTTGCTGTCGACGCTTTCTGTTGTGGATGGGCAGATATCGCTTATCGGGTATACGGCGTTCTCGGGCGGAACCCGTGAAGGCTTCATACCTTATGCAGAGTCCCGCGGCATTATATGCATCGTTTTGGGACAAAGTGGGGGCAAGGCGATGTTCAACTATGTTGTGCCGCTGGGGGATAAACAATTCTCGCTGGAAACGGAGCTGACGTCTTTTAACGTTACGCCGGTTTATAAAGACGGCACGGTTGAGTTTCATTTAAACTTTGGGTTTAAGTCTACACATCTTTACCCTTCCAGCAACGATCCCATCACACCGCAGGTCGAAAATGCGATCGAGGCGGGGCTCTGCCAGCAGCTGCTGCAGGACATATCGCAGGCGGTTGCGCTTTCGCAGTCGTACGGATGCGATTATCTTTCGTTCAGCGAACTGTTCCGTATCCGATATCCCGACGTTTTCGAACAGATGGACTGGGAGAGCGAGTTTAAAAGAGCTGTGTTTTCTATCAGCGTGAATGTGGATATCTTGCAAACCGAATCGGTGGACTATAACCCAAGCGGGGAAGGAAAATAGATGAGAAAAAGCGCGGCTGCGGAGCTTGTGGAGCAGCTTAAAACCAAGCAGATTGATTTGCAGGTCAGGACCATACCGTATCAGGGCGGTAATGCGTTTATCTGCTATATCGCCCAGCTCGTCGATCGTGAGGGGTTGTCCGATTTCATCGTGAAACCGATGATACAATACTGCGCCGACAGCGGCAAAACGATGAACGCAGCGCAGACGATGGACCACATACTATACTCGGATCAATGTATGCTCGACCAAAACATGCAGGATGTTGAGTCCAATATATTAAATGGCCAGACTGTTATACTGTTCAGCAACGATGCGCAGTTCATCATCGTCAACAGTAAAAAGGTCGTAAATCGCTCGGTTACACCTCCGGAACTGATGTATTCCTCGCGCGGGCCAAGGGATTCTTTTGTGGAGACGCTTGACACGAACCTCTCTCTGCTGCGCTACCGCCTCAAGGACGGAAACATACGTATTGAGAAGAAGGAGGTGGGGGCCAGAACCAAGTCGACAGTGGCCGTTGTTTACCTGGAAGATGTAGCTAATCCAGCGGTCGTTCAGGAAGTCAATAAAAGGATAGATGGCATACAGACAGACGGGATATATGAGTCGGGAGAGCTGCAGGGGTTCCTGAAGAACAATAAGAACGCCCTTTTCCCGCAGATGGGCATGATTGAGCGTTCCGACATGGCGGTCGAGAAACTGCTTGAAGGCAAGGTCATTATACTTGTGGACGGCAGCTGCATCGCGCTGCAAGCACCCATCGTATATACGGAATTTCTTCAGTCGTGTGACGACAGGTACGAGAATAAATTCTTCGGCCTGTTCATGCGTCTCCTTCGCTTTATCGCAGTGACATTCTCTGTCACGCTGACAGCGGTATACGTGGCACTCTCATCATTCCACCCCGACGCCATGCCGGCGCAATATATCGTCACATTTGCACAGATGCGGTCGCGCGCGCCGTTTTCGGCGTTGCTCGCTGTGCTGTCCCTCGAACTCATCATAGAGCTGATGCGTGAGGCATTGCTGCGCGTGCCCATCAAAATCGGCTCCGCGATCGCCATCGTAGGCGCAATCATCATCGGGGGAGCGGCGACGAGTTCCGGCATTTATTCGCCGCTGCTGCTGATTTTGGCTTCCATCTCGTTTCTTTCCACGTTTGCGATACCGGATTTTTCACTTGCGAATCCAATGCGTATACTGAAGTTTTTGATCATCATACTGACTGGCTTTTTCGGCTTCTACGGCTTTTCGCTGGCAATTACGCTGATACTCTCGGTACAAGTCTCGTCGGACAGCTTCGGTATACCCTTTATGGCTCCGTGGGCGCCGTTCAACACCTATGACACGGTGAGGTCGTTTATTTTCGGCAAACGTTCTTCGCCCAAGAGGCAACAGTATATGCGCAACAAGGACGACACCCGCGCTCCCGGCGCGCGCAACAATAATGGACAATGATCCGCTTTGCACTGCGTTCGGCCTTTATTTTATGACTTCGTAAGGCAGCTTAAACACAACTGCGATGACAGCGGTAAGGGCTGCCGAAATTGGCCAGACAATAAGCGGGTGCTTAAAGTGCAGGCGCAGCAGAATGAATGCACCGACATAAACGGCAGCAGACCAAAATATATTCCACTCGTTATGGTACGAAAAGTAACCAAGTAGGACGGACACGTATTCGGTTGCAGACAGACCAACTGACCAGGCAAGTATATACGCAGTCTGCTTTAACTTGCCCTGAGGCCAGTGGGAAAAAACGATGATGATAATCCACGGGAATACCAGAAAAGCATTAAAGAGATCGCTCACCGTATGATTAATAAAGTTCTCATACTGCCAAAGCAAGTGGTTGTAGAAAACGAAGTTATAGGCCAAATCCCCGATGATGCCATAAAGTATAGTCGAGTAAAATTCCTTCCACCGTCTCCATGAGCCCCACTTAAGGCAGGCTAAAACGGATAGAACCGCCAATGTGATTCTGTACATAAGTTCCTGCTTCCTACAACATTCTACGGGTATTATTTGCTTTAACGGCAGAATTGATAAGAGAAAAAATGTGACAATAGATTAGCTGGAATATGATTGTGAAGATGGATGTTCACACCGCTGGCGGCTGTCGTGATTTTTATCCGCTGGCTGATTTGATCGTTGATTTCGTCCTGTCTTGGTGTTTCTCAATATAATCGTCAACATAAGCTAATAGAATATTATTGATCATAAATATCTAGCAATCTCACTGATCTGTCCCAATATCGTTTAGCCGGGATAAATATTTAGCCTGTTAGGATAAAAATATCCAGATTGAACGTTTGATTGTCATGATAACGCAAGTTATAATAGTAGAGTAATAACATTATCCATAATTATTAACTGTTAGTAAACGGATCGGCATCTTTGCGCGTCATAAGGTACAGTATCAGGCAGCTTGGTTTCTCCAGACGGTATATCATAAACAAAAAGTAATCCGGTTTTGTTCCACTTGGTTATAATGGGAGCATTTTTTAGCTCCCTTCTATAACGATCAAAAAATAGGAGGATAAGTAATGAAGAAATTGTTGGTTGTTTTGCTGGCATTGGTTATGGCCTTTGCTATGGTTGGGTGCGGTTCGCCCACAGTGAGCGAGTCTCCCTCGGCAGAGGTTTCGGAATCTCAGGCTGCCCCCTCTGAAGCAGTTGAATCACCTTCGGAAGCAGCTGCTACCGAGCTGAACATCGGCGTTCTTGTATGGAAGTATGATGATGCTTACGGTTCCACCGTTCGTACTGCGATGGAAAAATACGCGGATGAAATCGGAACCCAGATGGGTATCAAGATTAATCTCGATATGCAGGATGCCAATGACAGCATGGCGACTCAGCTTGAGCAAGCGACCGTCATGTTTGCACAGAAACCCGACTTTGTTATCATCAACCTGGCAGAAGTTGCTTCGGGTCAGCAGCTTGTTGATCTGGCGCATGAAAACGACGTTCCGTTCCTCTTCTATAACAAGGAACCCGTTGATCCCTCTATTCTCGAGGGCTCCATATTTGTCGGCACAACCCCGCGCGAAGCTGGCGATATGCAGGGCGAGATCTTGGCCGATCTGTATGCTGCGGATAAGTCCATCGACCTCAACGGCGACGGCAAACTGCAGTATCTGATGTTCGAGGGCGAAGCCAACAACCCGGAAGCCATTGCCCGTACGAAGTACTCGGTTGAGACCGCTATTGCGAAGGGCCTTCAGCTGGAGCAGCTGGGCGAAACCCTCGTCTGCAACTGGGATCAGGCTCAGGCTCAGGAAGCCATGACCGCCGCGTTTGCAAGCTATGGTTCCAAAGCGGAAGTGATCTTTGTGAACAACGACATGATGGGACTTGGCGCGATTGCTGCCCTCAACGCTGAAGGCTACAATACCGGCGTGGAAGGCGACCCGAAGATCGTCGTAATCGGCGTGGACGCGGTTGACGCTGCGCTGGAAGCGATTTCGGCCGGCAAGATGACCGCCACGGTGAAGCAGGATGGCGATGCGATGGGCAAAGCCGTTATACTGCTGGCCATCAATGGCGCTACGGGTAAGGGCTGGCTCGATGGAACCGACTATAAGATGGCTGAAGACGGCTACTCGATCCGTATCCCCTATGCAAAGATTACGGGCTGAGTATAACCAATTTCCGCCGGATTTTAAGGCGGGGCAATTAGTATGAATGGAGAGGTGCTTGAAAGCACAAAAGTTTTTAAGCACCTCTTTCCCTATTATATTTGAGGTGGTACGCATGGAACAAAACTATATATTGGAAATGATCGATATTGACAAACAGTTCCCAGGCGTCCAGGCATTGAATCACGCGCAATTCAAGTTAAAAAGCGGCACTGTTCATGCGTTGATGGGGG
Organism: Bacillota bacterium; assembly: GCA_023390815.1. Lineage (GTDB taxonomy): Bacteria > Bacillota > Clostridia > Christensenellales > SZUA-584 > JAEWCC01. The sequence goes on from JAEWCC010000052.1 coordinate 5,479, forward strand.
AGAATGGTGCCGGTAAAAGCACTTTAATGAAATGCCTCTTTGGAATTTACAAAAAAGACGCCGGAACGATTAAAATGAACGGAGAAATCGTTAATTTTATTAATCCCCGTCATGCGCTTGATAATGGTGTGGCGATGGTACATCAGGAACTCAATCAGGTGCTTCGCCGTAATGTCATGGAAAATATGTGGCTTGGCAGATTTCCTTCAAAGCTTGGCTTTGTGGATCACAAGTTCATGTATAATAAAACAAAAGAAATATTTAAAGATTTGGATATCAACATCGATCCCAAGGAGATGATATATAACCTATCCGTGTCAAAACGGCAGATGGTAGAGATTGCAAAAGCGGTATCCTATAATGCCAAAGTGCTTGTGCTGGATGAGCCCACCTCCTCTCTGACGGATGAAGAGGTCACACATCTTTTCAGAATCCTCAATAAGCTTTGCGAGAATAACGTGGGTATCATCTATATCTCCCATAGAATGGATGAAATATTGCGGATATCCTCCGAAGTTACCATTATGCGCGACGGACAATGGATTGCCACACGGGAATCAAAGTCTCTCAGCACGGACGAGATTATCAAACTGATGGTAAACCGGGATATGCAGCATCGCTTCCCGCCAAAGGCTAACGAACCGGGTGAGATACTCCTGGAGGTTAAGAATATCACAGGCAAGTACAGCCCGAGCTGTATTGATGTAAATTTCGAATTGCGCAAGGGCGAGGTGCTGGGCATAGCCGGTTTGGTGGGTTCGCGCAGAACAGAGCTTTTGGGCACACTGTTCGGAGTGAATACCATCGAACGCGGAGAGATATTATTGCACGGGAAAACCATACACAACAAAAATTCTCCGGCGTCTATCAAAAATGGCTTCGCGTTGATTACGGAAGAACGCCGCGCGACGGGGCTGTTCCCTGAGATGAATATACAATTTAACTCCATCATTGCAAATTTACGCGCCTATGCGAAGAAGGTGCTGCTCTCGAACAGAAACATCGCCAAGGATACTTCATGGATCATCGACAGCCTTAAGGTTAAGACCCCCAGCCAGAGAACGCACATCAAATACCTTTCGGGCGGTAATCAGCAAAAAGTCATCATCGGCCGGTGGTTGCTCACCAATCCTGAGATATTACTGCTGGATGAACCTACACGCGGCATCGACGTCGGAGCCAAATACGAGATATACCAACTGATATTGGATCTGGCCAATAAAGGCAAGGGCGTGATTATGGTGTCATCGGAGATGCCCGAATTGCTGGGTATTTGTGACCGCATACTTGTGATGAGCAACGGTCACGTAAGCGGCATTGTGGAGCGCGGCAAGGATTTTGGGGATATAGAAAACGAACAGGAAACGATTATGCGGCTTGCTGCTAAATACGTATAACGAAACCGAGGGGGAGCACATGAAAAAAGCAAGAGAATTGAACTCAAAAAATGTCGGCGCGTTTTTGCTCAATTATGCACTATACTTCATATTAGGTCTTATTTTGCTCGTGGTCATTATCATTGAGCCTTCGTTCATCGAGCCATCCAACCTGATTAACATTTTAAAACAAGCTTCTACCAAGGGCATACTCGCACTTGGCTGCGCAGGTCTGATCGTGCTGGCCGGTACGGACCTTTCCATTGGGCGAGTGCTTGGCTTAAGCGCTGCGGTTACCGCGTCTCTGGTGCAGTCGGTAACGTATTCTTCCAGGATGTACCCGCAGATCACAGAACCCGTGAATTTGCTGATACCCTTTGGTCTGTCCATATTGATCGCGGTGATTTTCAGCTTAATCAACGGGTTTGGCGTAGCAAAGCTGCATCTGCATGCGTTCATTGTAACGCTGGGCACGACGCTGATTGCTTACGGCTGCACATCGATTTATATTGAATCGCAACCTTCGGGTTCGGCCCAGGCGCTGTCAACCTTTGATCAGAATTTTATTGATATCGTCAGTAAAACCGTCAAGATTTCTGACAGCATTAAAATCCCCTACGTTATATTCTATTTTATCCTTTGCGCAGTGATCATGCACATCGTCTGGACGAGGACAAAGCTGGGCAAGAATATGTTTGCCGTCGGCGGCAATCCGGAAGCTGCGGCAGTTTCGGGCGTCAACGTTCCCAAAACCATCATGCTGGTCTTCCTTGTAGCCGGTGTTTGCTACGGCATTGCGGCATTCCTCGAAGCAGCGCGTGTGCAGTCGGTGGGTGCAAATACAGGTATCAACTATGAGTTGGACGCGATATCGGCATGCGTCATCGGCGGTGTGTCATTCTCAGGAGGCGTCGGTACCATTCCGGGCGTCGTGGTGGGCAGTATTATCCTGCAGGCAATCAACTACAGCTTGTACTTCCTCGGCATCAACGCCTATCTGCAATATATTATTAAAGGCTTGATTATCATATTGGCGGTGTCCATCGACGTACGTAAATACATTGCCAAGAAATAATACGGCCGCGATAGCCGGGTGGAGGAAAGATGATGGAACTAAACAGAACGCCCAGGCGTTATAAGCTATACGATAAAATCAAGATCCCTCTGGCCACCATGGATAAAATTGTATGGGCGGTGATTGCACTTATTGTGATCCTGTTGGTTGTGGGGATCGCAATACACTGACATTTTAAGAGGAACTAATAATAAGCGCCGTGATCCGGGGACCACGGCGCTTTCTGTTGGCAGGAAGTTTTCAGATTTCTACGATATCGTAGCCAAGATACGTGTCAAACGCTTCTCGCAAAGCGTCCTCCACATGGGCCAATGTCAGGCTGACATGATGGCGGAAACCTTCCCGGCAGATGCCGTTAAGCAGCGGCTGTAATCCGCCGATCTCTGCCACGCCCGCGCAGCCAAAGTAGCCCTCCTCAATCACATCGTCGGTGATATATCCCTCACCAAGATAGAAAGACAATATGCCGTCTTCGGTTTTCGCGCTCAGATACGTCATCGGGCCGGGTTTAACACGGCCCTGGTTGCAGCCCCAGGCGACTCCGCCAAGGTTCTCTTTGCCCTTGTCGAGCATCTTGTGAGATATGATGCTACCCTTTTCAACCATCAGCTCGGATGCGACCGAACCGCAATGGAAGAGTATGCATTTGTCCGGGTCGTCACCGTAATTATTATTCCAGTCCATACAGATGGCCGGCAGATCTGCCGCTGCTTCCAGGGCGGCCATCGCAATCGCGTTGCACACATCCAGCTCGCAGGCGACTGAAAGATCCTCACCGTTGAGTATGCCCATCACGGTGCAGGGAGTGATGCGGAATTCATTCTGCATCTCGTTCCAGCAGCGCAGGCCCATAGCGCCCAGATCAAAATCTTTCGCGATCTTCTTCAGTGAGAGGTATAGGGCTGCCTGGTTATCAATCTGGTCACCCGGAACCTTCGAGAAGTCTGAAACAGCTGAAATTTTGGCTCTTGCGGATTTGAACTCCTCGGAGGACTTATCGACCTCGCGCATCATCGCGAACAGTTGTGAGAGATCGAGTGTTTCGGTATTGATGCCGTAGCTTTGCAGTGTCAGCTCGTCAAAGCGTATGGTTTTAAATACCGTGGTACGTGCGCCGACGGCACCGACATTGAAGCGGGACAGACGCCTCACAACGCTGCATACGCTGGCAAACGTAATAAGCTGTTTGCGGAACAGGTCGGATGAGGGATGGCATACATGCGGATCGAATGTGGTAAATGCGATGCCCGATTGGCGGAACACATCGGCAATGGAGAGCTTGCCGCAGAAGGCGTCGCGGCGGTGTGCGAAGTCCATCAGACCCATTTCATCGGGATAAGCCTGAAGCAGTATGGGCACATTCGCGTCCTGAAGCGCGGCTACAGCGCCGTTTTCGTCGCCGAAGTTGGGCAGACAAAGTATCACGCCGTCAAATTTACCGCGGTTTTCCTCAAGAAACCGGGCGTAGATCTTGCCCTCTGCGATGGTTTCCACTGCGCCGAAGCGTGTGAGCGAAGCATCTAATTCAATCGTTTCGATGCCCAGCGCATGCACCGCAGCGCGCATTTCCTCGCGCGCAGACTCGATCAATTCACCCGGGAAAAATCCTCTGTTTCCATAGAAAAGCGCAAAGGTTAGTTTTTTCATTCGTACCCTCCTAGTGTTTTTTAAACAGCAACCTGAGCGCGGCAAGGCGCGGCAGGGGTTTTAGCGATATCATGAGCGAAGCGGATCTGAAGCTGCCGGGTATTCTCAATTATGCTGGTTTAGGGGGCGATCTTAGCCTGTTACTAATTGATAAGTTCGTATGCAAGACAATTGCGATAACGGCGCTATAACGGGAAATGGACAACCAAAGGGCCTTCAAAGGAGACGCAGCCGATTATCAGCTTTTACACATTAATTTTAGTACAAATACATATTTTATTCAATCCAATTCGGTATTTAGCAGTGAATTTTATCACCTGAAGGGTTATCGCTCGTGTTCGAATCCCGTCTCAATCAAAAAATCAGCACCCGAACGGGTACTGTTTTTGGCGGAGAAGGGGCTATACAGTGAGGAACGCTAACGGTGGGATAATACGGTGTGTTGACGAGTTCCTAGAAATCAAAGCTTTTCCATACCGGTTCTCCGGTATAAGGGTGCGCATCTTCTTCTCCGCGCAGAACTCGCAGCACGGCTCCCGCCAGTTCCTCCTGCTCCATTTCTCCGGGGTAGACGGTGATTGGGGCAATCCAGCCACAGCGGTTTCGGATACCCTCCACAATGTCATCAAAGCGTACAAGCCCGCCGGTTAACACGATGCCATCTACTTTGCCGCAGAGCACGGTGCTCATTGCTCCGATTTCTTTGCTGATCTGATAAATCATCGCATTCCACACCAAAACCGCTTTCCGGTCTCCGGCTTCCACCATGCCGCGAACTTTATCCGCATTGGAGGTGCCGAAATGGCTGACAAAGCCTCCGGCACGGGAACACATAAGCCGTACCTCTTCCAGGGAATGCTGCTCTATATAGTCCAGTAAGCAGAGCACCGGCACACTGCCGATACGGGTGGGGGCATAGGGACCGTCTCCACCGGAGCCTACATTTCCGTCCACCATTTTTCCGCAGTCATGGGCATTGACCGTTACGCCGCCGTCGATATGGGCAACCACAAAGCGGCAGTCCTCATAGCGCCTGCCCATGGATTTTGCATGGTAACAGGCTACGGCTTTTTGATTCAAGGCGTGTGATTGGGCATTCCGGTACAATCCGGCGATACCGGTTATGCGGGCATAATCGCAAAGTTCATCAATATTGGTAGGGTTGAGCGTGAACATTTTCCCGCCGTACTCCATGCATAACTCATAGGCCAACAGCACACCCAGCTTTGCTGCATGCTCGCTGCCGCCCACTGCATTCCATGTATCACGGTAGAGCCGGTCATCAATTGGCATTACACCCGCACGCTGAGGGTAGGCGCTTCCGCCGCGACCCACAAATATATCTACATCCCGAGGTACATAACCATGCCGTCGCAGTATGTTCAAAATCACTTGTTTACGAAAGGGAACCTGGTCGTTCACTGAGGGGTACTGCAACAGAACAGGGGCGTCATGAAACTCGCTTTCCTCAAAAAGTGATGTTTCATCTTCAAACAGACTGAGTTTTGTGGAGGTGGAGCCGGGATTAATCACCAGAATTTTCATCATTCTTACCTCCTTCTAAATATGTCGATTTTAAGGGTATACTGAATACCGACAAGAATCAATTATAGCATACCTTAGTTGAATTGACCGGCTGACTTTTTGGTGCTGCTTGTCTTTTTTTCAGTAGGGGTGTGTTTAGGCGTTGTACTTTGCAAATCACGATCCGTCTCGCTGCAAACGCCACACTGTGGCGTTGCGCCCGGGGTCCCCGAAAAGCTGAGGCTTTTTGGGGTGGTTATCGCTCGCGTTCGAATCCCAGAAGGTGAGGCGGAGAGTGGGTGTCAGAGGTGGGCGGGCAGCACGTCCGCATAGAAGCTTCGTGGTTATCTGGCTGTATTCCGACCCGTCTCGCTGCAAACGTGCCACTGGCACGTTTGCTTAACGCTCGCGTTCGAACCCAAAAGCTGAGACGGAGAGTGGGTGTCAGATGTAAGCGGGCAGTTCGTCCGCATAGAGGCTGCGCGGTTATCTGATTGTATCCCGACCCGTCTCGCTTGCCAATCTCGCGTTCGAATCCCAGAAGGTGAGGCGGAGAGTGGGTGTCAGAGGTGGGCGGGCAGCACGTCCGCATAGAAGCTGCGCGGTTAATTAGCTGTATCCCGACCCGTCTCGCTGCAAACGCCACACTGTGGCGTTTGCTTGACGCTCGCGTTCGAAACCCACTCTGCACCAAAAAAGCGCACCACCTTATGGTGGTACGCTTTTTTGGCGGAGAGAGTGGGATTCGAACCCACGGTTGCTTGCGCAACACCGGTTTTCAAGACCGGCACTTTCAACCGCTCAGACATCTCTCCAAGGCAACGTCAGTATAGCAAAATTCGCGCCATGCCGTCAAGATAGGATACAGCATTGGTTAAGCAAGCTAGCGATCGTAATATTGTCCAAAAAATATAAAGATAGTACAATACGGATACTAGGCTGCGCATTATAATAAATGAGCAGTGTCATTCCGTCGCCTGTTTCCATAAGATCGCAGCAACCGCAGGCTGTTTTACGCAGATCGATTTGTGGTAAAATAGGCTTATAAACAATCGCATTCTTTGGCGGTGAAGATTTGGGAAAACTGGACACAGCGCATTCTCTGGTGCGCACCTTCGGCAACGCGGTCGGAGTCAACTGCTTTGTAGTAGACATGGCGGACAAATGTATCATGCCGGGCGGCAAATGCAGCTTTTGTACGGCGTGCTTTGCCAAACAACAAAGCGAGAACGGGCGCGTCCGTTGTGACAACCTGATGGAATATGCCATCGTTCAGTCGGAGCGCTGGGGCGGCAAATATGAATTTCTCTGCCCGGCGGGGGCTGCGTTTATCGCAACGCCGGGCCTTAATCAGGGCGTTTTGGAATACGGGCTGGTTGCCGGGCCGTTCCTCATGGTCAGCGCTCAGGACTTTATTGACGAGGAATTGGCAGAGCTGTTCCCGGATGGGACGAGGGACATTGAGGACGCAGCAAAACAGCTGCCATATATTGAACCGAAGCGCGTATCATCGCTGGCCGACATGCTGTTCATGATCACGGCTTACGCGGAACACCGGGACAGCGAGGACCTTCGCCTCGCGGAGCAGACGAGCGCGCGCTACAATGAGATGTTCAGCGCGATTGAGGAGATGAAATCCGGAGCGCGCAAGGACGATTATCCGCTCGAAACCGAAAAACAGCTGCAGCGCTATATCGCCTCGGGCGATAAGGCGGCGGCGCAGCGGGCGCTTAACGATATGCTCGGCGCAATCTTTTTCTCGTCTGGTGCGGATTTTGAAGAGATCAAAGCGCGTGTTACGGAGCTGCTGGTGCTGCTGTCCCGCGCGGCGATCGAGGGCGGCGCGGAGCCGGGCCGTATATTCGGCCTCAACCGCGACTATCTGGGAGAAATCGCGCGCTTCAGCAATCTGGACGATCTAAGCGTCTGGCTATCCGGCATGCTTTCAAGCTTTACCGGCCTCGTATTTGCGGCGCCGGACGCCAAGCATACCGATACTATCCAGAAGGTGATGGAGTACGTCGGCGCAAACTATATGAAGCGGATTACGCTCAATGACATATCCGAACACGTGGCGTTCAGCGTATCGTACCTAAGCCGCATGTTCAAGGAGGAAAAGGGCATCAACTTAACCTCGTACATCAACGAGGTGCGGGTGCGCAACGCCAAGCTGCTATTGAAAGACAGCGATGTAGCATTATCTCAGGTGGCGTATCTCACGGGATTCGACGACCAGAGCTACTTTTCCAAGGTGTTCAAGAAACATACCGGCATTACGCCGGGAAAATACCGCGAGAAGCGGGGCATTATTAAATAACGGAGGGGAATTATGAGCATATTTGAGGAGATGGGTTCGTTTCTGCAGCAGGGCCGGGCGCCCAAGGTAAAGGAGCTGGTCGCGCAGGCGCTGGCCGATGGTGAGGACGCAGGGAAGATTCTGAGCGAAGGTCTGCTCTCCGGCATGGCGGTGATCGGCGCGAAGTTCAAGAACAATGAGGTCTATGTACCCGAGGTACTCATTGCGGCACGTGCGATGAACGCCGGTATGGAGATTTTAAAGCCTGCGCTCCAGAGCAGCGATGTAAAGGCGCGCGGCAAGGCGATACTGGGCACGGTCAAAGGCGACCTGCACGACATCGGCAAGAACCTCGTGAAGATCATGCTTGAAGGCAAAGGCATCGAAGTGGTTGACCTGGGTACGGACGTTGCGCCTGAAGCGTTCGTGCAGGCAGCGGTCGAGCAGAGCGCAAATATTATCGCTTGTTCCGCGCTGTTAACCACCACGATGGGCGTAATGAAGGACGTCGTCGACAAGGCGGTTGAGATGGGCGTACGCGACAAGTTCCGCATCATGATCGGCGGCGCGCCTGTCACCGAGAATTACAAGGATTCCATCGGCGCGGATTACTATGCGCCGGATGCGGCCTCCGCTTCGGATATCGCGCTGCAGATCTGCACCGCGTAAGGAATCGGGACAATTAAATACCCGGAAGGGCTTGACAGCGAGCCGGGTTTCCTGTTTGCCGAAGAATGCAGGGGCAGCCACCTTGGTGTGGCTGCCCCTTTTCGTTTTCTGCCTTAATGGTATCAGTATTAATGCATCATTGCCCGGGCAAGTTCGGCAAGCTGCACAAACTGTGCGCGGTACCCGTCTTCGTCTGCGCCCCTGGCTTCGCGCGCGCGCCCGGTAAGGGACTCGAAGCTGGCGTCTCCCGCGTACTCCGAATCTTTAAGCAGCAGGGCAAACTCCGCCACCGCCGATGCGAACCGAAAGTCGGCGTCCGGCTCGGCTGTGTAATCCGCGGCGCCTGCGTACACGGTGATCAGCTGGCTCTCGCCGCTGCCCGGCTGCTTGTAGCGCACCTTGAGGTATAGCCAGTCGTCCGCGGGCTGCTTTGCGGGCAGTTCTTCGCTGTCCTGTTGGAAAACGAGGTCGTCGATACTCGCGGAACCCTCACCGCCTACGGGGATGATCTCGTAGAAGACTGTAACGCTGTCGCCTGCACCCATCTCGCCCGAGTCCTTATGATCGTTGTTGAAATCCTCGGGGTTAAGGATCCGGTTGTCGTACCCCACGAGACGGTATTCGCTGACCGCAGCCGGATTAAACTCCACCTGCACCTTCACGTCATCGGCCATGGCAAAGAGCGTACCGCTCATCTCGTTCACGAGCACCTTTTGCGCTTCCAGCAGAGAGTCGATATAGGCGTAGTTGCCGTTGCCCTTGTCGGCGAGCGTCTCCATCTTGTTGTCCTTGGTGTTTCCGGTACCAAAGCCCAGCACGCTCAGGTACACGCCTGTTTCTTTCTTATCTTCGATCAGCGCTTCAAGAGCCTCCGTACTGGAGGGACCTACGTTAAAGTCACCGTCCGTGCAGAGTATCACGCGGTTGTTACCGCCTTCGATGAAATACGCTTCCGCTGTGCGGTATGCCAGTTCGATGCCCTCGCCGCCTGCGGTGGAACCGCCCGCCGTCAGGTGGTTGATCGCTTCTTCGATCACCCGGATGTTAGCGCCGCTGCAGCCGTCCAGCACAAGGCCGGACGCCCCCGCGTATACAACGATGGATACGCGATCCTCTTCGCGTAGCGTATCTGCGAGCATGCGCATCGCATCCTTGACGAGCGGTAGCTTGGCCGGTTCATCCATCGAGCCCGATACGTCGAGCAGGAATACGAGGTTGCTCGGCGGCGCTTCAGAGAGGTCGATCTCACGCGCCTTGAGAGAGACGCGCGCAAGGTAGCGCCCATCGTTCCACGGGCAGTCGCTGATGGTCACCTGCGCGCGGATGGGGTCGCTGCCAAGGGGTTCTTCATAATCGTAGGTAAAATAGTTGATGCACTCCTCGACGCGCACCGCGTCGGCAGGAGGCAGCGCACCGTCGTTCAGGTAGCGTCGGATGTTGCTGTAGGACGCCGTATCGACATCGATGGAGAATGTGGAGAGAGGGTCTTCAAGCGGCGAGTGGTAGCCGCTTTCGACGAACGAACCGTATTCCTCCGCCGAGGTGTCATACGGTGTCTCGGGTGCCTCGTATACTACGCCTGCCTCTGCCGAAACTGCGGCTGAATACGCCGGCGGCGACGACGGTTCTGCCGGGGCGGATGTGCAGCCCGAAGCGAATAACAATACGGTCAGCAAAATGGAAAGCCCCTGGATAACACGCTTCTTTTTCATGGGATAACCTCCTTGAAAAATGGATAAAGTGTCGGAAGATGATATAATAATGCCAGTGGCTTCAACCATTGCCATCTTATGCCGTAAGAATTTATCCGTCAACTGATATCCAGCAAATGTAATCCAATTGTTGATTCTCTGAAAAACGACTTTAACAAACGAAATGAAGTGTACAAAAATATGACAGGTTTATTATGGAGTTATGACAGTAAGATTGTCAGCCGGCACCCTCGTAGGTGATGTCGAAAACATCCTGCGGCGTGTATTCCCCGGAGAGCAGCTTTTGAATGCGCGCAACCCGTGTATCGTTTTCTGCGGAGTGATCCTTGGGATTTAAGCCTGCGGGGTCGATGAGGCAGGCGACGAGTGATATGAATTCGCGCTCGCTGAGTTCCGGTACGGTTTTGCCGAAGTAAAACTGCGCCGCGTCATGAAGACCGTAAACGCCATTGCCAAAGCACATGAGGTTGATGTAGAGTTCGAGCTGCGTCTGCTTGCTGACGAGCGGGTTGAGCGCAAGCCATGCGCACAGCGTCTGCTTGATCTTCTGAATGCCCTGCTGAAAATCCGAAAAGTAAAACTTCTTGGCAAGCCCTTGCGTAATCGTAGTCCACCCCGCGCCGGGTGTGGAAAAATCTACGCCGTGGTGCCGGTAGAAGCCGGGATCCTCCACCGCCAGGAGGATATCGATCTGCCGCTGCGACAGTGTCTCCATTTCGGTTTCAATCCGCCCCGAAGCATACACTTCGCCCACGATGCGCGGTGTGTTTGCCCGGGCAATGATCACCTCCGCGGTGTAATAGACGATCACTGCGACGGCCAAAAGCAGCAGAATAATACCGACGACCCGCCTAACCCTGTGCTTCATTTTTTGTGCCTCCATTCGGTTTTTTCAGCACGCTGCCAACGAGCGCCTGCACAAAACGCTCTGTCTCCTGCATGTCACAAAGGTCTATATCCGCATACCGGAAAAATTCCTCACGATTAAAAAACGCCATTGCCACGGTGGCGCTAAGCTGCAGGGATTTGAGCTTCAATTCAAGTGGGCTTAGACCATCCCCGTAATGCAGGCTGATGAATTTGAGCATGTGCCGCTCCGCAGAGAATGTCCGGCGCGTCAGCTTGTGCCGCAGCGCGAGACGGCCGGTTTCACCGAACTGCAGCAGTAAGCGCAGCATCCCGAAAATCTGCCGGACCAGTGCGGTTTCAGGGTCTGCGGGCTCGTTTACTGCGCGGTACCCTTCGGCTGCGCTGCGAAAGCACGCCAGCACCGCCTGGGCGAGCAGGTCATCCCGCGATTCATAATGGTAGTTGATGCTGCCGAGGCCGACGCCCGCCCTCCGTGCGATGTCGCGGCTCGAAACGGCTCCGATCTCCTTTTCCGCAATTAACTCCTGTGCGGCGTGCAGTATTCTTTTCCGTATCGTCATTTGCTCTTCCGGCATACGCCCTCCCGAACAGGTACTGAACCAGTTCAGTAGCAGTATATCCGGAAAAGCGCGGGTTTATACCGCTTTGGCTTTGAACAAAAAACCAGCGAATAAGCAGACATCAGTAATGGTCCTGCCTGCTTTTGCGTCAAGCTCTCTTTGGTGGGAATTTCGATGCATGACGGCACAAATCAGCCCATATATATGATCATATACGGTCATGATATCGGAGGAAGCCATGGAAAACGTACAAAGAGCCGTCATGCTTTTAAAACCGGACGCACATGTGATGGGGCAATGGGACAGCGGCGCGACGCTCAAGCTGCAGACCGCTCCGGGCGGCATCGTACTTTCGCTCAGGATTGACGGGCGCATTGGCGGGGGAGGTGTGCTGACGCTGTTTTTGCGGAACGACATACCTTACGCAGTGGGCGAGGTGAAAGGCCCGTCGATGCAAGCCAGAGCCGAGGGGATTCGCCTTGCCGATGTGGCGGGCGCGGCGTTAATTCAAGACAATCGTTTCGTGCTGAAATCACCCCTCCCGGATTGGCCTGCAATCATCGCGCAATACCGCTTTGCGCAAAAGCAGGTTGCTGCGCCGCGTGAAGGGATAGGCCCGCAGGCACCCGAGCATACCACAGAAACTCAGACTGAGGAAGCGGTACCGATTGAAATGGGGACGTTGCAGGAGGCAGAGGTAATACCGCCGCTAGAGGAGCAGCCCCTGCCATTGCAGGAGAACGTGTCGCCGATGCAAATGAATATGCCGCTGGAGGATATTATGCCGGAGCGCGACCCCGAGAGCAATCCGGAGCCGACAGCGACTGCGGATGTAGGCGATTATCCGCTGCAACGTATGCCTTACCGTGAACCGGATGAAGAATGCCCGGGCGGCGTACGGCAGTATCATGTCGATCCGTTCCCCGGTGAATTCCCGGGCAGCGAATGGGTTAAGATCTCTTACCCCGGTCCCGCAGGATGGTGGCACTACATCTTTGGCCGTACGCGCGTGGAAGACGTCGATGCGGATGTTATCGGCGTACCAGGTGAATACAGCATGGCGCCGCCCGTATGGTTGGACGGGTTTTCTACCTGGGTACGTTGTACGTCCGGCGACGCACGCGGCTATTGGCTTATGTTTCAGGACGCACAGACAGGCCGGGTTCTGGATATAAGCCGATCTCGACGTGGCGGGTGAGAACCTCCGAATAGGAGAAACAGTATCGCCGTCGGTAGCCGTGCTCCTTGACAAGCACCGTAAACACCTCCGGGTAAAGCCCCTCAAGGATGCCGTCGCGTTCATAGCCGCCGCGGCGACCGTTTCTTGCCCGCAGCATGACATGGGCGCCTCTGATTTCGCGCATTTCCGTTTTGATTTCTTCAAGGCTGTCGTGCATGATCTCCGCCGCCTTTTTTATGATTTGATTTCATCATTCCCCAAAACATGAAAATTTAACCGGGGATGCCCATGCAAATAATTCGAATAGTCAGGCGCAACGGCGAATAGTTATGCAATTGTTATGCCAGCGTAAAATTAACCGGTTAACCCTCTTGCACCTCGCTTGCATAAATTTATCCCCTCAAACTGCATAAAGTTATCCACGTTATCCACATTGTTTTCCACAACGCGCGAAAAAACAAGATAATTGGACTAATAAAGAGATCGAAAAATCCTGCTGATCGGCAAAAATGTATAAAAAAAATTTGGGCTGTGCGATTTGCTCTGGCCACGATTCTATAAATATGCGCGCCGTGTCTTTGCTCTTCGATTTATTTTGCGCCGGTTCCACAGAAATGGTATAATATCCGGACAACAAGAACGGATGGGTAAACGATGGACATCAGGGAAAAATGGCGGCAGACGCTGTATCGGATACGCAACCCTGAGCGTGACGAACATGAGCGCGACTTCTTAAAGAATCTGGGCTTTAAGCGGATATTGTTTTTTCTGCCTTTTCTGATTGCGGCGATAATTTTCTGGTTGCTCTCGCTGAAGGGATGAAGGGTTTCCTTTAAAGCCAATTTGTGCTATAATGCAGGGAATAAACTAGCGGGCGGTGGTTGGATGGGATCGAGCGAATCGTTGGAAATGTATCTGGAAGCGATCGTCGAACTGGACGCGCAGAGCGAGGCGGTTCGTTCGGTGGACATCGCACGCTATCTGGGCGTTAGTAAACCCAGCGTGAGCCGCGCGATGAACAACTTAAAGTCCGCTGGGCTCATCCTGCAGGAACCATACGGCCGCGTCACCCTCACGGAGGCGGGCCGAAAAAAGGCCGACCATATCCATGGCCTGCACCATATGATCACCGATTTTTTTATGGAAGCGCTGGGGCTCAGCGCGCAGACGGCGGAAGCCGACGCCTGCCGTATCGAGCATGTGATATCGCCTGAGACCGTAATGGCGATCAGCGAGTATCTGAAAAAGAAGCGGCAGCCTTAAGGCGCCGCTCCTGCGCTATTCGTACAGTTCGAGGCTCTGCTGGCAATCGCTGCAGTAACCGCTGTGTAAATCATAGCAATCCTGACACATATACGCATTGCATCCTTTACAATTCTGCATTGAACGCGACTCGTTCGTTTTTTTGCAGCATGAGCAATTCATTTTTGACACGGTAATATCACCCTCCTAGCATTGATGCGTTTATTATGCGCGTGATTTTTTGCTTTCATACGGGCAAAGTGTAATATCGGTTGAATGGTCCGCACATTTCGTGGTATAGTAACTCAAACGAGGAGGAGGATGACGATGCTTCGCCATTTTTTGTATTACCGTTCGGACTCGCCGTGCCCGTGGCACAACCTCGCCGTCGAGGAGTATGTTCTGAACCATTTGCCGCCGCATACCTGCGTATTGTATCTTTATCAGAACGAAAACACCGTCGTGATCGGCAAGAACCAGAACGCCTGGAAAGAGTGCCGGCATCAGCAGCTCGCGGACGAGGGCGGCAAGCTTGCGCGCCGGATATCCGGCGGGGGCGCGGTATTCCACGACATGGGGAATCTCAATTTCTCATTCATCGTAAGCCGCGAGGACTATGATTTAAACCGTCAGCTCAAAGTGATACTGGACGCGGTGAAATCCCTCGGCGTCAGCGCAGAGTTCTCGGGCCGCAACGATATCCTGTCCGAAGGCGCAAAGTTCTCGGGCAACGCGTTTTGTTTCCGAAAGGACAGCGCGTTTCACCACGGCACGATCTTAATTGGCGCGGATATGAGCAAGCTCGCCCGCTATCTCACAGTTTCCAAGGACAAGATCGCCTCCAAAGGTGTGGAGTCGGTACGCGCGCGCGTATGCAACCTGCAGGAAAGAAATGCGGATATCGATGTGGATAAAGTCGCGGATGCGCTCAGGGTTAGCTTTGAAAAAGAATACGGCCCGGTCAGGCCGTTGGTGATCGATGATATAAAAGAGGTGGAAGCGATTGAAGCGCGTAACGCGACGTGGGAATGGAAGCTCGGTCAGTCGCCCAGCTTCGATATCGAAACCGGCACGCGCTTTGCGTGGGGCAACGCCGAGTTTGCGTTTTCGCTTAAAAACGGCGTGATTACCCAGGCAAACGTCTTTTCCGACGCGATGGATGCGGACTACATCGGCAGCCTGCCTGAAGCGCTTACAGGATGCACGTTTTCATCCGAAAGCCTCGCGGCGCGCATGCGCGCGCTTGACGGGACGGAGGAGCAGCGCAAAATGGCGGAGGACATCGCTGCGTTCTTCATCGAGAAGGGCTATTAAGCCTTAGCGCCGGAAAAGTCCGTGTCGCCAAACCATTCAGGCAAAGCGTTTTCGTCGCCCGAAATATAGCCCAGCGCGACGCGGATCATGTCGCATGCTTCGTCGATGCCCTTTTGGAGCATGCCCTGCATGCGCTCATATTCCTCGCGCGAGAACCATTCCTCGCTGCGCCCTTCCGGATACGTCATCGCGCCTACGTCAAACCCGCTGAGGCCCCGGATAATACGAATGATGACCCTGTATAGCAAGTTAAGGTCCGCAAGCAGCAGCTTCACTTTCGCAAAGTGACGCTGCGCCCTGCGGATGATCTTTGCGCGGATATCCTTTCCGTATACCTCTTTGATGACAGCCTTGTACCAGTGGCAGATGCCGCTGCCTACCTCGCCGTACATGATGTCCGAATAGACGTCGAACTGTTGGGGCTCAATGTCCCAGTGTTCCTTAACGGCATAACTGTCCCACATGAATTCGATGCGGTTGTGAAGGCTGGCATTTTTGCCTGCCTTGCCGTACACGAAAGGATGCGTATTTTTATCAATCGCGTAATGGGTAATGAACCCGGTCACATACGCGATAAGCTCGTCCCGGTCTTCGTCGTGATATTGCTTCGCATAATTGAGCGCAGCTTCAAACAGCTCGCGGACGCTTTCTTTATGCATGCGAAGGCCAAGGCGCATGCTCTTCCTGGGCGCGCGCCACGGCTGAAAATCGCGGAAGAACAGCATATCGGGCCCCTGGCACCCGAGAAAAAACGCCTTTTCGTCCTCCACTTTTCCGGAAAGCTTGTTTAAAACCTGTTCACCTGCCACTCTGTGCGTCAGATATGCCGGCATTTTACCTCTCTCCCCCGAATTGGTCACATTGTTGTTCGTGTCCCTCTATTGCGCCCACACTTTGCAGAAACGCCTCGCAGATCACCGGTCCGGCGAATCTGTAGCCCCATTGCTTCAGGCTGCGCGAAAGCGTTTCTCCGCTGTCAAAACCATATACGTATGCTTTAAAACTGCCCGGCTCACAGAACAGCTTGTTCTGCAGCCGCGCGTTTTCGATCACCGCTTCAATCTTTCGCCGACACCGGATGATTTGCGCATCTGTCATCAGCAAATCCACATCGGCTGGCGACATGGCCGCCATGCGCACCGGATCGAAATCAAAAAAGCGCTGACGCAACGCTCCGCGCTTATAGAGCACCGTGCGCCATGACAAACCCGCCTGAAAACATTCCAGGCACAGCTTTTCGAACAGCTCGCGGTCGCTGTGCTTGATCCTGCCGTATTCGTCGTCATGGTATTGGCATAGCAGCGTATCGCTGCTATTTGCCCAGCTGCATCGTTGCATGCATATATTGTAACATGCGTTGTGTTATGTTGTTGTTATTAAATTATGAATTTTATGATATGATAGAGGAGTAGTTTTTTCCACTGTTTTACCGCTATTTCTCAGGAAATACGGATGTGCAACTTATCGGGAGGCGCTTGTGCAAAACTTTTTAAGCAGCAGGGCGCGCGTTACCGCGCCATATACGGCGGGCGCGCAGCCGCAGAACTATGATATCATCAAGCTCAATACAAACGAAAACCCCTATCCGCCTTCACCCGAGGCGGTTAAGGCCTACCAAAGCTTCGACGCTTCACGGCTTCGGCTTTACCCGCACCCGGAGGGCGGCGCGCTGCGCACTGCGGTGTCGGATTTAACCGGCCTGCCAGAGTCTTATGTTTTCTGCGGGAACGGCTCGGACGAGGTTTTGGGTTTTGCGTTCCTTGCGTTCTTCGACGGCGGGATCATTTTTCCCGACATCACGTACAGCTTTTATAAGGTGTGGGCGCAGCTGTACAATATCTCCTACACGCTGCTGCCTGTTCGGGAAGACTTTACGATACCGCCGGATCAAATGCGCGCGCAGGGCGGTGTTGTGCTAGCGAACCCCAACGCGCCTACCGGCATTGCGCTGCCGCTTAAGGATGTTGAAACCGTACTGAACAATAATCCCGATTGCGTGGTCATCGTGGACGAGGCGTACAGCGCCTTCGGTGCAGAGAGCGCAGACAGCCTCATTGCAAAGTATCCCAATCTGCTGGTTGTGCATACGATGAGCAAATCCCACGCGCTCGCGGGGCTGCGCGCGGCATATGCGCTGGGTCAGCCGCACCTCATTGAGGGGCTCACGCGCGTGAAGGACTGCTTTAACTCCTACCCGCTGGACGCGGCGGCACAGAACATGGCCGCGGCGGCGCTGCGCGATACGGCGTACTACGCCGAGATTACACAGCAGGTCATTGCCACGCGTGAGCGTACGGCGCAGCGCCTGCGCGAGCTTGGTTTCGACGTGCTGCCCTCTTCCACAAACTTTGTGTTCGTCACCAAAAAAGGCGCGGATGCGTCGCGCCTTAAGGCCTGGATGGAGGAAAGCCATATCTATGTACGTCACTTTGGCGTGCCGCGGATAGCGCAGTATCTGCGCATCACGATCGGCACCGACGAGCAGATGGATCGGGTTCTCGCGCGCGTCGCGGCGTTTCCGGGCTAACCGAGCATATTTTTCGCGTCGGCTTCCAGCGCAGTCAGCAGCGCCTCGGAGGCCGCGTTTGTTTTTTCGTGGACGCCCATATACACGCGCACCTTGGGTTCCGTGCCGGACGGCCGGATGACGAGCCAGCCGGAAGGAAGGGAGAACTCCAGCGCGTCGTTCAGCGGAAAATCGTATGGGCGCTGTCCCGCTTCGTCCGTGATTGTGCCGGCTTGATAGTCGATGCGGGAGACCACCCGCTGCCCGCCCAGTATGGCAGGGGGGGTCCGGCGCAGACCGGCCATGATGTCCGCGATCTTTTCCATGCCGGATAAGCCCTCAAATACGGCCGCGTAGACTTTTTCCTTGTGCCAGCCGTACACCTCATAGAGCGAATGCAAATGTTCATACAGCGTTTTACCGTTCTTCTTGCATTCACAAAGCACCTCAAGCAGCAGCAGCGCGGCCAACACCCCGTCCTTCTCGCGTACGAAGTTGTCCGCGAGGAAGCCGCAGCTTTCCTCAAAGCCAAACACGAAGCGTTTGTCCGGGTTCGTGTGAATCATGTCGGAGATGTACTTGAAACCGGTGGGGATCGTGATGCACGCAATACCGAAGCGGCGCGCGATCTCATTCGCCATGCGCGTGGATACGAACGATTTGACGACGAAGTCGGTGGGCTTGATCTGTCCGGCTTCGGCACTGCGGCGCAGCAGGTAATCGATGAGAATGCATCCCACCTGATTCCCTGTAATCGACACGTACTCGCCCTTTCCGTCCGGTATTGCCGCGCCTAAACGGTCCGCGTCGGGGTCTGTGCCGATTGCGATGTCCGCGCCGGTTTCCTTCGCGAGGCGGATGGCCTGCGCCATCGCGCGTACATCCTCCGGGTTGGGCGAGTCGAGGCCCGGGAAATCCGGATTGGGCTTGCGCTGGCTTTCCACCACGGTGATGTGATACGGCAGTGTCATGGCGGTCGACTCAAAGGTGCGCATGCCCGTGCCGTAAAGCGGCGTATAGACCGCCTTGATTTGCGGTGCGTAGTTCTTGATATTTTCGGGCTGCCGCGCCATGCCCAGCAGACGCCCGTAGTACGCTTCGTCGAGCTCCCTGCCGACGATGGTCAGCAGGCCGGTTTTTATGGCCTCATCCTTCGCCATCGTCCTGACTGCCTCGTAAGGGATTTCCTCGATGCGGCACATGACTTCCTCACTTGCATCGCCCAGCAGCTGGCCGCCCCACGACGCAAACGCCTTGTATCCGTTGTAATCCTTTGGATTGTGGCTGGCCGTGATCGCGACGCCGCCGAAGGCCTTGAGGTGCAGAATCGAAAACGAAAGCTCCGGCACGCTCGTGGGCTGCTCGAAGAGATACGTCTTCACGCCGTTCGCCGCAAAACAGAGCGCCGTCTCCAGCGCGAACACGTCGCTGTTCTTCCGCGTGTCATAGGCAATCACCATTCCGCTGTCCTTGCCGCCGCTCGAGATGACATAGGCAGCGAGCCCCTGCGTCGCGCGGCCAACGGTATAAACGTTCATGCGGCCCGGGCCGGCACCCAACCGGCTGCGAAGACCCGCAGTGCCGAAAGAAAGTTCCGTAGCAAACCGGTCTTTGATCGCTTCTTCGTCCCCGTCGATGCGGTCAAGCTCCGCGCTGACCTCCGCGTCCTTTGCCCACCTGCGCCACTGCGCGTACTTTTCCATATAATCCATTTCAGTTCCTCCAGCGCTATTTTAAGCGATGCCGCCATATTTAAAACCGGCGATATAAAAAGAGAGCGGTTTGCACCACTCTCCCTGTGTATTAAGCTAGTCCTGCGAATAGGGCAGCAGCGCCATCATGCGCGCGCGCTTGATCGCCATAGCCAGCTCCCGCTGGTGCTTCGCGCATACGCCCGAGGTACGCCGCGGCTGAATTTTGCCGCGTTCCGTCAGGAAGCGCTTTAACTTCATCGTATCCTTGTAGTCAATGCTCTTGGACTTATCCGCACAAAACGCGCAAATCTTACGTTTTGGCTTGCCGCGGCGCATTTTTCTCTGCTTATCGTCGCCGTTATTCATTGCCGTTGCCATAGGCTCCTCTCCTTTATTTGGTTAAAAAGGCATCTGTTCGTCGTCGAGCGGCTCAAAATCACCCTGCTCGTCCCCGAACAATCCCGCGTCGTCCGGCGGCGGCGGAACGTCTGTCATGCGGCCGCCTCCACCGCCTTCTCCCTTGGGCGATAAAAATTCCACATCGTCCGCGACAATTTCGGTGACATAGCGTCGCTCACCGTTTTGTCCGTCAAAACTTCTTGTCTGTATCCGGCCCGATACGCCCACCTTGCGTCCCTTGGCAAGGAACTTTGCGCAGTTCTCCGCGAGCTGCCGCCAAGTGACTATCGGCAGAAAATCCGTCTCCTTTTTGTCGCCAAAACCGCGGCTGACCGCCACGGTGAACGTACAGACGGATATACCGGAGGTGGTGGTTCTAAGTTCCGGATCCTTCGTCAGGTTTCCAATGATCGTCGCCCTGTTCATAACATTACCCCTTTACAGTCGGATTATGTTGTACCGGAGAACGCCGTCATGGATGTTGTAATTGCGTTCCAGCTCAAGCGGAAGCGATGGCTCGGCTTCGAATGTCACCAGCACATAATAGCCTTCCGAGATGTAATTGATCTCGTAAGCAAGTTTTCTGGTGCCCCATTCGTCGACCTTTTCTATTTTGCCGCCGTTATCCTCAATGAGGGTTTTGAACTTTTCGATGACGGATTTTCTCGTCTCGTCGTCGATGCTCGGCTTCAAAATATACATGCTTTCATACTTGTTCATCGTTGTACCTCCTTATGGACTCTCCGCAGCCAAACTGCTTTGGCCACGGATGTGGCCCCGCGACACGTGCGCGGAGCAAGAAAGACGCTACGATCAATGATTATACCATCGCCGCCCGGTAAATACAACTGGATTTTGCTGAAGATGGCTTCATCCACTGCGTTTCGATGTTAGCATTATATCATAAGAATAACAGTTCGTGGCAATAAATAAAAAATTTTTCGATAAATTTCTGCATGTGCGTACCAGTTTTGCCAGTAAGCGCCTTTGGACCGCATGTGCACCCGATAATTGTACCATGCAGCATAAAATTAGTGCTTGAAATGGAGCCGCGTATGCATTATAATAACCCACGCTGGTATTTTAGCGCCGCTATAGCTCAGCAGGTAGAGCACTTCCATGGTAAGGAAGGGGTCATCAGTTCGAATCTGATTAGTGGCTCCAAAGAAGCCTCGAGAGTCTAACAAGAACTTCGAGGCTTTTTCTTTTACCCGGGCTTATTCAAATTCGCATTTCGCTTCATTTGCCGGTATTGTATACAATACTGCAAAATGATACAATATTTAACGATATTTGCGCACACTGAAGCATTTCAATACTG
Organism: Bacillota bacterium; assembly: GCA_023390815.1. Classification (GTDB taxonomy): domain Bacteria; phylum Bacillota; class Clostridia; order Christensenellales; family SZUA-584; genus JAEWCC01. Next base: position 26,864 of record JAEWCC010000052.1, read on the forward strand.
GCCGGACGGCCACACGGGGTATATATGAGAACGAGATGGACATCGATCGTAATGCTGTGCATGCTGCTGCTGGCCGCCGTATTTTTTCCGGTAACCGTTCAGGCAGCAGAGGAAGCGCTCGGTACTACGCGCAGTTCTTTTACATCCGGCGATACGTACACGATCAGCTCGCAGGAAGAGCTGGCTTACCTCGCTGTGCTGGTCAACAGCGGAAATACAGGCGGGGGTGTTACGTTCAAGCTGATTTCCGATATCACTGTAACCAACGATTATAACCCTTCCGGCGACGGCAACTGGACGCCGATCGGTTACGGCTACGATTTTGCCGGTACGTTTGACGGGCAGGGCTATACCATTTCGGGCATTACGGTTCCTCAAAATGACAATATGGGATTGTTCAGCAGTCTGGGTGCAGCTTCAAGAGTCAAGAACCTGCGGGTAAGTAGTACGCTGAGTGGAAACTTCTATACAGGCGGCATTGCCGCCGTAAACAGCGGCATTATCGAGAATTGCACCAATACGGGCAATATCAGCGGAGAGCAATCCGTTGGCGGCATTGTCGGAAAGAATAATAACCTTGTGACAGGATGCGAAAATACAGGCATGATTACCGCCAGCAGCGGCTTGGCTGGCGGCATTTCTGGTAACGATAATGGCAGTACTACGATTAAAAACTGTTTCAATACCGGCCCTGTCAGCAGCAATTATGACTACGTAGGCGGCATCACACCGTCAACACTTGGCGTTGTAAGAAACTGCTACAATGTAGGTACCGTTACGGGGAGACAATATACGGGCGGCATCGCGGGATATTCATATGGGAAAATATATAATTGCTATAATACTGGTACTATCGTATTGGTCACCTTAAACAGTTATTTCGGCTCAGTGGTGGGCGGATTTCCTGCCAGCGCACCATATGTTCGTCCGGTGGTAGAAAACTGTTTCTGGCTGAGTACCGGTGCGCGCAGTTTTGGACCTGGTGATTTCACCACTACGAATGTCAGTCCGTTTAGCGCTGAAAACAACGGAACGCTGATGTCTCCAATAGACGGAGAAACGTCGCTGCTCAATGCCCTGAACAATGGTACGATCCCCGGAGATAAAAAATGGGCGATCGATACCGGGGCGTATACCTACCCCATGATGGTTGCGGTAGCGCCTTCGGTAACGAGCGAGCCGGAAAACGCCGCTGCAAATGCAGGTAGCACGGCGAGCTTTACGGCAACGGCTTCCGGCAATCCCGCACCGGCCTGCCAGTGGCAGGTATCGACGAACGGCACGACATGGAGCAACGTTACGGGCGGTACAGGCGCGACGGAGGAGACGTATACCACACCCGCCGCGGGTTATTCCATGAACGGCTGGCGGTACCGCTGCGTATTCACCAACATTGAGGGTGAAGTCGCTTCCGATCCCGCGACGCTGACTGTCAGCCGTCTTGCGACGACGGTGGTGGTATTGCCGACCACCTCAGCGATCACTTACGGTGAACCCCTTTCAGAATCGACTTTGACCGGCGGGTCGGGCAGCGTACCCGGCAGCTTCGTCTGGACGGATGGAACCATAACGCCCGCCATGGCAGACAGCGGCGTCACGCCATACTCCGTAACGTTTTTGCCGGATGACCCCGAGCATTACGAGGCATCCACAGCCTCGGTGATCCTTACGGTCAATAAAGCAACGCCTTTGGTTCTGTCTTTGCCCACCGCTTCGGCGATTGACTACGGACAGACGCTATCCGCCTCGGTTTTAACTGGCGGGGCTGCCAATACGCCGGGCAGCTTTGTGTGGACAGACGATACGATAACACCGGACGTGACGGACAGCAATACAACGGAATATTCGGTTACTTTTACGCCGGACGACCTCGATACCTACGTTACTACGACCACGATCGTCAAACTTACGGTGAACAAAGCATCCACGTCAGTCCTGACATTACCCGGCGCTTCGGCGATCACCTTTGGACAAACACTTTCCGCTTCCACGCTAACTGGTGGGTCGGGCAGCGTCCCCGGCAGCTTCGTCTGGACGGACGGAACCATAGCGCCCGCCATGGCGGACAGCGGCACGACACCATACTCCGTAACGTTTTTGCCGGATGACAGTGAACGTTACGCTGCATCGACGGCCGCGGTTACCCTTACGGTCAATAAAGCAACGCCTTTGGTTCTATCTTCGCCCACTGCTTCGGCAATTACCCTTGGGCAGACGCTATCCGCTTCAGTTTTATCCGGCGGGACGGCCAATACGACGGGCAGCTTTGCATGGACAAACGGAACGTTAGCGCCGGACGTGACGGACAGCAATACAACGGATTATTTGGTTACTTTTACGCCGGACGACCACGATAACTATGTGGCGACGACCACGACTGTCAGGCTTACGGTGAATAAAGCATCCACGGCAGTCGTGACGATACCTGCCGCTTCGGCAATCACCTACGGGCAAACACTTGCCGCCTCCACGCTGACTGGCGGATCGGGCAGCGTACCCGGCAGCTTCGCGTGGACAAACGGGACGACAGTGCCCGCGGTGGCAGACAGCGGTATAACGGAGTATTCCGTCACGTTCATACCGACCGACTCCCTGCGGTATGCGACATCAACGGCTGCCGTCACGCTGACGATTCATAAAGCCGCAACCACGGTCGTGACGCTGCCGAATGCTTCGGCGATCACCTATGGGCAAACGTTATCCGCTTCCTCCTTCACCGGTGGATCGGGCGGTGTGCCCGGCAGCTTTGCGTGGACGAACGGAACCACAGCTCCTTCGGTACCGGACAGCGGGCTCACAGCGTATCCCATCATATTTACGCCAACGGACACCGATAATTATAGCCCGTCCTCGGCTGCGGTGACGCTCGTGGTGAACAAAGCCACGCCTGTCATAGTAGACTACCCTATAGGTCGGACCATAACGTATGGGCAGACTCTTGATCCGTATTCGGTAATATACTTTGGCTCGGCAAACGTTCCCGGAAGCTTTGCATGGACCTATGGTGATCAAATACCCACTGCGAGCTACACAAATTATTATTCTGTGACTTTCACGCCCACGGATGATGTGAATTACACCACAGTATTGACCGCCGGTTTGGTATATGTGTTAAAGGCGAATCTGGGTCTCGCAACCGCACCCGTTGCCGCGTCCATCACATACGGACAATCGCTTGCGGATTCAGTATTGTCAGGAGGAGACGTTGTTGGTGTATTCGGGGACGATATAGACGGTTACTTTTCGTGGACAGACGGTTCAATAGTTCCGGATATATCCGACAGTAACATGACACCTTACAACGTATACTTTACACAAAATACGCCTTCATACCCGGATAATTACAAGCAGCTGACGACTACCGTTACGCTCACGGTGAATAAGGCCACGCCCACGATCAATACGAAGCCATCCGCAGCGGATATCACTTACGGAGACTCGCTTTCCGATTCGGTTTTATCCGGAGGAGAGGCCAGCGTACCCGGCACCTTTACGTGGACGAACGCAGCTACAAAGCCTTCGGTATCGGACAGCGGCGTGACGGAATACTCGTTGACGTTCACACCGACCGACACCGCTCATTATAATACGGTCACAACCAGCGTCACGCTTACCGTGAGTAAAGCCGTATGCGACATGAGCGGCGTTACGTTTGCTGATGCCCGATATGCCTACGACGGTAAACCGAAGAGCTTGTCAATCGGCACGCTCCCGACGAGTGTCTCCGTCAGCTATATCGGAAACGGGATGACGGATGTGGGTGTCTATACCGTCACCGCTTCTTTCACAAGCGAAAATTACCTTGAGATCCCCGATATGACCGCAACACTGACCATCTGTCCGTCGGGCATTCCAGAGAATTATAAAATGTTCGTGGGCGGCCGGGTGGTCTGGGAACCGCTGCCGGAGGGCGGGACATGGGAATGGGACGAGAGCTATTTCTCAGCAACGTTCAACAGCCCCGCCACATTTACCGCGCTGAGAAGCGGAACGTCCGTCATTACCTATACGGTAAATGGTGTTTCGCAAAGCATTACGGTCACGGTACGGGATGCCAATATGCCGGGCACCGGACAGGATATGACCTATGTATATGTGCTGGCGGGGCTGGCAGTATTCTTCGCAGTGTCCGGCTTGCTCTATAAAATAGGCCGAAAAAGTATCGGGTAAGTACGATTAATTGATTAAAGCGTTCCGTATGTTTTCGACCGGCACCTCCTTGCACGCTGGTCCTTTATTTAATACTTCCAACCCGTACACATCATTTGCTGCGATTTGTTTTTATGCATCGGCAGCATCCTTTTCAAAATGTCAATTAAATGCTAGAGAATATGGATGCTGTTCATGGACATTTATTGTTTCAGCAGATAGAATTTAACTAATATCGAAACCGGTTTCGGGAGGGTCTGATCATGGCAACGATCTATGATATCGCCCGGATGTGCGGTCTGTCCCCGGCAACCGTATCCAAAGCGCTTAGCGGCGCTGCGGATGTCAGCATGGCCACGCGCAACAAGATCAGGCAGGTCGCAAACAGCGTCGATTACGTGCCCGACGGCCGGGCCAGGGGCCTCAGCCAGAACCGGACATGGACGATCAGCGTGCTGTGTCAGGACGGCTCGGAAATGGGGCTGCGGCACTACCTTTTTGCGCAGATCATCGAGAGCTTTAAAAGCGTCGTCGAAAGACACGGCTACGACATCTTTTTTATATCCAATCAGCTTGGCAAAATGGGGCTTACCTATTATGGTCATTGCCGTTATCGAAGGACGGACGGCGTCTTGATCGTCAATACCAATCATCAGTCGGCGGACACACGGGAGTTGATGGAGAGCGAGCTGCCCAAAATCGCAATTGATTATTGTGATGCGACCATCAATGGCGTCATGACGGACTGCGACAAAAGCATGGAGCTGCTGTATAACCACCTGTTCGATTTGGGGCACCGGAATATCGTTTACATGCATGGAGAACGAAACAAATACATCACCGAGATTCGCATCAAGGGGCTGCAAAAGGCCGTGGCAAAACGCGGGCAGGTGTTTACGCCGGGTATGCTCGTGCAGTCCAAATATTACGCGATTCAGGGCGGGTACCAGTCTATGAAAAGCGTGCTGGAACGCACGGAAAGACCTACTGGCGTCATCGCGAGCGATGATTACAGTGCCGTAGGCGCGATTCAGGCGGCGCGCGACTGCGGCCTGTCCGTGCCGGAGGATATCTCTGTCGTGGGGTTTGACGGCATCGAGATTACCCAGCTTTTCAGCCCGCCGCTTACCACCATCCGGCAGGACACGGTGGGCATGGGCGCCAAAGCGGCGGAATGCCTGCTGAAGCAGATTTTAGGGTTTGACCGGTACAAACCCGAAAACATCATTTTGGAGCCTCAACTGCTGATCGGCGGCAGCTGCAGGCGCATCCGTTAGGAGCGTACATATGGAAAAGGTCCGCAATTCTGATTTATCCGCGCAGGAGCGCGCGGAAGCGCTGGTCGCACAGATGACCATGGAGGAAAAAGCGTCTCAGCTCCGGTATGACGCGCCCGCGATCAAACGACTCGGCCTGCCCGCCTACAACTGGTGGAACGAGGCGCTGCATGGCGTGGCCCGTGCCGGAACGGCGACGATGTTCCCGCAGGCGATTGCCCTCGCGGCGACGTTCGATACGGATCTCATTTATGCCGTGGCGCGCACCGCCGCGCTGGAAGCACGCGCAAAATACAACCAATGCAGTCGCCATGGGGACCGGGATATCTACAAGGGGCTGACGATGTGGTCCCCCAACATCAACATATTCCGGGACCCGCGCTGGGGCCGCGGGCAGGAGACCTACGGCGAGTGCCCTTACCTTACATCGCGGCTGGGCATCGCGTTTGTCAAAGGCTTGCAGGGCAGTGGGGAAACCTTGATGACGGCGGCCTGCGCCAAGCATTTCGCTGGCCATAGCGGCCCCGAGGCGGGACGGCACCGGTTTGACGCGCGGATATCCGAAAAAGATCTGAGCGAAACCTACCTGCCCGCGTTTGAGGCGCTGGTGCGCGAAGCGCAGGTGGAAGGCGTGATGGGCGCATACAACCGGCTGAACGGCGAACCCGCGTGCGCAAGCAGCTATCTGATGGGCAAGCTGGCCGAATGGGGATTCAATGGCTACTTCGTGTCCGATTGCTGGGCAATCCGCGATTTCCATACGGAACATATGGTGACTGCCACGGCGCCCGAATCCGCCGCCATGGCGCTTAAAGCAGGGTGCGATTTAAACTGCGGCAACACCTACTTAAATTTACTCGTCGCACTCAAGGAAGGCCTCATCACCGAAGAAGAGCTCACAAAATCGGCGGTACGCGTGATGAGGACGCGCGCGCGGCTCGGCCTGTTGGACGATACGACGGAGTTTGACGATATCGGTTATGAAACCGTCGGCTGCGAGCGCCATAAGGCGCTGTCGCTGGAGTGCGCGCGCAAATCCATGGTGCTGCTCAAAAACGACGGCTTGCTGCCGCTCGATTCATCTTCGCTCCAATCCATCGGCGTCATCGGGCCAAATGCCACCAGCATCGAAGCGCTGCGCGGCAACTACTGCGGCACTGCCGATGAATATGTGACATTCTTAAGCGGCATACGCGCTGTCTTTCATGGCAGGGTGTACTATTCGGAAGGCGCCCACCTGTTCAAGGACCGGCTTCAACCGCTCGCACAGCCCGCCGATGGTATTGCAGAAGCCGTAACGGTGGCGGAGCACTCGGATGTGGTGATATTATGCGTCGGCCTTGACGCCACGATCGAAGGGGAGGAAGGCGACACGGGCAATGCCTTCGCAGCCGGAGACAAAAGGGATCTGCTCTTGCCTCAAAGCCAGCGACGGTTGATAGAAGCGGTACTCGGCGTGGGCAAACCGACGGTGGTGGTTCTGTCCTGCGGAAGCTCCCTCAACCCCCAGGCTGAAGCTGCAAACGCAATCATTCAGGCGTGGTATCCGGGGCAGATGGGCGGCAAAGCGCTTGCGGATATCCTTTTCGGGGCGGTTTCACCTTCGGGCAAGCTCCCGGTTACCTTCTACGAGTCGGCGGAGTTGCTGCCGCCTTTTGAAGACTACGCCATGGAGAACCGCACTTACCGCTATGCCCGAAACAATGTTTTATACCCGTTTGGCTACGGCCTCACCTACTCGAAGGTTATCTGCCGCGAACTACGCTATGAGGGCGGTGCGGCGCGGCTGACCGTGCAGAACATCGGCGCATACGATACGGAAGAGGTCGTTCAGCTCTACATCCGGGACAACAAATCCCAATGGGCGGTGCCCAATCATCAGCTCTGCGGTTTTTTGCGGGTAAGCCTCAAAAAAGGCGAAACCAGAGACGTGAGCATACCCATCCCACCGTCGGCGTTTAAAGTGGTCGACGCGCAGGGAAGGCGATTTGTAGACAGCGACAGTTTTAGGCTGTTTGCAGGCGTCAGCCAGCCCGACGTGCTAAGCTGTGGACTGACCGGCTGTGAATGCGTCAGCATAGAAATCAGGCTTTGATAAAAGTTTCCGATACCGGTTTCGCAGCTTGTTCGCTCTTGTCTCAAATAAAGCAAAGGCGCAGGCTTGTTTCCGGTCAATTATATGGGTCGGGGACGGATTATTTTTACTTTTCCGAGTGAAAAAAGTGCGGCTGTGCGCATGCAAGAGGTAAAACCCGTGCGTGTAGTGGTAACGATATGCCATTTACTGTATTAAGCGGAAATTTTACAATGATTCTATCCAAATTAAAAGGAGGATAGTCTGGTTATGAAGAAAGTCGTTGCACTGTTTCTTGCTGTACTGATGCTTGTTCCTCTGGCCGCCTGCCAGCCCAAGGAGGAGGCTGTAACATCCGAGACTCCTTCCCAAAGCGCGAACACGGAAGTGGAAACGAGCCCATCCGCCGAAGCCGAGGAGATTACGCTGACGATGTGGACGATCGCCACAGAGAGCGATTCGCATCACGAGCCGTACCTGAAGTCGATCGCGGACTATGAAGCAGCTCATCCGGGCATCAAAATCGTGATGGAGACCTTCGAAAACGAATCCTACAAGACCAAGATCAAGGCTGCAGTGGCTGCCAATGAGTTGCCTGACATTTTCTTCACCTGGAGCGGCGGGTTCTCCACGTCCTTTGTCGAGTCCGGCCGCGTGCTGCCTGTTGATGACGCGTATGCAAGCTTCAAAGATCAGCTGCCCCAGTCCATGCTGGGCAACCTCACGTGGGACGGCAAAATCTATGGCACAGGCTACACCATGAACGTATCCATGCTGTTCTACAACAAGACCATGTTTGCAAAGTATGGTCTCCAGCCCCCCACCACCTATGACGAGCTTAAAGCGGTCTGCCAGAAGTTCATCGACAATGGCATCACCCCGTTTGGCATCAGCGCCAAGGACACCTGGGTGCTGGCGCAGACGCACGACCAGTTCACGCTGAAATCCGTCGGCTCCGATGTGCTGCAAAGCGTGCTCACCAAAGACGGTGCCAACAGCTACAATTCTCCGGCGTTCCTCGATGCTTCCACAAAATTCGCTGATCTCGTCGCGATGGGGGCTTACAGCGACAGCGCGGCAGCCCTGAGCAACGACGAAGCCTGCGCAACCTTCTATTCCGGCGAAGTTCCCATGTACATTATGGGCAGCTGGATGTGCGGATCGATCCTGACGGATGCCCCGAACCCGGATGATTTTGGCGTGGTGCCGGTTCCGGTTATCAATCCCGCGAATGCGGCGCTGACCGACTTTATGGGCGGCCCGTCCGACTCGCTGATGGTTTCGGCCTCCACCCAGTATCCGGAAGTCGCTTCGGAAGCCATGTTCGAGATCGCCAAGGGTGTTTCCCACTATGGTTATCTTGCAGGCTGCGGACTGCCGGCTTGGGCGATTGACTATGACGACAGCGCTGTCAATCCGCTGACCAAGGCGGTTGCGGGCTATGTGGCGGATGCGACCTCGTTTACGCTCTGGTTCGACACGCTGATGGAAGCGGAGGATACCGGTGTGTATCTCGAATCGCTCCAGCAGCTCTACCTCGGAGACATCACTCCCCAGCAGTTTGTCGATGCGATGGCTGCGCAGCTCGGTGCCTAACGGGCTGACAACGGGTTAGCGGCAAACTGAACGGTGAACCGGTATCGGCCTCCCTTATACTCAATCAGCACTGCGGGGAGGCCGAACCGTTTCGCTATACATCGCTTTTATGCAGGGGGGTGCAACATGAAGAGCATATATCGCAACAAATTTGCGACCACCGTATTCCTCTTACCGGCTCTTATCTTGTTTATCGGCATCATCGTTGTGCCGATCATCATGTCCGCCTATTACAGCCTTCACGACTGGAACGGGTTTACGGAAATGAAGTTTATCGGGTTCGACAATTATGTTGAGCTTTTTACGAGCCATAACATCAACTTTGGGAAGGTGCTTCTCAACGTATTCCTCTATGCAGGGCTCTCGCTGTTCGTCCAGCTTCCATTTTCACTGCTGCTGGCACTTTTGCTGGCCAGAGGAAGGCGTGGCAGCCGGTTTTTCCTGTCGGTCTATTTCATTCCCGTTATCATGTCCACCGTCGTCATCGGCCAGCTATGGCTGAAGATATACAATCCCGATTACGGCATTCTGAACGTGGCGCTCAATTCGGTTGGCCTCGATTCATGGGCAAAGGTTTGGCTGGGCGACAGAAACGTCGCGTTGATGGCGTCGTTCATCCCGACGATGTGGCAATATACCGGGTATCATATGCTGCTGATGTACGCGGCGATACGCAGCGTTCCGCCCGAGCTGCGCGAAGCTGCGCTGATCGACGGCGCTTCCGAATGGCAGATCAACTTCCGCATCATCATCCCGGCAATCAAGCCTGTGCTGAAGGTATGCGCAATCATTTCCATCGTGGGGTCGCTCAAGGTCTTTGACCTGATCTACATATTGACCAACGGCGGGCCGGCGCATGCCACCGAGGTGCCCAGTACGCTGCTGGTCGATATGCTGTTTACGCGCGGCCGGTATGGAATGGGCAGCGCAATCGCTACCGTGCTCATATTCCTGTGCTTCTTCTTTGCGATTGTGATCAGGAAGTCGTTCAAAACGGAGGTGGAGTGATTGTACGAACTGCGGCCAAAAACGGACCTCGTGCCCAACTGGGAAAAGAAAAAAGTGCCTGTGAAAGAGATCCTCGTTTATGTCTTCCTCGGAGTATGGGCGCTGGTCAACCTGTTTCCGCTGTACTGGATGTTCACCTTCTCGCTCAAGAGCAACGCGGAGATATTCGGCGACAACGTGCTCGGGCTGCCCCATACCTGGCTCTGGGGAAATTACGATGCCGCGCTTCAGGCGGGCGACATGGGCCGGTACTTTTTGAACAGCTTCATCGTCTCCGCGGCAACGATCGTGATTACGGTGATTGTGGCAATGATGGCGGCGTTTGCGCTGTCGCGCATGATTTGGAGGGGGCGCAAGATGATGAACAGCATGTTCATCCTCGGCATGACGGTCCCGATCCATGCCGCGATACTGCCCGTATTCCTCGTGCTTTCCAACCTTAAGATGACCAATTCGTATCAGGCGCTAATCGTTCCCTATGCGGCTTTTTCGCTCGCCATTGCGATCCTCATCTTTACCGGTTTTATGCAGGATATTCCGAAGGAGCTGGACGAAGCGGCCTGCATCGACGGCTGCGGCACATGGAGGCTGTTCACGCGCATCATTTTCCCTATGATGCGGCCCGCGATCTCCACGGTTGCGATATTCACGTTCATTCAGGCGTGGAACGAGATGATGTTCGCGGTGATATTCATCAGCAGCGAGACGTACCGAACGCTGACGGTGGGCATACAGACGCTTTCGGGGTCTTATACCACGGACTGGGGTCCCATCGGCGCGGCGCTCGTCATCGCGACGTTCCCGACGCTTTTTGTGTACGCCTTCCTGAGTAAGAAGATCCACGAGAGCTTTAACGCGGGCGCAATCAAGGGGTAGGGCCTGACGACAAACGATATTCATTTACATCAATAGGACAGCCTGATAAAATGAGACATAGCAAAAAAACGAATTCTTTATTTGCATGTGGGGTTAACCGAATGAGATCTTTTCTTCATGCGGCCACATCAAAGCGCAACGAGCATTCCTTAAAACGTAAGACGTGGCAGTTTTTTATCATCGTGCTTTCGCTCTTCTGCGTCATTTTCATTACGTCTTACAGCATCATCATGATGCGCTCCGCGGTGGACAACGAGGTATCCGGCAGCGAAATCGCGCTGACCGGTATCAGCAAGAACATCAGCGTCAGCCTGGAGCGGTATAAGGAGATGTCACGTCTCATCATGCTGAACTCGGATGTAATGGACTTTCTCCGCGATTCGGGCAGCCATAAAGCCTATAACGCCACAACCGTGCGAAACGGCATATTCAGCGTCACCAACATCTACAGCTTTGTAGACTCGGTATACGTCTATCGCCTTGACGGCGAGTATGTCAGCACAGGGTCGGGCGTGATGTTTGTGGATGGGGACCTGATGGCGTCGCCCGAATGGACGGATCCGCTCCTGCAGGCCAAAGGCGGCAGCACGGTGATGATCAACGGGGACGGCGCATTCCGCAAGAAGATCGGCACACAGCTCATTACGATGGCCCGCTATATTTACGACATCAATACGCAGGAGATTACCGGCACGCTGATCGTCAACCTGACGCCCGGCGTGCTGTACGCAGCCACACGGGATTTCGACAAGGATCGGCCGATATGTTTTTTCGACGAGGAAGGCCACGTACTGTGGGGAGATGAAAGCCTGAAGGAATATTTTCGCCCCGAGCTGATTGACGGCGGCTTCCACTGGGAAGAGAAGACGGCGGATGGGAAACGGCAGGTGCTGTCCGCATACAGTACGAAAGAGTTGCCTCTCGTGCTGGTCAGCCTGACGGGGATATCCAAGACGGGCTTTCAATCGTGGGAGACGATATGGATCATCGTGACGCTCGTGGCGGCGGTGGTGCTTTCGGTATTTGGCAGCGGCGTATTCATCTCCGCCAATATCGCCCGGCCGATCGATATGCTCTCGGAGGCGATCAGCAGCACCAAGATCAACGGGGAGCTGCACGAAATCAAGCTTCCGCTGCCTAACAACGAGATCCGGCGGCTGGCTGACAGCTACAACAGCATGATCGCGCATATCCACGAGCTGATCGATCAGCTGATTGAAAAGGAGAAGAGCATACAGAAGGCGGAAATACGGACGCTGCACGAGCAGATCAAACCGCACTTCCTGTACAATTCGCTCGAGACGATCAGCTATATGGCGCTGCAGAGTGATGCGCCGCAGGTGCACGACGCGCTGGAGACGCTGGGCAGCTTTTACCGGAACTTTTTGAGCAAGGGCAGCCGAGAGATACCGCTGCGGAATGAGATTATGATCGTCAAGGATTACCTGGCGCTGCAAAAGCTGCGATACGGCGAGGTGTTTGAAGACGAGTACATGCTGGACGAGCGGATTTTGGGCACGATGATCCCCAAGCTCATATTACAGCCGCTGGTGGAAAACAGCCTTTATCACGGGGTGCGGCTGAAGGGCGAAAAGGGCGTTATCCGGATCAGCGCGTTTGAACGGGACGGAGCGGTTCACGTATCCGTATACGATACGGGCGTGGGCATGACGCAGGAAAAGATAG
>JAEWCC010000032.1 GCA_023390815.1 Bacillota bacterium
CCGTTTGCCCTGCCGCGTCGTTCGATTTGAGGGCTATTGGCAGCGGAATTGAGCGAGTTCGGCTTCTGCCCGACACCGGGAACATGTCCTGCCAATACCCGTTCGGCAAACGCATGATTCTTTTCCATAGTCATTTCATATTTGCTCATGAGGAACCCCCATCAGAAAGTCCGCCGCCCTGCCAATTGTGACAAGCTTATGGCTCATGGGTTCGATTATCACGGTAATATGGATATCCTCCCCGACCCGCTCCCAGTCTGCGCCTTCGATTCTATCCACGGTTGCGCCGATCATGGCCGCGGTCAGCGTATAAGTTACCTTGATCGCTTCCTTCGTCCGGTTGAAAAGGTTCAGCACGCCGCCTTCGTCCACACCGAGCGTATGCAGATGCGCATCCGGGCCAAGGCCGGTAAACCTGCCTCGTTGAAAATAACCCTTCAACCGTTTATACACCTTCATGCAGCGGCAGTACGTTTCCCATCTCGTTTGCTTATTGTAAGCCGGCAGCTTGTTCTTTGGCTCGATGGACGGGTGGCTGACGCTGCCTCCGATGCCAAGGTGCCGGATCGTCGAAGCCGCCCACCAGAAGAACAGGCCATTGTCGTTATCCGCTGCCATGCTGATGTGCAGATACAGCGGGATGTTGGCGCTCAAGTTGTAGTAATACAGGCTCAGCGCCTTGCCCGAAACAAGGTCGTTAATGCAGTCCCACATGAACTCAAAGCCCCAGTTCTCATGATAGCTGCCCTGCGGCCCGAAGCCCTGTTTGTAATAGGCAGGCACGTAAACGCAGGAGTTCCATGGCCATACGGGATCGTGCACTTCCACGAGAATGTCCGGGAACTCTCGTTTGATTTCCCGCCCCAGCGCATAAACCGCGTTCGCATGCTCAACCGGGGAAGACGGCACGCTGTGCCCGTGGGAAGCATCATAGCATTGTCCCCGCCAGTCCATCTCGTCGAACATAATAAACTTAACGCCGCTCTGAGCCAGATACCGGATGCGCTTGAGCTTCTCCTTCCAAAACACCGGGTTGCACAGACACTGCTCCCATAAAAGCTGGTTCGATGGAATGATGGTCACCGGCAGCATGCAGGCGGTCGGCAGCTCGTCCGGCCCGTGTTTGACGCCCAGCTCCGACGGCCAGTAGTTCATGTAGGTACGCAGGATGGTACGGATGCTGAGCTGCAGGCCATACCGTTCCCGTATTTCCCGCACAAATTCCGGCAACGGCCCAAGGCGGTGGGCATCCCAGAAAGTCAAGCCCTCGGCGTACTCCCAGCCCGGGTCGAGATACAGCGCGTCGCAGCCGCATTCCGCCGCTTTGCGCGCTTCCTCAAGTAGACGTTCCCGCGTGTATTCGCGCAGCAGCGCCCGCCGATCCGAATGATACCAACCGACATCGTAGAGTTCGTTCCAATGAACCGGCGGCTCATAATCCGGCGGCAGCGCGTGACCGCGGCTGTCCAGAAAGTCGCGATAGAGACCGCACGCATTCTCAATGCCGCCCGAATAGCCGATATATAGCGTCTCGCCGAACTGGCATGCATCGCCCGGCTCCAGCCGCTGAGCCGCCCAGGGTTCTCCGTATAAACACAGGCCGATGCCGCCCAGTTTCAGTTCGCCCGTTTCCATCGGCATCGCCACGGAATATTCAATTTCCTCCGGGTTGTATTTGATCACGAGCATGCCCTGCTTCCCGTCTCCCCATGCCCAAGCTTCCGACCGGAGCCTGCGGTGCTCCCGAAGCGGCGGCTCGGGCCTTGACGGATCGGAATATACAGAGTTGCCGTATACCCAATCGCCTGTAACGCTGTGGTCGTCGTTGATAAACGAATCATATTGGCCGTCTGCCAGCGTCTGCGCCGTATACACGTGCCGCCTGCCATCCTGCTGAACCGTGAAGGGGATTGCCGCGAGCGTCCATCCGGCTTTTGCGGAAAGCATGCTCAGATATCCTGTATCGATTTCATCTATCTTGATGACTTCTTTTCCGGTGTTTTCAATGGTTACAACTTCGCAGTATCCGTTCTCCACAGGGGACAGCACACGCTTGATACGCAGCGAATTGGGGATCATCTCCGCCGTGGCCACAGTCCCGGCCTCGCCTTCACAAATGCTCCACGAAAGGTCCCCATGGCAAGAATGCTTCGTCTCTCCCACCACAGCGGTTACGGATGCAAAATAACGCCCCGCAATTTCTTCGCCCTGATCTGTATATATTTTTTCCGGTGTAAACATTATCCTGTTGTCCATGAAATTCTCCGTACTGTTGATGCTGTTATATCCCATACCTCGTCTGCTGCCGTTATATCCCCAGACGCACGATCGTTTCATTCAGCGTGTCTGCCAGCGCAAGGTGCCCGGCACGGTCGAGATGGATGCCATCGTGCTTGCCGAAGGAGGCATGATCCGCCGCGTTCAAAAACGCGCAGCCATGCAGGCGGGCTGTTTGCTCAAACCAGAACGCCAACTCACGCGAGGTTGCCGCGCTTTCCGCCGCAAATATCTCACGGAACTCTCCTACCCGCACCTTTTCGCTCAGGTGAATGGGCGACACCAGCAGCACTTTGGGCGCATCGCCTCCGGCACCAAATTGACGATGCATCGCCATATCCGCAAGCAGCCCAGCCCCTGTGGCGATATCCCGCGCGGTGAGAGAAAAACGCTTCTTGAGGTCATTGGTCCCGAGCATGATGATTACGAGATTTAGCGGACGATGCGATTCAAGGCAGTCGGGCAGCGTGCGAAGAGCGCTCAGCCTGCCTTCAATGACATCGTCATTCACAATCGCACGCCCGTTCAATCCTTCTTCAATAACGATGGTTCCGCTTCCCAGCAGCCCGGCCAGAATGCCCGTCCACCGATCTTTTTCGGGGAGCCGGTTTCCCGCTTCATCCGGCCCCCAAGTATTCGAATCGCCGAAGCACAGAATGCGTTTGAGCGTACTCATGCCTTGGCTCTTTTAGTGCGCATAACATCCAGCAGCACCGCAAGAATCAGCACGCTGCCCTTGATGACCATCTGCCAGTAGGACTGGACGCTCAGCAGCGTGAGACCGTTGCTGATCGTCTGCAATATCAGAATACCGAGCAGTGTACTCGATACCTTTCCGTTGCCGCCCGCAAGGCTGACGCCGCCGAGGATGACCGCCGCGATGACGTCCATCTCGGAGCCAATGCCCGCCGTGGGCATCGCGACGCCGATCTGGGCAGATAGCAGAATTCCGCCAAGCGCCGCGGTGATGCCGCTGTAGATAAACGCGCCCATCTTGATACGCTTGATGTTGATGCCGGAAAGATAGCTGGCATACGCGTTGCCGCCTATGGCGAAGACCTTCCTTCCGAAAGGCGTGTATTTAAGAACATACCACGTAATGGCGAATACGATGACCATGAATATCATCACCACGGGAATGCCGACGATATTTCCGCGGCCCAGGAAGGAGAAGAAATCATTTTTGAGCGTGATGTTTTTACCATCGGAAACGATGTACGCGATGCCGCGGAAAATCTGCTGGGTACCGAGCGTTGTGATGATCGCGTTGACCCCGAAAAATGAGACGATGGTGCCGTTGATTGCACCCAGTGCAACGCCCATCAGAACCGCAAGCGCAACCGAAATCCCGATAGGCATGCCCGCGCGGTTGAGCAGCGCGATCAGCATTCCGGAGGCGGTCGCAATTGCGTACTGGGACAGGTCCATTCCGCCAAGTATCATCGCAACGGTCAAACCAAACGCCATGATCGCGATGATCGAGCTGTAGGTGCCGATATTAACGAAGTTTTCTACCGTCAGAAAATGCGGGGTTAACAGCGCAAAAAGGATGCACATTGCCAAAAACGCGGCAATCAGGCTGATGTTGTTATTGGACCCTCTGAAGCTGAAATGTTTTCTAATGCCTTCGCTAACCTTGTTGTTCCCCATTTTAATTCTCTCCTCCTATTGCCAAGTTCATTAGTTTCTCCTGATTAACTTCTTCCTGGGCACACTCTCCCATGAGCTGTCCGTCGTGGATGACAATGATCCGGTCAGCGATCGCCATAATCTCAGGCAATTCGGAAGAAATCATTAAAACGCCGATCTTGTTTTTACAGAGCATCTCCAGAATGCGATAAATCTCCACTTTTGCGCCGACGTCGATACCGCGGGTCGGTTCGTTGAGAATGAGTATTTTGGGTTCATTCTCCAGCCATTTTGCCAGTACCACCTTTTGCTGGTTGCCGCCGGAAAGCGTTTCGACCAGCGTATTTACTCTCGCGGATTTGATATCCAGCTTGTCGATCCATTGCTTTACCCGCTCATTCTCTTTCGAGAGGTTAAGCGATATTCCCCGCTTGTATTTTTTCAGACTGGCAATGGTTACGTTCGCCTTCACCGAATGAGAAAGTATGAGCCCATCTTGCTTGCGCTCACTGGGAACGTAAGCAATCCCCTGCCGGATTGCGCTGAGCGGAGACCGTATCGCAACCTCCTTTCCGTGGATGCGTATCTTCCCCGATTTGATCTTGTGTACCCCGAAGATGCTCTCCACAAGCTCCGTACGGCCCGAGCCCATCAGGCCGAAAAGCCCGACAACCTCCCCTTCGCGGACGGTAAGGCTGATGTTTCGTATCTTTTTCACCGTCAGATCTTCCACTTCAATCAGGACGTTACCCTTGTCTACATGGCGCTTGGGATACATATCTCCGATCTTGCGGCCGACCATATACGCTACCAGTTCGTCCTTGTTCGTATCCGAAGTTTTAACATCCGTAATATAGCAACCATCCCGCATCACCATCGTCCGGTCGGAGATCCTGAAAATCTCATCCATACGATGCGATATATAGATGATGGAGATTCCCTGCGAGGATAACTCCCGGATGATTCTAAAGAGGTTATTGGTTTCCTCCTCGTTCAGTGCGGACGTGGGTTCGTCCATTATCAGAATACTGATCTTTTTCGATATGGCTTTGGCGATCTCCACCAGCTGTTTTTCCGCGATCGACAGCGCTGAAACAGGGGTGGAAGGGCTGTGCTTGAGCCCCACTTTTTCCAATACTTCTTTGGTCTGCCGGTTTAGCGCGCGATAGTCCACGACTTTCGCATACTTATTTTTAGCTGGAAGTCTTCCAAGAAAAATGTTTTCCGCAATGCTTAACTCGTCCAGATAGTTAAGCTCCTGATACATGATGCTGATTCCGGAATCGATGGCCTGTTTGGGACTCGCAAAATTCACTTCTGTTTCGTTGATATAAATACTTCCACTGTCTGCTTTCACAGAACCGGACAATATTTTCATCAAAGTCGATTTACCGGCTCCGTTTTCACCGACGAGCGCCAGCACTTCTCCCTTGTCCAGAGTAAGATGAACGTCGCTCAGCGCTTTGACGCCGGGATATTCCTTGGATATATGCTCCATACGCAATAATGTGTTGCCCATTATTCTCTCCACTTCTATCCATGGGTGATACTCGATTCATATTGGTGTGTGCATAAAAGGTTCGCGGTTATGATGTCATTCCGAGGCTGCTGCTCCGTACCAACCCGCCCTTTACGGCACAATCCATTCCATGTCCCCGGCGCGCCATGGGTGTTCCCATGGCGCATCGAGGGCATTAAAAGGATTAGAACTGATCGACGTTATCCCGCGTAATGATATACTGCTCCGAGTAGTTTTCAGTGGGAACTTCTTCGCCGTCCATGATCTGTTTTGCAAGGGGAATCAACAGCTCGCCGTATTTGCCCGGGTCGTATGCGACCGTACCCATATAGCTGTTTTCGCCCTCCTTGAGCATCTGAATACCCACATCCTCGCCGCCATGGGAGATGATCATGCAGTCGTCCGAGCGATTGGCCGTCTCAACAGCCGCGAGAACGCCCACTGCCGCGGGGTCATGCGCCACGCCGAAGAATATCTTGTCGCTATCAGGATGAGCGGTCAGGAAATCCGCCGCTGTGGATTGCGCTTTGGCCACGTCATTGTTGAAATCGATCCAAATGATGTTCTCCTCAGCGACGTTGATCTTCTCTTCCTTGATCACTTCCACAATGCCTTCCAGGCGCTTCTTCACTTCCGGGCCCGCGGCTTCGTTGACTTCGAGCACGAGATAATCGAGTTCGCCACCCCACTTGTCTTTAATGATTTGGGCAGCATACTCGCCTGCGGTCCGGCCAGCCTTTAAGTTGTTGACGCCGAAGAAGTATGCGCCTTCATACAGACAATCGATGGAGAGCAACGGCACATCGCTCTCATTGCACTTCTCAACGAGCGTCACGCCGACTTCCGGGTTGAAGTTGAAGTCGATAATCATATCTACATCGGACATCAGGAACATATCGATGTTGCTGAGGATGGTCTGCGGATCGCCGCTCGCTTCGGCATATTTGATCTCGATGCCGAGTTTATCCGCTTCTTCCTGCATACCTTTATAGAGGTCCTGCGGGAAGAACGTTTCCATGTTGTAATTGTTGAAGCCGATCACATAGCTGGGCTCGCTCGATTCCGCCGGCGCGGATGTCTCGGCAGAGGCGGTGTCCGCCGGCTCAGAGGACGTCGCTTCGGATTGGGTAGGGGCAGGGGACGGAGTGCATGCTGCGAACGACACGGCCAGCATCAGCAGGGCCAAAACCATCGCAACCGTTTTTACAGTTTTCTTCATGTATTCCTCCTTAAATTTTATCCCGAAGGGATTTTGTGATAGTTAATATTATTCTACACACTCGCGCATTTTCCTGCTCGTTTAATCATAATTTCTTCGATTTTTTTCTTTTTTGATCGTTTTCGATCATATTCTTGATCATTTAACCTCTTTGCGTTTGTTGCATATGATTACAAGGTTGTTAATGATTGCTGCTTTTCAAGTAAAAAAACCGGTAATCCTCCGGTTTTCGATCATTCATGCGAAAAGGTCAAGGCTGCACTAAGGGCTGCCTACTTTTCTTCCCGCTTTTCGCCCTCCAGACCACCGGATGCGTACCACAATATTTCCTTCATCGAAAACTCGCTGCGGTCGAAAATTTTCATAATCACGCCCCCGCAAAGCACAATAATCCGGTCACACATTCCCATCACTTCCCTGACATCGGAGGAGATCATGATCACGGATGAACCGTCCATCACATACTTGTTGAGTAGGTTATAGATCTCCACGCGGCTGCTTTTATCCACGCCTTTTGTTGGTTCATCGAGAATCATGATCCTGCTGTCTGAAAAGATCCATTTGGAAAGAAGGAGCTTTTGTTGATTGCCGCCGCTCAGTGCGGCGACGTTATCGCATCCAAGCGGCATTTGAATGATCAGCTTTTTCTGATAGTCCTCCGCAATTTCTCTTTCTGCCTTCAGATTAATTTTAAAAGTATCGGTCACCCGTTTAATATTCGAAAATGTAATGTTCTGGGATATGTCGAGATTATGAAACAACAGATCGTTGAGCCGGTCGTCCGGCACATATCCGATGCCTGCCCGTATTGCGTCCTCCGGGCTTTTCAGCTTGATCTTGACATCGTTAACGCGGATATTGCCTGTCAGCAGAGGATCGAGGCCAAATAACGCGCGCGCTACGGCTGTGCGGCCTGAACCGAGCATTCCGACGATGCCCAGTATTTCTCCTTTTCTTAAATCGAAGGAGATCGCCTTAAGGCCTCTGCAGGTCGATATCTCTTCCGCACGCAGGATCGTTCTTCCGGCATCAAGATAGATCCTTGGGTACGATTTTTCCGTTAATATGCCGGACATCCGCTCCAGAAGCACTTGTTTATTCAGCTTATTGACCGGTTCGTCCATGGTAACGCTCCCGTTGTGAAGCAGGCATACCGTATCGCAGAGTTCCAGCACTTCCTCAATTCGGTGAGAAATATAGATCACCGCGATCCCGTGCCGCTTTAAATTACGTATGACGCCGGCCAGCATTTTGAACTCCTTCTGGCTGATGTTGGCATACGACTCGTCAAATACGATCAACCTTGCGCTTTGAGACATCGCCTTGGCGATTTCCACAATGCGCTGATGGCCAAGCGGCAGCTTTGCTACAATATCACGCGGAGAGATATCCCGGTCGATTTCATCGAGCAGCGCTTTTGCTTTTGAATAAACGGTCTTCCAGTTCACCCTTCTCAGCCATTTTCCCGTTGTGGGCATATTACCCATAAAGATGTTCTCTGCTACCGAAAGGCCGGACACCAGGTTGCTTTCCTGATAGATCGCTTCAATGCCAAAAAGCTGCGCGTCGCGGGGGCTTGAAATGGATACTTCGCTTCCTTCAATAAAAATGCTCCCGGAATAGGAGGAATCAGCGCCGGAAATGATCTTTGCGAGAAGGGTCTTGCCGGACCCGTTATTGCCTACCAAACCCTTGATCTCTCCCGGACGTATGGCAAAATTAACCTTGTCCAGCACGGTTACGCCATTGAACCGTTTTATAATTTGCTTCAGCTCAAAAAGGTAATCACTCATGTTCACACCTCGATCATCAGTAAAGATCATCTATGGCTGTGAATACTTTTACACCGTTATCATACAAAAATTCTTTATATTCCGAGGGCATCTCAATGTTAGTTACAATCTGTTTGATGTCGGCGAGATGGCACAAGGGCGTGAACGAGCGCTGGCCAAATTTCGAATAATCCAGCACGGCCACACATTCATCCGAATGGCTCATCAGCAGCGAACACAGTTCCGACTCTTCTTCGCTTTCGACCATATATCCTCCGGCGATGCTGGCACCTTTGACCGTAAAGAAACTCTTTTGAAAATACATGTTGCTGATATTTTTCAGCGCGTATTGCCCCGACAAGCACTCGGAATCGCCGCCCTGCAAAATCTCGCCTCCCGGAACCATCAGCCGCACAGAGGGCGCGTGCAGCACCTCTGTGATCACCCCAATGTTGTTGGTGACAACCTTGACATTACGCTTATCCTTGAGGTTTCGGGCGATTTGCTGGCACGTACCCCCGGCTCCAATAAACACGGTCTCATTGTTCTTAATCAGCGATGCGGCGATGATGCCGATTTGCTTTTTCTCGTTGTAATAGGGCTCCTGAACCGGGCTTGCCGACTGCTCTTTCTTTTCGATGAGAAGAGCGCCGCCATGCGCCCGCCTTAAGAACCCTTCTGCCTCAAGCCGCTCAAGGTCCCGCCGGATCGTTGCGACCGATGCGGAAAGAACGGAAGAGAGCGTATTAACATCAACGTGCTTGTACTCCAACAGCAGTTCTTTGATTTTCTCGATTCTCTCATCTGCAAACATTGTACACCTGGCTTTTAATTATATTAATCTTTATTGATTTCGTTTTTAAAGGATATGTCCAACGATAAAGTCGATTCCTTCGTCGCTTTTATTCAGTTCATGAGTCCCCCGGAACTCCTTATATCGCAAACAATCGTCACGATTAAGACCCTTATAAATTTCCAACAATTTTAAATGTTCCGGCTTTGCCAAGTTGACATCGAACAGTTCATCCTGAGCTCCCACCTCGATATACAAAGGCCGTGGGCAGACCAGCGCAGCAACCTCCGCATCAAGAAACATGTTACCGGAATTAAACCATGTCCAGTCGCTCCAATCATAGGTAAAGCGATCATTGAAAAAGCAGGAAACCAACGCTGCCTTAATCCGGGTATCGGCCGCCGCGGTGAACAATGTATAGAACCCCCCGTAGGACAATCCAACCATACCGGTCATCTCAGGAATGATATCACTCCGGGAGTGCAGGTAATCGATACTCCGTTTCAACTTATAGATCTCGAGCGCCGCAATCGACCCCCCCAATTGCTTCAGTTGTACATCGATATGCAATCTTTCTGTATCCGGGCCGAACTCCTCAGCCCACAGGAGCATCTGCGGCGCAAATACGGCTGCGCCTCTTCTCAGGATGCGTCTCGACATGTCATTGTAATTATCCGATCCAAAGAAGCCTGAGCACAGTTCAGGCGTTCCCAGCCCGCCATGCTGAGCGATCACCAGCGGCCATGGCGGCGGCGTATGCGGCAGCAGTAATACGCCATACATCGTTATGCCGGGCATAACATGAATGTTGATCCGGTATATCTCCCCGAGTGAATCTGCCGCTACATATTCGATATCCGCCAAGGGAATCGGGAGATTGGGTGCATAGTCGTTCAGCGGCCAGCCGAGCATGTTGATAAAGTCTTTGCGGTAGCGGACGATACTGCTTTCATATGCCGCAACGGAGGCAAACTCAGGCGCGAAATACCTTCTGCGTTGCTCAACAGAAAATTCTCGCCTTTGCTTAATGAGTTCTTTAAATTGCTCAAGCTGAGCCGTCCTGTATGGGTTACCTGTATCCCTGGCTTCCGTATATAAATCTTTCAAAAAATGTGCCCCACAATTCGTATTAAGCGTGCCTTTGGCTGACTCATCTTTTACGCCGACCACATTCATGATCGCATGACGACAGCACGCAGGAATATTTGAAGCTATTATATCACAAAGCATCAAAAGTAATCAATTGCAGGCTTACACTATTTAATCTTAACCATGTGTTGAGCGGATTCAGTAATTAATTTCAATACACTTTTATTTTTTTATGGCTTTGTATTATTTCAAAAATAGTTTTTCTATATTCCAAAATAAATAAATTACTGCCACCATTCTCGAACAAGAAGACATGCCCTTTTGTTGGGACTATTTCGATATCTTGTTTGCTGATAAATATTATTTTTTCCCGCAGTGATAATTTAAAACCAATCGATCATAATTTTTAATTATCCCCACCTCTAGTATTGAATCCCATTTCACCGTATGCTGTATTTTACCAATTGTTACTTTTAGCTCCTCTTCATTAAATTCAATATGATTATTAAAACCTATAAGTCTACAGTTTTTACTTTCAGTTGTAACTATTAGTAACAATATAAAACTTATAGCACATAAAATCAGCCTTATAAATATCTCTGCAACATATTGCACATTTACGTAATATTCTATAAACATAGTAAAATAAAATGTCCCGAGAAACAAACAAGACAAGAAAATTAGCTTAGTAACTGAAGTCTTTCTTAATAAATTATACCTCATTTTTAACTCCTTCCTAAAGTAAATAAACTATTGTATACGGTGCTCAAAATAGAAGTTCCGGGGTCAAGTCAGATATTCAAATATGTATCCTTCCCCGTTTTGACCTGTAACAGTAATAATAATCTTAGAATAAAAAAGCCCTGAAATTTATCTATTTCAAGGGCTTCTTGTCTGGTGACCCACCGGAGATTCGAACTCCGGACACCTTGATTAAAAGTCAAGTGCTCTACCGCCTGAGCTAGTGGGTCTTATGGTCCCCAGGCCGAAAATGGCTGGGGTGGCAGGGGTCGAACCTGCGAATGCGGGAGTCAAAGTCCCGTGCCTTACCTCTTGGCTACACCCCAACGCCGCCGCAGAAAATAATGGGGTGAGCGGTGGGATTCGAACCCACGGCCTCCAGGGCCACAACCTGGCGCTCTAACCTACTGAGCTACGCCCACCATACGACCTTTTCGTCAAACGTCTTTCCTTCTGGCAAAAATACTGGCGCGCCTGCGGGGACTCGAACCCTGGACACACGGCTTAGAAGGCCGTTGCTCTATCCTGCTGAGCTACAGGCGCAAGCTTTGAGCCCGCCATAAAAAAAGAAACGTTCAACCGACAAGACGAAATTTTATCATAAGTATGTGTCAATGTCAACATGCCAAAACGCATTATACACGCAAGAATTGATGATGTTTTTTTATCAGGGATCGGGTTGAAAATTGCAGTTAAATTGTCCGGAACACCGGAAATAGTGTTGCAAAAGTGCTTTGCGTATGTTAAAATACGATGCGTTATTAAAACGAGTACCATTATCGGAGGAAAAACACTTGCCAAATATTGAATCTGCGAAGCGCCGCGTGCGCGTTGAAGAAAAAGCGAACCTGCGTAACCGTATTGTTAAATCCGAGCTCAAGACGATTGCGAAAAAATTTACGGCGGCTGTGAGCGCGGGCGACAAAGCCGCTGTGGCCGAGCTTTCCAAGGAATACACCGGTGCGCTTGACAAAGCTGCGATCAAGGGTGTTCTGCACCGCAACAACGCGGACCGTAAAAAAGCTCAGATTGCCAAGGCGGTTTCTTCGATCTCCGCGTAAATACGTCTGCCCTTAACCCGCTTTTTCAGTCTGCAGCCCAAGGCTGCAGACTTTTTGCGTTTAAGCTCCGCCTATAGGTTATAGATCGTCAGCAGCGTCTGCGTCATGGCGATCAGCGGGTCCTTCTCGCCGCTTTTGACGGCTAAATCGAGACCGGCCAGCGCGACCAGCGCATTTTTAAGCTGCTCGCGCGAAAACCTTGCGCACTCGGAAACCAGCATCTGAACCGGGTATTCCTTCATCTTCAGTGTCTCCGCAATCTGCCTTGGGCCGTTGCCCCTGTCCATCAGCGACCGCACCTTGAACATATCGCGAAATTTCTTCGCAAAAAGGCCGATGAGCCCTTCGGGACGCTCGCTGTCCAATACGTCGGCCAGCAGCTCCTGCGCGCCCGCTGCTTCCCGGCGGATCAGCCTGGTATGAAGCTCAAAGATGTTATAGTCCAGCGTGCGGGCCGCACACTTCCGGACATGTTCCTCCAGAATTTCACCGGAATCTGTGTACAGTACAAGCTTCTGTACTTCGTTTTCAAGCGCGTAATAGTCGCTCCCGGCGACCTTAACGAGCAGTGCTGCCGTTTTGCCGGACATCCGCGCGCCTTGTTTCTTCGCCTGTGCCACGGCAAACCCGGCGCATTCCGCCTCCTTGGGCGGCGGAAACTCGCGCACGACTCCCGCCTCCGCAAAACGCTTGTAGAGCGCACGGCGCTTGTCCGGCAGCCCGTCGCAGCACAGCGCAAGTATCGTGGTGTCCGGAAGCCGGTCCAGATATGCCGCGAGCTTTTTGGCGGCGCCCGCTTCGCTGTCCTTCTTGGTCTCCCCCGTGCTGCTGCCCGCGGTCAGTGCCGTGTAATCGGATACGTACACCAGCCGCTTTTCTGCCATCAGCGGCAGTGCAGCGCAAGCCTCGATCAGCGTGTCGGCATCGGGCATGGTTTTAAAGCCCGATATGTTGATCTCGGGTATGGAAATATCCAGTGACGCGATCAGCTCGTTTAAGCATTTGAGCACCATATAGCGCTCGCCCGCGAACAGGTATAAGTTCTTATTGGCCATCAGCTATGTCCGCCATAGGATTGGATATGTATCGTATCATTGATATAAAACTCCACCGCGTAATCTTCATTCGTCAGAAACACTTCGTCCGAATAGTCACTTAAGTTGTCCAGCGCAAGTTCATTTGGATGCCCGAAGGTGTTTTTCCCCACGCTGACCACGCTGAAATTTGGCGAAAGCACGGATAGCGGCAGCCGGTATGAAGAATACTTCGAACCGTGGTGCGCTGCCTTGTAGATATCCACCTTGCCTGCGGACGCAAAGATCTGCGTCTCCACCGCCCCCGGTATATCGCCCGTAAAGAGGGCGGAGGTGTCCCCGTATTCGATGCGCAGCACCAGCGACTGGTCGTTCATCGTCTCCGATACCGTTTCACGGTACGGATATAGTACCACAGCGCGCGTCATATCGTCCAGCAGTACGGTGTCCCCCGCCGAGAGCGGCACGACCACCGCTTTTGGCATCGCGGCGCGCACAGCCTCCTCTTCCTGAAAAGAGCAATAGACTTTACGAAGCAGGCCCGCCTCGTAGAGCGCGACCAGCCCCGAGAAATGATCGCTGTCGGTATGGGATACAAACGCCGCCTCCGGGCTGATTCCCTGCCGCACCGTGAATGACACAACCTCCGGCGCGCTCTGCTCGCAGCCGCCGTCGATAAAGTATTCGCCGCCTTGCACCGTACGCACAAAGGCCGCGTCCCCCTCCCCGACGTCCAGAAATACGATATACATCCCCGCGGGACGCGCCGCAATCGCTGCCAGCAGAACGGCGGCGATCATGATGCCACTTACAAT
The DNA here is from genome assembly GCA_023390815.1 of Bacillota bacterium. Lineage (GTDB taxonomy): Bacteria > Bacillota > Clostridia > Christensenellales > SZUA-584 > JAEWCC01. The sequence continues at coordinate 13,950 of JAEWCC010000032.1, forward strand.
CGCCTTGAGCTTCGTCTTGATCAAAACGTACTGCGAGCAAACCAGGAGCAGGGCAAAGCATGCCGCCACGGCATATAGGGGCACAGAAGCCACGTTCAGCGCAACAAAGGGCACTGCCGAAGCGGTGTGAATGATCCACAGCATCACGCGGATTACGATCGCCGCTATGTAGGCGATATAGACCGCTACAGGCGGGAAGATCAGGCCTGCGAGCGTCACTATGAAGACGAGTACTGTCGCTGCGGATGCCAGCGGAATTACGGCGATGTTGATCAGTATGCTCAGCGTAGATACGCGGTTGAAGGTCGTGGCCAATATCGGGGCGGTACCCGCCGTGGCCCCCACCGATGCGGCAAGCGTGCTGCCTACAGAGCGCAGCCGCGCAGGCAGCCGGGGCTTAAGCCAGCGGCTCACCTGATTGCCCAGCGTGACCATGCCGACGACCGCACCGTACGACAGCTGAAATCCTGCGGTGAAGAGATCGAGCGGGCGCAGCAGCAGCGCCGCGATAAACGACAGCGCGAGGCAATTGAGCGTATCGGCCTGCCTGCCAAGATGCCTGCCGATCAGCACCGCACATGCCATGATGGATGCCCGGACGATAGACGGAGTCAGCCCGGTTACGCAGGCGTACACAACAATAAAGATCATCGTGATGACGAGCCTCGGCGTTCGGCCCGCGTGCAGCAGCTTCAGCACAAAATAAACGAAAGCAACCAAAATCGCAGCGTTCAGCCCGGACACCGCGAGCACGTGCGCCATGCCGGTGTCCTTAAACGCGGCGGACGTATCCTCATCGATACCGCGCGTGTCGCCTAACAGCATGGCCTTGGCAATCGGCGCGACATCCGGTTCAAACACCGCGTCCACAGTGGCTGCAAGCGCCTGGCGGGTCTGGATAAACAGCACACCCAGGCTGACGTGATTGTCCGTTACCCGCACGTCGTCGGCGTATGCCTTGGCGTATACGCCCTGAGACAGCATATACAGCTTTTCATCGAAACCGCCCGGGTTGCGCACCCCCTTTGGCAGTTCCAGCTCCGCCGTCGTCTCGACTACGTCACCGCACCGCAGTGCAGCGCCGCCCGATACGTACAGCTTGATGTTGCCGCAGGCGATTCCATTGACAGCGGCATGATCGAGCAGCACAACCGTGCTGCCGCTTACATTTGCATACGGCTCGCTGTACACGTGCCCTGTAACCGGCAGCGACTCACCCGCCTCAACAGGTTGTCCTGCCGCGATGTTCGCGGTCAGAAACGCCCCCACAAGGCCTAAGGCCGCGCAGACAAGCCCGACCGTTCCTCCGCGGACTACGGGGTTGCCCCGCTGCTCTTTTGTACATAGCATCAAAATAAAAGCCGCTGCGGCAAATACCGCGGCGGCAGTGAAATACAGGGTGGAGAGATGGATAAACCGACCCAGCACGATCCCCGCGGCAAGCGCGGCGGCAGCCGGTAACAGCGGACGCCGATTCATGATGCGGCGCTGGTGTTCCATCTACACCTCGTAGCTTTGGTTTTCCTCAATCATCTCCGCATCCGGATAGCATTGTCTCACCTCGCGGAGCACCTCGTCCGGATCATATTCCGGGAATATATGCGTTACCAGCATGCGCTTTACGTGTGCGTCCCTGCCGATGCGTCCCGCGTCCACTGCGGAAACGTGCGGCGCGCCCGGCCCTTTGTCCCGGGACAGAAGCGCGGCTTCCATCAAAAACAGGTCCGCGTCCTGCGCGAAACCCGCCAGTATTCCATTGTCCTTCGCATCGCCCGAAAAGACGAACTTGCGACCTTCCGCGCTGAACGCCATGGCATAGCTTGGCACTGCGTGCGGCATCAGCCTGAAAGCCACGTCCATGCCGCATATCGCCGTCTGCATACCGTCTGTGATAATCCGGGCGTCGATCATGTCATTTGCCTGAATCAGCGCGGCTTCCGCTGCTGGTTCCGCGGGCATATACACAGGCAGCGGCGTATCGCGCCAACCGAGCTTTTTCGCCGCACCCAGCGCATAACGCAATGTCAGCACGTCCCCCATATGGTCGGCGTGTAGATGCGAAAGCACCACGGCATCGATATCCCGTACATGCAGCCTTAGCAGCAGCTTGGAAAGCGCGCCGCATCCAAGGTCGACGACGACGTTTTTACCGCCTTGCGTGAGCAGATAACTGGAGCAGCTCCCCCCTGCTTTGGGGAAGGGCCCGTATTTTCCGATGCATGTCAGCCTCATGGTATCAGGTTCCTAATCCGTTTGACCGGATAATAAAGTGCCATAGCGCCCGCGACACCGCCCGCCCATTGTATCAAATTCGCGATGGCCGTAGCGGTTACATAGCCCCAGCCGCCCATAAAAATTGCTTCATAAGCGCCGTACCCGACGACCATGATCGCGCCGCCGGTGACGCAGGCCAGGATAAACTTCGGCAATTCACCGTTTTTCATGATCTTCGCGCAGACAAAGCCCATGAGCGCTTTGATGATCAGCGTTGCCGGCATGTAGATCGGGACACCCACCGCCCAGTCGGCCAGCACGCTCCCAAGCCCCGCGGCGACCGCCGCCCAGGGCGCGCCAACGAGCATACCGGCGCAGTAGATCACGCTGTCGCCGATGTTCACATACGCGCTGGTCATCGGAACAGGGATGGCGATCAAAAAGGTGATCACAAATATCAGCGCGGCAAGCATGCTGGTGATAATGAGCGTCTTGGTGCGGTCTTGTCCGGTCATGGTGTTCTCCTTCGTAAAATCTGGTTTTATTTTAATCGATTCCTACGCCTGATGCAACGACGGTTTTTATTGGTGCCAATCACGCCAACCGGACCGCCTCATATACTGGTATTGTATCTTTTCTTTCGGAGGGCATCATCCATGTGCGGTATCGTAGGCATCGTAGATTTTGAGAACAATATGCTCACAAAAAGCGTCGTGCTTTCCGGAATGATGGACAGCATCGCAAGCCGCGGCCCGGACGCCGCAGGATCGTTCCTCACGCATCAGGTGGCGCTGGGCCACCGGAGGCTGACCGTGGTGGACCCGGCAGGCGGCGTACAGCCAATGGTGCGCAGCATGGGCAGCAATACATACGCGATCGTCTATAACGGCGAGCTTTACAACACGCCCGAAATTCGCCATGAATTGGAGACGCGCGGCCATAAGTTTCTGTCCCATTCCGATACCGAAGCGCTGCTGCTCTCGTACATCGAATGGGGTCCCTCATGCGTCGAGAAGTTCAATGGAATATTTGCGTTCGGTATTTGGGATGAAAAAAAGCAGCGCATATTCCTCGCGCGGGACCGTATGGGCGTAAAGCCGCTGTTTATCGCACGTACCCGGCAAGCGTTGCTTTTTGCGTCTGAAATCAAGGCGATTCTAAAACACCCCGACATTACTCCTGTATTGAATGAAAACGGACTGTTTGAGCTGTTCGCGCTCTCTCCGGCGCGCACGCCCGGCAAGACGCTGTTTTCCGGCATTGACGAGCTGCGTCCCGGAGAATGCATGATCTATTCCCCGCTCGGCACGTATGTACACCGCTATTGGCAATATACCAGTGCGGAACACACTGACAGCCTCCAGCAGACAACCGAAAAGCTTAAATGGCTCGTTACCGACTCGGCGAGGCGGCAGCTTGTTGCCGACGTTCCGGTCTGTACGTTCCTGTCGGGCGGCCTAGACTCTTCTACGCTTTCGGCAGTCGCGGCGCAGGCGGCAGCGGAGCGCGGCGAGCGGCTGCACACCTTTTCCATTGACTATGCGGATAATGAGAAGTATTTTACGCGCAGCATATTCCAGCCGAGCCCCGACAGCGATTACATTGACCTTATGCAGCGGCATATCGGCAGCGAGCATATGAATTGCGTGATGGGCATTAAAGAGTTGGTTTCCGCGTTGAAGGACGCCATGATCGCGCGCGATCTGCCCGGTATGGCGGACGTGGACGCGAGCCTGCTGCTGTTTTGCCGCGAGATTCGCCGCCACGCCACGGTAGCGCTTTCAGGCGAATGCGCCGACGAGATATTCGGCGGGTATCCGTGGTTTTACCGTGACGACCTGCTCAATCTGGATGTATTTCCGTGGGCCAACTCGCTAGACCTGCGTCGCCGCGTGATGAGCAAGGACTTAAGCCGGCTCAACATCGAAGCGTACGCACGCAGCCGGTATCTCGATACGGTGGAAGAGACGCCGCTGCTGGGCACGGAGAAGCCCATAGAGCGCAAGCGCAGGCAGATGTTCTACCTCAACATCAAATGGTTTATGGCGAATCTGCTGGAGCGCAAGGACCGTATGAGCATGGCCTGCGGACTCGAGGTGCGTGTGCCGTTTTGCGATCACCGGATTGCCGAGTATGCATGGAACATCCCCTGGGATATGATGAACGCAGGCGGAATGGAGAAGGGAATCCTGCGTCTCGCGGTGTCCGATCTGCTGCCCGAGAGTATCCGCGGGCGCAAAAAAAGCCCGTATCCCAAGACTCACCATCCCGAGTATACGCGGTTTGTATCCATGGCGCTCAAGGAAACGCTTTCTGACAGCAGCGCGCCCATTCACGCACTGATCGACAGGCAGAACGTGGAGGATATGCTGGATAGCTTAAGCATCGTTACGCCATGGTTCGGACAGCTCATGACAGGGCCTCAGCTGTTCGCGTTCCTGCTTCAGCTTAATATGTGGCTGAAGGAATATGGCGTGCGCGTGCTGCCTTAACCGCTTTTCTTGATGATGCCATAGTTTTTTAGCATCGGGTCGGCCAGGCACAGCGTGCCCGCAAGCCTTTGTACCTGCTGACCCTCGACTAAAAACTGTACCTTGCTGATCCCATCCATCGCCGTAATGGTGTTTACAATCGCATACACCAGGAGCATCTCGTTTTTTGCCGAAAGCCCGGCGCACGAATCCTTGAAATGCTGCGAGAGGTTGACGTATGCCGTATCGGCATAAACATCTACCGACAGGATATCGTTTTCCGAAATGCCTGCGGGCATTACCGGCCATACGTTTTCGCCATCCCCCTGCATGGGGCCTTTGAGCATTTCGAGCACGCGGGCTCTGGCGCTCCACGTTGTTTCCTGTTCCATGCTGCGTGAGACCTCAAGCAGCAGGTCGGAATTCTTATCTGCGAAATAGAGCGGAGCGCTGCTGCCGATATATCCGGTAAAGTCGCTTCGTTGAATGCCGTCGTACAGGCGGTTGAGGCCTTCTATCGATGTGACGGGCTGCCCCGCTATGGACAGCGACACAGTCACGACGCCCGGGATAAAGCTGGTAAGCGTATAGATGATTGCTGCGTAGGAAAGCACCGTGTCATCCGCGCCCAACCCGACAGGCTTAGAAAAGTCGAGCGACAATACCCTTCCCTCCCCTTCGTCCGTTAACGACCAGGAGAGCAGTTCCGCGTCGTCGGGCAGCGGGCTTTTCATGAGCGAAGCGTTATTGGGATTCTTTTTCAGTTCGTCGATGAGCGCTTCGACAACCTTTCCCTGCGTATACTTAATGTTGTGCACTTCGGGCAGAAGATACCCGCCATCCGATGAGATATAGTACAGCACCGTCTGAAGCTCGGTTTCAAACGGTCCGGCGGGCGTCGGCTGCCCGGACGTACCCGGTTCAGGCTGCGCAGTATCCGTCTCCGGCGTCTCCGCCGCCGGCATAATCAGAGATTGCCCGTCCGCATAAAGCGCGGATGCCTGGCGCCACGCGTCCTCAACGTTACCCGTTTGCTTTTTGAGCGGCGCACCGGGCTCATCCGAAATCCCCGTGCGCAGCCCATTGATAAACACGCAAATATAGGTGGCGCCGAGTATGTCCGTCACGGTATTGGCAATGGAAAGCTCGAGGATGAATTCATCGCTTGGCGCGATCGGGTCGCCGTCGTAGCTGAGATACACATTGGCGACCTGGCGCGAAAACTCGATGGAATCGAGTTTCATGCCGATTGGCGCGACGCCTTTAAGGCCGCTGCTTGCCGCAGGGCCTTCCAGCAGTTTCTCCACAGCGATCTGTGCCGGATTTGTATCCGTGTCCACGATCAGCGTACGCGGTTCGGCGGTGAGCGTTTTGCTCGTATCGTTGTAGAAATACACCGCCGAAGTCAGTACGCGGCCGGTATCCGTATTCGCACTCAAATCCAGCACACTGGTGGATACGTATGCGCCCGTTTGATTATTGTCTTGGATTACGCCGCAGCCGGAGAGCAGCAAAGCTGCAGCCAGCACCGCGGCCAATATTCTTTTCATGGCTACTCCGCATTGACGAGTATGTTGAGTATCGAAATATACGATACCTTCCAGATATACGATTCTCTTACCATCACAACCGGGATGTTCTTGTTTTCCACCGTATCGCCTTCGCGCGTCTTGATGGCGCAGTTGATCATCACCACCGCGGTTTGTCCGTCGTAGGATACGTTTGAGCCGACGACCGAGTAGGTTTCAAGCACGTTGCCCGGCTTTCCGAGCGTCTCGGAAAACGCGTCGCTGTCGGGTTTCTGCGTGCCGTCGGGGCTGGTGTACGCCGTAAAATTGTACAGGCGCGTCCAGTTCTTTTTGTTGAATGCGTCCAGCGCCTGCTTCAGCGTGTTCTCCGGCGTTAAAAGCAGGTCTCCGTCACGACCGAGTGGCTCCAGGGACGCCGCGGAAGCCCCGTCCATGCCCGCCTCTGCCTGTGTGATGCGTCCGCCGAGACCGGTCCCCCGGTCCACCTGAATCTGGACGCTCGAATACGTGCCCATCTCCACGATTGTGCTCGCGATTGACTCCAGCGCAAGCAGCTTCTGCTCCGACGCGCTTGCGCTTTCCAACGCAAGTTCGTCCTGTTTGGGCTGCGTCGAAACAAATTCCTGGCTGAGCGTGACAAACAGCACGTTTCCGTTTGATGAGATTCCGTCCGTCGCAAGCGTTACGCCTTTCCAGAAGAGCCCGGAAAGCTCGCTCTGGCCCGCCGACGGCCCTGCGATCAGCGCCTTGACGACAGCTTCTTCGAGCGTCGCGCTGACAGGAACATCGATCGTACGCGTCTCCGCAGCCAGAAGATTCTCCCCGCGATAGCAGAAATACAATGCCACATCCAGCGTATCCTTGTTGGCCGCCTCCGCCTTCGGGTTGATATCCGGAGTATTGGCGGATGAGCTGGGCGAAGGCGAAGCACATCCCGCCAGCGTCAGCGCCAGTACGCATATGATTACGATAATTTTCTTTAACTTATTTGCCATATGATCTCCTAGCTCTTGAGCGGCAGATACAGCGTAAACGTGCTGCCCTTGCCTTCCTCGCTCTGTACGTCGATGCTGCCGCCGTGCAGCAGCGCGATTTTACGCGCGATGTGCAGTCCGAGGCCGCTGCCGCCCGTGTCTCTTGCGCGTGCCTTGTCCACGCGATAGAAACGGTCGAATATATAGGGCAGATCCTTTTCAGAAATGCCGCGTCCGTTATCCTTGACGATGATCGCCGCATTGCCGCCTGCGCGCTGCAGCGTCACCGATACTGCGCCGCCCTTGCGCGTATACTTGACTGCGTTGTCGATGAGGTTGGTGACGGCAAGCGATACCTTGAGCGCGTCGCACTCGATCTCGAGTTCGCTCGTCACGGTATAGGTGAGCGATATCTCCTTCTCGTTCGCGATGGGCTTAATCGCGGCGACTACCTTATATACAAGTGCGCTTAAGAGGATGTTATCCATGGTAAGCGCTTCGGCCTGGCTGTCCGCTTTGGCAAGCGTCAGCAGACCGGTGATGATACTCGTGAGCCGGTCAATCTCCTTGTTGATGTCGGTCAGGAATTCCTTATAGACCTTCTCCTCCACACCGTCCTGATACAGCAGCGACTCGGTGAGGATCTTGATGGAGCTGAGCGGGGTTTTAAGCTCGTGCGAGGCGTTGGAAACAAACTCGCTGCGTTCGCGGTCCATGTTCTCCAGCCGTTCGCTCATCATGTTGAATGTGCTGGCGAGCTGCGCAATCTCGCTGCGGCCCGAAACGTGGATGCGCTGATGCAGGTTGCCGCGCGCAATCGACAGGGCCACCTTTTTAAGCTGATTGATAGGCCGCGTGATGTAGCCCGAGAATATCAGGCTTACGAGCAGCAGAATGAGGCAGGCAAAAGAGGATACGATGATAAACGCATCAATAAAGTCGCGCGTGATGTCTACCACATCCTGAATGTCGTCGGCAAACAGCACTGCGCCGATGGTCCGGGACTCCTGCACGATCGCGACCGCGTAATACACGGCGTAAAACTCGTTGCCCGAGGCATCCTCCATCAGGTAAAAACCGTAGGAAGTGTCGCCGGGGCCTAAAAGTACATCCGATATCTCCTTGTGCTCCAGCTTCTGGCCGTTGAGTATCGAGAAGCTGTCCACCTGAACGATGCCGGATTGATTGAGCACCAAAAAGCGCCCGCCGTATTTCTGCGAGCTTTCCTCCGCAATCTCGTACATCTTTTTGGAATTGGAGCTTTGCAGGTACGGTGCCATGCTGACCGCGACGCTGTTGGTGTTTTTAAGCTGGTCCTGAACGCGGATCCGTACGAGGTAATCTTCCGCGAGATAGGAAACCACCACGGTGACCGCCGCAAACGCTGCCGCCGCGACGAACAGGTAGATAAATACAAACCGCCACCGTATGGAATAAAGGATGCTACTTATCCGCGAAATAATACCCAACTCCCCACTTGGTCAGTATAAACTCGGGCTTTGCCGGGTTGCTTTCAATCTTCTCCCGCAGGCGGCGGATATGCACGTCCACGGTTCTAAGGTCGCCCAGGTATTCGTATTTCCAGATCAGCTCGAGCAGCTTCTCCCGGTCGTATACCTTGCCTTTGTTGGTGATAAAGAGCTGCAGCAGATCAAACTCCTTGGCCGTCAGCGCGATTTCCTGACCATTGACCTCCACGCTGCGGTTCTCGAGGTTAACCAGCATGTTGCGGGCGCGCAGCACCTGAGCTTCCTTGGTCTTTTCGGTGTTTTCCACGCGCCGGAATATCGTCTTGATACGCGCCTTAAGTTCGAGCATATTAAAAGGCTTGGTCATATAATCGTCCGCACCGAACTCAAGACCCATGATTTTATCCATATCGTCGTCCTTGGCGGTCAGCATGATAATGGGCACATTGCTCATGCTGCGAATGCGCTGGCACACCTCCATGCCGTCCACCTTGGGCAGCATCAGATCGAGCAGCACCAGATCGTACTTGTCGGGCGCGAACTTCTCAAGCGCCTGTTCGCCGTCGAGCGCCTCGTCCACCGTATAACCATCCTGCTGTTCCAGATTAAAACGCAGGCCTTTGATCAGGCTCGGTTCGTCGTCTACGATCAGTATCCTCTTCATACGCGCATTCTCCTTGATAGTAGTGGATTCATTATACCACAAATACAGTAATTTATAAAATAAAAAACACAGCGGCGGAATTTGCCGCTATGTTCATCATATACGATGCAAAGACAGGGTGTCAATGCGTTTTCCGCTGGATGTCAATACTGTCAGCGAGTTCAAATCCAGCATATTTTTAAAGGATTCAGCGCAAAATCATTTCCCCCGTACATTGAACGAGGCTACATATCCTGCAAAACAACGGTATCAAGGCGGAGTTGATACGCTTCTATAACCATATGTATCTCTCGATGCATATGCTCAAGGCTGTCTTTTCGACACCAGCGTAAGCCCTTGCTCACGGCTTTCTCCCCTCGCGGCTCTTCGGTCTGCCACCCGGCGTATCATTTGGCCGGAAGCCCGATTTACTGGCTGGCTTTCTCTCAAACCTGTCACTCGGCTTGCCTCCGGTATTTCGAGCCGGACGGTCACCCGGCCTGCTGTCAGACCTGTCGCTTGGCTTGCCTCCGGTATTTCGAGCCGGACGGTCGCCCGGCCTGCTGTCAGACCTGTCACCCGGCTTGCCTCCGGTATATCGAGCCGGACGGTCGCCCGGCCTGCTTTCAACCTTTCCGCTTGGCTTGCCGCCGGAATTCCCTTCGGCTCTGCTGCCGGGTCCGCCGTCAGGTTTCGGCTTACTTGCAGCATTTCGGGCCGGATGATCGCCCAGCCTGTTGTCAGGCCTGCTGCCCGTCCTGCCGCCGGAACTCCCGCCCGGTCGTCTGCCGGTTGGCTCGCTTTCGGTATGTTTGTTCTGGCTGCCGCGCGGTTGACTGCCTGCTCGCGGCTTGCTGTCTGTCTTGCCTTGAGGCCTGGCATCCGATTTACTAACCGGATTTCCGGACTTGCCATCCGGTCTTCGCTGTCCGCCAGCCGGTACAAGGCAGTCCTTCCCCATGCCAATCAGATCCTCCCGATCTGCTTTCAACAGCGCCGCGCGGATGAGGGGCCAGTTCTGCTTCTTGTTAAACTGCAGCAGCGCGCGCTGCATCGCCTTCTCTTCCGGCGTGTTCGCCACATAGACCGGCTGACCCGTGAGCGGGTGCAGTCCAGTGTAATACATGCATGTGGAAAGCGTTCCGGGTGTGGGATAGAAATCCTGCACCTGCTCCGGAATAAAGCCCTGCTTTTTAAGCGCCTGTGCGAGCTCGATCGCGTGTTCGAGCGTGCTGCCGGGGTGCGACGATATGTAATAGGGAAGCAAGAACTGCGGTTTGCCCGCGCGCTTCGTCACAGTGGTAAAACGCGCCGCAAAACGTTCGTATACGGCGTAGGGCGGCTTGTTCATCAGCTGCAGCACTTCGCTGCTGACGTGCTCCGGCGCAACTTTAAGCTGCCCGCTCACGTGCTTTTTGACGAGCCGGTCCATGAAATGCGGGTCCTTGTCTGCCATCAGATAATCGTACCGGATACCGGAACGGATGAACACGCGCCTTACACCCGGCACGCGCTCCACGGCTTCCAGCAGCTCACAGTAGTTTTTGTGGCTCACGCGCAGATGTTCGCATATCTTGGGCGAGGTGCACGATTTCGCGCAGCTGCCCGAATTGCGGTTGGAACACGAAGCGCCGTAGAAGTTGGCGGTCGGGCCGCCCACATCCGATATGATCCCTTTGAACTCCGGCATCGCCGCCATGCGGAGGGTCTCCTCCACGACGGACTTTTTGGAGCGCGACATCACGCGTTTGCCCTGATGCGCCGATATTGAGCAGAAGGCGCATTGCGCGGGGCAGCCGCGCAGCGCGGTGATGCTGAACTGCACCTCCTGCAGCGCGGGGACGGGCGCCTTGTACGACGGATGCTGCCGTCGCGTGAACGGCAGGCCATAGATCGCATCCAGCTCCGGCGTGGAGAGCGGCAGCGCGGATGGATACTGGATCAGATAGCGGTCGCCGTGCGCCTGCACAAGGGTCTTGCCGCCAGGGGCACTGTTCATATAGATCAGTTTAAACGCGTCGGCAAAGTCCTTCTTGCTCTGCGCTGTGCGCTCAAACGACGGCAACGTGACAGGCTCTTTGGCCGCCTCTGCCGAACTGCGCAATATACACGTGCCACGTATTCCGGTCAGTTCCTGCACGCTTTCTCCCGCGCGCAGCCGCTCGCAGATGTCGCGCAGCGGGCGTTCGCCCATGCCGTACACAAGCAGGTCGGCCTTGGAATCGACGAGGTATGAACGGCGCACCTTGTCCTCGAGATAATCGTAATGCGCGAAACGGCGGTTCGACGCTTCCACGCCGCCGATGATGACCGCAACATCTTTAAATGCGGATTTGATCTGCGCGGTGTAAGCAATGGTCGGCCTCACCGGGCGCAGGCCCATGACGCCGCCCGGGGAATAATCGTCCTCACGGCGCAGGTGCTTGCTGGCGGTATACATATTGACCATGCCGTCCATGTTCCCGCCGCTGACTAAAAACGCGTACTTCGGCGCGCCCAGCGCCAGAAAATCCGCATTGGTCTTCCAATCCGGCTGCGCGATGACTCCCACGGAGAAACCGAGGCTCTGCACATACCGGCCCACGATGGCCATGGCAAACGACGGATGGTCGACATACGCGTCGGGTGTCACAACGATAAAGTCGCATTGGGTAATCCCCTGCGCGGTCATCTCCGCGCGCGACATCGGTAAAAATTCTTCACTCATGGGCTCAGTATATCATCCCCAGGCAGTTTCCAACAAGCGTTGATTGTGTGCCCGCCGCTGGTCTTACTGAGCGGCAGCCGTTTTTGAAACTCCCCGCCGTCCAGCGACAGCCACGCGTCGCCCTCGTAGCCGGGCTGCACGTCCACCGTGACGGTATAACGCGCCTCGCCGTGGCGGTATTCGATCGTATACTGTCCGAAATCGTCCGGCACACAGGGATGAATGCGAACCTCCCCGCGCTCGATACACAGCCCGAGGATATGGATAACCGCCGCCTGGAACAGCCACCCCGCCGCGCCGGTATACCAAGTCCAGCCCGCACGCCCGTTATGTCCCGGCGTGTCGTATACATCCGCCGCGACCACATACGGCTCACCGCGGTACTTGAGCACATCAGCCTTTGTGCGGGCGTGGTTGATGGGGTTGATCATGCGCAAAAGCGCCAGCGCCTCGTCCTTTCTCCCCAGCTTGGCCGCCGCGATGATGAACCACGCCGCCGCATGCGTATACTGCCCGCCGTTCTCGCGTACGCCCGGCAGATAATCGCGTATGTAACCGGGGTGCTTATCCCACTTGTCGAACGCGGGCCACAGCAGGCGGATAATTCCCTCTTCGCGCAGCACGAGCCGGTCCATCGCGGCGGCATAGGCGTGCCGCGCGCGCGGCGCGCCGGCGATCACCGCCCACGCCTGAGAAAGGATGTCGATGCGGCATTCAGGCGAGGCCGCGCTGCCGAGCGCCGTGCCGTCGTCAAAGAACGCTCTGAGATACCATTCACCATCCCAGGCGGTGCGCTCGATGTTTTCGCGCAGCGTATCGCGGCTTTGCGCGTAGCGCTGTGCGCGCTCCTCATCGCCGCGCAACCGGCAGACCGCCGCGAACATGCGCAGCACCTCGGCGAGAAAGAACGCAAGCCATACGCTCTCTCCCCTGCCCTGTTCGCCCACGCGGTTCATGCCGTCGTTCCAGTCGCCGCCGCCCATCAGCGGCAGACCGTGTTCGCCGTAGACCAGCGCGGAATCCAGCGCGCGCACACAATGCATATAGATGTTCTCGCTCGACTCCCCGATCCCGAAGCATTCATAGATGTCGCACTTGCCGTCCGGGATGCACTGACTGACAAGATACCGGGCCTCCGTATCAAACAGCCCCGCGTCGCCCGTGACGCGCTCGTATTCGCACGCGGCGTATACGAGAAACAGCTTGTCGTCGGTGATACGCGTACGCACGCCCCTTGTGGGCTCATGCCACCAATGCAATACGTCGCCTTCAATAAACTGCCGCTCCGCGCAGCGCAATATGTGGCCGCGCAGACGCTGCGGGTCGGTATAGAGCAGGGAGAGCATATCCTGAAGCTGGTCCCGGAATCCGAACGCCCCGCCCGATTGATAATAGCCCGAACGCCCGAAAAGCCGCGATGCGTATACCTGATACGGTAGCCAGCCGTTGACCAGCGTGTCGAGCGATTTTTCGCGCGTGGATACGCGGATGCCCCCTGTGAGCTGTGCCCAGTACGCTTTGGTTGCCTCCAGCCGTATTTGCGCTTTTTGAGTACTGTCCATCTCGTTTTGAACGGACTCAATCTGCTCTGGCTCCCCATATCCCATAAGCAGCAGGAGTTCCCGCTTTTCTCCGGGTTCCAGACTGACGCGCGCCTGCAGCGCAAGTAACGTCGCGCCGCCGCCGTCGCGGTTTGAGAGCGCTTCCACCTTCATCGCCTGCGGGATGAGGTTATCACCCGGCGCTCCGAAGAACTCGAAAGCACAGTTGGTATACTCCGCCTTATGCCCCGGTATGGAAATGAACATTTCCTTCGCAGGGCCGAACGCGGCAAACGCGCGAAGCGCGCTGTCCCGATAAGCAGTTGTAATTCCGCTGCACCGTACCTCTCCCAGTGCCGGTTCGGCATAGTAGTATATCGAGAACTCATCCGCACGTTGGGTACGGTTCTCGAGCTTCAGCAATGTTGCTTTTACCGGAAGCTCACAGTCTACAAAGCATATCGCCTGTGCCGTCACCCCGCCGTAACGCTCGAACACCGTATACCCGAAGCCATGCGTCACGCGGTAAGCGCCCGATGCGCAGCCGTTCGACGCCATTCCAAACGCTTCGCCCGTGCGGTCGTTGCGGACCAAAACCCCTTCCCCGGGCGTATCGCGCAGCACATCGTTGCGGAAGGGCGTGAGGCGCGTCGTGCGCGCGTTGTCCGCCCAGGTGTATCCGCCGCCGCCCGCGCTGACGATGCTGCCGAGCGTCTCGCCCACGAGGATGTTGCACCACGGTCTCGGCGTCCCCTCCGCCATATCGATACAATACTCGCTGCCGTGGCTCATGTACCCGCCGGTGCCGTTGTCAAAAGCCCTGATCTGGCGCGGCGGGCGCACGGAAACCGCAGCGTCCGGGTGTTCAAACACATGCTGCGGCAATACCCGGCAATCGATCTTAAGCTGCTCCCCGATCGGCTTCTCGTCCGTCAGAATCAGGCAGGCCGCCGCTTCGAGCGCAGCGATATCCGCCGCGGAGGCGTGCGACCTCGATACCGCTTTGATCCGCCCATCGTGCGCCGACTGCGCGATCTCTTCCACGCGGTCGCGAAGCGGGCAAAGGTACTGCTCGCCGCCGTCGTAAACGATGGCAAGCTGCGCGGTCAACCCTTTGAGGCGCATATATTCCATGGCTTTGCCAACGGTTCGTACCGTCTCGATCTGCTCCGTGTCGTGCGCGTGCAGGCAGATCAGCGGATCGTCGCCCGATATACCATGCTTCCAAAGCGCGTCCAGCGGCATCGGCCCCGCGGGCGTAACCTCTGGCGGAACGCACAGCACCGTACGCGAAGCGATGCGTTGGAACAGGCTGGCCTGCATATCCCGCAGCTTCAGGTAGCGCATCTCCACCTGCGAATGTGTCCACGCAAGGTGGGAAACCCGCCGCGCGTCCTCCTCGCCTGACATTGCGGCAAGGCACTCCGCCACGCAACATTTCGAGTCTGACGCGGCAATCGCAAATACCGCCGTACGCGTTTCGCCGGGCGGCACCGTGACGCCGCACTGCACGCCGAGCGCGCGCGCAACATCGCCCTGCGGGTTCGGCTTAGCCCAGGCCGGGATGCCGAACGCGTTCTTTCCGAATATAGCCGCCCGGTCCGTCATCAGTTCCGCGCCCTCACACAGGCAGGCTTTCAAGCCGCAGTACAGGTCCGCACCTCTGCGCCGCGCCAAAACGGTACCGTGCTGCGCATCGGTCTCCGTATCAATAAAAAGCTCCGAGAATGCCGGATGCGCTGCAAAATCCCGCATGGCGCTGAGCGCCGGAGAGAACGCGCAGCACAGCGACAGTTCGGCGGGCTCGTTGCCATTGTTACGGATATCGAGTATGCGCACCTCCATATCGCACTCAGGCGATACGCATACCTCCAGGGTGGTCTCAATGTCTCCCACAGTGCGTTCGTACATTACCTTGTGCGGCTCGAACACGACCTTCTCCTTATCCGCGCGTGCGCAGACAGGCAGCAGCGCCGCCGACCACGTATCGCCGCACTTTTTCTCGCGGATATAGATGTGCACGCCGGGCGCGTCGCGCAGACAATCGCCGATAAAACGCGTGATGAGTTTTCCGCGGTACGCGGAGTACCCGGTGCCGTACTGCGTCGCCATCACCGTATAGCTGCCGTTGGACAGGAAATGCGCCTCCGGGTATTGCTGCAGTTGTGTGAACGTGCGCGCGGCGTGGATCTCCTCGGCAAAGGCCTGTTCGTCCGGCTGCTTCTCCGCAAGGCTCAGGATGATGTTGCGCGGCGGCACCTTTTCCTTAAGCAGCATCTCGGTCGCCTTTACAATGGTCGCGCTGTGAAACAGTGTTTGCAGCCGTCCATCCTGCAGGGCGTTCAGGATTGAAGCGAGGATCATCCCCTGATGATGGGCCATATAGCTTTTGACGACACGTTTTTTCTTGCCCTTCTGGATTCTGCGCGGGGTATAATCCACCGCCTCAAAAAAGCCGTAACGCCCCAACGCGCCGATCTTTTCAAACCGCACAAGATCGGCGAGCGCCCCGGCCGGGTTTAGGGGGAGCGCAAGCGCCGCCGAATACGGCGATACCACCGTCTCGCGCACAAGGCCGGATTTCATGCCGAGTGCGGGCACACCAAACGCCTTGTATTGGTAGTTCATGTTCAAATCGAACGCGTAGTACCCCGACTCCGATACGCCCCACGGGATCATCCGCGGCTCCGTGTAAGCGGTCTGCAGCGCCAAAGCGGACTGGTAGGTCTCGGACATCAGCGTGTGATCATAGCTCTTCATGATGATCATCGGCATAAAGTATTCGAACATCGTGCCTCCCCAGGAGAGCAGCACGCGCCCCTCGCCCGCAACGGCGAGCGGTCGCGCCATGCGAAACCAGTGCTTGCCCGGCACATCGCCCTTGGCGATGGCGATGAAGCTCGTCTGGCGCGCCTCCGAGGCGAGAAGATCATAATGCGTTTCGCTGAGCACCCCCGCGCGCGCATCATAGCCGATGGAGAACAAGCCTTTCTCCTCGTCGTACATCGATTTAAAGTCCATCGCGTCGAACAATGCGCGCATACGGCGGCGCAGGCGGTCCGCGCGTTGAGCCAGCCTGCGGCAGGCGATGTAGCTTTCGGAGAGCGCGCGTTCCATGGTTCTTACCCACTCCAGCACCTCGGCATCCCCGTTTGCCGCCGCGGTTTCGATAATGGGCGGAAGCAGCTCCAGCACTTCGCGATAGTGCTGGCCGTATTCATTCACCGATATGCTGCGCAGGCTGTCGCGCAGCGCCTGCGTGAGTTCGCTGTAGCGATTCACCAGCCCTGCGGGGAACGCGACCAGTACGCCAGCCCAGCCGGCATACCAGCCCAAATGCGCCTCCAGCTTGTTTTTGTGCACACTGAGCCCGTCACCGGTATCCTCGATCAGCCCCAGCGCGTATACCGCATTAAATATATCGTCGCCGATGCACAGCGATACTTCGCGCTGCGCCTCGCGCGAGACGGCAGGCAGGCCCTGCTGCAGAAACGCGGCCATGGGCCGCGAGATCATATCCGCAAGCGCTGTCTCGGCCACAATGAGATAGCACGCAAGGTTGCCGCTGTCTACCGAAGAGACGTATCGCGGTTCAAGCGGATTGAGATTGGTGATGTCGTACCAGTTATACAGATGTCCTTTCCACTTTTCGGCCTTCTCGATACCCGTGAGGCACTTATCGAGCCGTCCGATCGCCTCCGCCAACGTGACAAAGCCGAAATAGTAGGCGGATATCGTGGCTGCCATCGAAAACGCCACGTTGGTAGGGGACGTGCGCTTGGCAAGGCCTTTCTTCGGGCTCTGCTGATAGTTGTCGGACATCCAGTAATATTCCTTCTCCTCCGAGAAGTGTTCGAAGAAGCGCCAGGTTTTGAGCGCCACGTCTTCGAGATATGCGCGCTGCTTCGCATCGAGCGAGGTCTTTTTATGAATGCGTGGACGGCTGATGGCATAAGCAATGGAAGGCGCGAAAAACCATACCGCAAACACCAAAAACGCGATCAGCGAAAACGACCCCGTTACGAAGATGGACAGCGTATAAAGAATGGCGGCGAGCAGCGGAGCTGCCTTCATACGCTGCCAGTATTGCGCGTTGCCCTCGCGGGATCCTCGCTCCCCCTCCGCGGCGGTCACCCATTCGAGCATATGCTTTTTCGTGAACAGCCGTGCAATCGTCCGCACGACCGCGTCGAGGCTCATATAGGTTTCGTAGGGCAGAAAGGCAAACTTATAGAACGCCTGCTCAAAGGCCGTTCGCGTCTCCAGCCACACATCCCGCACCGTGACGCCTTTGCCGGTATTGCGCAGCAGTGTAATGAGGCGCGTTGCAAAGTCGAGTATGCCGTCGATGAACAGCGGCAAAATGCCGGATATAAACCAGAAAAACGCGGAGCGGTAGAACGCTGTCTGCGAAAGCAGGATGACGATAAAGCAAAACGGCGTGGTCAGGCTGCGCCGCAGGTTATCGATTATCTGGAAGCGCGCAAGGCCCGACAGCGGATTTTTGGTTTTCCCGTTCTTCGTATGCACCGTCTTTTTGAGCCACGGCAGCAGCTGCCAGTCTCCGCGCATCCAACGGTGCTGCCGCTTTGCCCAGGAAAGATACTTTGCAGGGTATCCGTCCATCAGCACAACGTCCGAAAGCAGCGCACAGCGCAGATAGCTGCCTTCGAGCAGATCATGGCTTAAAATTCGGTTATCGGGAAAAGCCTCTGCCAGCACCTGCGTATATACATGAAGGTCAAATATACCTTTGCCCGTATAAATCCCTGTGCCAAACCCGTCCTGATAGACGTCCGAGGCTGCACTCGCGTACGTATCGAGGCCCGCCGTGCCGGATGACACGAGCGAAAACCGTGTCTGCGCCGCGCTCACCACGTCGATGCCGATGCGCGGCTGCATCACCGCATGCCCGCCTTTTACGGTGCGCGTGGTCCCGTCGACAACAGGCCGGGAAAGCGGATGCGCCATCGCGCCTACCATACGCAGCGCCGCGTCCCGCTGCAGTTCGGTATCCGCGTCGAGCGTGATGACGTAGCGGATTCCCTCCGGAAGACTGGGCGTCACATGCGTAAAGGCACCCGCATCGCCATGCAGCAGCGCGCAAAAATCCAGCAGCGCGCCACGCTTGCGTTCCCAGCCGCCAAAGCGGCCGCCTTGAGGCAGCGGTGTGCGTTTGCGCTGCGCATAGAAAAAAACCGGCTGCTCGCACCGTGCGTTGAGTGTTGCGACCGTCTCTGCGATACTGGCGGTCGTCTTCTCGTCGTCCGGCGCGGTCTCGCTGCCGCTCTCTTTGAAATCTGACAGCAAGGTAAAGTAGAGGTTAGGCTGCTGGTTCGCAGCATAGTATACCTCCATCTTTTCCAGCAGCTCGCGGCCATCGTCCGCGCCCAGCACCAAAGCCGGCACGACCACCATCGTCGCGCAATCCTCCGGGATGCCTTCCTTGAATTCCAGCTTGGGCAGAAAGGCGGGCCTCGTGATCAGCGTGAATAAGCGGTTGTTGACCGACATCGCCACCGAAAAGATCGGAATCAGGCTGATGATAAAGCCTATGATGCCGACCGCCAACGGGAACATGAAGAACAGCGACAGATTGAGTAGCGCCGCGCTCACAAGCGTGGAAACCGCCGCGCCGCCCGCATAAAAGAGCAGCATATGCCGCCGGATAAAAACCGCGATGCGTTCCTTACGCGGCGGGCCGCCCAGCGCGTTGATCAGCTCACCGCGCTTCTCCCCCAAGAGAAAGACGCCGACGTGCTCCCCCGATGCGGCGGCAAGCCGTATGGCTGCCCGTGCTACGGCGGGTTCCGAAGCGCGCACCAATGCGGCAATCTGCGTAACGCGACCGCGATAATACTCGCGCGAATCGAAATCCATGCGCGGGTAGGTTTCATCCTCACACAGCTGCCGATGCACCGCGGATATGTTTTCGAATATCGCCTCGAAATTGATCTTGGCGAACATGCGAAGGGAGGTAACAGCGTTGGCGATATGCAGCAGGTTCCTGGCTTGCGCGGCGTGCGCCTGTTTGACCAGCTTGTCGGTTGAGAGATCGGCCACGGAGAGCCGCTCATTGATGGCCTCCGTGATCACGGCAGAATTCGGATTCTCCCGGATCAGCGCCATCACATGCTCGATGAACAGCGGTTGGGAAAGCACAGGCTTAAATTCCGTGAGTACCGCGGAAAGCGGCTGCTGCTCGAGTCGTGTGCAGAACCGCTGCGCGCGAAGGCGCATTTTAATGCCCTCCACGCTGCGCAGCGCGAGCGCGGATACCGCGCAGAGCAGCGCGATCTTAAGCATGTCCACGAACACCCAAAGTTCGCCCGAGTCGAGGCCCGCCTCCTTTTGGTAGGCTTCGAGGAATTCCTCGATATTGGGTACCGTCAGATGAAAAGCGCTGTACCGTGCCAATTCCGCGGCAAGCACAAAGCTGCGCGGATAGTGTGCAAACCGGCCGGTTTGAATATGCGGCAGCTTCTGCCCCCTTTTGTTCAGTTCAATTTGCTTGATCTGTTCAACGAACAAAAATCGGTTGTCGTAAAACCATTCGGATATAGCGGGAAGATCACGCCCGCTGTATTTGCTCTGACGTGCGGCCATATACGCATTTTCAATATTTTTACGCGCTGAGGATATGCCCAGCTGCGCATAATCTACGCGTTTGCCGTATACCTTCTGAGTCAGTGCAAGCCCGGCTGCATATGACAAAAGTTCCTGATGGGACAGCGAAATATCGTCGAGTATATTGAATGGAATGCCATGTTCGCCGTGCATAAATCCTCCATAATGTCCTTCGTCATTCTGTTATTATTCTCTTTCGCTGCTGGGCCAATACAAAAAACTCATCTTGACGGGTCTTGTTCATGCCGTTTACAAACGGGTTGCGATCATTAATCCATTAAGTCGCGGCACAAAATCACGATTTATATAATAGCCGAATGATTTCCGCTGGCACCGGAGACACAGCAAACAGGAGGGTTAGGGATATGGCCATAAAAGAAATGGATTTTATTGAAGAAGACACGATGCACGGAAGGTATATCACGTTTCGGGTCGATGAGCAGATGTACGGAATACAGATCCGTTATGTCACGGAAATCATCGGCATTCAGCCGGTGAGCCAGCTTCCTGAGATGCCGGACCATGTCAAGGGCATCATCAATCTGCGCGGCAAGATCATCCCGGTCGTCGATATGCGGTTAAAGTTTAAACGTCCCGCCACGGAATACACCGAAAAGACGTGCATACTCGTGATCGATAACGATCTCATCTGCGCGGGCTTGATTGTGGACGAGGTAGCTGACGTGCTGACCATTCGCGATGAGGACATCTCCCCCACTCCCAACTGCGGCGCGGGCATAAACTGCCGCTATCTGGAGGGAATCGGCAAGGTCGGTAAAGAGGTTAAGCTGCTGCTCGATTGTGAGGCCCTCTTTAGCAGCGAAGAAACGGATCAGTTGGCAGAGATCACGAAAAAGAAGGATTGAACATGTACAAATTTGCATCAAAGACGTTTTCTTATATCTTTTTGTTCCTCGCACTGCTGCTTTGCGGCGCGTCGATCTATCTTCTTTTCACTGCATCCGGGTTTAGCCTCCCGGTAATCCTCATAGCGGCGGCAGCTTTATTCATCCTTGTCGCAGCAGCGATGCAAGTCCACTCGGTTAAAAAAGTGCGCGATAGGTTCCACTGGTATGAAAGCCTTCTGGATGCAATCCCATTCCCCATATCGGTTACCGATATGGATATGAACTGGACGTTCATCAACAAGCCGGTGGAAGATATGCTGAGAATCAAACGGAGCGATGTACTGGGCAAGCAATGCTCCAACTGGAACGCCAATATCTGCAATACAGATAACTGTGGGATCGCCAGGCTCCGAAGCGGAGAAATCCAGACACAGTTCAAGCAGCTCGGCAGAGATTTTCAGGTCGATACCTCTTATTTATTAAATGCGAAGGGAAATCAAGTCGGTCATATCGAAGTTGTGCAGGACATCACATCCAATGTGCGCGGCGCACAGTACAGCAACCAGGAAGTATTGAAGATTGCCGATAACCTTAAGTCGCTTTCCGAAGGCAGGCTCAAGCTGGACTTCGCTGTCACCGAGGGGGACGAATATACAATTGAGGAAAGAAGCAATTTTGAAGCGATCAATCGCAATTTCAAAACGGCGGTTGAAAGCATCTCTGCCTACATAACCGAAATATCCATTGTTCTGGACATGGTGGTCAGCGGCGATATCTCCCGCTTGATCGAAGCGGACTTCGATGGTGATTTTGTCGAGTTGAAAACATCCATCAACCAGATTATTACCTCGCTGAATGGCATGCTTTCCAATATCCATAAGTCAGCGCAGCAGGTTGCGGCGGGTACGCGCCAGGTTTCGGACGGCAGCCAGTCGATCTCCCAGGGCGCTACGGAGCAGGCGAGCGCGATTGAGGAACTCTCCGCCACCATAACCTTGATCGCCGAGCAGACGAGGCAGAACGCCATCAGCGCGAATCAAGCGAACGGGCTCGCGATTCATGCGCGGAGCAGCGCGGCCAATGGCAACGAGCAAATGAAGCGCATGCAATCCGCCATGACCGAGATCAACGAAGCGTCCTCAAACATCTCCAAAATCATTCGAGTCATTGACGATATCGCATTCCAGACGAATATCCTCGCGCTCAATGCAGCCGTGGAAGCTGCGCGCGCAGGTGCACACGGCAAGGGCTTCGCGGTCGTCGCCGAAGAAGTCCGAAACCTCGCGGCCCGAAGTGCAAAAGCCGCTCAGGAGACCACTGCCTTGATCGAGGGCTCTGTGAAGAAATCCGAAGCGGGTACTGAGATCGCCAATAAGACAGCAGAGTCGCTGATAGAGATCGTGGAAGCCGTCGAAAATGCAGCGACGTTGATGGGAGAGATTGCGGTCGCTTCCGACCAACAGGCGACGGGTATCGCGCAGCTCAATAACGGGATTGAACAGCTTTCTCAGGTTGTACAGAATAACTCGGCCACTTCCGAGGAAACGGCCGCATCTGCAGAGGAGCTTTCCAGTCAGGCCGAGATGTTGAGGGAGTTGGTCGGGACATTTAAGCTGGGCAATGCGGAGGCATCAGCCACAAACCAATCGACAAAACCTAAAGCACTGGCAGCAGCAGCAAAGGCGGCTACGCCGCACATCCAATTAAGCGACGGTGAGTTCGGAAAATATTGAACCAATACAAGGACGCCCCGCCTTCTGGTGGGGCTTTCTTATATTCTGCGGACACCGCCGAGCCACAAACCAAAAATAAAAAGAAGCTCCGAAAAACCGGAGCTTCGTTTATACAAGGTTTTGAGACAGGCCTGTAAGCCGAGTTCTGTTGAAAACGGTCATCTATCTACGCCTGCAGTTGCCAGCAGGCTCCAGCGATTACATGGGGCGCGACGGGCAGCCGCATAATGCCCACTATCAATCTTGCACCGGACGGGGTTTACAGAGCAGCCAAGTCGCCATGGCTCTGGTGAGCTCTTACCTCACCTTTCCACCCTTGCTCGGCATTAAATGCCGGGCGGTATATCTCTGTTGCACTATCCTTAGAGTCGCCTCCACCGGGGGTTACCCGGCGTCCTGCCCTGCGGAGCTCGGACTTTCCTCGTCAAAAAATGACGCGACCGTTCGGCTTGCTCAAAAACTGATTATATCAGATAAAGTATGCGACCGCAATTCTCGCATTCGACAATAGCGTCCGATTTTTTAAGTTTAGCAAGGTCGCGCGAGGGCAATTCCATGTTGCAGCCCATGCATCGACCATCCCTGAGCATCGTGACCGGCATCGGACGGTTTTGTTTGATGCGGTTATACCGTGCGAGCAGCACAGGTTCCACCTTGGAAGCGGCCGACTCGGCAGCTTTACGGAGACGATCCAGCTCTTCCGCGCCCGCGCGCAGCTCATCTTCATGCTGCTTCTTCAGCTCGGCAAAATCCTTCTGCGCCTGACTGACATGTGTTAAGATCGTCTTCAAACGCGCAGCCGTTTCCTCGGCCTTGGACTGCACCACCACGGCGCGGCGTTTCTGCTTCACGATGTTCTCGTACGTCGTCTCATACTCATGAACCAGGTCTTTCACGACGTTATAGTCCATTTCATCGAGCCCCATCTCTTCGTACTGCCCGATATCTTTATGCTTCTTGTTCAAAAGCTCCATCATTC
>JAEWCC010000024.1 GCA_023390815.1 Bacillota bacterium
CGACAGTCGAAGCCGCTGTTACAGCATGGACCATGAATTCACGGATATCGAGGTCAAGATTAACGCGCCGCAGCTGCTTGAGGACGCACTCCGCCGCAAGCGGGAAAAGTGCATGATCGGTACCGGCCCATGTGCGACCCGTATATCCCGCTCGAAACGGAGCTCGGCCTCACGCGCCAGTGCATCAAACTCGTCGAGAAATACGATTTTGGCCTCGCGATCCTCACCAAATCGGCTCGCATCCTGCGCGACCTCGATCTGCTCAAAAGCATCAACGGAAAGACCAAATGCGTGGTGCAGATTACGCTGACGACATATGATGAAAGCCTCTGTAAGATTCTCGAACCGAGCGTGAGCACCACAAAGGAACGCTTTGAAGTGCTCAAAATCATGCGCGACAACGGCATCCCGACCGTGGTGTGGCTGGGGCCGATACTGCCGTTCATCAATGACACCGAGGAAAATCTGCGCGGCTTGTTGGAGTATTGCACCGAAGCGGGCGTATACGGCATTATCAACTTTGGCATGGGGCTCACGCTGCGCGAGGGCAACCGCGAATATTATTACGCACAGCTTGACCGGCATTTCCCCGGCCTGAAGCAGAAATACCAGAGCCGCTACGGGCTGGACTATCAGATCATGAGTGAGCATAACGATCGGCTGATGCGGATATTTCAAAGCGTATGTGATAACCAGGGCATCCTCACAGGCATTGACGCGGTGTTCGGGTATCTGCATACGTTTGAGGACAAGCATAAGCCGGAACAGCTCAGTATGTTCTAGCATT
Organism: Bacillota bacterium; assembly: GCA_023390815.1. Classification (GTDB taxonomy): domain Bacteria; phylum Bacillota; class Clostridia; order Christensenellales; family SZUA-584; genus JAEWCC01. The sequence continues at coordinate 788 of JAEWCC010000024.1, forward strand.
GTGCCATTATAATTGAGCCTTAATTAAGCAATAACCGTAGGGAACGGCCCCTGTGCCGTTCCGTATATTGTCAGGATAGAAAAACAGCCGCCTGCATTCGCGCAGCGGCTGTTTCATATCATCCCGCTATTCTTTTGTTACCGTAAACCGCATATACCAGCTGTATTCGCCTTGCGCTGGCAATACGCTCGCCTGCTTATGCGCTTTGGCAGCGCCCGGCTGGTCGTATGCGCCCGTGCACGGCTCCGGGGCGATGTTGAAGAAATCCTTGAAACTGCCCTCGTTGACCCAAAAGCTCAAATACGGTACTTTGTCCTCCGGCACCTCGATGGTAATCCTTGTGCTGTCGCTGGGGAAGTAATACCCAAACCGGCCCTGCGGCATCGGCTCGTCGAAGTAGTACTTGAAGTTGTTGCCCTGCGGGTTGCGCTCACCAACGCAGCGCAGATCGATGGCTTTGCCATCGCGGCGGACGGCGTCCGGCCAGCAGAGCTTGTCGCCCGGCTTGCCGAAATCCGGGTCCGTCGTAAATATCGTCGTCGCGGATGCGCCATCCCCATATGGCACAAAGATCTGTGCGTCAGGCTCGGCGTTCATCATCGTGTGCGCCGCCCAGAGGAAGTCCATATCGAATTCGGAGAAATTGCGTGCGGAGTATTCGATCAGCAGCGAACCGTCCTGCGCGGATATCCATTTATCCAGACGGTAGGGGAAACGCACGCCATATACCCACATGTGCAAACGCCGCTGTGCATCCGTTTCGCAGTGCCACGGAAGGCCCGCCACCTCACCGTGGTCGGGCATACGGGTTCCCTGCCACGGGAATCGGTCGTAATACCAGATGTCGATCGTCGGAAACATGTCATCGCAGCCGCTGCACTCGGAGGCGACATAGTCGCCGTCGTAGCCGAGCTTTTTGTACTGCTCGCCCGGAGCCTGTACCAGAAACTCCCGCCCCGTTCGTTTATCCGTGAGGGAGGCCAGCTTGCCGCCGTACGCCGGAAGGAAGACGGCACGCAGGCTGGCGGTCTCCACCGCGACAGCCTCAATATCCTTGTAATTCGTATGGATGATTTGCATGGCTATTTCTCCAGATACCGGTTGGTCTTTTCGATCAGCTCGGGATAGATGCCATAGGGCTCGAACGGATCGACAAATACACAGTAAAGCTCCAGCGTTTCGGTTTCACTCGTGTTGCGGCACTCATGCAACTCGCCGGGCTTGGCGTGCACGACGCCCATCCGGGGAACATCGTACTCCACACCGTCAAGCGCCGCTTTGCCGGGGATCGAGAACATGATGTATTCGTCGCTGTGCGGGTGCGTATGCCCCTCGGATATGCCGAACGGCGGCACTACCACGTGCACGATCATGAGCCGGTTTTCGCCGGTGGTTTGGGGAGACTCCACCAGCCGGATCTCCCGTTTGATATCCGTACCGCATTCTGCGGCGGGAAGCTTATAAATATCCGTAACGCCCATCGCCTTATTCTCCTTTTTTCGTTTCGTTATAGCCGCGCAACGCGGATCGTAAATGGTACAGCATTGCCGCTCTCGCGCCCTGCACGTCGCGGGCGGTAATCGCGCCCACGATGGCGGCATGCTCCTCATTGATCACATGGATATCAATGGGGCTGACGCCAAAGCCGGAGAGCGCATCCTCCCAGAGGATATGGGTGAGGCGCTGAATCGCGGCGAGATATTTGTTGCCGCAGATTTCCCCGAGCATGCCCTCGAATTCGAAGTCGTAATGCCCTCTGAACTTTTCCACACCCTCGGTCGAGGTGCGGTAGCCGACAAACTTATCCAGCTCTTTGAGCTGTGCGTCGGTGGCGCGCTCGCACGCGAGCCGCATAACCTGCATTTCGACAAGCTCACGCGCTTCGATCAAATCTTCGATTGCGCGTTTGCCTTGCCCCAACGCCATCTGCATCGGGAACGACAGGAAGTCAAAATCCTGCTCCTTGAGGTAGATGCCCGAGCCATGGATGATATCGACCACACCCAATGCCTGAAGGGTCTTGAGCGCCTCGCGCACGGTATGCCGGCTGATGCCGAGCTGCGCGGCGAGCGCCCGCTCCGTTGGAAGCTTGTCGCCCGGCCGCAGTCGGCGTTCCACAATTTTTTTTTTGATCAACTCCAGCGCCTGAGGCGCGGAAATATCTTGGGGCTGCTTATCCGTCACGTCCATATTTACCCTCGCTTCACAGCCTATGATACCACAAGCTGTGGCGATATCAAAGCGCTTAAGGATGGATCACGATCTTGCAAAGGTTCCTGCGCTGCCGGAAGTCTTCCACCGCCTGCGCGGTGTCTTTAAGCGCATAATCATCCGTGATGATACGCCCGAAACGCTCGGCATTGGCGGCCAGCATGCCGACCGTAAACGCAAATTCACGCTCCGTATATACGCGGAAGCCCTGGATCGTGATTTCCTTAAACAATACATCGTGCAGGTTCACTTTGGCGGGGAAGTCGAACTTACCTACCACAGCGATCTTGCCGCGGATCTTAACGAGATTGACCGCATAGGGGAGAACCGCTTCCGCGCCCGTGCTGTCCAGCACGAAATCGAACGTACGCTTTGCCGTGACCAATGCGCCTGCGTCCTTTTCCACCGTGAAACCGAGCGACTGCGCAAAGGCGATACGCCGCTCGTTCGTCTCACAGATCACGACGCTGCCCGCGCCTGCCGTACGGCAGACCTCCGAGAGGATGATGCCGATGGGGCCTGCGCCGAATACGAGCACGCTGTCGCCTACGCCGACGCCCACGCCTCGTACGGCGTGCACACCCACTGCAACCGGCTCCACGATAGCTGCCATCTTAAAGGGCAGGCTGTCCGGGATGGGCAACACGTTTTCCTCCGGCACCGCGCAGTATTCGGCGAAGCCGCCGTCGCAGTCGATGCCGATCAGCTTCAAGTCACCGCAGACGTAGCTGTAGCCCGCACGGCAGGTTTCGCATTTGCCGCAGAAGCGCAGCGGGTTGACGACCACACGATCGCCCGGTTTGAAAGCGCTGCCGGGCGCTGCGCTTTCCACCGTGCCCGCGAACTCGTGGCAGAATACCAGCGGGAACTTCGCGCGCGGATGCAGACCCTCGATGATGCACATCTCGGTGGGGCCGCAGAAACCGCCGTATGCGATTCGGATCAGCACTTGGCCCGCACCGCACTCAGGCTTTGGAACATCCTTAACGCGGACCTGATTAACTGCTTCAATGACTGCCGCTTTCATGGTACCCTCCTTTTAAGACTCCGTTATTTTTCGAGCAGCGAAAGCGCTGCTTCCATCACTTTCTCCGTGGTGAGGCCATATTTGGGGAACAGGTCTTCCAGAGAACCCGACTCGCCGTACTGGTCCATAATGCCCACGCGCCGCAGGGGAGAGGGACAATGTTCCGCAATGCATTCTGCCACCGCACTTCCCGTACCGCCGATGATCGAATGGTTTTCAGCCGTGACGGCGCAGCCCGTTTTACGGACTGATGCGGCGATCGTCTCGTTATCAAAGGGCTTCAATGCCGAACAGTTGACCACTTCAGCGCTGTATCCTTTTTCCGCGAGAAGATCCGCTGCTTCGAGGCAACGCGACACCATCAGCCCCGTGCCAATCAGAGAGATATCCTTGCCTTCGCGCAGCACGCTGGACTTGCCAATTTTGAACTCATGGTTTTCCGGTACGCATTGAATATCGTATTTGGAAATGTCACCACGGATCATGCGCAGGTATACCGGTCCGTCAATCTCCATCATGGCACAGAGCGCCTGTTTCAGTTCATAGGGATCAGCAGCTTCCAGGACAGTGATATTCGGCATGGAGCGTATGATCGAAATATCGTTGACGGACTGATGCGTCGCGCCGGTGTTGGGCGTGGTGAGGCCGGAATAACAGCCGATCAGCTTAACGTTGGCGTGCGCATAGCCGATCTGGATGAATATCTGGTCGCACGCGCGCCGTGTGAGGAACGAACTGAACAGCGGGATCACGGGGTGCAGCCCGGCACGCGCCGCGCCGAAGGCAAAGCTGACGCCGCTCTGCTCGGCGACGCCGGTGGTCACATACCGGTCGTGGAACGTATCCCGGAAATCCAGAATGTTCGTCGCAGTGCCCGTCTCGCAGTCGACAACAATCATTTTGGGGTCCTGATGGCCCAGCTCGACCAGCGTATCAGCCAGCGTCGCGCGCATGCCTTTCAGGGAACATCCGTATCTCATCTTCTCACTCATAATCCCAGCTCCTTCATGCACCGCTGATACAGCGCGTCGTCCAAGTGCCCGGCATGCCAATTGATCGCGTCCCTCATCATGAACGAGATCGGCATCCCTTTATTGGTGTCGGCAATGATCACGCGCGGTTTACCCGGTGCGGTATCGATATTCCCCGCGGTTTCCAGCGCCTCACGCAAAGCGGTGACATCGTGTCCGTTTACGCGCTGCACGTGCCAGCCGAAATCAGCCCACTTCTGTGAGAAGGGCTCTAAATCCATCACCTCGTAGGTGGATGCGGAAATGATGTATTTGTTGTAATCGACGATCGCGATGAGGTTGTCGAGGCGCAGCTGCTTACCCAGCATGACGCCTTCCCACGTCTGACCTTCTGTGCATTCGCCGTCGCCGAGCAGCACATAGACGCGGTAAGGGGAGATCACATGGCGGTGCAGCATACGCGAGGCGTAGGCCATGCCGCAGCCGTTGGAAAGCCCCATGCCGAGCGAACCCGTAGGCGCTTCAATACCCGGCAGCTCCATATTCGCATGTTCCTGCAGAAATCCACCGGCGCGGTTGAATTCATTGAACAGCTTGTCGCGCCCGAAATAGCCTCTCCAGGCCATCGCGGCATACTGCAAAGCGGAACAGTGTCCTTTGGATAAGATGAACCGGTCGCGCAGGTCCCAAAGCGGATTCTCCGGGTTTAAACGAAGCACCGCACCATACAGCACGGCCATGATATCCGCGCTGGAGAGTTCGCCTCCGACATGGCTCGACTTTGTGCCGGAATAATAGGTGATCTCGATTACGTCACGCCGCAGCTGCAGCGCTAGCTGTTTTAGGTCCTCATCCGTCATATGTTCCTGATAGGTACTGATGACAGGGAGGCTGCTCTTGTTTTTGTATTCCAACTCTATTCCTCCTCTTAATTGGTCAACCAATTGGTTTACCACTTCAGTGTAGACGGTTTTAAAGGAGTTGTCAATAACCATATACGCGCTGAATCATAAAAGATATGCATCGGTCTTGGCTTTCGGACAAAGAGACCGGGGATATTGGCAGGTAGCCGCAGAAAGGGAAAATGTTTCATTGCACATACAGCGCGGTTCATGGTATTATCTACTATCATATTGGTTAAAAAGCGCCGGGTTACCCGTTCGCCAACGATAGCAGGAGTGGGTGGGCGGTAAAAAACAAACAAGAAGGATCAGTCATGTCAAAACAACGCAAAGAGAAACTTGGAAGAATCCTGGTGATTGTCATTGTGGCGATGCTCGTCATTTCCATGCTTGCCTATTATGTTCTGACTGTACTTTCTCCGACCGGTGATTTATAAACCTTTTTTTACACCTTAATAAAGCATAATAATGAAATGGAATAAAAGCGGAACAAATGTGAGCCGAATATCAGATTAAAAAAGAGGCTGTTAGCAGCCTCTATGTCGTCTCGGTAACGGTCTGCGCCTTGCAGTCCACCATGTTTTTTGCCCAGTGGCCGGTTCGTACAACGAGCACACCGATAATACACTTGAGTACGTCCGTCAGGTAACACAGCGGGTAAAGCAGCTCGATCGGGAGGCCGGTGTAGCGCACCATCACATAGGTGAACGGAACGCAGATCACCCAGGTATACACGCTGTCGAACAGCATAGTGATAAAGGTTTTTCCGCCGGATCGTATCGTAAAATAGCAGCAATGCGTTATTCCGTTGAATACCATATACATCGCGCTCGTGCGCATAAATCCCGTGGCAAGCAGGCGCACCGGAGCCTCGGTCTTATAGATGTTCGGGATGAAACCGGAGCTGATGGCGAGGGCGGAGCCGATGACGACACATATCCCGACGCTGAAAAATATGAGCTTCCAGGCATTGCGCTTGGCCAGACAAATATCGTTCGCGCCGAGCGCCTGCCCGACCATGACACCGACGGCAACGCCCGTCGATATGAAGAACACGTTAAACAGGTTGGTGATCGTGCTCGCAATGTTGAGTCCGGCTACCACCATCAGGCCGCAGGTTGAGAATATCTGCATCAGCGTGGTCATACCGAGAGACCAGAAAAGCTCGTTGGCAAGCAAAGGCAGGCTTTTGGTGGCAATGCTTCCCGCAAGCTTTCGTTCAATTCGAAAATGCCGATATACGCCCTTCATAAAGAAGAACTTCTTATGATTTGAATGCGCCCGGATTGCCACGATGCCCAGCTCGACAAAGCGGCTCAGCACGGTTGCAATCGCCGCGCCTTCAACGCCTAGCTTCGGGAAACCAAACTTGCCGTAAATCAGGATATAATTGAAAACGAGATTAACCAGAACAGCAGTCATACTCGCCAGCATGGGCAGCATGGTATGTCCGGTTTCACGAAGCGTGGAACTATAGCTTTGTGTGAGCGCAAAGGGGAGAAGCCCCCAGAGCATGATATGCAGATATTGCTTGCCGAAAAGCAGCATCGAAGCGGCGTCAGCCGGATTCCCTTCGCCCGTAAGGTAAAGGGAAATGATTGGATTATCAAACAGTACAATGACCGAAACGCCGACAATGGTAATTCCAAAGGAGACCAGGAGCTTAAAGCGGAAGGTCTGCCGCAAGCCTTCCCAGTCTTTTGCGCCAGCGAATTGCGCACCGTAAATACCAGCGCCGGAGACCGCGCCGAATATCGCCAGATTGAATACGAATATCAGCTGATTGGCAATGGCAACGCCCGACATCTCCAGAGTGCCGACTTGCCCGACCATCACGTTGTCCAGCAGGTTCACAAAGTTCGAGATCAGGTTTTGCGCGATGATCGGTAATACCAGCGCCAGCACCGTGCGGTAGAACTTCTTATCTCCAATAAATGTGTTGCGAAAGCGATTCCAGACTCCGTTGTTCAATGTTTGCTGCATAGGTCCATCTTTCCAGAAGAAAATAACTCGTCAATTCTATCACATCACTATATACGAACGCAAGCGTATACGTTGTATGGATGATATCCTGCTTGGGGCAAGCTGCTGTAAACCCAGGATGAAAAGCAAAGGGTAACTTGCTTTAGCTACTCCTTCTTAATCTGAGACCATAATATGATCAGAACCTGTATCGGGATGCCAATCACATAAATCAGGAAAAGATTATACTCAATCAGCATGAGGTATGTAAATACGAGCGCAGACCAAACCAATACGGATATGATCACGTAATTGAGAACCCGTTTCCCCCAGATGGAATTGAAGACCAGCAGCACAATCATGGTGACGGGTACGGCGCCAATGAACACCTTCCATACATCCTCCTTGCCATAAAGCTGCAGATATACGAACAGCACCGTCGCGATAAACCATACGGCGGCTGCCGCGAGCAGCGAGATGACGAGGCGGTTCTTTTTAGTCCGCTTGGATGCCTCTTTTTTCTTCGGATGCTCCGCTTCGACCAGATAATTCAGCGTTACGCCAAAGATATCGGCCAGCTGTTTTAGCGTAAACACATCGGGTATGGATTCCGCACGCTCCCATTTGGATACGGCTTTGTCCGTATACCCCATTTGGTCGGCCAGCTCGGCCTGCGTGAGATTCATTTCCTTTCGGAGTCCGATCATATTACGGGCAATGACTTGCTTCAAATCTTCCATAGAATAATGCCTCCGTGTGATTAATATGATTATACACAAAAAGGATATGGTGATCAATCGGGCAGTTTACCGGGTCTACTGACAGTAGAATGGCGTAAAAACGCTCTATTTTGCGTATCCGCACCGGTCGGGTGACGAAGCAGACCCGATATCGTAATATGAAACTGAAATCATCCAAACCAGTTACAGGAGTTCATATGATCATTACGGTTGTTTGTGACGTTCTTGGCAAGGAAAACAACGGTACCACCATCGCGGCGATGAACCTGATCAACAGCATGAAGGTGCGCGGACACGAGGTGCGGGTGGTCTGTGCGGATCAGGATAAAAAGAATATTCCGGGGTTTTATGTGGTGCCGGCTTTAAACCTCGGGCCGATCAACGCTTATGTCGCGAAAAACGGTGTGAGCCTGGCGAAGGCGGACAAACGGGTGCTCGAGCGCGCGATAAAAGGGGCCGATGTGGTACATTCCATGCTTCCGTATTCTTTGGGGGCCGGGGCCGTTAAAGTGGCAAAGCGCCTTGGCGTTCCGCTCACCGGCGGCTGCCATGCGCTGGCAGAGAACTTTACCACGCATATTTTCCTCGCGCGGTGCAGCTTCGTCAATCTGATTACCTATAAGATCTATTACCGCCGTTTGTATAAGCACTGCGAATGCGTGCATTACCCAAGCCGGATGTTGTGCGAATTGTTTGAAGGTGCGACGCAGCCGATGCCGCACCGCATCGTTTCCAACGGCGTGGGTGAGGCGTTTCGGCCGGTACGGGAAGAAAAACCGGAGGTGTACCGCGATCGATTCGTGATTCTGTTCACCGGACGGTACAGTAAGGAGAAATCGCACCGGGTGCTGATCGACGGGGTCAGCCGCTCCAGATATCGCGATCGCATCCAACTGATATTTGCCGGAGCAGGCCCGCTCGAGGATAAGCTGAAGAAATATGCGGATAAACGGCTGATCGTGAAACCGGTATTCGGGTTTTTCCCGCGCGAGGAGATGAGACGGATCATCAACTATGCGGACCTTTATATTCATCCGGCACGCTACGAAGCCGAAGGCATCGCGTGCCTGGAGGCCATGGCGTGCGGCAAGGCGATCGTATCGTCCGATTCCCGTAAAAGCGCGACGCGCAGCTTCGCGCTGACGAAAAATAACCTCTTTCGCTACGACGACCCGAAAAGCCTCGCGGAGAAAATCGACTACTGGATTGAGCGTCCGCAGGCCAGAGCACTGTGCGGCGAAGTCTACGCGCAGTACGCATCCCGGTTCAACTTTGAAAAATGCATGGATCAAATGGAGGAGATGTTCTATGACGCAGCCGGAACAAAAGATCATCTATTATTCAGCGAAGACGGACGATTTTGCGGGGACGAATATTGCGACGCAGAGAGTGGATGCGACATTCCCGTACATTCATAAAAATATCTTTTGGCGGGCAGCATCCTTCTTGCTATATTATGTGATTGCACTGCCGCTGACAACGCTTTACCTCAAACTGGTTAATCAAACAAAATGGGTCAACCGCAAAGCCCTGCGACAGATTAAGGGCGGCTTCTTTCTGTACGGGAACCACACGCATTGGAGCGACGCTTTTCTGCCGCACGCAGCCGCTGCGACGAAAAAGACATACATTATTGCGGGACCGGATGCCGTCTCGATCCGCGGTATCCGAAACATCGTACAAATGTTGGGGGCCATCCCCATTCCAACGGAGGCCAGTGCGCTGAGGCTCTTTTTTAACGCGGTGAAGCAGCGGAGCGCGGAGGGCAGCTGTATTGCGGTATATCCGGAGGCGCATATCTGGCCGTACTATACGGGTATCCGCCCGTTCCCGGCGACGTCGTTTGCGTATCCCGCCGAATTCGGTGTACCGGTAGTGGCTATGGTGACGGTCTATCGGGAGAGAAAAGCGGGCAGGAAACCAGCGCGCACCGTGATTTTCAGCGACCCGATCTACGCGGAACCGGGTTCAACCGTCCGCGAGACCCAGCGGTATTTCCATCGGCGTGTGATGGACTTTATGCATGAGACTGCAAGCAGACCGGATAATTATGCCTATGTACGTTATGAGCAAAGATGAAAAATCCCTCGCCGAAGCGAGGGAAGGCTAACATGAAGTTATGAAATCATCGTTAGAGACAAGGTTGACTATAAAGAAAAGTTCTCAGAATACGTCCGCCTCGTTCGAATAGCCGTTGCTCTCCCAGTAACCTTCATACGAATCGTCGCTGGAGAGCTCGATCTCGCTGACCCAGCGCGCCCATTTATAGCCCAGCTTGTCCTCAGCGACTACGATAAACGGATACCCGATGGCAGGCGGCAGCGGCGCTGTATTGGCATTGTAAGCAAGCAGCATATCGCGGTCGATGATCGTTTGCAGCGGCAGCGAGGTCGTATACCCATCCACGCACTTAAATATCGCGGTATTGGCTTCGCCCTGGGTCTGCGCCGCCTCGAAAAGGTCCGTCAGTTTCACGCCTTCCCAGAGTATCGTCGCATCCCACCCTTCAACACAATGCAGCGTGACGATGCGCTGGAAGGCGGGGTATGCAAGAACCTCCTCGTAGGTCAGCTCAAGCGGATTATCCACGAGACCGGAGACAGAGAGCGTATAGTCTTTGATATCAACATGCTGGATGCCGTTGATCGAGTTGTCGCGCGGACCGGTTGCCGGGTCCAGCTGCACGCCCTGATATTCGTGGATTTCGCGCGCACCATAACGCGCCAGCGTTGCGTCGGATATTCCATCGACCCCTTCGGACGACTCTTCCGGGCTGTTCGTATTGCAGCCTGCTAATATAACGAGGATAGCGGTAAAGGCGATGAGTACCCTATGGAGTTTCATATATCCTCCTTTTTTAATGCAAAGAGAAAAATGAGGCCGCGCGGCTTGCGTGGCCCTTCTCTGCTAGTCGATAATCACCATCTTCGCTTTCACGCTCTCGAGCTTATTCAGCGCGTGCTCAAGCCCAAGCATCTCGGACTTCTCGCCCGTCAGCTGCAGTACGAGTACGCCTTCCTCGCTGCATACGTCTCCCGTTTCGTGCAGACCCAGTCGGGTCTTGATTGAGCAGCCGAACTTCGATAGCACCTCCTGCACCTCGGGCGATTTCTTCC
>JAEWCC010000055.1 GCA_023390815.1 Bacillota bacterium
CTGTGGTCCATCGCGGTGAGGAAGAACCCGTTCGCGGAAAACAGCATCGTGATCGCAGAGTAACGAAAGAGCGCCAGCACACCGCGGGCGCTCTTTTTAGGCGTTTGTATGGTGAACCTATCAATGCGTATAGTCGAGGATGGTGACGGAGTCTCCCACCCGGCGGACGATGGCCTCCTTCATGGCCTGCGCGTGCGGACACGAAAATCCGATTGGGGTTCCTTTCGTGATGCACGAAGCCAAAGCGATGGTATCGGCTCCTCGCCGCACCATTTCGGCGGCACGAGTAACCGCCTTTTTGCCCGGGCATCCACCGCAGCTGTTTACCCCAATAAGCTCAATATCCTCCTGGACGCCCTGAAAAGCGCCCTTCTTCTCTTTCATTACGATCAAATCGGTCGTTGCCGGACACATATCCTCGGTCTGCATACACCGGATTAAACCCACTTTCATCATGTAACTCCTTGCTGTGGTTTCTATCCATGATACAACACTTTGTTTGATCCGGCAACGCGAGCATGGATGGAAATAAACCGTGTTGAAACTATCCCGCGATGACGATGCCGTCGAATATATCTGCGGCCGTAAAGTGCATCACCTTCGAATACCCGAGGACCTTTCCGTCGTCCACCTTGATCCAGCCCCTGTAACCGTCCGAGGTTTCGAGCTTGACCCAGTTTGGCCCCAGTACGCGGAAGATCGTTAAGGTTTCCCCGGCCTGCGCGATAATGACAATATCCTCCGTCGGGCTGATGGCGCGCCCCAGGTTATGCGGATAGCTTGCATAGTCCCACATCGGTGCATAGCTGCTCCCAAAGAATGTGGAGTCTCCGTGAGCGAGCAGCAGGCAGGCCTTCCCCGCTTTGATGGTGAGCGGTTGGGGATCGAACAGCGGCGCGGTGGCGTAAAGCACCTCTTTAAGTTTTCTGTCACCGCCGTCGGGTTTACTCTGCTTCATATACCACAAGTCCGTGAACTCGGTCGTGTGGGCCAGACAATACACTTCGCCGTTCGCTTTGAAGTACTTGGTGGCGTCAAATGCGCTGCGCCAGCTGCCCGCAAACTTAACATCCATCAGGCTGCCCATAGAAACCAGTCCTGAGCCGTTCCACCAATACACATACGAGCTCGCGAATTCGGTATCCGCAAGTCCTGAGTCGTATTCGTCGGTAAACACCAATTCGAGCAGGTTGTCGCTGGTGTCGACGTCCGTTACGGCGAAAAGCTGCGCGAGGCCTGAAACACTGATCGTATTAGCCGTACCGTTGATATACAGGATGGACTCGCTCGTATTGGCATCAAAAATCAGTTCCTCATCGGTTCCGTCCCCATTGAGGTCTGCAAGCGCCCTGCTTTCGTAGATATCGAACAATACACTGCCGCTGCCTGCCGAGTCAGGCGTATCCGCAAGGAAAACCGAGGGCGTCGGCGTGGGCTCAAGCGTCGGGCTGGGCGTGGGAGCGTCCGTCGGAGAGGGAGCCGGTGTGGATAAAGGCGCTGACGGCGTGGCTTCGGAGGGGCTTTCGGATACAACAGAAACCGTACCCGTACTGCATGCCATAAGACTAATCGCAATGACCGCAGAAAGCATGATAATCAACAACTTTTTCATATCTGATTACTCCGTTCAATGAATAGATAGGTTCATTAATGGATGCTTATGTGTAGGGAAATACCGACTTGCTCATTTGATGCCAGTCTATAACAACGATACAAATTTTTCAATCGAATTGTTTTCTGAATCTATTACAGCATGAAGAAGAAAGCCGCGACACCCGCCAGAATTGTCCCGATGGTATCGCAAACGAGGTCGGTCATGGTGTCCTTTAGGCTGCGTTGTGTCTGGAGCCCCGTCCTCTGGTCGATGGTAAACTCCATGATCTCAAAAAGCGTACCGGCAACAAGACCGGTGAAGGTCACGATGACAGCTGCGAAAAACTTCGGTGAGATAGATACGCTCATGAGACGTGACAGCAGCGAATAAAGGAACAGCGCAAAGGCAAACGTGCCGCCCGCGTGCAAGTAACGGTCGAATATCATCGAGCGCGTGTAGCGTTCTTTAAAATAACCAATAAAGGTATGGACAAAGATGGTGGCGATGACAAAGAGCCGAAGCAAATACGGTACGCCGATTGCAAATACGACTTCCGCCGTCACATAGAGAGCGAAAACAACATTCGTTGTTAATACAGACTTTAAGTAAACCTTATTGCCCACCCGGATGAAGCGGTATGAGATATAGATCTGAGTCAATAAAAAACCCGCATAAATGATCCAAAAAGCCGTACGCATAGAACCTTCCTTTAATGCTGATGATTTAGTGTTTGCGGCAGGCGATGTAAACATGCGCAGATTAAAGCACGATAAACCTAAGATAAAAAAGCGCCCCGAATGGCGCGCCTTCAAATGTATGGGCATACTGTTTAGCTCATTCAAGCTTTACTGAAATCAGGATTGGCCTTCGTAAGCAATGAGTATAACGCTTTTGCCGTTTGCTGTTTTGATGCCGTTTTCTGCCTGAGTGATCTTCTGAACATCTTCCGCAGAAATGTTGGCAATTGAATATTCGTTCATCATAGCTTTTTTATATCCTCCGAATACGCTTTTGATGGTAGTGTCCCCAGCTTCAATGCCTGTTATGCATGAGACCTCGCGGATAATTAAAAGGGCTCAGAAAATTGAAAAATTTTCAATCGGGGTCGACGCCGAAGCGCTTCCAGATGTTGTTGGCGGTGGTCCAGAGGCCGACGAGCGCGCGGCCCTCCGGCGTATTCCAATCGCGGCCAATCGCTTCGTGACAGACGATTCCCTGGCGGGGGCGGTCATGGTGACAATAGGCGCATTCGAGCGGTAGATGGCCTGTGGCATGCAGTGTGCACAAACCATCTTCAAGAAAGCCGCAGCCGTTTTTCGCGTACGGCTGAAGCGCAAATCCGTTTTCACAGCCGCGAAATGCGGGTGCGAGTACGCCGTAGGTGAAATCCGGCGCGACCTCGAGCATCATTCGGCTGGCATAGCCCGCGCGCATGGCGGCAATCGCCTGGCGGACGGTCCACCAGCCGGGGCGTGCGCAAAAAGACCGGCATACGTCGCAGCTGCATGCCGGAGACGGTGGAAACGCTCTTTTAAGATCGGAACCAAAGCAAATCGTTTGCGTCATAGCGGATGCGCTGCGGGCAGCGCGGACGATGACCCGGCGCGAGAAGCGCCGCTACTTTTTGTCTTTGCCTTCCTTGGTGCTTTCCTTGCTGTCCTTGTTGCGGATATATTTGAATACGACGTTGGGATTGCTGGTGCGGCGCGACTGGATCTCGAACTGCTTGAGCGAGGAAATCAGCGGCGTCAATTTGGAGAAACCGTAGTTGCGCGTATCGAAATCCGGGAAGCGTTTGCTGAGCATTTTGCCGACAGCGCCAAGGTATACCCAGCCATCCTCGTCGGAGTTCTCCTCCACGATGATGCGGACGGCTTCGACGAGCTTTTCCTTGCTGGCCATGCCCGCCGCCTTGGGCGGCTCGTCGTGGCCGTTGTCTTCGTCGCGCGGGGGAGCCGGAGGCGATGCCAGCACTTCGAGGTATTTGAAGACCTCGCAGGCGGCGATGAACGGTGTGGGGGTCTTCTTTTCGCCCATGCCGAGTACATACATGCCGGACTCGCGCAGGCGCGCGGCGAGGCGTGTGAAGTCGCTGTCGCTGGAGACGATGCAGAAGCCGTCGATGTTGCCGGAATAGAGGATATCCATGGCGTCGATAATGAGCGCTGCGTCGGTGGCGTTTTTACCGGTGGTGTAGCTGTACTGCTGGATTGGGATGATGGAGTAGTTGAGCAGCACCGATTTCCACGACGCGAACTGAGGGCGCGTCCAGTCGCCGTAGATGCGTTTGTAGGTCGGCGTGCCGTGGTTGGAGATCTCATCGAATATAAATTTCACATATTTCTCCGATACGTTATCCGCGTCGATCAGCACCGCGATCCTTTTATCGTTTTCCATAGAGCCCCCCGTAACTTTCTTACTATCAGTATACCATCATTTGTGCGAAACAACCAGACTGCCTTTATATTTCCTGCGAAAACCCGGGGGTGCAATAAAACCGGGCCGCTTCAGCCCGGTTTTACTGGAGGAAAAATTAAAAAAGATACCTGCGTCTGACTGATTTTATTATGCATGCATTTTGCATAAAAATCAATGACAATTGCGTAACGATTGTATGAATTTGCGCCTGAAAGCCGCCACTTTGCAAAATCACCGATTTTCGGCTAAAACAGGCTGAAAACCACGTTGACGTGGGGCACAAAAAAATAAGCCAAGCATGATAACCTGACTTTGTAGAGGGAAATGATATGAAGCTAATTTTGCCCTGTTGCAATTTGATTATAACGCCGCATGGTTAATAAACAATGGATTGCGGGTGAACAATTTGTAAACTAGCGTCGAAGCGCTGACGATAAAACCCGCATATTGCGCTATCCGCGCGCATAGGTAGCAGTAGCGGCGCACAATATATTCCGCCGCGCATGGGAGGGAGCGATATGAAACGGATTTTAACAGGCGTATGCATCGTTGTGCTGGCGCTGGTACTGTGTGCTTGTGGCGCGGAAAAGGCACCGACGGCGACTGGAAATTCGGCGGGCGTGATGGCGGCAACGTTTAAAGGAATGCCCGACGGGCACACGATTGAAGCGGTTGTCGGCGGCAAGCCCATGACGTTTCAGCTGGATGGCGAAGCGCTGACGCAGGCGGAAAGCTTCGAGGAGGGCGACCAGGTGTATGTCCGCTATGAACGGCGCGACGGCGTGCTGTACGCGATCACCATCGAGCTGGCGGCACCCGCGCAATAGGTGCGCGGCAAAGCAGGGCAGGGGTATTTGGCCTGAGCTGGCTATGATGTTTTATTATTGCTGTTTTTTACTTTACGGGCTTGATAACGAAAGTACAACCATAACGCGGCTATGGGCAGCAGTGCCAAAACGGTACTGATAACAAAAGCCAGAAATACAGCCGCTATGGGTTCCATTCCAGACGAGCAGAACACGTATAAACTGATCAACAGGCTGATGATGAATATGCCCTTGATCAGCTTTGCGATCGGATTACTGTTGCTCAGTTTTCCGTCGACGCTTTTTTCGTTCGCAAGCTCGTACTGCACAAAGGAATTGGCGCTGTCCTTCATATCCCAGCGGCCATCGCCGCCGCCCATGCCACCAAAATCCATAGCGGTGCTCCTTTTAATGTTTGAAAATTATCCATATGATACCATGTGAGCTGTACGGAATACCGGACATTGATTTGTGACAAACGCACGGCAAAACAAGAGAATCTCTGCTATGATATAAAAAAAGCAGGGAGGGCAACCCGATGAAAAAGGTTTCGATATTTACGGCAGCACTTTGCGCCATGATGCTGGCGGGATGCGCTGCGGGTGATAATTCCGCTATGCCAAGCGCCGAAACTGCAACGCAAACGGCGCAGGCCACGCCGGGCACCGAAGCGGTCACGCAGACGGCCGAGGTTACGCAAAGCGAGCAAACAGCGCAAGACGGGTACCGGAAGATCACGCCCAGCGACGCAAAAGCGCTGATCGGCGCAGAGGGCGTGGTATTGCTGGACGTGCGCACGCAGGACGAGTTTAACGAGGCGCACATTGACGGTGCGGTGCTGGTGCCGTATGACGCGATCGACCAGTACCTGGACAAGCTGCCGGAAAGCAAGGACACCACGATCATCGTGTACTGCCGCAGCGGGCGGCGCAGCGCGATTGCCGCAGACACGCTGCTCGGCATGGGCTATACGCAGGTGTTCGACCTCGGCGGCATTCAAGACTGGCCGTATGAGACGGTGACGGGTTGAGGCGCTTGCACTTGACGCAGGCCAGTGCAAGACATATAATGGGCTACATGAAAGCACACAAGCCGCCGCGTACCGGCGGTTCGGGATGTTTGAGGGCTGTCGCCGATGGGTGACTAGAGGGGCAATGATTTAAGACCGGTCACTCCCTCCGTCAAGTGCCGGATTAATCCGACACTTGCCACCTCCCTCGTCTGAGGGAGGCTTTGTAGCAACCTAAAGCCGCCGCGAGATCGGCGGTTTTTATTTAGTTTCGGGGAGCGTTTTTATGTGGGGTTATATCTGGCCGCTGGCGCTGATCGTCGTTTCGAACACCGTCTATCATATCATCGCGAAGCAGACGCCGAGCAACGCGAGTTCGTTTTTGTCGCTGACGGTGACGTATCTCGTCGGGGCGGTGGTCTCGTTCACGGCGTATCTGATTTCGTCGCCGGGCAAGACGCTGGGGCAGAGCTTCTCCGAGCTCAACTGGACGAGCCTTGCGCTGGGTCTCGCGATCGTCGGGCTGGAGGCAGGGTTCATCTACATGTACCGCGCCGGGTGGAAGGTGAGCACAGGCCCGCTGGTTGCCAACATCCTCGTGTGCGTGCTGCTCATCGTTGTGGGCGCGCTGTTCTACAAGGAGACGCTGGGCATCAAGCAGATCATCGGCATTGTGCTGTGCATGGGCGGCATGGTGCTAATCAACGGGTAATCGTATTCTTGTGATTCTTGCATATTGATATATACTATAACTGTGGAGATTACCTGCATTCGCGCAATCGGGAGAAGGCAATGAAACAGTTTTTCAAGCGGCATGAGGGAAGACAGCATAAGCTGAGTTTACTGCGGTATATCGGCCCCGGCCTGCTGGTGACAGTGGGCTTTATAGACCCGGGCAACTGGGCCTCCAACATGGCAGCGGGCTCCGGCTACGGCTACGCGCTGCTATGGATGGTGACGCTTTCGACGATCATGCTGATATTGCTGCAGCATAACGCCGCACACCTCGGTATCGTCACGGGCAAGTGCCTCTCCGAAGCGGCTACGGAGAATATGCGGCCCTGGCTGAAAAATGCCGTGTTGGGCACCGCGATGATCGCTGCGGTATCGACCGCGCTGGCGGAAGTGCTGGGCGGGGCTATCGCGCTGAACATGCTTTTCCAGATCCCCATAAAGATTGGCGCCCTGATCGTCGCGGCGGTTGTGCTGCTAATGCAGTTCACCAACTCCTACCGCAAGGTAGAAAAGATCATCATCGGGTTCGTATCCATCATTGGCCTTTCGTTCCTCTACGAGATCAGCATCGTCCACATCGACTGGGGCGCGGCCGCCGCGGGGTGGGTGGTTCCGGCTTTCCCGAGCGGCTCTATGCCCATCATCATGAGCGTGCTGGGCGCAGTGGTGATGCCGCATAACCTGTTTCTGCACTCCGAGGTAATCCAGAGCCGCCAGTGGAACCTGCAGGACGAGGTTGTCATCAAAAAGCAGCTGAAATACGAGTTTGCCGATACGTTGCTTTCCATGATCGTCGGCTGGGCGATCAACAGCGCCATGATCCTTTTGGCGGCGGCGACCTTCTTCCAAAACCACATCCAGGTCACGGAGCTTGCTCAGGCGCAGGCCATCATGCAGCCGCTGCTGGGCGGGGCCGCGTCGATTGTGTTTGCCATTGCGCTGCTGTTTGCGGGGCTTTCCTCCAGTATCACAGCGGGCATGGCGGGCGGCACCATATTCGCGGGCATCTACGGCGAGCCGTACGACATCAAGGACAGCCATACCAAAGCGGGCGTACTCATCACCATGCTGGGCGCTACCGCCGCGATATTCTTCATCAGCACGCCCTTTGATGGGCTGGTCTATTCCCAGATGCTGCTGAGCATTCAGCTTCCCATCACAATCTTCACCCAGATATACCTGACTTCATCTAAAAAGGTGATGGGCAAATATGCGAACACGACGCTCGACAAGATACTGCTGTGGATTATTGGCGGTTTGGTGACGGCACTGAATATTGCGCTGCTGGTGAGTTATTTGTAGGGAGTAGAGGGAGAGATATAGATTTCTAAGAAAGCATAGGTAAATATCGGCATACTCGAACGTTAATAAATCCAGCGCTTTTGTTCTGTCACTTGGGAGCTATACCTTATTAATCAATTGAATCTCCAGCGTTTGTAGGGTATAATAAAAATTCAGTGAAAAACTGAAGGCCTTGAAGATGACTTCAAAAGGCTTTCTTTTTTGTCAGATGATATCGGAGGATTTATGAGTATATTAAACGTCGAACATGTCACCCATGGCTTCGGTGCCAGGCGAATTTTAGAGGATGCATCTTTTCGCCTGCTGAAGGGCGAACATGTTGGACTGGTCGGCGCGAATGGCGAGGGAAAAACTACATTTTTAAATATCATCACCGGCAAGCTGATGCCCGACCAAGGCACGGTTTCGTGGTGTAATCGTGTGACGACCGGGTATCTTGATCAGTACACGACACTGACCCAGGGAAAGACGATCCGTGAGGTTTTGCGTGAAGCCTTTCAATATATGGTCGATCTTGAAACCGAACTGAACGCCATGTACGAACGCATGGGGTCCTGCGGCGAAGATGAGATGAACGCGCTTTTAGAAGAGGCCGGTGATATACAACACAACCTTGAGCATAATGGTTACTACACCATTGACTTTAAAATTGAGGAGATTGCAAACGGTCTTGGTCTGTGTGATATCGGGTTAGACCGCGACGTCAAAGACCTTAGCGGAGGGCAGCGTGTAAAAGTATTGCTCACAAAGCTGCTGCTTCAAAATCCGATGATACTGATTTTGGACGAGCCGACAAACTTTTTAGATGAAAACCATATTGCATGGTTGAAAAACTATTTGCAGGAATACGAGAATGCCTTCATTTTGGTATCGCATGACGTAAACTTTTTAAATGATGTCGTCAATGTGGTTTATCACGTCGAGAATGCTCAGTTTACACGGTATACCGGAAATTACGAGCAGTTTCAGGAAATGTATAACCTGAAAAAGCTTCAGGTGGAAAAGGCTTATGAACGCCAGCAAAAAGAGATTGGCCAACTAGAAGATTTCATAGCGCGAAATAAAGCACGCGTGGCGACGTCAAATATGGCCAAGAGCCGCCAGAAGAAGCTGGACAAGATGGAAATCATCGAGCGCGTAAGAGAAAAAGTCAAACCCGCCTTCAAATTTTCCGAAGCAAGGACACCCGGGAAAGTTATCGTGAATGCGAAGGATTTGGTTTTGGGCTATGGTGAACCGCTCACAAAACCAATCAATATCGAGCTGGAGCGTGGTCAGAAGGTGGCGATCAAAGGCGTTAACGGCCTCGGTAAATCCACATTGTTAAAAACATTGCTGGGCATCATACCTCCGGTTTCGGGCGAATGTGAGCTTGACACCTATGTGCAGCAAGGTTATTTCGAACAAGAAGAGGTGTTAAGCGACAGGACTGCGCTTGATGAAATATGGGCCGAATACCCAAGTTTTACAAACGGAGAGGTTCGGGCGGCGCTTGCCAAGTGCGGGCTGACCACGAACCATATCACAAGTCTGATGAAGGTGCTGTCGGGCGGAGAAAACGCAAAGGTTCGCATTTGCAAGCTGATGCTGAAGGATATAAACTTTTTGATACTCGACGAACCGACAAATCATCTTGACACTGACGCAAAGGAAGCGCTTCAAAAAGCCATTGTCGAGTTTAAAGGGACTGTTTTGCTAGTTTGTCATGAACCGGAGTTTTATGAAGGCTGGGTAACCCATGTCTGGAATGTGGAAAATTGGACCAATAAGATCGTATAGACCTTTAATTATGTTTGCGTGCCATACTTGCTGAACATAGGAATTATAAAAAAGCAGCCTGCATTGTATCAATGACAAGCTGTTTTTTTGTACCTCCTAGGGGAATCGAACCCTTGTGACAGTGATAACCCCCATTAGATGCAGTCCTGCATCCTTACCCCGCATATCTCCTCGCTGAGGTCAAACAGCCGCTTTGCCGCGTCCATGTCCCAAGACCGTTTGGAGGAACGATAAATTGCGCACTTCGCAAAATACTGTCCGGAAACGTCCGCAACGGCGGGGTCCGAGGCGAGGAGGATGGCGGTGCGCGCGCCTTGCTCCGGGGTCAGGAAGAAGGGGCGAAGTATGCCGACGATGGTTTTGCCGAACTGCGTCTTGCGGTCTACGCCCATCTGCGTAGCGACCGCGCCCGGATGCGCACAGTTGACGGTGACGGGGATGCCCTTTTCCTTGAGGCGTCTGTCGAGTTCGCGCACGAACAGCAGGTTCGCGAGCTTGGACTGGCTGTAGGATTTAACGACATTGTACCGCTTGAGGTTGAGATCGTCGAAGTGGATTTTGCCGACGTTGTGCGCGCCCGAGCCCACCGCCACGATTCTTCCGGCGGCCGATTTCTTGAGGGAACTCAGCAGCAGCAGCGTCAGCATGAAATGCCCGATGTGGTTGACGCCGAACTGCAGCTCCAGTCCGTCCGTGGTCTCTTGCCGGCCCGGCGTAATCACGCCCGCGTTATTAACCAGCACATCCAGACGGTCGTATTCGGCTTTGAAGGCATGCGCGAACGCGCGGATGCTTGGCATGCTCGCGAGGTCGCACAGCATCAGGCGCACGTCCCTGCCGGGCGTCTGCATGATCTCACTCAGCGCCTGTTTGCCGCGCGCTTCGCTGCGGCAGAGCATGACCACCTGCGCGCCCATATCGGCGAGCTTCGCGACGGTCGCCTTGCCCGTGCCGGAGTTTGCCCCTGTCACCAGTGCGATCTTCCCCTTCATATGCGCGCCCTGCTTTCGTGATAGATGTTGATGGTATCATAGTACAGGAATCGGTGAATGTCCATATGATAACCGCTAAATCCTATGCAACAGTCTATCTGCTCTGTTCAGTGTCGCATTGCAGTATGGCGAGTCACAATAAATACGAGCCTCTAATAGAATGTATCTGGAAGGAGGTGCGTATTGTGGCGCTTACATGTACGAGCCCGCCGGAGTTCAGCGCAAATGAAAGGGTGGTATCGCTCGTTTATCATCTGCCAGAAATAAAGCCGGGTACGATGGCCACCATCGTTTCGCCGCGCACCGGCAGTTTATACGCGGTGCAGCTGCCAAACGGAGAACTGCATCGCTGGTTTGCGGGGTTTGAACTGGAGCCCGTCCAAATGACGGGACAATTTCAGCCTATGCGTCCGGGGTCTTCGGCCAGAATTATATCGACGGAAGGCCATCCGGCTCACATTCAAAAAGATATGACCGTGCGTATCGTGAAGGTGCTGGACATGGTACCTTTCTACGACTTGATGTTGGACGGCAAATATCACCGCTGGATAGCGGATTTTGAAGCCGCTCCGCTGTATGCATTACAACGTTAAAAGGCAGACGTAAGCCTGCCTTTCAGGCTGTCGATAAAGCTTATCATGCCTCCCTCAGACGAGGGAGGTGGCGCGCAGCGCCGGAGGGAGTGACCGGTTTCAAGCCAATATCTCTCCCCCAGTCACCTATCGGTGACAGCCCCCTCGCCGGGGTCCCCGTGAAGCGCAGCTTTTTGAGGTGGTCGTCCGAGGGGGCCATAATAGAAGGTTTTTTGACACTCAGAAAGGCAGACATCAGCCTGCCTTTTCATATAATTTCGTTCTAAAGAGTCCTGTCATAATCAATAATCAAAGTCCTGAACCACCCAGTTCTCGCCGGGCCGCTTGGTGAGATAGACCCGCACGGTGAGGGTGGCGTCTTCGCCGAAGACGGTGATCATCAGATTGGCGGAGCCGTTGCCGTTGGAATAACGCAAGCTGCCGGAAGGCATCTGACCGAAGCCTTCGATGCCGCCCACGGCGGATACGATCTCGTCCTGAGACGCAATGAACTCGGTCGCGGCCTTGTAGGAATCGTCGCTGCAGATGGTGCCGGTTACGCTGAAGATGATAAACAGCAGGAACACAGCGCCGCCCACCGCTGCGATGAGGATAATGGGCACCTTCTTTTTGCGCACCTCCGCCGCGATGAGCGTATGCGCCCACTTGTCGCCGAGCCGACGGTGATAGGGGTCCTGAAAGGTCATGATGAGTTCCACCGGCCAGAGCATCAGCGGGACGTTGCGCAATATGCGCTGGCCCGCGTTCACGCGCAGGTCAGCGGCGTCGCCGTGGGCGATGCGGACACCGAATATCAGCTTGCCGAGGCTCCTGCCGAATACGTCCTTGAAGAGTATGCCGCCAACCGCAATCGCCATGGTCAACGGAAAGCGATCAAAGACGTCTATGTCGCCAAAGCCGCCAAAGAAAAAGATGGGGGACAACCCCAGCAGCGTAATGATAAAGTAATCCACAATAAAAGCGCCGACTCTTCGGCCCAGCGTGGCTCTGCCGTAAATCAAGGACTCGTTCATGCTGCCTCACCGATCGATTGAAAGTATACAATCACGGTAAAATAATTTGGGAAATTTGTCAATGGCGACGGCACGAAATGTTGTGCAACGAGTGCCTGATACCCATAATGCACAAGCAAATCTTTGTGAGATTCTAGTCCATTGCTTAGGCGCTTGCGCTTAGAATCATCACGCGCTAACGCCACAGTAAACGAAAGTAACCCTATGTCATCCTGAACGAGCGAAGCGAGGATGGATCTTTACATAAGATGTTTCGCTTGTGCCGGAATGAGTATCGCTTTTCGCTCCTCAACATGACATCTTACTTTTTATAGAAATAACAAAGGTACATTGTTATCAGCCGCCTGTACGATTTATTTGCGAGGTACCTCCGTCACCGGATGCTTTGCTGAAAGCAGAACACGTTGCATGGGTCGTACAGGCGCTTGACGCGGCGCAGACGCCCCACATTGCCGCCGTAATACGCCTGCATGTAGTCCTTGAGGTTGCTGTAGGGGAAGTTCACATACGAACCCGCTGTCAGTCCGGCGAGATACGGAAAATTGCGATTGACCCAGGCGATGTTGGCTTCCTCATATTCGTCCTGTTCCCATACAGACTGCAACAGCGCAATATACTGCGCGTCGCGGTAGAAGAATGCAGTTGCGCTGCGGCCGTGGCGGGCTGTAGCGCCGCCCAGCGCGTAGAGCGAGTAGGATGTAAAAACCGAACCTTCGGGGTAGCTGCGCAGGGATTGCACGATACGCGCAATCTGCTCGACAGATAGCGGCCGCGTCACAAAGCGGCCGGTCGATTTGAACTTCTCAAAGGGGGGGTAACTCTCGCCGATGACCTGCGTGGCCTCGTAAAAAGTCATGGGTGTAAACGCGGGCTGACACCCCGGCAGCTCCGCGAGCGGTGCGACGGCCTCCATCGCTTCCTCCGGTCCGCCGTAGAAGATGCCGCGGCTGTATACCGCGAAGCCCTCCTCTTCTGAATGGTAGATCGCGGCCTGAAGCGTCACGCGTTCATCCGCGTCCGGCAGCCAGCGCTGCCACGTATCCCAAAAGTCCACCTGCGCTTGTTCGTTCGTATCGGGGTAAGTCAGCTCTACGAGCGTGACCGTCTCGGGGCGAAGGGATGGCAGCCGAAACTTCATGCCGGTGACCACGCCGAAGTTGCCGTCGCCCGCACCGCGCAGCGCCCAGAACAACTCCTCGTTGCTGTGCGAGTTGGCGGTCATCGCGCGGCCGCACGCATCAACGAGCTCCACAGATTCCAGACTGTCGCAGCCGAGGCCCAGAAGACGGCAAGAGAGCCCCCAGCCGCCGCCCAGCGCGTAGCCGGAGAGTCGAACCGTCGGACAGGTGCCGCCCGGAAATGTGTACCCCAGCGGACCGATGGCGTCATACAGCGTTTGGTTGCTGACGCCACCCTCCGCGCGCAGCGTATCGCCTTCAATACAAACCGCGTTCATACGTGAGAGGTCGATGACTGCCGCACCGTTGCCGACGGAATAGCCTTCGTAGTGGTGGCCGCCGCCGCGGATGCGGATCGGCGCGCCGTGTCTGCGCGCCCACTCGATGCTGCGTGATACATCCTGTTTGTTTTCACAGTATACGATGGCGCGGGGGTATTTCTGTATCCTGCGATTCCATTCCTGCCGCGCATCGTCGTAGCCGGGGTCCCACGGCAGTACGACCTCGCCCTTAATCCCGTTGATTGATCCCGGTTTCACATCCAATACCTCCGCTGCATAAAGTAACCGATGGTATATAGTATGCCGGTATATAGGGAGTGTGACTTAAACATGAAAAGCAGGGAAACATCCACGAAAACTCATTCTGGAATTATTAACTATTTATCAGATATGCCGATATATGTTATGGAGGATGTGAATATGACAAACATAGAGCAGAAGAATGAGTCGTTCAGCTATGACTACAAGAAGGTGGATCGGGTTGGTCTCATCATCATATGGGTGTTGATCGTAATTTCTATTGTACAATCGCATTTTCGATCGGAGGATGTGCTGGCAGCGGCACTCGAATCCACGCCGGTCGGCTTGCTGGCGGTTCTTCTGTATTTCTTAAAGCTGCCGAGGTTTTTAAAATCGCTGCTGTTTGGCATCATACCGGCGGCGGCGGTTTCGTTCGCGTTCTTTATAGAACCGTTCTCGGTGGACAGGCACTATATGCTTTGCATGACCGTGGCGCTGGTTGCGCTGTACTTTACCCCGAAGCTGGTGCTCGCCTTCGGCGGTTTCATGAATGCGCTGTATATCGTGATGTTCGTATTGGTACCGGAGCCGTTTCTGGGGCAGGACAGCGGCATTCCGTTCTTCCTTTCGATATTCTTCATGCTCAACGGTCAGTTGGTGCTGATGTATTTCCTCACGCGCTGGGGTCGGGCGATTATCGATAAAATCACCAAAAGCCAGGCGGATATGAATGAGCTGCTGGGGCAGCTTAAGGCAGCGGGGGAACAGGACAAGCGGCAGATGGCATACCAGCAGGCCGAGGTTCAAAAGGTGCTGGCCAGTCTCGAGCACCTGTCCAAAGGGGAACTTTCGTGCGATATTCAATTGAGCCTACCGGATGACAGCATGCGGGAGTCCTATGCGCTGTTCCGTAACATCGCGGATAAGCTGGGCGAGAGCGTCGGCATTATCCGCGGCTATATCGCGGAGATTACGAGTGTATTGGGCCGGGTAGCGCAAGGCGATCTGCGCGCCCGTATCGAGTCGGACTACCGGGGCGATTTCACGGCACTCAAGGAGGCGGCGAACGGGATTGCGGTCAAGCTGGGCGATGTGATCGAGGGTATACGCTTTGCCGCTCAGCAGGTTAATGCGGGCGCGGCGCAGGTATCGGGCAGAAATATGAACGCTTCGCAGAACGTGGGTCAGCAGGCGGGTAAAATCGAGCAGCTTACGGCATCCGTCACCGAAATCGCGGAGCGCACGAAGCACAACGCAGCGCAGGCGTCGCACGCGAGCAAGCTGACGGAAGCAGCGCGCTGCGAGGCGGAGGCAGGCAACGACCGTATGCAGGGGCTGCGGCAGGCCATGGAGGAGATCGGTGAGGCATCGCAGAGCATAGGCGGTATCATCAAGACTATCGAGGATATCGCGTTCCAGACCAATATACTGGCCCTCAACGCGGCAGTGGAAGCCGCGCGCGCAGGCAGCCACGGCAAAGGTTTTGCGGTGGTTGCGGACGAGGTGCGCAGCCTGGCCAACCGCAGCGCCGAGGCTGCGGGAAAGACGGGGGAGCTGATTTCACGCTCGGCGGAAAAGACACATGCGGGCGTCAGACTGGTCGGCGCGACGGCCGAAACACTCTCGCGAATCGTGAATGCGGTGGAGCAGGCGGCGGCGCTCGTCGGCGAGATTGCCGTATCGTGCGGTGAGCAGGCAACGGGTATTATGCAGGTCAACTTCGGCTTCGGAAAGATGTCGCAGATCGTGCAGGAGAACGCGGCCTCCGCCCAGGAGATGGCTGCGGTGAGCGAGGAGCTCTCGTCTCAGGCGGAGGCGCTGAGCGGCATGGTCGGGCAGTTCTCGGTATAAGCGCATACACAAACGCCGGAAGCAAAACAGCTATCCGGCGTTTTTATTACGCAATTCTATAAACCCGCTGCACGCTAAAGCGCGATAACGCTTCCCGCCGCGAGGTAGTCGATCTTTTCTCCCATGATGTCCTTGAGGATGCCGTACGCCTTTTTGCCGGTGCAGTGGCAGGTACAAAACCGGGTATCCATTCCACGCAGCCTTTCACCGATCTGCCGCGTCAGGCGGCTGTCCCCGCCGAAGATCGAAACCGGATTATAGAGGTGCATGCCCGATATCGCGACGTTCGGCTGCTTTCCCAGAAGGAGTTCCGCTTTATGCAGTATATTGACGATGCCGTTGTGCGCACAGCCGCCAAACAACACCGTCCTGCCATTCTCCGTGATGATCAGATTCTGTTCGTGCGCGAAGGCGTCGTGAACATACCGGTTCTTCGTTTTCTCATAAAGCGCGTTGTTCGTTCTGGCGTAGCATTCGCGCTCCGTCACGCCGGAAAACAGCCGAAGCTCGTCGTCGATGATGCATTCCTCACCCGTCAGTACGATCTGCTCGTGGCTTTTGAGGGCGCTGTCGAGACCGGCATACGAGGGGACGCCCAGGATTTTCACATAGTAGGGCAGGAACGCGTTCTCGCGGATATAGACCCTCGCGGTGTGGTTCCGCTCCAGAAACAGCTTGAGTGCGCCGCCGTGGTCGTTGTGTCCGTGCGAGATCACAACCGTATCTACCGCGCCGATATCCACACCCAGCTTTTCCGCGTTGCGCAGAAACAGCTCGTCCGGTCCGAGGTCGAACAGCAGCTTGTGGTTCGCTGTCTCAATGTAGAAGCTCAGCCCGTGCTTGCAGCCGTATTCGGACGAGGCGGCGGTGTTTTCGACGAGGGTGGTGATTTTCATGATAAACTCCTCGGAATTATTCGGTATCAGCAATCAGAATATGCGGATTTGCTTCGGGCTTCAGCCATTTAAGGATGGCCAGCACATGGGACTGTGCGACGGAGATACAACCGGCTGTAGGATGGTCGCCGACGTGCAGAAATATGGCAGATCCCTTACCCGGCACGATCGGATCCGTATTGTATTCAATCACCATCGCGTAGGCATAGGCAGCGGTGGCGTCGATCAGATGCTCGGCGCTGTCCCAATCCTTGTTCTCGGTTCCCTCCACCCAGGTGTTATAGTATACGGAATCCGGGTCATCCACCCAGTAGCTGTCCGGCGTCACTTGTCGGTAGGTCCACACGGTATCCGGCTGACTTTGGATGCCAAACGCTAAGCCGATGCGATAAAAGCCGATGGGCGTCGCCTTGTCGCCCTCCGCCTTGTCATCGGTTACGCCGTTCTTCCCGACATTCGCCGGAAATGAGTCCATCAGCTTCCACATGCCCGCATTGTTCTTGTCGTAAAGGCAAAGCTTGGACTCGCCGGGCGCATAGGCCAGCAATAAAAGCTGTTCACCGGCGACATCTTCGATGGAAAGGCCGTATTTTTTAAGCATACTGGACAGCAATGGGGGTTGTTCCTCCTCCAATGTCGGTGATGATACAGGCGCTTCAGTTTTCTGCGGCGTGGGGGTGATTATTGGCGCAGAGGCAGGCAGTGCATCGGAAAGGCTTGCTTCGGGTGTAAACAATGGCTGCGGCGGGGTCTCCATCGCGGCGGAGAGCATCGGTGTCGCGGTGGAAGCTGGCGGCTCGACCGGCCCCGCAGCAGCCTGAGCGCTTTGCGGCAGTGCGTTTTGACATGCCCCCAGCAATGCCGCTGCCAGCAAAACACATAATACCAAAACCAATACCTGCTTCCTGCTTATCAACATATGTACGCGCATCCTTTACTGACTATACGTGTATTGTATCACTAAACAGGCGGTTTATAAAATCTTTGTTGACTGTCTGATATGGCGGCGTCACCATCCGCCCGTGATGTATCCTTCGCCCACCTCGGGGAACATGGGCTCGATACGCTTCTGCCGGAACGGGTCGGAAACGTCGGTCTGCGCATAGGCGGGCATCAGCTGTCTGCGGCTGCACCAGTAGCGAAGGGCATCCGGGCTGTGGGTAATGTCGTGCGGCTCCATCGCGGCGTCGCAGACGTTATGTGCGTCATGCTGCAGCAGCGGCAGCGCGCGCAGGATCGGCCTGCAGGTGGAGAAGAACAGCATGCGCGGCATGCCCTCGTCGGCACGCAGGTATTCCTTGACGCACAGCCAGCCGGCGATGCGGCTGTTGCCTGCCTTCACGAGCGGTACGCCGTGCTCGGCGAATATCTCGGCGGCGCTGCGCCCGCTGTCCTGCCGCCGGTTCCAGAGGTCGGGCGGTGCGATGGTCTCCTCTACGATCTCGCTTTGGGCCGCGCGGATGGCTGCCGCTGCCGCGGATATCGTGAGGTTGCTCTGCTCGAGGCTGCGGTAGCAGTAAACCTGCCCGGTGGGGGATATGGCGAACCATAAGACAGCAAGCATGTCGAGGCCGTAATCGAGCGCCGCGCTCCTTCGCCAGCCCTCTGGGAGGGGGAAGGGGGGTACGACATGGGACTCTTCGCTGAATTCGCCGAAGTACTGCCCGGCAAACGCGTTCCAGTCGCCCTCCAGCCAGGCACGGCGCAGCTCGCGCGGCAGGTTCTTGAGCTGGCGAACGCAATCGGCCTCGTCCATCGCGCGCTGCCTGCGTTCATCCGGCGGCAGGTTTTGGGCTTTGAGCCGCCTGAACGCAGCAAGATAGCCCGCATCGTGCTCGAACAGCGGCGCATTGTCGAAGATACGCGCGGGGATGAAGGTGTAGTCATCCGCGCGTTCGGATTTGCGGTAGTCGCGGTCGATGAACAGCCGCTTGACCCACGCGTGGCCGACGCCGCCCGGGTTGCACGTGAGGTAGGTGCGTTTGGGGTAGCGCCCCGTGCCGCGTACGCACGCGTCGATCCAGCCGAACTGCTGCTCAGTCAATTGCGTCGCTTCGTCCAGAAACACCACATCGTATTCCTGCCCTTGATACTGGAGTACGTCGCCCTCGCCATCGCAGTACCCAAGGCGCAGGCGCGAGTATCCCGGAAACAGAAATGACCGGTCCGCTTCGACGTATTTTGGCTGCATATAATCAGGCAGTTTTGCATAGGCCGCGAGCAGCCGGTGCATATGATTTTCCTTGAGTTCCACAAGCGTGCGGCGTACGATGAGCATCCGAATGCCAGGGTAAGCATAAGCGAGGTATGTCGCCTTGGCGCGCACCGCATGGCTGTTGTGCGTCGGTATAAACGATTTACCTGCAAGGTATAAATGCGACGGAGAGTCAACCGAAATGCAACGCATCAATACAGGGGGTATTTCTATAGCCTTGACTATATATCTTCTGTTGATACGCTGTGTGGGATCAAGCTTCTGACGTTCTAATTTTCTTGCCAGTTTAAACACGGCGAAATTGCACATAAATTTTATGCGGTATTTTTCGCCGCAGTCTTTACCGTATAACTTCGCCCTACCCACGCAAATCGTCGCTTTTATCCCAAGGCTGCATATCAACTCATGGACGTTTTCCATGAGCACTTTGTTTGTATTGTAAAACTCGCATTGCCCTCTTGCGTCGCACGTTCCGTCCGTATCCATCAGGCCCTTTAAAAGTTCCGTCCGCTGCTGAATCGACCCCCTTAAATACTCATCGGGTATGTGTTTATTCCCGAAAACTCCGATCGCCTTTAGTTGCGTTTGCAGCCCCAAAATTCCTTTTGTTCTCTCATCGGCATAATCGGTTACCGTGTAGCCCAGCGCTTTAATATTGCTGTATATCTCCTTATCTATTCCCGTTATGCTTCCGGCGGTTGTGCTTCCGTCGCCCAGCCATGCCCCCAATACATACGGCGGGACGGGCAACAGTCTTTCCGGGGTATCGATCGCCCCGCACACCCTGATGGAGTGATTAACGGTATTTTTACAATACAACGTATCTGCAATCTCCTGTGTCGTCTTTACATCAGGTTCAGGCTGGCTTAGGTATTCATATTTCTGCGTTGAGTTTCTTAGCGCTAGATCAGGTCGTTTCCCCATTCCCCTTGACGGTCTTGTTGCGCGTCTTTTCGCACGAAACTCGGAAGTTCGTGTGACGGCAGCAACCCTATCCCTTGCGGTTTCCGTTACCCAGCTGTGGCTTGCCCCCGCTATGATCTCCGAACCATCAGAAAATTTCAGCTTGTAAGTTTTATCAAATTGTACAGGAAACACATCAGTCACGCTGCACTGCCTGCCGTTTTCGTCAAATAAAACATCCCCGACCTCCACGTCACCCATGCGTATCCAGCCGTCGATGGTAGGAATAGGAGTCTCTACGCTTAATAGTTTGCCTCCACCCTTCGCACCGCCGTAGCCGACATAGCGCGTGTCGGCTTTCAAAAACTCCGCCTGTTTACTTGTGAGCCTGCCAAACGCTTCGAGAAGACCTTGTTCCGGTTCCGTCTGATTGTTCCTCCTTGCCAGTTTGTTTTAGCGTCAGCGTATAGACAAACGAATCTCTTGGGCGCTCGATTTTACACGGATATCTCTAAAAAAGAAAAGCGGACTATACAGCCCGCCGAGAAGTTATTCGATTCTACGGATTGACGATTTCCTTGACTGTGATGTGCAGCGCGCTGCGGTCGTTGGTGAGATCGATATACTTGTTTGTGGGCTTGCTGTCCACGATCAGTTTTACGATCGGGCGCAGGATGGTGGACTCGTAATTCTTTACGACGATGCCCGTTTCTCCCGTGCTGAGCAATACGCAGGTGCCGATGGGATACGGGGCGATTTTTTTGGTGAGCGCTGTAACAATCGCCGGATCAAACATGGTGCCGTATCCGCTCATAATGTACTCAACGGCGTCGGAAGGAAGCATCGCTTTGCGGTAAGGGCGATCCGACGACAGCGCGTCATAAACGTCTGCGACGGAAATGATGCGCCCGAACAGGTGGATCGCATTTCCTGCAAGCCCGCTCGGATACCCATTGCCGTCATACTGCTCGTGATGCTGCAGCGCTGCGATTTTGGAGCTTCCCGGGATATCCAGGTTGTCGCACAGATACTTGAACCCCAGCTCGCTGTGCTTCTTGATCTGTGCGAATTCATCGGGTGTCAGCTTGCCGGGTTTGTTGAGAATGTCCTTGTGGATAAACATCTTGCCCGTATCGTGGACCAGTGCACCGACTGCCAGCTCATAAATCGTATCGCGATTCATCTTGAGTTCCGTAGCCAGCACAACGGACAGCACCGTCACATTGAGGCTGTGATTATAGGTGTAATCGTCGTAATTGCGCAAATCGATAATATTGATCATCGTTTGGCGGTTGCTCAGGATTTCATCCACGATGTCTCTGGCGAGCGACTTTACCGAACGGATATGCTTCTTTGCATTGGTAGAGATATTGTGCTCTACGTTATAGAAGAGGTTCTGAAGCTCAATGCTCGCTTTCATGCGCAGGTCGCTGCTGATAACATCATAGATATCGAGGCCCTCTGAAAGGTCATCCTCGATATAAACACCCTGATAGCCAAGATAACCGATCTTCCGAATGAGGGAAGCGGTCAGCATCTTGCCTTTTCGTAAAAGTACCCTGCCTTTGCCGTACGTCAGGTCGGCAGCCAGTTTAGATCCTGGACGCAGGTGATTCGTTGATACAAATCTCATATATCATTCAATATTAACGCACAAGGCCGTTGATATCAAGTATCAAACTAATACTTCCGTCACCGAGAATGGTGCAGCCCGCCATGCTCTTCATGCTTTCGAAGTTTTTTGATACGTATGTGGGCATGGGCTTCACCACCGTCTGCTGCTCGCCAACCAGATTGTCAACGAACAGGCAATACGTATGAGATTGGGCTTCGACCAAAACGAGAATGCCCTCGCTGATTTCCGTGATGGCGGAGTCGATATCGAACAGTTTGTGCAGGCGTACCACGGGATAACATGCGCCGCGCAGCCAGATCATTTCGTTGCCGGCTGGATCGGTAAACACGTCCTTTTTGCCGGGTTTGAAGGAATCCCGGATAGAAAGCAGCGGGATGATATAGGTGAAGCTGCCTACCGATACGAGCATACCGTCAATGATGGCGAGCGTCAGCGGGATACGGATGGTGACCGTAAGGCCTTTGCCGGGCTTGCTGTCCACCGATACGGAACCGCCCATCTTCTCGATATTTTTAAGCGCTACGTCCATGCCAACGCCGCGGCCGGAAAACTCGGTGACCTGATCCCGCGTGGAGAACCCGGCAGTGAATATCAGCGAGTAGGCTTCCTTGTCGGTAATCTCGGAGCGGTCTTTGCGGATGAGACCTTTTTCGATACCTTTGTCGATCAGCGCATCGCGGTTAAGCCCGCGTCCGTCGTCCGAGATGATAATCAGCACATCGCTGCCCGAATTGCGTGCTTCGAGTACGATCTCGCCCACGGGATTTTTACCCAGTTTCATGCGCTCTTCCGATGGCTCGAGCCCGTGATCCATGGCGTTACGCACGATGTGCATCATAGGGTCGGACAGGTTGTCCAGCACATTCTTATCGAGTTCAGTATCTTCGCCGACAATGACTAGCCTCGCTTTCTTACCGATTTTGACCGACATATCGCGCACGATTCGCTCCATCTTATGGAACGTTGCGGATACGGGTACCATCCGGATGGACATTACGATATCCTGCAACTCGTCGGTCAGCTTGCGCAGCTGCCGGGACGCCTTCTCGAAGCTTTCAAGGTGCAGGTTCGTGACCTCCGGATTCTTCGTGACGGTGGATTCCGTGATGACGATTTCCCCGACGATGTCCATGAGCATATCGAGTTTGTTGACGTTGACGCTGAGGTAATTTTGGCGGAGCGTAGCCGCGTCAGTTGCCTTGACGGATACGGGGTGCTCGCTGTCTGTGTTTTCCGGCGAGCCGAATATCTTTTCCGTTTCCCCTGCGTCCAGCTCCTTAATTTCAAGGCTGCGGATAAAGAACGCCTCTCTGATCTTGCCCTCCAGCACGCCTTTGGGTTCCTCGGATACCATCTGCAGGGTAAACCCATTAGAGACGATTTCCTCGGTGCTGTGTTCCGAAGAGAGGTCCTTTGGAACGGTGGCAATACTGTCGCACAGCTTCTCTACGGATTTGATAATGCCCAGCGCACGGATGCTTTCCATCTTCGCTTCGGGCTGGAAGAATACCTTGGCCTCATAGCAGCGGCTGTGGGCACTGGCTTTGGCGGGAACCGCGGAAGAAAGCTCTATTTCCTGCGGTGCCGGGCTGTCTTTACGCTGCGCGATGGCCGCGAGCAATTCCCGTATGCGCTGCGTGATATGGGTCACGTCAGCATCCGGGAGGCTGCCGCTTTGAATTTTTTCGATTTCAGATTTAATGGTATCGAGCGTTTCAAACGCAAGGCTGCTGATACCCGGATGATCATCTCTGCGCGTCTCATGGCTGCGCATATAGTCAAAAAGATCCTCCAGCGCATGCGAAAGATTAGCAATACTATCAAAGTTCATCATCGCGGATGACCCCTTGATCGTATGCAGAATCCGGAATATCTCCGCAATCTGCTCCGTCGAAAACGAATCTGTGTTTTCGCAGGTCAGCAGCAGGGACTCGAACTTTTCAAGCAGCTGCGAGTTTTCATACAAATAAATATCCAGCATCGAATCGCCTGACGACATACGCGTACCCTCCTAAAGTATGGTTTACTGTAAATTGCCTAATGCGGCGAGTATGACGTCTTCCTTAAAAGGCTTGACGATAAATCCCTTGGCGCCGGACAGTACCGCCTCGCGCACCATGCTTTCCTGTCCCATGGCTGATATCATGACGACATTCGCAGACGGGTTGATGGAAAGAATTTTTTTCAGGCTGGCCAGCCCGTCCATTTCCGGCATCGTGATATCCATCGTGATGATGTCGGGTGACAGCTCCTGAAACTTTTGAATGGCAATCTTGCCGTTCTCCGCCTCCCCAATCACCTCATAACCGTTCTTAGCCAGCATGTTCTTGATGGACACCCTCATGAACGCGGCGTCATCGACGATCAGAACCCTCTTCATATACTCCTCCTGTTATATCAATGAAAATTTCGTTCCCTTTTATATCAACCGGATATTTTTCGGTGAAACGGTGCGTACCTGAAGTAAACCCGTTTCACAGCAAAATTCAATCGATCTTCCGCAAGTACCGCCTGTTTCCTCCGCTGCAATCACAATCCCGAGTTCGCCGAGCAGTTTTTTACACATCTGCACATTGCGATCCCCGACGTTCATCACGTCGGTATTGTACATGGTGTTAAACATGTGCGCACCGCCCGCGAGCTTGGCTGCCAGCCGTCCGCGCAAGGCCCCGGCCTGGGTCATCATCCGGATCATCTCGGGGATTGCCGTATCCGCGAACTTAAACGGATTGGCAATGGGTGTGTTTTTCGGCGCGGTGGGGAGCATGATATGCACCATGCCGGCGGTTTTACCGACGGGGTCATACAAAACCAGCCCGACACAAGATCCCAGACCGAGTGTGGACAGTCTGTCGGGCGCCTGCGCGAGCTTTTGTTCAGCAATGCCGATGGTAAAGAGTCTGCGTGGAGCGGCTGCCTTATCTGCAGTATCCGCCCGCTGTTCCGCGAAATTAAACGAGTACGTATTCATTAAAAGCCCGCCATTTTTTCTGTCAGTGTTTTATACGACTCGATATCGGGGATGAGGAAGAAATGACCATACAGACTCTGCACCTGATCACAGAACTCCGTTTCCATAAACAGCACGTGATCCCCAAACTCCCCATAGGCTACCGCGAGCAGATTCATGACGGCGCCCGCCATGTCGAACACAAGGTCCGGCACCGAAGCGTCTATCATCAGGCCGGTCATCTCAGAAATGGCCGTAATATACGATCCAATGAGGATGTTGGCGACTTCTTTGAGCGCAGACGTGTTCATTTCTGCGAGGTCCGATTCCGGCATACCATCCGCGATATCGCCAAGTACCGCGCTGGACAGCCGCTGCGCGTCCGCTTCGTCCATAACGAGCAGGATGAATCCGCGGATATCCGCAGAGATGCCGACGAGCAGCCCCGCGACGACATTTTCCGGTCCATGCAGGATATCGCATATCTCGTTGTATTCGCAAAGCTGCGCACGCGGAACACGGATGGATACCGTGCGGGACAGCAGCATGGAAAGCGCGGTGGCCGCATGGCCCGCGCCGATATTCTCGAGCTCCCGGAAGAAGTCGAGCTCGCCGCCGTTCATGTTTTTAATGTCAAACATAGTCTTCCGCCTTGCTTGGTTTCAATAGTCACAATTGATATATCGGAACATTTCAGTGCGCTATTAATTTTTTTATTTTGATCCGATAAATAAGTATATGGGTATTAAGAAATTTGCTGAAAACGGGCGGGGAAGACCCCCGTTCGGTAATACCCGGGATGGGCGGGGCCGGTATGCAAATCAATCTGAATGAGTCTCCTGGCGCGGTTCAGGCTAAGCTCGCTGCTGCGCTGCCGGCTACGGCAACCGGCACAGCAGGGCTTGAAAGCGGCGACGTCATCATGGCGGCTGTGGAGCGCGTGGAGGGCGATGCCCTGCTCCTGCGCGTCAGCGGAGGTGCCCTGCTGCGCGCGGCACTGCAGGGGGAATGCTGCTTCGGGATCGGAGACGCGATTGAGGCGGCTGTCAGCCGGAATGGCGGCAGCTTCGTGCTGACCGTACTGAACGTAACAAGTGCGGGGACGCAGGCATCCGCAGAAAGCGCTTCGCGCACAATCCAGCCGCAGACGGTACCGGAGATGCTTGGATTGCTGAGCCGCAACCCGGGAATGGATGCGGCGGCGGCGCGGTTTCTCGCAAACCACGGCATACCGTATACAGCGGAAAACCTCTCGGCATTGGCGCAGCTGGCCCGGGGCGGCAGCATCGGCGCGGTGTTGGGGCTGATACTGGACGTCGTTTCCCAACCGGACAGCACTTTATTGCCCCAGGGCGACAAACCCGCCGAGACTTTGCAGCAGCAATATAGAGAGCCGCAGCTTTTGGCGGCGGACGCGGAAACACCGCAAAACGCAGTGCAGCCAGAGGCCGGGCTGCCGCAAGGCACGGTGGCTGCGGCCAAGCCCGCCGTAAGCGGCGCGGGTCTGCCCGAACAGACGGGCAGCATGCAGCCGGGCGATTTGGCAAACAGCGCGGCGGAGCATAAAACGCCTGAACCCATGCAAGACACCGCGGCGTCGGCAGCCGCAGCCAAAGCATCCCAGGCGGCGG
>JAEWCC010000012.1 GCA_023390815.1 Bacillota bacterium
CTCAATATCAAGATCGCATCGTTTAAAGGGAAGGCATATGAACAAAACTTTTTTTGGACAGATCGGGAAGCTCAAACCCGAGAAAATCGCAGAATACAGGGATCTGCACCTTAATCCGTGGCCCGGGGTGCTTAAGACCATACGCGAATGCAACCTCGCCAACTACTCTATTTACCTGCATGGAGACCTCGTGTTTGCCTATTTTGAATACATAGGCGACGACTACGCGGCCGATATGGAAAAGATGGCGCAAGATCCGGTCACACAGGAGTGGTGGACGCACACCAAACCGTGCTTCGTGCAGTATTCGTTCGGCCCGGAAGCACAGTTCTACTGTGACATGGAGCAGATATTTTATACCGAGTAACAGGCAATCGCTCACAGCAATCCGGCACAAAGCCGCGCAAACTCTGCGCGGCCTTGCTCGCATATAGGCCTGTTTTCATGTTAACCCCAAAATAACGCAAGGAGAAAACGGAGTGCACCCAAGAAAGCATAAGTGGCCGATTATTGCGGTGTCGTATGCAACGACCTGCATGCTGGGCATCTACGTGACGATATACCAATATACGATACTCTCGGTCGCGCAAAGCTTCGCTGTAGACGCGGCGGTGATGGGGGCGATGATCGGCATGCAATACCTCGGCATGTCGGTACCACCGCTTTTTATCGGCATGTTCAGCAGGAAATACGGAAAAAAGAAGCTGTTGATCGTCTCCTATGCACTGATGGTGCTGGGCGCGCTGCTCGTTGGCCTGACGCACAACATTGCGGCGTTTCTCGTCTCGGTATTCATCATCGGGGCGGGCTTCTCGGTTACCGAAGCGACCACCTCGGCGGTGCTGTCGGACGAGTTCCCGGACGCTTCGCGCAGACATTTGAATTTCTCCCAGGTGGGGTTCAGCATCGGCGCGCTCGCGGGGCCGCTCATGGCAGAGGCACTGATCAACCGCGGCGTGTATTATATGCACCTTTATCTTTTTTGCGGGGCGCTGTTCTTGCTGCTCGGGCTGCTGTTTCTGTTCACCAAGCACTCCAACGACAAAGGCGCTTTGCAGGTGCAAAACACAAACCCGCTTAAGCTAATCGGAAACCGCGTGTTTCTCTTTCTCGGTCTCGGAATATGCCTCTATGTCGGCATCGAAACCGTCATCGCCAACTACGCGGACAGCTACTACGAGTTGGTGCTGAATAAACCCGTACTGAGCGCGCTTGCGCTGTCGCTTTTCTGGGGCGCGATGATGCCCTCGCGTCTGATCGCGGGCATTATCAAAACCGACATGAAGAAGATATTTGTTTCGCTGTCCGTGGTGCTGTGCATTTCGTCCCTCGGCGCGGTGCTCGTCCCGGATCTCGCCGTAAAGCTTGTCTGTTTTGCTTTGGCCGGCTTTGCGTGCGGTCCGCTCTGGCCGCTGATGATGGACGTCGCTGCCCAACGGAACAAAGGGGCGTCCGGGTCCGCAATCGGCGTGATGATGGCGTTTTCGGGCGTGGGCGGGGCGCTGCTGCCGTTCGCTGCGGGTGCCATCGTAAACGAGTTTGATCCTTCGGCGGCATATTACGTGGGCGCCGTCGGTGCCGCCGTAATGCTCTCCATGTACTTTTTATCGTTGAGAGCAGGGGCAAAAAAAGAACGGCTGTAAGGCTTGTCACCTCATGGTCCGGGTTCTATCTTATAACACAAAAGCCGATGCAGGACGATCCGTCTTTGCACCGGCTTTTAAAATCCTCATTATAGCGGATAAACGACCGTAAAATCCTCGAAGACGACCGGCATGTCCTCTGAAAACTCAAAGCCCAGCGTTTTCGCGTCGTGCGTAAAAGCGCGGATATGTCCCTGCCGCCAGCTTTCCAAGTTCTCGTCTTCTCCCTCGCGGACCGCCAGATCAAAGGTGACTTCACGAAACGGCATCACCGTCACCCGCGTGGTCTGGATTATGCACCTTGGTTCCCCCGCATAGTTGGTAATGACACTCATATCGCCGGGTTTGGGCAGCGGGTCGCCTTCGAGCTCGAACGCGCGGACGCTGGAGCAGGTTGCGCGCTTCTTTCCCTCCAGCACCAGCTGCAGCAGCTCTCCCGCCAGCGCTTCATTAAAGCCAAAATAAAAGCAGGTTGCGTACCGCAAAGACGCATCCCTGCCTGTCTGGCGGAGAAACTCCGCCCAGTATCGTTCAATACGATCCGTTTGATGCATACGCGGTTACCGCAGGCTATAGCCGCCCAGTGTACTCAGCTTTTCCTTCTCTTTGAGTATCACATCGTACAGGCTGATATCGAGCGTGTTGCACAGCGATGCAAGGTAGAACAGCGCGCCGCCGACCTCTTCCTCGATCGTAGAGCGGCAATCCTCGCAAAGTTTGCCTTTAATT
Source organism: Bacillota bacterium (assembly GCA_023390815.1). Lineage (GTDB taxonomy): Bacteria > Bacillota > Clostridia > Christensenellales > SZUA-584 > JAEWCC01. The sequence goes on from JAEWCC010000012.1 coordinate 2,373, forward strand.
TGGGTCGATATCAGACCGTGCAGCTCCTCCACGCGCGCCTCGCCCGGAAAAGACTGCTTTTTCCCGTCGATACCGATGCAGCCGCAATGCGTGACCGCCTTCACCACCGCGCGGTTGACCCGCCCCGTGCTCGTCTGTACCTTGGATATTATATCCAGAATGCTACGGTTACGAACGAGCAGCTCGCTCACTACGTTTTGAAAATCCTCGACAAGTATGTCATTGATTGAGTCGCCCATATACGCCCCTTTCATCTCTCCCCATCTTTTATAATCTCTATTATATATCCCTGCCCTATTTTGTCAAAGACTGAATTTTGTCGCTTTATGGGATATACCACTACAACAGCCGCAGCAGCAGACACCCGCAGAGCAGATAGAGCAGCTGAGACAGCTCGATACAAAAGCCGATGACATCGCCCGTGACACCGCCCAGCTTGCGCGAGATGCCGCGCACCACCGCCGTCGTGACCGCCAGCGAGGCCGCAAAGGGAATCAGGAGTGCGAGCATACGCCGCACAGAAAACGTCCAAACGATAACGTCAAAGCTAAGTAACACTGCGAGCAGCCCATATACCAATACAGAAACGGCGATGTGGCCCGTTTTGACTTTGCCTACAAAGCCGTGGCCCGTGCCGCTCTCCCGCGCGTACGGAAACAGCCGTGAGCAAAGCAGCGCCTCCGTGCGTCCTGCCAGCGCAAACAGCCCCGCAAAAACCCAGTCGGAATTGGCGATGCACACAAGCATGCCCGCGATATATACGCAAATGCCCAGTACTCCGAACGTGCCGATGTGGCTGTCCTTCATGATCGCAAGCATGGTCTCGCGTTCGCGGCGGCTGCCCAGCGCGTCCATCGTATCGGCGAGGCCGTCCACGTGCAGCCCGCCTGAAATCAGCAGATAAGCGCCCAGCGACAGCAGCGCAGCCAGATACGGCCCAACCCATGTATTCAGCGCCAACAACGCGCCGACCGGCACGCCAATGATCATTGCGATAACCGGCAGGTATTTAATGCCGCGCGCAAACACTGCGCCGTCGATCTCAAAGCGCAGCTTCAGCGGGATTCTCGTAAAAAACGAAAGCATTACGGCAAAGCTTTTCATCACTTGAGCCTCAGCGGCAGGCCGGAGATCAGGCAGTAAACCTCGTCCGCCTCGCGCGCGATGTGCGCGTTGGTGCGCCCCGCGATATCGCGGAACAGGTTGCCCATACGGTAGGCGGGCACCACGCCCTGCCCCACCTCATTCGTCACGATGACCAGCCGCTTGCCGCGCCGACGCATCAGCGCGATCAGCTCGTCTGCCTGAGTGCGTACAGAATCTTCGAGGCGGTTGACCTCTTCCATGCCACAGGTGTCAAAGTCGAGCCCGCTGTCCACCATGTGGTTCGTGATCATCGTGGTGACGCAATCCAGCAGAAACACGCCGCAGCCGTCAAATTCCGGCTCACGCTCCAACGCGGCAAAATCGCGGTAGCGCTCGAACGTCGACCACTCGGCAGGCCGCTGCGCACGGTGCATAGCGATACGCGCCCGCATGTCCTCGTCCGTGACCACTGCCGCCGCAATATATCCGACTTGTTCCCCTGTCTCGCGGCACAGCTTCTCGGCAAACCCGCTCTTGCCGCTGCGCGCGCCGCCCGTCACCATGATCACCATCAGTATTCAATGCCCTTTCTGGCCGATTGTCCTTCACTAAAGTAATGCTTGATTTCTTTCATCTCCGTCACAAGATGCGCCGCCTGCACCAGCGCCTCGGGCGCGTCGCGCCCGGTCAGCACCAGCTCCGTGCCGCCCCGCCGCGCAATGATGCCCAACACTTCGTCCACGGAGAGGAACCCACACGATATCGCCGCCATGGCTTCATCCAGCACGATCAAATCCGCCTTGTTAAGCCAGCCCTTAATAATGCCGAGGGCTTTTTGGGCATCATTTCTCGCGTGCGACTTCTCTTCCTCCGTCATATCGGGAAAGAACTTCTTGCATTCCGACGCGCGCAGGAATTCCACGCCGAGCTTTTCCAGCGATATCGTCTCGCCCGATTCACGGCCCTTTAAAAACTGCACGAATTTGACTTTCAGGCCGCGTCCCGCCGCGCGCGCGGCGAGCCCTGCCGCCGCGGTGGTCTTGCCCTTGCCGCTGCCTGTATAGATATGAACATAGGACTGTTCCATGTACGCCTCCTCTGTTTGCGCTTAGGATACCATACCCGGCAGATATGAATCAATATTTTATAGGCAGCATGCGCGCATTATGCTATACTGTGTCGGAAAGGAAACGCCATGGCACTGACATTCACTCCGCTTTTTTCCGGCTCGTCGGGCAACGCCACGCTCGTTTGTTCCGCGCGCACCAAGATTTTAATCGATGCGGGCGTATCGGGCAAACGCCTCGAAGAAGCACTCAAGGGCATCGGAGAGGATATCCGCGACGTGCGCGGAATCCTTATCACACACGAACACAACGACCATATCGCGGGCGCGGGCATACTCTCGCGCAAGCACGACATCCCCGTTTTCGCGACTGACCTTACCTGGCAGGCCGCGAGCGACAAACTAGGCAGCGTGCATCCGCGCCATATCCGCATCATATCCAAAACGGATTTCTACATCGACGACCTTTTAATTGAGCCGTTCGAGATCCCGCACGACGCGGCGGACCCGGTGGGCTACTGCGTATCGTGCGGCAACCGTCGCGCCGCAATCGCGACCGACCTCGGTTATTTCCCGCAGAAAATCGAATACCGGCTGCACGCGTGCGACCTCGTGCTGCTCGAGTCCAACCACGATATCGGCATGCTCGCCGCGGGGCGCTACCCGCGCCAATTAAAGGAGCGCATCCGTTCGCGTCACGGGCACCTCTCCAACGACGAAGCGGGCGAAGCCGCGGTACGGCTCGTATCCGCGGGCGTCACATCCATACTGCTGGGCCATTTAAGCAAAGAGAATAACGTGGAGCAGATTGCGTACCGGACGGTAACCGACGCGCTGATGGCACGCGGCATCACGCCGGGCCGCGACGTAAACCTTGGCATCGCATTCAGGGAACAGGTCACCGGAAGGTTTGAAATAGGCTAAAAAGAAGGTAGTATGCATCTATCCAAGTGGTTTCACAAACTGTATGCTGAAAACTCTTTGAACTCGATATGATTGCAAAAAGGATAGAATATTATATCATCCTGCCGCCAGTCCGCTCTGCATCGGGAAGCGAAAAGAGCGTTATTCAGGCGGCGGAATCGGAAAGTAGAGGATAAGTAATGTCCCTGATCCGCCTGCTCTGCGTCGGAAAACTCAAGGAACCTTTTTTTAAGGACGCTCAGGACGAATACGTCAAGCGCCTGTCTGCCTTTGCGCGCATAGAGGTCATTGAGAAAAAGGAAACGCCGCTGCCCGCCGATGCGCCGGAGGCGCTCGTTCGCAGGGCGCAAAAGGAAGAAGGCGAAACCCTGCTTTCCGCAAAGCGCGGCGCGCTGATCGCGCTGTCGCCCGAGGGCGAAAAGCTGACTTCCGAGGCGTTTTCCGCGCTCGTGAGGAAATATGCCGATGCGGGCGAAATCTGCTTTGCAATAGGCGGATCGTGCGGGCTGGGTACGGAGGTTAAAGCTTCCGCGTCAAAAATCGTGTCTTTTTCGGATATGACGATGCCGCATACGCTGTTCCGGGTCGTTCTTTTGGAACAAATCTACCGCGCGTTCATGATATCTGAAGGTCGTACCTACCATAAATAGACCCTGTTTAGCCCTTCATTTTCGACATCCTGCCTGTTTTTCACGACTATTTATGTCACATTATAGGAACTATTGCCACACCGAAAGGGTTATGATTTTTCGTGGCGAATTGTGCTTATAAAAGAATGTAAAAAAGGTTACCCTGGATTATTTAATGTTATTTGCGCAGATGCGCGGTGTAAAGGAGTGTTTTAATATTGCTGAAGATTCAGAAAACCGGCTCGGATGAAGCGCGTAAGTTCAACATGGACAAAAGTGAAGGCAACACGCTGGAAGTGATCCCGGTCGATTACATCCGCCCTAACCCGTATCAGCCCCGGCGTGTCTTTTCCGAAGAGGGCATTGCCGAACTCGCGCATTCCATCAAACAATATGGGCTGCTGCAGCCCATCACCGTACGAAAGCTGTCCCACAACTATTATGAGATTATCGCGGGAGAGCGGCGTTGGCGCGCGGTCTGCAAGGCTGGCTTTACCCACATAAAGGCCGTCGTACAGCCTGCCATCGACGAGGACAGCGCCGTTATCGCGCTCATCGAGAACCTTCAGCGCGAAGACCTGAATTTCTTTGAGGAGGCGGAAGGGTATCAGAGCCTCATGAAAGAACACGGCCTCACGCAGGAAGAGCTGGCAAGGCGACTGGGCAAGAACCAAAGCACGGTGGCCAACAAGATGCGCATTTTAAAGCTACCTGTCTCCGTAAAAGACCTGATTAACGAATATAAGCTGACCGAGCGTCATGCACGCGCGCTGCTGCGGCTGCATAACGAAGAAGCGCAGTTAAAACTTGTGCGCGATATCAAGCAAAAAAACCTCTCCGTCAAATGCACGGAGGATATTGTAGAACGCATGCTTCAAAAACTCTACGGCGAGGAGCCCGCGCCGCTCTCCGGCCAGCATGTCGTTTGTATCATGCGTGATTACCGCATCTACCTCAATACGATCAAAAAGGCGCTGTCACGCATCAAAAAATCCGGCGTACACGTCAGTTACCAGGCAAGCGAGAGCAAGGATAAGGTCTCGATCAATATTGAGCTTGCCAAATAGTTTTCCCATGTAACCCCTAAACTTGTCCCCAATACCCCTACTATCGGCGGAACCTGCGGGCTAATTCACCCGAAGCATTCCGCCCACTTTTTTTATACACGGCATTTTGACATAATACGGGATTGTGCACGCTGCTATGATGATGTATCATAAAGAAATGAACAAAAGCGAACCTGAAAAATGGTACCGGCTGGACAACGCCGCAAAACTGTATCCCGCCATCAAGAACCGCCGGTGGACGGCGGTATTCCGCATTTCGATGACGCTGACCGAGCCGGTGGACCGCGAACTGCTGCAGCAGGCGCTGGTAACGGCAACAGGCCGCATGGGCATATTCTCGTGCAGGCTGCGCGCGGGGCTGTTCTGGTACTACTTCGAGAAGAATAAAAAGGACCCGGTCGTGATGGAAGACGCGGTAAACCCCTGCATCCGCCTCTACCGGCGCGATAATACCGGCCATTTGTTCCGCTTGCGCGCATATGACCGCCGTATTTCCCTCGAGGTGTTTCATTCGGCATCGGATGGTTACGGCGGGCTCGTATTTCTAAAGACAATCGTTGCCCAGTATCTGCGCCTGAAAGGCAACGATATCCCCGCCACGAACGGGGTGCTGGACTGTGCCGCGCCCGTGTCCGATGAGGAGACGGAGGACGGCTTCCTGCGCTATTACAACAAAAAGGCCACACGCGCCTGGAAGGAAACGCGTGCATACCGTCTTCCCGGTACGCGCGAGCCCAGTCATACGCTTAACATCATACGCGGAATATGCTCCGTGGCGCAGGTCAAAGAAACCGCGAAGCGCTATAACGTTACGATCACCGAATTTCTTGTCGCGGTGTATATGTTCGCGCTTTATAACATACAAAAGCGTCATAACCCCAAAAAGCTGCTGCCCGTCAAGGTCTCCGTACCTGCGAATCTGCGCGCCTTTTTCAAAACCGATACGCTGCGCAACTTCTCGTCGTACATCAACCCCGAAATCAACGCGAGCTGGGGCGAGTATACGTTCGAAGAGATCGTGCGCGTGGTACACCACCAGCTGCGCAACGAGCTCACTGCCAAGATGCTCGGATCCAAGATGTCCAAAAACGTCAAAGCGGAAAAGAGCCTGCTCGTCCGTCTGCTGCCGCTGTTTCTTAAAAACATGGCGATCCACGCGATATTCAGCATGGCGGGTGAAACGCGCATGACGAGTACATTCACCAATTTAGGCTCGCTTGACCTGCCCCCAGAAATGGTACCGCACGTGGAACGCTTCGATGTGATGCTGGGCGCGCCGCGGTATAACCGCGTCAACTGCGCCGCGTGTTCGTATCAGGACACACTCAGCATCTGCTTTACGAGTATCATCCACGAAGCGGAAGCGGAGCGGGAGTTTTTCACAGAGCTCGTAAAGCTGGGTATCCACGTAAAGCTCGAAAGCAACCGGGAGGTGTAATATGTCCTATTGTGTCAATTGCGGCGTAGAGCTGGAGCGTTCGCTCAAAAAGTGTCCGCTTTGTGCTGTGCCTGTGATCAATCCGATGGAGCAGGAGGAACCGGAGGAAAAGCCTTTGTTCCCCGAGTCGCGTGATGAACTGAAAAAGAAAGACCGCTCGTTTTGGATCGGCTTTTTCTCGATATTATACCTCGTCCCCATTGTCACCTGCATCATCTGCAACCTGATCTACGACAAGCAGATTACGTGGTCAATATACGTATCAGCGGGTGCGCTGATGCTCTGGGTATTTACGACTTCGCCTTTCTATTTCAACAAATTTGATTACCGCAAGATGACGGGGATCGACCTCGCCGGTGTGCTTGTGGGGCTGCTGATCATCCAGGCAGTAACGGGCGGAAGAAGCTGGTTTCTTGCGATCGCGCTGCCTATCGTGACCTGCTGCTTTGTGATATTGACCGTATTTATTACGCTGGCTGCCCGGACAAAAACGCGCGGTCTGGCACTGTCCGCGGCGCTGATTATCTCCACCGCCGTGCTCTCTTTGATCATCGAGACACTTGTCGATATGTATACGTTGGGGAACGTGACGCTGGTGTGGTCCTGGTTCGTGTTCGCGCCCTGTCTTTCCATCGCGGCACTGCTTATCATGCTCGATCACAACAAGAAATTCCGGCAGGAGATGGCAAAGCGGCTGCACGTTTAACCGCCCCGATCAAGCCCTGACATTCTCCAGCGAGGGCAACACATATTCCGCCATCAGCTCATACGGGATCGGGAATGAGGACTGAGGCAGCTCCGACGTAAACACCGCGACCGCGTGAGACCTGGGCAGCACGAACACGTATTGCCCCAGATATCCGTGAGCCGCATACCCGCCAAAGCCATTCATCCACCAATAATACCCGTAACCGGACTGTTCGCATTCAAACGTCATTTTGGTATCGATGCTCTTGCCCGTCGATTCGGCAATCCATTCCTTCGGGACGATCTGCTCGCCGTTCCACATGCCCTCATTCAGGTAGAGGCAGCCAAATTGGGCAAGCTGCATGGGCGTAAGCTCCAAGCCGAACCCGCCCAGCGCAAGGCCTTTGCTATCCTTCCTCCACACGGGCTGCGAAATGCCCAGCGGATCGAACAGCTTCTCCTGCGCGTACTCGCTGGTTTCCATGCCCGTCGCCTGCTGAAGAATTGCGGAAACGACATGCGGGCCGCCGCTCGTATAAGCAAAGATTTCTCCGGGTTCGTAGTGCATCGGCTGCTGGAGAATGTATGCCACCGCGTCCGTTTGATTCACATATTCGTCGGAAGGCAGAGGGTCCAGCCCTGAACTCATCGTCAGCAGATGCTTCAGCGTAATCTCCGATTCTCGTTCATCGCCGAGGTCGATCCCCTCCATATCAAGCAGATCAATGGCCTTTTCATCCACACTCGCAATCTTTCCCTCGTCTATCGCGATACCCACAAGCGCGGACAGCACGCTCTTTGTACACGAATAGACGGGCGCTGCGGTATCGCGGCTCGTTCCGTTAAAATACGCTTCTTCCACCGTCTCGCCGTCTTTGATCAGTATAAAGCTGTTAATGTGGATGTTGTTATCGCCGATATAAGCCTTCATCTGTTCGATCGGATCGCCGCTTGGCTGAGTGGCAGAGGGGCTTCCATTCCGGGTTAATTCGGTGGCGGTTTCAGTTTCATCGGCAGACCCACGGTCGCACGCACAAATAACCCCCGCAATAAGCAGCATGCATATCCCGAATAACATCGTTTTCGCCATAGACACTCCCATCCAATCGTAATACCGGCTGACAGCTCGGTTCATTCCGATTTTAGTCTTCTATATTTATACAGTGAATCAAGCGAATTGACAATAGATAATTCTGTTCCTCGAACAAATAGTGTAAGTATGCCGCATGGTCGCTGCGGCAAGATAGAATATCAAAAAAGCGGCTCGTGTCGAGCCGCCAATTGGTAGTTTGTCCTACAGGAAATCGAATTCCTCCACATCCGGCGCTTCCTCGCGGTGAATATCCGCGCCGATGGATTTCAATTTTCTCTCGATATGATCGTAGCCGCGGTCGATATATTTGACACCTGTGATCTCCGTCTGGCCGTCCGCCATCAGGCCCGCGACGACGAGCGCCGCACCGGCCCGCAAATCCGACGCGCGCACCGGCGCGCCAGTCAGGCGCTCCACGCCTTCCACAACGCACACACGCCCATCGGTCGATACGTTGGCGCCCATGCGACGGATCTCGTTGATATGCTTAAATCGCGACTCGAATATGTTTTCTACGATGATGCTCGCACCATCGGCGGTGCTTAACAGCACGGTCGCGGGCTGCTGGAGGTCGGTCGGAAAGCCGGGGTAAGGCAGCGTTTTGATGTTGACATGCTTGGGCCGCCGTGTGCATGTCACGCGGATGGTATCGTCGCCTTCCTCCACCGACACGCCCATTTCAATCAGTTTGGCGGTCAGCGCCTCCATATGCGTCGGGATCACTTTCTCAATGGTGACGTCCCCGCGCGTTGCGGCGGCGGCAATCATCAGCGTCCCCGTCTCTATCTGGTCGGGAATGATCGAGTAGGGGCAGCCGTGCAGCTGCTCCACGCCCACGATCCGAATAACGTCGGTACCCGCGCCCTTCACCTTGGCGCCCATACAGTTTAAAAAGTTGGCAACGTCCACCACGTGGGGCTCTTTAGCCGCGTTGACAATCGTCGTCTTGCCTTTGGCCTTTACCGCGGCGAGCATGACGTTGATCGTCGCACCTACTGAAACGATATCGAGATAGATATCCGTGCCGTGAAGTCCGTCGGGTGCTTCCGCGATGATCATACCATACTCGGTTTTCACCTTCGCGCCCATCGCCTCAAAGCCTTTGACGTGCTGATCGATCGGCCGAAGGCCGATCGCGCATCCGCCCGGCAAAGCGATCTCGGCGCGTCCGAAGCGCCCGAGCAGCGCGCCGACAAAATAGTACGAAGCGCGCATATGCTTGACCGCCTCGTTGTCCACGCGGTATGCAGTCACGCCGCTCGTATCAAGGCGCATGCTGGAGCCGGTAAGCTCCGCTTTGGCGTTCATGCTGCTCAGCATGTAGTTGAGCAGACGCACATCCTCGATATCCGGCAGGTTTTCAAACTCGCATACGCCGGAGCACAGCAAAGCGGCGGGCAATATCGCCACAGCCGCATTCTTGGCGCCACTAACAGGCACGCGCCCAAAAAGGGGCTTTCCGCCCCGAATCACCAGTTTTTCGTTCATATCAGACAGGTGTGCAATAAATCATGAGCCAGACTGCAGAGGCGGCTCGACTGCCCGGTAAAACGGGCAATGGAATTTCGCGGAATTTATTGCACCTCCAACCTCCATCTCAGTCTGCATTTCAGTATAGCAGGTTATCCCTTTTGCGGCAACCCAAAAAATTTTCCGCAAAATGCGCCTACCATTTGACCGCAGCGCGCTCTTCGTCGTATACTTTCATTATGGGTAAATATGGGGTATCCCAAAAAGGGCCTGTGCAAATTTCTCTTCGGGTGATATGATAGGTTGCACGAATTTGTGGGGTGGGAAGGTATGCAGTTACAACTGAAGAATAACGGCAAGAGCACCGCCGTCCCCAATCGCTTCATCGAGTGCTGCGCAGACGCGCCCGATAAGTATATTGCCGCCTATCTTCTGGGGCTGATGCACGCCTCGAATCATCAGGCGGTCGACCGGGACCTTTTCTGCGCCCGCCTTGGGTTGGGTTGGGACGAAATACTCATCGCATTTGAATACTGGCAGAAAAAAGGCTTCGCGCGTATCGTCAACGGCGCGGAGTTTTGCTTTGAGTTCGGCGAATATCTGCGCGAAGCGCCCGCCAGCGAGGAGCTTTACACCGAACGCGAATTCAACCAGCGGCTGCAGGAGCTGTTCGGTTCCCGCCAGCTTTCTCCGCACGAATACCTGAAGATTTACGATTATACCGATATATTCCGGCTGCCCAAAAAGGTGGTGCTTTGCCTCGCGGAATACTGCATCATGCTCAAAGGCAGGCGCGTATCCGTCGCCTATATGGACAAGGTCGCCAAGTCCTGGGCGGAGGAGGACCACATCGACACCGAGGAAAAGGCTCAGGATAAGATTGCCGCCGTCAAAGAGGCCGCTTCCGGCGTGCTGCGCGTTTTGACGCGCCTTGGGATCACGAGCCGCGGCCCGACGCAGGACGAAGCCGCGCTGTACGAAAAATGGACGCACGACTGGGGGTTCACGCTGGAAGCGATACTCACCGCCTGTGCACATACCACCGCCGCGCGCGAGCCCAGCATGAAATACCTCGACCGCATACTCGAGCGTCTGTTCGCCGACGGTGATACCACATCGCGCCAGATTAGCGAAAAGAAGCAGCAGACCGAGAACACCACGAAGGACCTTCAGGAGCTGCTGCGCATAGTGGGCGATTCGGGAGGCAAGCCCACCTTCGAGCACGAAAGCCTTTACCGCAAGTGGACAAGCGTGTTTGGCTACGACATGGACATGCTTTGCTCGGCGGCAAAGCTGCTCGCGACGCGCGGCAAGCTGCCTCTCGTGTATATGGACGATATCCTGACCGACTGGTACAACAACCGCATCCAGACGCCCGAGGAGGCTCAGCGACTGATTGCCGCACAAAAGGCTTTGGACGGGCGCATCGTCGCCGTGCTTTCGGCGGCGGGCATTGAGCGCGCCGTTACCGACTCGCACCGCAAAGTATACCTTCGGTGGAGCGAGGAGTGGGGCCTTTCGCACGATGCGATATTGCTGGCCGCCGAGATCAGCTCCCTTTCCGAGAACCCATACCGCTATTTGAATTCGATCCTCTCCGGCTGGCATAACGCGGGCGTACGCACAGTGGCCGACGCGCAGCAGGAGACCAAGAAATATACGGGCAACCAGAGTGCTGCCGCCAAACGTGCGCCTTTTGAGCGCCCTGTGGGCAATTATGATCACCTCGCTATCGATCCGTTCGCGGATGAAGGAGCATAATTCGTGAGCGATGTGTTTGAGGTATATGAACGTATCCGCCGCAAAAACGATGCGGAATTAAAACGACGCTGCGACGAGGTCTACGCGCGGTTGCCAAAGCTGAAAAAGCTGCACGGAGCCATTCGCGCGCTTCAACTGGATCGCATCAGCAAGACCGCAAATGGTGGTGAGTTCGATACGAAGCAGATGGATACGCTGCGGCAGGAAGCTGCACAGATGCTTGTGAGCGCCGGTTACGATGCACATTATCTCGAGCCGATTTACGCCTGCCCCGTATGCCGCGATACCGGACTGCGCGAGGACGCGCGACGCTGCGACTGCTTTATCCGTTACCGCCTCGAGGTAAAACTGGATGAGGCGCGCTTGCTGGGTGACGGTGCGAGCTTCGAGCGTTTCGACATCACACGCTTTTCCGAGGAACCGCTCGACAATGGGCGCTCCCAGCGCGACTACATGGTTCAGTATAAGCGCATTACGCAAACCTGGGCGGATCAGTTCCCGGGCTGTTCGCAAATTCTGCTGATATCAGGCGGCACGGGGCTCGGAAAGACCTACACCGCGCGCTGCGTGATGCGGCGCGTCATCGAACGAGGCTTCACTGCGGCCTATTACACCGCATACCGGCTTTTCTCCCTATTCCACAGCCACCGCCTCGGCGAGGACGTAGACCTCGATACGATACTCTCCGTACCGCTGCTCGTGATCGATGATGTGGGCACCGAACCCATGACGCGCAACGTGACGGTGGAATACTTCTTCGATCTGCTTAACGAACGCGCGAGCGCCGGGCTGCACACCGCAATCGTAACCAACCTGACGTTTGACGCGATCAACGAGCGCTACGGCGAACGCATCCATTCCCGGCTGATGGACGCGCGGCACTCGGAAAAGCTGATTTTTCGCGGACGCGATATTCGCTACTAACCCGCTGTTTTGGGGAATAATGATTACAAACACCTTTCGGAGGCATTATGAAAAGAAGCGAAATCGAAAATCAGTACAAGTGGGATTTAAGCCCCATATTCCCCTCCGACGCCGAGTGGGAGAAGAGCTTTAAGCAATTGCAGGGAGTCGTACCCTCGCTGGGCGCGCTCAAGGAAAACCTCACCACCAGCGCATCGGCACTGGCGGACGCGCTGGGCAAAATCGACGAGACGGCGCTGCTGTGCGAGCGTATATTCGTATACGCCAAGATGCGCCGCGACGAGGATAACGGCAACTCACTCTATCAGGGCATGGCCGACCGCGCGTGGCAGCTTTATGTCGCGGTGTCGGGCGAAACCTCGTTCGTCGCCCCCACGCTGCTGAAGGAAAGCGAGGAGCGCCTGCTGGGCTTCATCCAGGAGGAAAAGCGGCTCGCACCCTACGCGTTCATGATCCGCGACCTCATCCGCCAGAAACAGCACGTGCTGAGCGAGGCTGAGGAAAAGCTGCTCTCCATGACCGCGGAGTTTTCCTCGGGCGCGAGCGACATATTTAAGATGCTTGAAAGCGTCGATATGAAATTCGGCACCGTGAAGACGCCTGAAGGCGACGTTCAACTCACACACGGCAAATATATCGAACTCATGCAACACCGCGACCGCAGCGTGCGCAAAGACACCTTCAATACGTTCTACAGCGCATTCCGCGACCATATCAACACGATCGCGGCCACGTATTCCACAAGCGTCAAAAAGGACGTGTTCTACTCCAAGGTACGCAACTACGGCAGCGCGCTCGAGCAGGCGTTGTTCGGCGACGACGTGCCCATATCGCTCTACGACACGCTGATCGATGCCATCCACGAAAGCCTGCCTGTAATGTACGATTACGTGGACATCCGCAAGAAGATACTCGGCCTTAATGATATCGCCATGTACGATATCTACGTCCCGCTCGTCGCTGATACCGATAAAAAGTACTCTTATGAGCAGGCCATGGACATGGTAACCGAAGCGCTGCAGCCGCTCGGTGAGGATTATATCGCGCTGCTGAAGCGCGCGCGCGACGAGAAGTGGATCGATGTGTTCGAGAACGAAGGCAAGACCACCGGCGCATATTCGTGGGGCGCGTACGGATCGCATCCGTATGTGCTGCTCAATCACCGCGGAGACCTCGACAGCGTATATACCATCGCGCACGAACTGGGCCACGCGATGCACACGTACCACTCGGACGAAGCACAGCCCTACCCCACCGCGCAGTATACGATCTTCGTAGCGGAGGTCGCATCCACCGTCAACGAAATTCTGCTGACGCGCTACCTGCTGGATCATGCCGACGCGGCGCTTAAAAAGCACGTGCTCAATCATTATATCGACCAGTTCCGTACCACCGTGCTGCGCCAGACGATGTTCGCCGAGTTCGAGCGCATCACCCACGCGATGTATGAGAGCGGCGAGCCGCTGACGCACGAGGCGCTTAGCGAAAAGTACAAGGAGCTCAATAATCTGTATTACGGCGGATGTATGAACACTTGTGAAACAATCGCGCTTGAATGGGCGCGCATCCCGCACTTCTACAACGCTTTCTATGTGTACAAATACGCGACGGGCTTCTCTTCCGCCGTGATGATTGCCACAAGGCTGTACGAGAAGCAGCCCGGCGCGCTTGAAGCGTATATGGCGTTCTTGAAGAGCGGCGGCAGCGACCATCCACTGGAGCTGCTGAAGAAAGCAGGCGTGGATTTTGCGGGCGGCGCACCCGTGAAGAACTGCATGAAAGAATTCGCCCGTGCGCTCGCAGAATTTAAAAAAGTGATGAACGTGTAAATTTACGCTTTTTATAGTATAATGGCAGCGTGAATCATATTGCGTCAGGAGGAGTAGGCCAATGAAGACTTGTTTTTCCACGCTGGGCTGCCCGGAATGGTCGTTCGCAGAGATCGTTTCGGTCGCTTCAGACCTCGGATTCAGCGGTATCGAGATTCGGGGCATCCAACGGGAGCTTCACGCCCCCGGGATCGACGCGTTTTCACCCGCACATATCGGCGCTACCAAAGAAAAGCTCTCGCGGCTGTCTCTGTCCATCCCGTGCCTCGCGTCGTCGTGCGACTTAAATTCCGAGGACGTGCTGGATGAAGCCAAGGCGTATGTGGATACGGCGAGCGCGTTGGGCGCGCCGTATATCCGGGTGCTGGGCGACAGGGAGCCCGCTCCTTCGGATGAAATTCATCCGCGCGTGATCGCCGCCAATCTGCGCGAAATCGCGGACTACGCGAAACCAAAGGGTGTCACGCCGCTGATCGAGACCAACGGCTTCTTTGCGAAGACCAAGGTGCTGGGCCTGATGCTGCAGGAGATGAAGGGCGGCAATGTCGGCATCCTGTACGATATCCACCACCCATACCGGTTTTTCAACGAGAACCCGGAGTATACCATCAAGAACATCGCGCCGTATATCCGGCACGTCCACATCAAGGATTCGGTGATGGAGGGCGGCAAGGTGCGCTACCGCGTGGTGGGCGAGGGCGATATCCCCGTGGCGCGTATCGTCCGCATGCTGAATGACGCTGGATATGAGGGCTTTTACTCGCTGGAGTGGGTGAAGCGCTGGGACCTGACACTCGAGGAGCCGGGCATCGCGTTCGCGCAGTATAAGGCGTTCATGGACGCAGTGTAAGCCGGTAACGTCAATGAACTTTGAAACCTGTTTCAATGCTCATACAAGCATACTGATGGAAGGCGCACTTGGATTGCGCCTTCAGTTTGAATTCGGATTAACGCCGGATGAACACGTCGCGTGGGCAAGCGCTGTTTACAGCGATTCAGGCCAATCGGCACTGGATGCGCTCATGTCCGGCTATATTCGAGCCGCTTCCGATTACCGCCTCCCGTTTCTCTGCATCACATCCACTAGGCGGGCGAACCGGGAGCGCGTCGCCCAAACCTCATTCGGTAAAGCCATCATCGCCGATAACGTTGCGTTTCTCAAATGGATCAGGGCCAGATCGGGTCATGTTCCGGTGTTCATCGGCGGCCTGATGGGATGCCGCGGGGACGCCTACACGGCGGAGGAACCTCTAAGCCAAAGCGAAGCGTATGCGTTTCATACATGGCAGGCCAGCCTGTTTGCCGAGGCGGGCGCGGACTTCCTGTACGCGGGGATCATGCCCGCGCTGCCGGAAGCTGTCGGCATGGCGCAGGCGATGGGCGGCACCGGCTTGCCCTATATCATCAGCTTCACCATCCGCGAGGACGGACGGCTGATCGACGGAACCGCCATTCACGACGCGATTACCGCCATCGATCATGCCACAAGCTCGAAGCCGCTGTGTTATATGACCAACTGCGTACACCCAGCGATTGCGTACAAAGCTCTCTCGCAACCCTTCAACCGGACGCCTGCCGTGTATTCCCGCTTCAGAGGCATACAGGCCAACGCCTCGCCACTCGCTGCGGACGCGCTCGAACATCACGACGGCGTGCTGACCTCCCCGCCGGAAGAACTGGCCGGACATATGATGCGGCTTGCCGAACTTGCCGACATCAAGATATTCGGCGGCTGCTGCGGCACCAACGAAGCGCACATCCGAAGCATTGCCCAGTGCATCGCCACCTCATCTACTAATCAACATTAACCTTTTCTGAACTCTTTTTTATTCCCACCTCTTGACAGCGGATTATTCTCGCGCCATAATACATATATTATCTATGCATAGAAATTCGATACAAGGCGGAAACGCAATATGAAATCAGGAGAACTGGTGAAAGGGACCACCGGCATGCTGGTTCTGCGGCTGCTGGCGGCCACGCCGATGCACGGCTACGAGATCATCCGGAAAATGGAGACTTTGAGCGAAGGCGTTTTTTCGCTCAAGGAGGGCACGCTCTATCCCGTTTTGCACGGGCTGGAGGCCGAAGAGCTGCTGGAGGCCGTATGGGAAGGCGAAACGGACCGGAAGCGCAAGGTTTATCACATCACGAAAAAGGGTTTAGGCAAGCTGCGCGAAAAGCACGCAGAGTGGGAGACGGTAAAAGGCACCGTGGACAGGATCATGGGGGTGGTGCAGTATGCGTAACGCAAACGCTGATGAAACTTATATCAGCGCCGTGCTGGGGCAGATTCGTTGGAAGAAAGCCCGCCCGGTGATACAAAAGGAACTGGAAGGGCATATCGAAGAGCACCGGCAGGAAGCCAAAAGCAACGGGCTGGACGATACCGCGTCTTTGGAAAAAGTCGTTACGGCAATGGGCGATCCGCTGGAAACGGGCAGGCGGCTGGATAAGCTGCACAGGCCCCGGGTGGATGTGCTGATGCTGATATCCATATCGGTGCTGGTCGCCTTTACCCTGGCGCTTGTGATATACAGCATACTTGCGCAATACAGCGAGCCGGGTTATGCACAGGGTCTTGCCTTCACTGCCGTTGGTTTTGGCATCGGTATCCTCTGCGCATCGGCAGACATCCGCAGGGTTATCCGGAGAGCTTCGCTGTTACTGGTGTTTGGCAGCTTTGCCGGATTGTTGGCCTTCGGCTTATTGTCCGCCCCTTGCTGGCTAACGATTCACCCTTTACTTCTGTCCTCAATTGGTACGACCTCGCGCTCGGTTGCTGCCTGCTCGTTTTTCTCGCGGGCTTTTCCGGACTGGTTGCGCGTATAAAAAAGGGGAATACTGGAGCCAGTTTATTGGCTATGTCTGCCGCTGTCGCTGTAACCGTACTGCTCTATCTGACCCACAAGTATAATTTCGCTTGTATTGCGTTCGCCTGCTTTTCCATGATGCTTTTTTCAAGGGCGGATAAGAAGTGGAAGGCTGCATATTCGGTTTTCGCGATTGGCGCAATCGTGTATATAGTTTTTCTATTTCGGACTCTGCGGCGATGGTCGCTGAACACTATAAAACAAGTCATTCGGTGCCGTTGGTCCAAACAGCCATGCAAAACCTCAAGAATTTGAAACTGATCGGTTATGCCATACCGGCACCGGCCAAAGAAATATCGTCTGCTTTTTCACAGCCCTTCGGATTCATGCTGCTTCATTACGGTATAGTGCCCGCTTTGCTGCCGTATGCGGCGATGAGTATATTGATATGGCGGTTGCTGCGCTCATCGCTGCATATTCACGACCAGCCGGGGCGTACGCTGGCCATCGGCGGAGCGGTATACTTCGCAGTCTGGTCCATCCTGATGCTTCTTCGGGATGTTTTAAGCATGAGAATGCTCGGGTACTTTATACCGTTTAATCCCGTTTACGGGTTGAATACTGCCCTGACGGCTGGCCTTTTGGGGCTGCTCTTTGGTCTGTACCGGAGAAAAGAGCTATACATCGACGATGAGAGTGCGACCGCCAAGGTCATAGGTCCTGCCCGGTAAGGCATTATTGACCCAATAATACTTCAAATCGGGATAAAATCGATAAAATAAAAACAGCGGAGCTTTGCCGGCTCCGCTGATTGTTTATCTGTGATGTCTGGGTCTTGGCTTCGGCCTTGATACCGGTTCTGGGGGCTGGGTATCGTCTTCCTTGCCCTTGAGCGCAACCACGACGCTGCGGAACGGCTCTTCGCCCTCGCTGTAGGTATACACCTTTTCGTAATCCTGCAGCGTCGCATGCAGGATGCGGCGCTCATAGGGGTTCATAGGCTCCAGTACCACACGGCGTCCGCTCTTCTGCACCTTTTCGGCCAGATGCGCCGCAAGGCGTTTGAGCGTTTCCTCGCGCTTTACGCGGTAGTCCTCGGTATCGAGCATCACCTTGGTGTAATCGCTCTTGCCGTTGTTGATGACGAGGCTTGTGAGGTACTGCAGCGCGTCGAGCGTCTCGCCTCGACGGCCAATCAACATGCCCATGCCGCGCCCGGACATATCCACCTTGAGGATGCTCTCCTCCACCTTGGAGGTCAGCGCCACGTTCATGCGCATGTGCGTAAACAGGCCGTATAAAAACTTTTCGGCGTCGTTGCTCGGTTCGCGCGCAACGATAGGCTCCTCCACCTCTTCGCGCGCCGCGGGCCGTTCAACAGGCCTGCGGTCGTCCCGGCGGTAATCGTCGCGTCTGCGGTCGTCCCGGCGGAAGTCGTCTCTTCTGCGGTCATCGCGCCTGCCGCGGTCGTCCCGGCGCTCAAAGCTGCGTTCACGGTGCGGTTCGCTGCCTCTGAACGGTTCCTCAAAGCCCTTCTTCGGCTGCGGCGGCTGAGGTACCACCTTTTCCTCCTGCGCTACGGTATCAACTGAATAATCCGGTTCCGCCTTATGGGTCAGCCGTACGCGGGCGCTTTTGAACAACCCGCCGCCTTCGTCCAGTATCTCGATATCGACTTCGTCGATTGAAAGATCCATCTTCAAAAGACCGCTGAAGACCGCTTCGTCAACCGTTCTGCCCTTGCTTTCAAACACGTCCATCAGGTTGCCTCCTCAATCACGCCTTGCTTAGCCTTCTCGTCCTGCTTCTTATAAATCAGGTTGAGCACATAAGTCTGCGCTACCGCGTAGATGTTCGCGAACAGCCAGTAGATTGCAAACGCGGCGTTGGACGTCGCGCAGATATATACGGAGAATATCGGGAAGAACCAGAGCATGAAGTTTCCGCCCGGCTGCTGCCCCATCTGCGGGTTTTGGCCTGTCGTCATTTTCTGCTGCAGGAACAGCGTTGCGCCCGCAAGCAGCGGCAATATGAACCAACCGTTGTTGAAGCCCGCAAGACCGTTGGCATTGATGATGACGCCCGTAAGTCCGGTATAATTGGCACCCGCAGCGAACCCGGCACCGGTAAAGCTGACCAGACCCGCCTGAGACATCATATGCAGCGCCTGCGGACTGACATTGCCCATATTCTGTTGGATATACGTTGTAAACTCGCCTGCCGTCGGCAATATCGGCGAAAAACCGGAATCCGGCTGCCAGAGGTTATGTACCCAAAGCCAGCTTGGCATCTGCATGGAAGTGTTCGCGTAAGCCGCAACGTTGGATATATTTTGCGCGTTCAGCATAAACGAAACCTGCTGCTCTGTGGCAAGCACGCGCATCGCGCCAAAGAACGCAAAGAATATCGGCAGGGTAATCAGCATGGGCAGGCATCCGGCCAGCGGCCTGACGCCCTCCTTCTTATAAAGCTCCTGCTGCTTTTTCTGCATCTGCTGCGGGTTGTTGCCATAGCGCTTTTTGAGCGACTCAAGCTTGGGCTGTATCATGGCCATCTTGCGCGAACTCTGTTTCTGGCGCAGATCCAGCGGCAGAATCAGCACACGCAGCGCTATCGTCAGTATGATGATGGCAAACGGAAAGCTTTGAACAAGCGTGTCCACCCACTTAAGCGCCAAAACGAAGAAATCGGCTATAAAATTATCACTTAGAAAACCCACTGTTCATCCTCCATTGGTGCGTTCACGGCACCGGATCGTATCCGCCCTTACAGAAAGGATTGCACCGCAGCACGCGCCATACGGCCAGGTAAAAGCCTTTAAATGCGCCGTACTTCGTGATTGCCTCCACCGCATAATCCGAACAGGATGGCGTAAAGCGGCAGGCGGGCCTGGTGTAGGGCGAAATTGCTCTTTTGTAGAACCAGATCAGGGAAAGCAAAGCGCGTTTCATACCGCTTTCCCGATCAATCCGGCCTTTTTCAAAAGACGCTCTTGCGAGGCCTTGAGTTCGTGGTAGCTTAAATCCCTCGCGTGGTCCCGCGGGACGAACACGAGGAGACTCCTTGGCGTTATTTCTTCAACCATCGAAAAAAACGCTTCTTTCAGCCTGCGTTTAATCCGATTCCGCTCCACGCTGTTACCCAGTTTTTTTGATACGGAAAAGCCCACCTTCAAACGCGGTGTTTTCGTGATCACATATATCAGCACGAGATTGCCGTCCGAGACGGATTTACCCTTCTTATATACGTACCGAAATTCTTTGTTGCGCCTGAGCGAATATTCACGCCTCAATATACCTTCCATCCATGCGGCATAAAGCCGGGCACGCTTTCACGCAAAGTTACGCGGTCAGTACCTTCCTGCCCTTCGCGCGTCTGCGCTTTAAGACGTTCCTTCCGTTTCTTGTTTTCATGCGCTTGCGGAAACCATGCTCCACCTTGCGCTGCCTTTTCTTCGGCTGAAGTGTCATTTTCATGTCAAATAAACCCCTTTATCTTTTCAGGCCGTCGTGGCCGTTTTCGCATAGTCAGACGAGTATATTATATTGAAGAGGGTATGCGCTGTCAACCACAATGATTTTACGGCAACGCAATGCACAAATATACCAGTAACCCAAGCTGCACTACAGCAAGAGTTGGCACAAGCAGCATAAAACGAAGTTTGCGCGTTTTATGCCGCGCTGCCAGCATCGTAATCAGCATACCAACAGCCCCGCCGAGAAGCGAGAGCACCCACAGCGTGCGCTCCGGCGTCCTCCGTGCGCCCCGCCGAGAAGCGCGCTTGTCCCGCGCACAGACGACCGCACCCGCAATGCTCATTATTGCCATCCAAATTGCCGCGTATGCCGCCATACGCTATTTCTTCGGTACGCCGAAGCGCATCGGGCAGACGCTGCGGCACCGGTTGCATTTGATGATGAATTCTCCGCCGTTTTCGCCGCCGAACGCATAATCCCAGCAATCGGTCTGACGCATCGCAGGCTCGCCCAATGCGCCGACCGGGCAGGCGTCGATGCACAGCGTACATCCTTTTGGGCAAAGACCGCGCGCCATAAGCGGGTCCGCCTCAAGCTCGGCTTCCGTCAGAATGACGCTGAGCCAAATCATATTGCCAAACTCCGGAGTAATGAGCAGCGTGTTTTTGCCGATGATGCCCAGTCCCGCAGCCTCCGCACAGTGTTTTGCCGACACGATGTTGCGGAAGCGCTCCGTATGCGTGTCAAACATCGTCGGGCCGTTGGTGCCTGTCGGCACCGCCGCGATACCCGCTTCCTCCATTTCGGTGCAGAAGCGGACCGCCATCTCGTCCATCATGGATGACAGCAGGTTGCGCACGACGGTATATGGCACCGTCGAGTTGCAGTCTAGCGTGGCGCGTAAAAACCGCTTCACGAAAACGATAACCGACCGGCAGCCCGGCAGCACATCCGTGGGGTGATACCCCTCCGGAGCGCCGACAAAGCGGTCGATCCCGGCAATGCCCACGAGGTCCGCACCCGCATGATAAAGCCGCTGCTTAACCTGACTCGAATCCATAGTTGCTCCTGGGAAGCTCTGTGTATGCCATAAGCACACTTGTACGATTATAACACAGCATTCAGAGTTAAGCCATATACATTCTGTACTGGAAAACCTTTTCGCGCACGCGTATAATGGAGAGCAAACAAAACCACAGGAGTCGTGAAAAGCACTCATGAAACGTTCTCATCTCATGCAGCAGCTGGAGTCCGGCATATTCTCGGAACTGGCGAAAGAAAAAGCGGCGCTTGTTCAGGCGGGAGTCGATGTAATCGACCTCGGCGTGGGGACCCCCAACATCCCGCCCGCTTCCTTTATCCGTGATACGCTGGCGCGCGAGGCGCTGTTAGATGAAAGCTATATCTACGCGATCGACGACCTGCCGGAGCTTAAAACCGCCGCCGCATCATGGTACCTGCGGCGCTATGGCGTAACGCTGGATGCGCAAACCGAGGTCTGCGCGGTGCTGGGCACGCAGGAAGGCCTTGCGCACTGCTGCCTGCCGGTGATCGACCCGGGCGATACCGTGATTCTGCCCGACCCGTGCTATCCGGCTTTCTATGCGGGCGCCGTGCTGGCGCACGCCGATATTTACCGTGTGCCGCAGCGGCCCGAGAACGGTTTCATCCTGGATTTTGCCGACATCCCGGAGGATATAGCGCGCAGAGCGAAGCTCATGATCGTGTCGTACCCCAACAACCCGACGACGGCGGTTGCACCGGAGTCCTTTTACCATGAACTGATCGCCTTTGCAAAGCGCTATGATATATTCATCCTGCACGACAACGCCTACAGCGAGCTGGCTTTCGACGGGCTGCGCGTGGGCAGCTTCCTGGCGTACCCCGGCGCAATGGAGGTGGGCGCGGAGATGAACTCTCTCTCCAAAACCTACGGTTTCGCGGGCGCACGCCTCGGCTTTTGCCTCGGCAACTGCGATTATATCGCCGCACTGCGGCAGCTCAAATCCAACACCGATTACGGCGTGTTTCTGCCCGTACAAAAGGCGGGCATCGCGGCAATGGAAAGCGACCCGGCGCTGGCGCTCGAAACGTCCATGGCGTACGAAAAACGGCGCGACGCGCTGATTTGCGCGTTCGGCGAAGCGGGCTGGCAGATCGACAAGCCCCGCGCCACGATGTTCGTCTGGGCAAAGATCCCCGCTGCGTTCGGCACCGATGATATGACCTTCTGCGAGGCACTGCGCCGCCGCGCAGGCGTTATCGTGACGCCGGGCAGCGCTTTTGGCGTGTGCGGACGCGCTTATGTGCGCATGGCACTCGTGCAGAGCGAAACGCGTATCCGCGAAGCCGCGGCGAGGATCGCCGGTTTGCTGTCAGAGATGCTGCGCTAAACGCCCGCCGTAAGTGCGGAGGCAAACGTTCCGGCATTGTGCAGCGACGTCTCATCCGGACATTTCCCGTTCAGGAACAAAAAACGGCCTTTGCAGGAGAACGTCTTGGCGGCGACCGGAATCCCGCGCATTTCCAGTGCGCTTTTAATCAGCGCTTCCGCTTTGGCTGCCGTCTGCGCGTGTACAGACGCACAGGTGGTAAACACCGCCGCCCGCCCGATCTTCTTTGGATCGAGACCTTCAATAAACGAGACGAGCGCGGGATCGATCTGCCCGCCGTAGATTGCCCCGCCGATGAAAATCAGGTCTGCCTGCCGATCCTTCGGATAGTCGCCAATCTCGTACGATTCGCTGCCAATGGCCTTCGCCATGGCTTCTCCAACCTTTTTTGTACTGCCCGTCTTTGAAAAGTATACAACCGCGTTATTCATGCGTTACCTCCTGTGACAATGGATAATCCACTGTGCTTATTTTCCAAATATTAATATTGACGCGCGAAGCTGAATATTATTGCATCTTTTCATGAAAAATATGGCGCGGGGAAATACGCTGTGTGAGGAACGCAACAAGACGGTTTCCTTTTATTTGAACCCGTGGTAAAATAAAATATACTTTACCGCAGGGGGACATCATGAAAAAGTGGATAATCCGCCCGCCCCGTATGCTGGACGACATGCACACCGCCAAGTTTAAGCCCACAGCCGGCTTAGTGCTGCTCATCGCCATTGCTATCTATATTGCATACAGCAAAGCTACGGTCGTCGGCCTTGTCGTCTATGGCGTCGCCCTGGCGCTGAATCCCGCCTACGCATCATTCAGTGCCATTTTAAACGCGCTGACGTCCTCGCAGGGCATCATGATATTCTCTCTGTTCATTACTGTGGTGCTGACCGCCTTTACGCTGATCTACCTGCGCCGCATCGAAAAGCGCCCGCTCGTCACCGCAGGCATTTCGCGCACGCGCTTCGCGCCGCGCTACGCCGCAGGCTTCGGGCTGGGCGCTATTGCGCTGCTTTTATGCTTCACGCCCTCGTTGATCTCCGAAGGCGTGGCATACTGCGGCGTCTCGGTACTCATACCGGTTTATCTGCTTGCGTTCATGGTGCAATCGTCGTCGGAAGAGGTGTTCTTCCGCGGCTTTATGATGACCGGCATCGCGAAAAAGACCGGCATTTTACTTGCGGTGATAATCAGTTCGGTAATATTCTCGCTGGCGCACGCCTTAAACGGCGGCTACTCGCTGCTGAGCGGTATCTACTATACGCTGATCGGCGCGTTCCTCGCGCTGCTCCTGCTGCGCACGGGCAATATCTGGGCTTCGTGCGGCTTCCATGGCGCATGGAACTTTACGATCGGTTTGCTTGCACCTATCGAACTGGGCAGCGGGCTTCCTGCGGTAGACTACGCGGTATTCGACACCGGCGAAGCCACGCAGATTGACTATGGCATCCTCGGGGACCCCTATTACCTGATCTTAATCGGCATCTTTCTTGCCGCCATCGCCGTATTGCTTTTCGTCGGCCGAAATAAGCTGATTGTCCGCGCACCGCTGCCCGCACCCAGCCAGAACATTCCGGAGGAAATCGTATGAAGCTGAAATACTACGTCATCGACGCATTCACCGACAAGCCGTTTCACGGCAATCCCGCGGGTGTCTGCCCGCTGAAGGATTGGCTGCCCAACAATGTTATGCAATCCATCGCATTCGAAAACAACCTCTCCGAGACCGCGTTCTTCGTGCCGCGTGAAGGCTATTACGACCTGCGCTGGTTCACGCCCGAAGCCGAGGTAGACCTGTGCGGCCACGCCACACTCGCGAGCGCGTTCGTGCTGATGAATTTCATCGATCCCGCGATGGAGCATGTGGAGTTCCGGTCGCAGAGCGGCCCGCTGTTCGTTTCGCGCTGCGACGATGTCTTTATGCTCGATTTCCCGTCCCGGCCGCCCATATCCTGCGAAAAACCGGCGATATTGGAGCGCGCGCTGGGCGTGCCCGTGCTGGAGACCCACTGTTCGCGCGATATGGTGGCACTCGTGGAAGATGAGCGTACCGTTCAAGCCGTTTCCCCCGACTTTGCCTTGCTCAAACAGATCGACACGTTCGCCGTCGTCGTGACCGCGAAGGGCAATACGTGCGATTTCGTGTCCCGCTTCTTCACACCGCAGGAGGGCATCAACGAAGACCCGGTCACCGGCTCGTCGCACTCGTCGCTTATCCCATTCTGGAGCGCACGCCTCGGCAAAACGCAGATGATCGCGCAGCAGCTTTCCCAGCGGGGCGGAGAACTCGCTTGCGAGTTATGCGGCGACCGCGTCAAAATCGGCGGCAAGGGCGTGTGCTATTTGCAGGGTGAGATTGAAACAACTATGTAGCATAACCATTTGTAAATAGCCTTTGCGCGATTTATTTAATTTTAGTCACGTTGGTAATACGAATAATGGAAACAAAAACTCTAAGAAGATTAGCATTAATCGTTGGGATTTATGCGCCTGTCATATTTACTTGCCTGTTTTTAATAATTACAGGAACAGTCACGCTATTTCTCAGTGGTTTTGCGGTAGACTCCAAAGACAGGCTGTATATTGGAAAAGGCTCGGGAATCGCCGTATATGAAAACGGAGTTTTCGATCATACCATAAACCCGAAGACTTCGAGAGGTTATATATTTACGATACAACCTTACGATACGGTCGTGGTTTCAACAGGGTCGAATGTGTATATGATGGATACTAATGGCGGTCTAATTTCCCAAGAGGAAGATTTCCGTTCAAGAATGTATTACGAAATAAGAAAAACCGGAAACCCTTTTTACTCTGCCAACGGGGAAAAATATACGAAGCGAAGCCCTTGGGGCCGAACCGAAATCATCCGGGAAAATGGCGAACAGATTTCGACGATATATCAGATGCCACTTTTGGATTATATTGTTGAAATCACGCTGATTGTCGTCATAATCAGCATGCCTTTCTTAATTATCAGGCTTGTACTGAAATCACGAAATCTAAAAATATAGTGCGGAATCAAGATATATTTTTTACAAATCACATGAAAAAACCGGGCAGCACACAGCCACCCGGTTCGCTCTCCTAATAATCTATCTAAATAGTGCCGTGCTCAGATACTTCTCGCCCCGGTCGGGGAATATGCAGACGATCACGCCCTTGTCGAGCCGCTCCGCAACCTTGAGCGATGCGAGCATTGCCGCGCCGGAGGACATGCGCCATATGGTCGAATGATGCTGACTATCTGAACAGCGCCGTACTTAAATACTTCTCGCCCCGGTCGGGGAATATGCAAACGATTACGCCCTTGTCGAGCCGCTCCGCGACCTTGAGCGAGGCGAGCATCGCTGCGCCGGAAGACATGCCGCAGAAAATGCCCTCTTCCTTGACAATGCGGCGCGCCATATCAAACGCCTCTTCCGAGTCGATCATGATCGAGATGTCGATCTTGCTGGGGTCGTAGATCTCCGGCACGATCGCTTCGCTCATGTTTTTAAGCCCCTGAATGTAATGGCCTTTTACCGGCTGCGCCTCGACGATCTTGATATTGGGGTTAAGCTCCTTCAGCCTCTTTGCGGTACCCATCAGGGTGCCGGATGTGCCCAGCGCCGAAACGAAATGCGTAATGCGCCCCACCGTGTCGCGGATCATCTCCTCTGCGGTGGTGGAATAGTGCGCGAGCTTGTTGTAGTGGTTGGAGAACTGGTCGGGCATGAAGTAGTTCTCCGGATTTTCCGCTACGAGTTCCCGCGCGCGGCGGATTGCGCCGTCGGTCCCCTGATCCGCGTCGGTCAGTATCACCTTCGCGCCGAACGCCTTGATCATCTTCTGGCGCTCTTCCGAAACCGCGCTGCTCATCACGATCTCCACGGGGTACCCCTTTACCGCGCCGATCATCGCGAGCGCGATACCGGTGTTGCCCGAGGTCGGTTCGATGATCGTCTTGCCGGGCGTCAGTGTCCCCTCGGCTTCCGCCTGCTCAACCATCTTGATCGCGATGCGGTCCTTAATGCTGCCCGTGGGGTTCGTCCCCTCCACCTTGGCGTAGATATCCACGTGCTTGCTTCTGCACAGCTTCCTGATCTTGACCAGCGGCGTGTTGCCGATCGTATCCAGTATGGAGCCGTATACCTGCATGCCATATCCTCCCTAAGCCCAATGCAATCTATTATAGCCGCTGTGATTAATAATTCAACCGTTATTTGACTGCAGCCAGTCGGGCCGCATGCGGATCGTTACTGCCATCGTTTCGGCTGTGCAATCCGGGCATTTCTGCGCGAACACCCGCAGCGCCTCCGGCGTTCCGCTCACATAGAGCAGCGGCACACCCGTCTCCTTTTCCAGCTCTTTGACAATCGCATATCCTTCCACGAGTTCTTCCCCCGTGGTCTCGTTGCCGAGGTTCGCGTTGAGCACGAACCCGTCCGTTTTGAGCCGCGCGCTGCACTCCACCCGGCCAAGGCTCTCCGCCAGCTCCGCCGCGGTCTGCTGGAATGGCCGCCGCGTATTCACCACAAACAGCACCTGCGTATCCTCGCGTGCCGCGTCAAAATGCGTCTTGAGGCTGCCCAGTGCCGCCGCGCCCACCGGGTCTCCGCCGCAGTCGAAAACCGCATATCCGCCCAAGTGCCCGGAACGGGTACTGAATGCCGCGTAGATATCGGGCGGCAGTGACGGTACGTCCACCGCGGTGTTGGCGTACACCGGCGCGACCACGCGGATGCCCTGCGCCTCGAGCATCGCCTTGTGCTCCGACGAGCGGAAATACGGGTTGACGATGTCGAGGTCAATCAGCATCACCGGCTCGCCCGAGCGGCGCAGTTCGATCGCGGTATTCAGCGACAGCTCCGTCTTGCCGCTGCCGTAATTGCCGAAAAAAACGGTAATCTTCTTCATATGTACTCCTTATCATACACAGGCTTACTGAAAGCCTGCGGGCGGCCAATAGCCGCCCCTACATTAGATCAGGGAACAGCCTTGTGCTATATCGGTTCCATCATGGCCGTGCGAACCGGCGCATCAGCGCCTCCGCGCAGCGGATACCGTCGACCGCAGCCGATACGATTCCACCCGCGTATCCCGCGCCTTCCCCGGCGGGGTAAAGCCCCGCAGTGCCCTCCGCCTGGCAGTCCTCCCCGCGCAGTATGCGTACCGGCGACGACGTACGCGTTTCCACGCCCGTCATCACCGCATCCGCCCGGTCGAAGCCTTTAAGCTTCACACCGAAATCGCGCAGACCGAAGGCAAGCCCTTCCGCCACGAAGCCCGGCAGACATTCGTGCAGATCCGAAAACTCGGTGTACGGTCGGTAGGTGGGGCGTATCTCCCCAAAGTTGCGGCTGGTCCGGCCCGCAAAGAAATCGCCCAGCGTCTGCACCGGCGCGCCGAAGCCCTCCCGGTACGCCGCGCGCTCCCATCGCCGCGCAAAATCCACGCCGCCCAGCGGCCCGGGCGCAAAATCGTCCGTGCCTACGCCCACCACCACCGCGCTGTTGGAGTTGACGCCGTCCCGCGCGTAGTAGCTCATGCCGTTGACCACCAGACCGCCCGGCTCGGTAGACGAGCAGATCACCTCTCCGCCCGGGCACATGCAAAACGTATACACCCCGCGTGTGCCATGCTTCGATTTAAGCACATAATCCGCCGCGCCCAGCCGCGGATGACCAAAGGCCTCTCCATACTGCGCCCGGTCGATGAACTCCCGGCTGTGCTCGATTCGCACCCCCACCGCAAACGCCTTGGGCGCGAGCGTGATGCCGCCCCCCAGCAGCAGCTCGTAGGTGTCGCGCGCGCTGTGGCCGATCGCCAGCACCATCGCGCGGGTTTCCACCGCATGCTCCGCCCCGTTCTTCCTATAACATATGCCGCGCAGCGCCCCGTCCGTGACATCAATGCGCGATAAAGCGCTCTCAAATTCCACCTGCCCGCCCAGCGCGCAGATATTTTCGATCATGCCGCTGACCGCGGTCCGGATATGCTCCGTGCCGGTGTGAGGTTTCGCAAGTACACGCACCTCCTCCGGCACGCCGCAGGCGATCAGCGTATCCACCACCGCCTCCGCGCGCGGGTCCTTGATGCGCGTCGTTAGCTTGCCGTCGGAAAACGCGCCCGCGCCGCCCGCGCCGAAGCAAACGTTGCTTTCCGGGTTCAGCACGCCGCGGGTCATCAACTCCGCCACGTCTCGCTCGCGCGCCGCAATATCCTTCCCGCGCTCAATGAGCAGCGGGCGGTATCCATGCTGCGCAAGCGTCAGCGCCGCGAACAATCCGCACGGCCCTGCACCGACCACCACGGGCTGCGCGGGGCTTTGGCTGCCGTATTCAATCTCGGGCGGCGTATATTCCTGTGCCGCGCCAAACTGCTTTTCCAGCGTCCGCTGTCGCTGCACATCGTGCAGCGTCACATGCACGGTATAAACGAGACGAATGTCCTTGCGGCGGGAGTCCAGCGACTGGCGCTTCACACGAAGGCTCAATATATCCTGCTCGCGTATGCGAAGCTGCGCCGCGGCTGCAGATCGGATATCGTCGTCTGTACCGTTAAGCGGCAGCGATATGCCGCCCAGCTCGATTGCCATAAGTGGTTCCTTTCTCAGGCTACATACCCCAAAAAGCTACACTTTTCAGGGACCCCGTAATAATCATCCACCCCTTCAAGGGGTGGTCTTTATTGGAGCCCTATAAGGGCCTATTACTGGCAATGCCTAAAGGCATATTACGGTTCCGCCAACCGCATGGGGATTGTTACCGGCAACCCTTAAAA
>JAEWCC010000044.1 GCA_023390815.1 Bacillota bacterium
GAACGGTCATCTATCTACGCCTGCGGTTGCCAGCAGGCTCCAGCGATTACATGGGGCGCGGCGGGCAGCCGCTTTCATGCCCACTATCAATCTTGCACCGGACGGGGTTTACATAGCAGCCAAGTCACCATGGCTCTGGTGAGCTCTTACCTCACCTTTCCACCCTTACCCGGCTTGCGCCAGGCGGTATATCTCTGTTGCACTTTCCTTAAAGTCGCCTCCACCGGGAGTTACCCGGCGTCCTGCCCTACGGAGCTCGGACTTTCCTCCCAACTTACGTCGGGCGACCGTTCAGCCTACTCAAAACTTTATTTACTGAAGGTATAGAATCCTTCCGCAATTTTCACATTCAACTATTGTATCAGACATTTTGATTTTTGCCAAGTCCCTGGAAGGCAATTCCATATTGCATCCCATGCAACGACCATCCTTCAGCAGCGTTACGGGCATTGCCGTATTCTGCTTGATGTGCTTGTAGCGCTGCAACAGTTTGGGATCGACCTTGGATGCGGCGACTTCCGCTGCCTTTCGCAGGTTTTCGAGTTCGCCAGCGCCCTTTTGCAGTTCTTCTTCGTGCCTCTTTTTAAGCACTGCAAAATCCTTCTGCGCCTGACTCACCCGCGGCAGCATATCCTTTAAGCTCGCTTCAGTATCCTGCGCTTTTTTCTGTGCCGTCTGAGCACGGCGCTTTTGCTTGACGATATTCTCGTATGTCGCCTCGTATTCGCGCACAAGATCCCGAACCACGTTATAATCGAGTATGGCGGGATCAACCTGCTCATACTCGCTGATATCCTTGTGCTTCTTGCTCATCTGATCAATCATGCGCTCATACTGCGCATTGACCTCGGAAAGATCGTTCTGCTCGACGAGCGCACGGTTTTCCATGTCGTGCAGCAAAGCCTGCTGCTTCTTCAAATAGTTCTGCAGCTTGATGAGCTGTTTGCGCGTCTCTGTATTTTTCAGCTCTCTCTCATAAGCTTCCAGCTTGGCGTCAGCCTGCTGATATTCGAAGAGCAAAGCCAGCTTATCCAAAAAGAAACATCCTTCCCGCGTCCTATACCGTTAGATAAGGCGCCTGTGTACATTCGGCCATTTTGAGGCCTAAATCTAATTGTAACGTATTTATACGCAATTGTAAACGACCAAATATGGCGCCTGCAAAGCAGCGCTCCGTATCATAGTGGCCCGCTTCGATGAGCAGCACGCCGATGGATGCCGCTTCGAGCCACTGATGATGCTTCACTTCGCCCGTAATGAGCGCCTGCGCACCTGCCATACGCGCCTCCGCAGCGTATTCGCCGCCGCTTCCTCCCAAGACCGCAACCCGCTCAATCAACCCTTTAAACCCGCTCGAAATGCGTACATGGGTAACGCCGAGCGATTGTTTTACGCGTACGGCAAGCAACTCCGTCATACACGGTTTGGGCAATACGCCTATGCGCATCAACCCCTCCGCGCCTGCAGGTTCTACGTCCGTTAGACCCAGCAATTCCGCCAGCGCGTCGTTGATGCCTCCCGGGGCGCGGTCGAACGACGTATGCGCCGCGTATAGCGATATGCCGTTTCTCACCAGACTCATCAGAACGCCCTGCGTCGGATGGGAATAATCAAGCGACTTGACCGGGGAAAACAGCAGCGGATGATGGGCGAGTATCATGTCGCAGCCGCGCGCCGCTGCCTCGTCCGCCACGGCCTGCGTAACGTCCAGGCAAACAAGCACGCTGCCTACGGTATCGCCGCAGCGCAGCAGCAACCCCGTATTGTCCCATTCATAGGCAAGGCTGCGCGGCGCGATCTCCTCCACGAGGCTGACGAACTCATCTATTCTGACAGCCATTTTTCCACCTCGGCGTATTTTCTAAGCCGTTCGTTGATCTCATCAAGCAGTTGCTGTTTCTTCCGCGCTTTGGATTTTTCCAAAGCGTCACGGATGTTTTGCGCCTCATGGATGCACCGCTGCAGAAAACGCCCCAACAGCTCCGGCTTTTTTTGCAGCAGCACCGGCCCGAATTCCAGCTCCACATCCGTGAGCTCCCGGCTCTCACCCTTCACCGCGCGGATGATGGGATAGAGATGCCCGTTTTCGAATAACAGCGCCTCATCCTCAATGATAAACCCGTGCGTGACGAGCCATTGCCTCAGCCACGCCGTGTCCCGGTTGCAGGAGAGCACAAGCGTACCCGGCGCTTTGTCCGCGTCCTTATCCAGCAGCCGTACAATGAGCTCGCCGCCCATCCCCGCAATCACGGCCACATCCGCTTCGCCCACTGCCAATACCGAAAGCCCGTCGCCTCTTCGCAGCGCCACGCTCTGCGAGAGTCCGCTCGCATGGGCAAGCTTTCGCGCCTTGTCTAAGGACCCGGGGCTGATATCGCCGCAGACCACACGCTTGGCCTTGCCGCTTTGAATGAGCGCCACGGCCACCTTGCCATGGTCACAACCGATATCCGCCACCGTACCGGTTGCTGGCACCATATCGATGATCTGTTTGAGTCTTTCCGATATTATCATGCTATCCTTCCCGGACGTTTGCCTGCGAAGATTCTAATAAAGCTGCGCTTCACGGGAGCCTCGAAAATCACACCCAAAGCCGTGCTGCCTTTATGCCCCGGAAATAATAAGGCAGCCTTTTGGGCTGCCCGATCATCCTTACAAGGCATCAATCGAGAAAATCGCGCAGTTTCTTGCTGCGGCTCGGATGACGCAGCTTACGCAGCGCCTTGGCCTCAATCTGCCGAATGCGCTCACGTGTGACCATAAACTCCTTGCCCACTTCCTCAAGCGTGCGAGCGCGTCCGTCGTCGAGACCAAACCGCAGGCGCAACACCTTCTCCTCACGCGGAGTCAGCGTGTCGAGCACGTCCATCAGCTGCTCTTTGAGCAGCGTGAACGCCGCGGCTTCGGCAGGCGCGGGTGCGTCGTCGTCCGGGATAAAGTCGCCAAGGTGGCTGTCCTCTTCTTCGCCGATCGGCGTTTCAAGCGACACAGGCTCCTGCGCGATCTTGATGATCTCGCGCACCTTGTCCTCGCTGATATCCATCTCCCGTGCAACTTCTTCCGGCAGCGGATCGCGGCCATACTGCTGGAGCAGCTGGCGCGACACCCGAATCAGCTTGTTGATGGTCTCTACCATATGTACGGGGATACGGATCGTACGCGCCTGATCCGCGATTGCGCGCGTGATTGCCTGACGAATCCACCATGTCGCGTATGTGGAGAACTTATAGCCCTTCGTATAATCAAACTTCTCGACGGCTTTGATGAGCCCGAGATTACCCTCCTGAATGAGGTCAAGGAACAGCATACCACGCCCAACATAGCGTTTGGCGATACTCACAACGAGACGCAGGTTGGCTTCAGCGAGCTTGCGCTTGGCGGCCTCGTCGCCCTCGGCCATGCGTTTGGCAAGCCCCACCTCTTCATCGGCGGTTAAGAGATTTACCTTGCCGATTTCCTTCAAATACATACGCACCGGGTCGTCAATGCTGACGCCCTCGGGTATGGTCAGATCAATATCCGTATCGAGGTCCTCAGTATCCTCTTCGATGAGATCCTTGTCTACCTCAGAGTCGACCACGTCGATCTTCATTTCTTCGAGCGCGCCAAGCAGGCGGTCCAAGTTCTCCGCATCAATTTCTGCGCCGTCCAAAGCGTCGTTGATTTCCTTGTAAGTGAGCACGCCCTTGCGTTTGCCCGTTTCGATGACGTCTTTAATGCGCTCCTCTTTATCGCTGTGCGCAATCATGCCCAGTGCCTCAATCTTGGCCAGGTTCTCCTGGGAAAGCGCCATCTCCGCGTCGTCGCCCGATTCCTTGTTTTCAAACGCTGTGTTTTCTCCGCGCTTGATTTCCTCATCGGGCTCCAGCGCCCGTTTTACCGCATGCTCCGGCTTTTCGGCCGTTTTTTTGCTCAAAATTCAATCACCCTTATCTGTTCTGAAGATTTAATTCCTTATTCAACCTGCCAATTTCGGCAAGCAGTCTGCGTGTCTCTTCCCCTGAAGCGCTCTTGAGCGCGTCGCGCAAAGCGTTCCGTTCCCGTTCCAACCCGCGCTGGCGCATTTGGCCGGCGCAGTCGCGTAGATATCCCGCCGGGTCCTGCACCACGGCATCCAGCCCGGCCAGCCTTGCCGCCTCGCTGGCATCCTCTTCACGCTCAAGTTCGGATAATAGTTCGGCATATGCAGGTTGAATTCCTCTTTTTACGCAGTCATATAATGCAGAAAATATATTTTTATGCTCGCTTTTTGTAAAATCATCCTCCCTGATGCTTTCCGCAAGCCCTGCAAAATATTCAGGATACGCCAGCGCACACGCTAAAAACGCTTCCTCTGCCGCCTCATCGGCGCTTGTTTTAGTACTATTATTCCTATAATTGGCATGTATATTCTCTTCCGCCGTGATTCTTTGTTTCAACTGCCCCGAAATTGCGGCTGCGCTGTATCCCGTTTCCGCCGTAACGCGTGTGACATAACGTTCCCGCTGTATCGGGCTTTCAATGCTTTGCAGTATACCCGATGCCGCGAGCGCATAACCCTCGCGCCCGTTTTCCGTGGAAAGATCGTATTGCTTCTTTACGGTGTCCAGCCGGTAGCCTGTCGCGGTGGACGCTTCACGCACTTTACCGGCAAAGCCCCGCAGCCCGTGTTTGCGAATGAAATCATCCGGGTCCGTGTCCGCGTCGAAACGGATTACCTTAAGGTCGAACCCCTCGGGCTCCAACACCGTAATGGCCTTCTGGGTTGCGGTTTCGCCCGCCTCGT
Source organism: Bacillota bacterium (assembly GCA_023390815.1). GTDB lineage: Bacteria > Bacillota > Clostridia > Christensenellales > SZUA-584 > JAEWCC01. Next base: position 4,766 of record JAEWCC010000044.1, read on the forward strand.
CTCCGTCATAGGCGATATAGACCGTGTTCGTATAGCGTTTGAGCAGCGCAGCCTGCTCCCGGGTGAGCGCGGTGCCCAGCGATGCGACGACTGCCTTCACACCCTGCGCCTGCATCGATACCACATCCATGTACCCTTCGACGATGACCACGCTCTTTACGGTTTGCAGCTTGCGCACCAAGTTCAACCCATAGAGATTCTTGCGCTTGTTAAAAAGCGGCGTATCGCGCGTGTTGAGATATTTGGGCTGTGAGCTGTCCATAACCCGTCCGCCGAACGCGATGACCTCCCCAAACACGTTGATGATGGGGAACATCACGCGGCCCCGGAACGTATCGTATATGCGGTTGTCCTTTACGGAGACCAGCCCGCTCTCGCGGATCAGGCTTTCCGCAAAGCCGTTCTTTTTGAGCAGCCCGGTCACGCCATCCCACGCATCGGGCGCATACCCCAGACCAAAACGCCGGATAACCGGTTCCTCGACGCCGCGCTTTTTAAGATAGGCAAGCGCAGCCGCGCCCTGCGGCGCGTGCAGCGTATCAAAATAGTATTGCGCAGCCAACTTGTTCATCTGGGCGATGGCCTGCTTCTTTTGCTTGATCTGCTGGTACTGCTGATCGTCCAGCGCCTGCGGCATCTCCATATGCGCGCGGCGCGCCAGCATTTCCACCGCCTCGCCGAACGTCGCATTCTCCACCTTCATGAGGAAATTCGTCGCGTTGCCGCCCGCCTTACAGCCAAAGCAGTAATAGAGCTGCTTATCGCGGCTTACCGAAAAAGAAGGGGTCTTCTCGTGGTGAAACGGGCAGAGCCCCCAGTAACGGCCGCCGCGCTCTGTCAGCGCGAGGTAGCCCGACACGACGTCCACAATATCATTTTTGGCATACAGCTCCGAGAGCCAGGAATCCTCAAATCTCGCCATCAGTATTTATCCCAGCCTTTGGGTATGTAAATTTCCTTAAAAGCGTTCACCGCAAACCGGTCGGTCATGCCCGCGATGTAGTCGGTCACGGTCTGATCCAAGCCGTATTGCTCCACGCGCCGCAACGCGTCCTGCCCCATGTCCTGCGGCATTTCACGGTAGTGTGCATACAGAAGACGGATCATGTTCTCCGCTTTGCCTTCCTCCTCTTTGGCCTTGGACCCGAAGTAGACATGCTGAAACATATACTGACGAAGCTCTTCCGTCAGCGTTTCAATATCCGCCGACATGCGCACATGAGCCTGACCATAGCTGCTGAGTACGATGTCGCGGATCATAGTGTCGATACGATCGCTGTGCGTTTTACCAAAGGCGCGCTCATACGGCTCCGGTATGCTGCCGATGATACCTGCCCGCAGCGCGTCGTCGATATCGTGGTTGATATAGGCGATACGGTCGGCATAGTTGACGACCATGCCCTCCAAAGTAGAAGGCTTAAGGGATTTCTTGTGATTCAGTATGCCGTCACGCACCTCGAACGTAAGATTGAGCCCTTCGCCGCCCTTCTCCAGCAGTTCTACGACGCGAAGGCTCTGCTCGTTGTGCTCAAAGTGACCCGTCAGCTCCTGCAATACGCGCTCGCCCGAATGCCCAAACGGCGTATGCCCCAGGTCGTGTCCCATTGCGATCGCCTCGGTCAGATCCTCGTTGAGCTTCAGGCAGCGCGATATCGTCCGCGCAATCTGTGACACCTCGAGCGTGTGCGTCAGGCGCGTGCGGTAATGGTCCCCCTCCGGGGAGAGGAAAACCTGCGTCTTGTGCTTGAGCCGCCGGAACGATTTGCAGTGAACGATGCGGTCGCGATCCCGCTGATAGACAGTGCGCATCGGACAGGGCTCTAGCTCGCGGTCCCGTCCCCGGCTCTCCGCAGACTTGGCGGCATAAGGCGCAAGCGTCTCATATTCTTGTCTTTCATGCTCCTCGCGGAAGCATATGGCCTGTTTGTCCATGCTTACTATTTATACATCGGCAGCAAAAATCCTGCCGAAACCCGTACAAATGGTTCCTCTGGTGCAAAAAAAGGACAGGGTCAAGAGATCATCACACCATGCCGGTTCCATTGGAACCCCTCTCTTTCCTGAAACCACAATCCCGAACAGGATTTTCTGGGACAATATCCGTTTACCGTAAATCCGCTGCCGCTTTTAAAAAGGCGTCGAAATGCCCGTAAAACTCCTCTTTGTTGGACAGATGTACGTTGTGATCGGGATTTGACACCTCGCACGCCATGCAGTCCGGCAGAAGCGACTGCATCCGGTTAAAATCCTGATCCGTCACGGCGCCGCCCTTTTTTGCTCGAAGCAGCAGTACGGGGCATTTGATCTGCGGCAGCAGATGGAACCACTCCGTATCGTTGACCGTGTTCATCGCCATCGCCCGCGGGCTGAACAGCACATTAATCCCTTCCACGGTTTCAACCAGACTGTTCATGAAATATTGCCTGCTCAGCTCGGTCTCCATTTTTTCCGATATAAATGCTCTTGCCTCGCCCCAAGTGGAGAACGGCAGCGGCCAATCTTTCGTCACCGGATCTGCCGGTATTTGCCCAGGAGACAGCCTGCGGCTCTGCACGCTGGCCGATGCGGATTTGTCCAGTATCGCGAGCGCTTTCACATGCTGCGGATACAGCGCCGCGAAATATCCGGCCACACGCCCGCCCATGGAATGGCCCACGATTAAAGCGGAATCGATATCCAGGTAATCCAGCAGGTCCGCAACATCCGCCGCCACTTCTTCCGCCGTGTATTCGGAGTCGGGCTTGCCGGAAAGGCCATGCCCCCGCTGGTCCGGGGCAATGACCCTATGCGTTTTTCCATAGCGCTGCATGAAATCGAACCAGGTCTCCGCCCGCCCCCATCTCCCATGCAGGCAGACGATTGCAGGCCCGACTGTTTTCGTATCCAGATAAAAGAGATCGATATCCGGCAGCTTGGCGATACTTCGATAGATTTTTACTTCGTTCATCCATGCACCTCATCAAAAGCAAACGTCGAAAGGCAGAGTTTCCTCGCCTTTCGACGTCGCAATAGCGGTTAAAGGTTAGCGGCTGGCTGATGCCGCCATAAAAAGTGCCGCAGTCTTATTTCGCGTTGATGATCGCCGCGTGAGCCGCCGCAAGCCGTGCGATCGGAACGCGGAACGGCGAGCAGGATACGTAGTTAAGGCCGGTACGATGGCAGAACTCGATGGAGCTTGCTTCGCCGCCGTGCTCACCGCAGATGCCCAGCTTGATGTTCGGGCGAACCGACTTGCCGAGATCGACCGCCATCTTGACGAGCTTGCCTACGCCCTTCTGGTCGAGCTTCGCAAACGGATCGGACTCGTAGATCTTCTTGTTGTAGTAGTCCTCGAGGAACTTGCCCGCGTCGTCGCGCGAGAAGCCGAACGTCATCTGGGTAAGGTCGTTCGTGCCGAACGAGAAGAACTCGGCTTCCGCCGCTATCTCATCCGCTGTCAGCGCCGCGCGCGGAATCTCGATCATCGTTCCGACCATGTACTCGATCTTCACGCCCTTCTCCGCAATGACCTTATCCGCCGTCTTGACCGCGATGTCTTTGACGTACTTATATTCCTTGATTTCGCCCACGAGCGGGATCATGATCTCGGGCTTAATGTGGATTTTCTTCTCCGCGGAGACTTCGATCGCCGCTTCGATGATGGCGCGCACCTGCATCTCGGCGATTTCCGGATACGTCACCGCAAGACGGCAGCCTCTGTGTCCCATCATCGGGTTGAACTCGTGCAGGTTCGCGATCGCGAGTTTGAGTTCCTCCACCGGCATGATCATTTCTTTCGCCAGCGCCTTGATATCTTCCTCCGCTGTCGGCAGGAATTCGTGGAGCGGCGGGTCGAGCAGACGGATGGTGACAGGCAGCTCGCCCATCGCCTCATAGATACCTCTGAAGTCTTCCTTCTGCATGGGCAGCAGCTTGGCCAGCGCACGCACGCGCTGTTCCACGTTCTTGGAAACGATCATCTCGCGCATCGCGGGAATGCGGTCTTCGTTGAAGAACATGTGCTCGGTGCGGCAC
>JAEWCC010000011.1 GCA_023390815.1 Bacillota bacterium
CTTCAGAGGCTTCGCCCTGTGCGATCATTTCTTCCAGCACGGTTTTGACCGTGACCACGCTGAGCGCCGTTTTTTGCGCCAGCTCGAAAATCGTCGCTTTTCGCAAGGCTCTGAACTCGTCGCGCACCCGCTGCATATTCAGCCCTTTGACCAGTATTGCATTTGCCATAAGTCGCCTCTAATTAAAATACTATTAAAAAGTAATTTAATAATAATGGGAAGCGGAAGATCTGTCAATGAGAAAATTGCATCATGGCGCGCTAAGCGGCTGCATGACGGGTGAGTGATAATATAAAAAAGTCACCATTGCCCCTTAGAATGATAAAATCAGCGTATGAACGAGTGTATGAAATGCATATCCAGTTCACGTGTCTATTCACAGATAAATTCACAAAATACACCAAAAAAGCCGATTGACTTTGAAAACCAAAAGGCATACACTCACTGAAGAAATTCAGCAAGGATGGTGATATTCGGTGGAGGAAGCGCCCAAACCGGACCCTGGGCCCCTGCTGCGTGTGGGCCTTACATTTAACCTTAAAAAGCATATACCTTCCGACGTCGAGGACGCAGAAGCGGAGTACGACAACCTCGAAACTGTGCTCGCGATTAAGGAAGCCCTGGAAGACGATGATTGCCGTGTAGAGCTGATGGAAGCGGACGAAACGCTGCCCGAGAGGCTGGCGAAGCATACGGTGGATATCGTCTTTAATATTGCCGAAGGAATACAAGGCAGAGGCCGTGAAGCGGAGGTCCCGGCATTGTGCAATATGATGCGCATTCCGTTCACCGGCTCCGACGAGACCACGCTCTGCATCGGGCTAGATAAGGCGCTGACCAAGCGCCTGCTGTCCACCTATCACATCAGAACGCCCAAATACCGCGTCATCACGCGGGACCATCTTCACATCGGCAGCGGATTCACGTTCCCCGCGATCGTTAAGCCCAACGCCGAAGGCTCCAGCAAGGGTATCTCCGACGTCGCCATCGTTACAGACAGCAAGGCGCTGCGCGCGCTGGCGGAAAAGAACATCCGCGATTACAAGCAGGATATGCTTGTGGAAGAGTATATCCCCGGCCGCGAGTTTACCGTAGGAGTACTCGGCAACGGCGAGGATGCGCGCGTGTTCCCGCCCATGGAGATCATTTATCTCGACAAGGAAAACCCATATAACATCTACAGCTTTACCGTCAAACAGAATTACGAGAAGCTGATCCGGTATAAGAGTCCGGCGGACATCAGCACGCAGACCGAGACAGAAATGGTACGCACGGCGCGCAAGGTATATGACGTTCTTGGCTGCCGGGATTTCGCCCGTATGGACTTTAGGCTTGCGCCCGACGGAAAGCTCTATTTTATCGAGATTAACCCGCTGCCCGGGCTTGCGCCCGAATACAGCGACTTTCCCATGCTTGCGGAAATGAACGGTACCGACTATACCACGCTGGTGCGCGGCGTCCTTGCCGCCGCACTTGAACGGTATGGGATGTCACCGCAAAAAGACAGCATCAAATCTCATTTGTAGTGAGGAAATGACGATGGGAAGCAGTATGTTTACAGCCAATGAAATTGAACCTCACAGCGCCCAATGGTACGATTGGAAGTGGCAGATCAAAAACCGAATCACCACGGTGCAGCAGCTTGAAAAGGTGATACGGCTTTCCGAGAAAGATAAACAGGACATCGGCTATTGCCTGAACCTGTTCCGCATGGCGATTACACCCTATTATGCGTCGCTGATGAACCCGGTTGACCCGAATTGTCCGATCCGCATGCAGGCGGTGCCTGCAATCGGCGAGACGCATGTGCTCCCGTGCGAGATGGCCGACCCGCTCGATGAGGAGCGCGAAAGCCCCGTAAAGAACATCGTTCACCGCTATCCTGACCGTGTGTTATTCCTCGTCACGCGTACATGCGCCATGTACTGCCGCCACTGTACGCGGCGGCGCATGGTGGGGGAGGAAGACCAGTTCATCTCCGAAGCGGAAGTGAAGGTGGCGGTCAGCTATATCGAGAAGAACCCGCAGATACGCGATGTGCTGGTTTCGGGCGGCGACCCGCTCACAATGGGGGACAGTAAGCTTGAAAGCATACTGTCGCGGCTGCGTAATATCAAGCATGTAGAGATCATCCGCATCGGCACGCGCGTGCCGGTTGTGCTGCCCATGCGCATCACGCCGGAGCTGCTCGCCATGCTGAAAAAGTATCACCCGATCTGGATCAATACGCACTTCAACCATCCGAAGGAGCTGACGCCCGAAGCGGTGAAGGCGTGCGCCGACATTGTGGATGCAGGCATTCCGCTGGGCAACCAGAGTGTGCTGCTGCGCGGCATCAACGATAACGTGGGTACGATGAAGGAACTGCTTTTAACACTCGTGAAGGCGCGTGTGAGGCCGTATTATCTCTACCAGTGCGACTTGAGCCAGGGGCTGGGTCATTTCCGTACGCGCGTGGAGACCGGCGTAGAGATTATCCGCGCGCTAACCGGCAGCATTTCGGGCTATGCGGTTCCCAAGTTCGTGATTGACGCGCCGCACGGCGGAGGCAAGGTGCCCATCAACCCCGAATATGTGGTCTATATGAACGATGAAGAGGTCGTGATGAAGAACTACGCCGGAAAGTATTATCAATATCCGCAGCCGCAGGACTACTAACCGATTATAGAGAAAACGGTCCGGGAATCCGGGCCGCTAGATTGTTGATAAATTCCTTAGTGTCATCCTGAGCGCAAGCGACTACGCAGTGGACGAGGACCTTAAAGTGGTTGGAGTTTCAAAGATTCTTCAGGTGCTTCCCACCTTCAGAATGACAAAAGGAACTATGTCAGAGGCTTAACGGTCCGGAAACCCGGGCCGTTTTACTTTGCGACGAGAATTTTTTCAGCGTATTCGCCCAGCGCGCCAATCTGTTCTGACGATATCCGCGGGTCAGTGATGATATGGTGGACCTCCTCCAGCCCGGCGATACGGATGAAGCTGGAACGCCCGAATTTGCTGTGATCCGCGAGCAGCCAGGTTTGCCCGGCGATGCGCATCATCTGCTGCTTGGTGAGTGCAGAGGCCTCGTTGGCGTCGCTGACCCCGTAATCGTGCTCGATACCCTTGCACGACAGGAACGCCTTGCTGACGCGGTACATATCGAGCATCGCCTGCGTGGCGCGGCCGTAAAAGCTCAGGGACTGGCGCAGCATCGTGCCGCCCAGCAGCACCACCTCGATGTTGTGCTTGGAAGCAAGTTCCGCAGTCACGCGAAAGGAATTTGTAAGCACCGTCAACGGCATATCGGGCAGCTCGCGCGCAACGAACCCGCACGTGGAGCTTGCGTCCAGAATGATCTGTTCGTATGGGACGATATGCTGTACCGCCTCCCGCGCGATGCGCGTTTTATCGGGCACGTTCATAATTTCGCGCCGGGCGTAAGGCTCCTCGGCCTGGTCGTCGGGCGCCGCGCTGACGCCGCCGTGTACGCGCACGACCTTGCCGTCGCGCTCCAGCTTATTGAGGTCTTGCCGGACGGTTTCGGTGGAAATATGAAAATGGTCGCTCAATTCCGATACCTTGATGGTGCCGCGCGCGCCGATGATTTCGAGCATCTGCATCTGTCTTTCGTTAGCGAGCATACGCCCTCCCGTGACTTTGATATAGCTGACAAGCTTATTTTACCTTAAAGTATACCACAATTCAATTGAAAATCTGTGAATGTACCTGTAAAACAAACAAGATACTTTAAGAACACAGGTAACGACAGAAATAAAAAGGTAAATCCAAAAATGTTCTTGTTTCACCCGCTGTGCCCATGTATAATGTTGCTGGCATAAAGCGAGGCAGCTGCATGCCAAATAATCAATCTTCACGGGGGATGGGACAATGAAAATCGCAAACTGCGTCAGGCTGAAGGATAAGGTAGCCGTGATTACAGGCGCGGCACAGGGCCTTGGGCAGGCGCTGGCCATACGGCTTTCGGAGGAAGGCGCAAAAGTCGTCGTCGGAGATGTCAATCTGGAGGGCGCAAAGGAGACTGCGGCACTGCTGAAGGATGGCACAGCCGCGTATATCGATGTGACGGATTATGCGAGCTGCGAAGCGCTCATGAAGACCGCTGTCGATACATACGGCAGGATCGATATCCTCGTTTCTAACGCGGCGATTCTGATGTCGGGCTCGGTCACGGAGTTTGACCCGGCAAGATGGAAGAAGGTCATCGACGTGAACCTGTGCGGCTTCTTCAACACCGCCAAAGCCGCCGCCGAGTACTTCATCCAACAACAGAGCGGCGTCATCATTCAGATCAACTCCAAATCAGGCAAGAAGGGCTCGTTCAAGAACTCCGCCTACGCCGCGAGCAAATTCGGCGGCATCGGTCTGGTTCAGAGCCTTGCGCTGGAGCTCGCGCCGTATCAGGTGCGCGTGAACGCAATCTGCCCGGGTAACCTGCTCGACTCGCCGTTGTGGGTCAACAGCCTGTTCAAGCAATATGCCGCGAATCAGGGGATTACGGAAGCAGAAGTGCGTCAGAAGTACATTGATCAGGTGCCGCTCAAACGCGGCTGCCAGTACGAAGACGTCGAAAACGCGCTGGTGTTTTTAGCCAGCGACGAAGCGAGCTACATGACGGGGCAGGCCATCAACGTCACCGGCGGCCAGCAGATGACCTGATCGGAGCGCGGAAGATATGATACACGCAGGAGACAGCATACAGGCACTCAACGGCGGCACGAAGGAGACACGGCTGGAAGCGCTGGCGCAGCTCAAGAAAGGGCTGGACAGCGGGCAGCTTGTCAGGGCGCAATCCGAAGGGCTGACGAACAATCACGTCCACACCACGTATTCCTTCTCGCCTTACTCCCCAACGAAAGCCGTTTGGAAAGCGGTGGAATGCGGCCTTTCGACCGTTGGGCTGATGGATCACGACTCGGTGGGCGGCGCGCAGGAGTTTATCGCCGCGGGCAAAACCATCGGCATCGCAACGACAATCGGCTTTGAGATGCGCACCGACTGGAGCGGCACCCCGCTCGCGGGCAGAAGGATCAACAACCCCGATCAAATTTCCTCGGGATATATTACGGCGTGCGCACTGCCGCACGGCAGCATCGCTGCGGCAAACGAATATCTCGCGAAGCTGCGCG
>JAEWCC010000035.1 GCA_023390815.1 Bacillota bacterium
ATGTATATTTGGTCAGTCGGGCGGGCCGACTTCAGTAATCAACGCCAGCGCGTGCGGCGTGTTTTAACAGGCGCTCAAAGAGGAGTGCATTACCAAGGTTTATGGCGCGGCGCACGGCATCAAGGGCGTGCTGAATGAGCAGCTGTATGACATCGGTCAGGAAGACATGAAGGAACTTGATCTTTTAAAGACCACGCCGTCCTCGGCGCTGGGCTCGGTGCGCTACAAGCTGAAAGACGCGGAAGTGGACGAAACCGATTATAAGCGTATGCTCGAAGTTTTCAAGAAATACGACGTGCGGTATTTCTTCTACAACGGCGGCAACGACTCCATGGACACCTGCAACAAGATCAGCAAGTACATGCAGAAATCCGGCTATGAAATTCGCGTCATGGGCGTGCCCAAGACGATCGACAACGACCTGTGGGCAACAGATCACTGCCCGGGTTACGGCAGCGCCGCCAAATATATCGCCACGTCGACGATGGAAGTTTATCAGGACGCGCGCGTTTATGACACCGGCACGATCACGATCCTCGAGGTGATGGGCCGCAACGCGGGCTGGCTGACCGCCGCGACCGCGCTCGCGTCATTCAAGGGTACCGGCCCGGATCTCATCTATCTGCCGGAGCGCGATTTCGACATGGAAGATTTCCTTGAACGCGTCACCGCGATCTACAAGAAGAACGGCAACGCGCTCGTCGCAGTGTCCGAAGGCATCAAGGACAAGGACGGCAAATACATCTCTGAGTACGGCAGCAGCATGTCGCAGACGAAGGACTCCTTCGGCCATGCGCAGCTCGGCGGCCTTGCTTACACGCTGGCGAACTTCGTGCGCGAGAAATCCGGCGCGAAGGTGCGCGCGATCGAGTTCAGTTTGCTGCAGCGCTGCGCGGCGCACATCGCCTCTAAGACCGACATCGACGAAGCGTATCTTGCCGGACAGACCGCCGTCAAAGCGGCTGCGGAAGGCAAGACCGACCTGATGGTCGCGTTCGAGCGCGAGCCGGGCAAAGAGTACAAGTGCGGCGTCAAGCTCATCAATCTGACCGAAGTGGCCAACCGTGAGAAGAAGATCCCCGACGCGTGGATCAAACCGGACGGCGCGGGCTTAACGCAGGAATACATCGATTACGCGCTGCCGCTCATCCAGGGCGACACCAACCTCCCGTTCGAGGACGGCATGCCGCGGTTTGCAAAACTCAAGAAAGTACTCGCGAAATAACGATTTACCAGCTACAAGGGCTGCCGCAGGGCGGCCCTTTGTGTTGTCAATGAAGATATATGATTACGAAAATGCGGCATAAAGGCTTTATTTTTGCGTAGTGATACGCTATAATCACCCTATATATAGAAGCACGGGAGCACAGCAGTTCTCTTTGCGCAAAAAGAGAGGTAGAAAATGATCTGGAACGAAAGGATGGAGTGCGCTTCTCGCGACGAAATTCGTGCGGTACAGCTCGAAAGGCTCAAAAGCACGGTAGCACGGTGTTATAACAATGTGGCGCATTACAGAAAAAAGCTCGATGAGGCCGGAGTGCATCCGGACGACATCAAATCGCTGGACGATATCCGAAAGATACCGTTTACGGTCAAGGACGACCTGAGGGATAACTACCCTTACAACCTGTTTGCGGTACCGATGCGCGAGGTTGTGCGCATCCATGCATCCTCCGGCACCACGGGCAAACCCACCGTTGTGGGCTATACGAAGGCCGATATCGACATGTGGGCGGAATGCGTGGCGCGGCTTGCCTGCGCGGCAGGTGCAACGGCGGACGACGTGGCGCAGATCACATTCGGCTATACGCTGTTCACGGGCGCGTTCGGGCTGCATTACGGGCTGGAGAAGATGGGGGCTTCCATTATCCCCATTTCGGGCGGCAACACGGAACGCCAGCTTGCCATCATGGAGGACTTCGGTACGACCGTGCTCGTCGGCACGCCGTCCTATGCACTGTACATGGCGGAGGTCGCCAAGAAAAAGGGGATCGACAAGAGTAAGCTCAAGCTGCGCATTGGCATGTTCGGCGGCGAGGGTCACACCGAGGAGATGCGCCGCGAGATCGAAGAGGCGTGGGGCATCATCGATACCGAGAACTACGGGCTTTCCGAGGTGCTTGGGCCGGGCGTCTCGGGCGAATGTTATATAAAGAATGGAATGCACATCGCAGAGGATCATTTCTACTGCGAAGTGGTGGATAAGAATACGCTGGAACCGGTACCCGACGGGCAGCCGGGGGAGCTTGTGATCACGTCACTCTCCAAGGAGGCGCTGCCTATCTTGCGTTACCGCACGAAGGATATCACGTGGCTGATTCCGGAAAAGTGCGAATGCGGACGTACGTCCTTACGCATGGCCAAGGTGCAGGGCCGCACGGACGACATGCTGATCATCCGCGGCGTCAACGTGTTCCCGTCGCAGATCGAGAGCGTGCTGCTGGGCATCGAGGATATCGGCCCGCACTACGAGATCATTGTCCGCAAGGACGGTTACATGGACAAGATCGAGGTGCTTGTCGAGGTGATCGACGCCTCGCTGCTCGATAAGTTCAGCGCCCTGGAGGCGCTGGAGCGCAAAATCCAGCATGCGCTGTATACAGTGCTCAACATCGACGCGGCGGTAAAGCTCGTGGAACCTGAATCGCTGAAACGATTCGAGGGCAAGGCCAAGCGCGTGACCGACCTGCGCAATCAATAAAACGACAGCAAAAGTTTGGAGATATGCATGAAGAAACTGATGTCAGGCAACGAGGCGTTCGCACGCGGAGCCTATGAAGCGGGCGTAACCGTCGCCGCAGCGTACCCCGGTACGCCGAGTACGGAAATCACCGAAAACATTGCCAAATACAACGAGATATATGCCGAATGGTCGCCCAACGAGAAGGTGGCTTTAGAGGTCGCGATCGGCGCGTCCATCGGAGGCGCGCGGGCGCTGTGCTGCATGAAGCATGTGGGGCTTAACGTCGCGGCAGACCCGCTTTTTACCGCGTCGTACACGGGCGTGAACGGCGGACTGGTGCTCATCGTCGCGGACGATCCGGGCATGCACTCGAGTCAGAACGAGCAGGATTCGCGTTTCTACGCGCGCAGCGCGCATCTGCCGATGCTTGAGCCTGGGAGCAGCGCCGAAGCAAGAGAGATGGTCATGCTGGCGTATGACCTGTCAGAGCAGTTCGATACGCCTGTGCTCGTACGCTCCACCACCCGGCTCTCGCATTCGCTTACGCCGGTGGAATTGAGCGATCGTCAGCAAGTACCGCTCAAAGAATATAAAAAAGATATCGGCAAATATGTGATGATGCCGGGTATGGCCAAGAAGCGCCATCTCGTGGTGGAGCAGCGCCAGAAGGACGTCAAAGCTTTCGCGGATACGCTGCCTATTAACCAAATCGAATACAGGGACAAGAAAATCGGCGTGATTACCAGCGGCATCCCGTACCAGTATGTGCGCGAAGCGCTGCCGGAGGCAAGCACGCTCAAACTGGGCATGGTATACCCGTTGCCCGAAAAGCTCATTCGCGAGTTCGCAGCGAACGTGGACAAGCTTTACGTCGTAGAGGAGCTTGAGCCGTTCTTTGAGAACCAGATCAAAGCAATGGGTATCTCCGTCGTCGGTAAAGAGCTGTTCACGGTGCAGGGCGAGTACAGCGTCAACCTGATCAAAGAGCGTATCGGCGGAGAAAAGACCGAGGTAACGGACCCCGGCGCGCTGCCGCAGAGGCCGCCGGTGATGTGCCCCGGCTGTCCGCACCGCGCGGTATTCTATGCGATCAAGAAGCTGGGCCTCACGGCGACAGGCGACATCGGCTGCTATACGCTGGGCGCGCTGCCGCCGCTCACGGGCATCGATACGTGCGTATGCATGGGCGCGAGTATCGGAACCGCAATGGGTATGGAAAAGGCGCGGGGGAGAGAGTTTGCGCGCAAACTCGTCGCGGTGATCGGTGACTCGACGTTCTTCCATTCCGGCATCACTGGCCTTGTAGATATGGTGTATAACGGCGCAACTTCGACCGTGATCATACTCGATAATTCCACGACCGGCATGACAGGCCATCAGCAGAACCCTGCGACGGGCAAGGATATCAAAGGCGATATTGCCTATGCGATTGATATCCCGGAACTTGTCAAAGCCATCGGCGTCAAGAATATCCGCATCGTCGATCCGTTCGATGTCAAGGCGATCGAACAGGTGCTGAAGGAAGAGACGGCACGTGAGGAATTGAGTGTGGTCATCGCCAAACGCCCCTGCGTGCTGCTGAACAAGAAGAGCAGCGAAGCGGTCTGCGTCGTCACGGATAAGTGCAAAAAGTGCGGCGTATGTATGAAGCTGGGTTGTCCGGCGATCGTCAAGGCAGAAAGCGGCATGTGCATCGACGCGTCGCTGTGTACGGCGTGCGGGCTTTGTGCGGGCGTGTGCGCGTTTGGCGCGATAGAAACGGCAGGTAACTGATATGACGGATATATTGATCGTAGGCGTAGGCGGACAGGGCACGCTGCTGGCAAGCCGGGTGCTGGGCAGGATGGCGGAAAAGCTGGGATATGACGTGCGCATCAGCGAGGTACACGGTATGGCACAGCGCGGCGGCAGCGTCGTCACGCATGTGCGGTATGGGAAACAGGTTTTTGCGCCCGTTATCGACGACGGCAGCGCGGATGTGATATTGGCGTTCGAAAAATTGGAAGCGTTGAGGTGGATGGGCCGTTTGAAAAAAAACGGCAGTATGTTTATTAACTCGCAGGAGATTGCGCCTATGCCGGTGATCACCGGTGCGGAGCAGTATCCTGCGGATATCGAGCAGCGTATCCGCACGGTTGTGCCGGATGCGGTGTTTGTCGATGCGCTGGGGCTTGCCACAGAGGCAGGCAGCGCAAAGGCGGTCAACATCGTGCTGCTCGGGGTAATGGCAAAGCACATGGGTCTTGATAAACAGGCCTTCCTCGACGCGATTACGGATACGGTTCCTCCAAAATTCCTTGAAATGAACATTTCTGCGTTCGGGAAGGGTTATAACGCCTAAAAATTTCAGGAGGATCATATGAGATATTGGAATGAAGCTGTCGAATGCATGGACAGGGAACAGCTTTACGCGTTACAATTAAAGAAGCTGCAGGAAACGGTTAAAAGGGTCTATGATCGTGTGCCTTTCTACAAAAAGGCGTTCGACGAGAAGGGGCTGAAGCCGGAGGATATCCGGTCGCTCAGCGACGTGAGGCTGCTGCCGTTCACGGTCAAACAGGACTTGCGCGATAACTACCCGTTCGGGCTGTTCGCCGCAGATATGGACGACATCGTGCGTATCCACGCGTCATCCGGCACCACGGGCAAACCGACAGTAGTTGCCTATACGAAGTACGACATCGACAACTGGGCGAGCCTCATGGCCCGCACGCTGACCTTTGCGGGCGGCCACAAGGGCTCCGTTGTACAGGTGGCCTATGGCTACGGATTGTTCACGGGCGGCCTCGGCGCGCACTACGGCTCGGAGCGGCTGGGGGCCGTGACGGTGCCGATGTCGGGCGGCAACACCAAGAAGCAGATCATGCTCATGCAGGACTTCGGCACCACGATTCTGGCGTGTACGCCCTCGTACGCGCTGTACCTTGCCGAGACCATCGAGGAGATGGGTATCGACCGCAAAACGCTCAAGCTGCAGGGCGGCGTGTTCGGGGCGGAGCCGTGGACGGAAGCCATGCGTACCGAGATCGAACAGCGCCTCGGTATCCTCGCGATCGACATCTACGGTCTGTCGGAGATCATGGGGCCGGGCGTCGCTTCGGATTGTGAATACAAGCAGGGTCTGCACATCGCCGAGGACTTCTTCCTCGCCGAAATCATCGATCCCGAAACACTGGAGCCGCTGCCCTATGGCAGCGAAGGCGAGCTCGTGATTACGACGATTGACAAGCAGGGCATCCCGCTCATCCGTTACCGTACGCGCGATATCACATCGCTGCACATCGAAAAGTGCGGCTGCGGGCGCACCATGGCGCGCATGAGCAAGGTGCTGGGCCGCAGCGACGACATGCTCATCATCCGCGGGGTCAACGTGTTCCCGTCGCAGATCGAAAGTGTGCTCGTGCAGATCGCAGAGGTCTCGCCGCATTATCAGATCGTGGTGGACCGCGTGGACAACTTCGATACGCTCGAAGTGCAGGTAGAGGTATCCGGCGAGCTGTTCTCGGACGAGGTGAAAAAGCTCGAAGCGCTCAGCAAGCGCATCCGCGCCGAGATTCAGTCCGTATTGGGCATCAGCGTCACGGTCACACTCGTCGAGCCCAAAACCATCGCGCGGAGCGAAGGCAAAGCCAAGAGAGTAATCGATAACCGAAAGCTGTAAGGAGGTTTTTATATGATCAAGCAGATTTCTGTGTTCGTGGAAAACAAGAAGGGAAGACTGGCGCGCATCACCGACGTGCTGGGGCAGGCGGGAATCGACCTGATCGCGCTGTCCATCGCCGATACCACCAATTTTGGCATCATGCGCTGCATCGTGAGCGACCCCGACAAGACGATCCAGCTGCTGCGCTCCAACGGCTTTACCGCGAGCACGACCGAGGTGATCGTAGCGGAGGTTCCCGACAAGCCGGGCGGCCTCGCAAGCGTCCTCAAAACACTCGATGACGCGGGAATCAGCGTGGAGTATCTGTATTCGTTCGTGCATACGCACGGTCAGAATGCGATGATCCTGTTCCGCGTGGAGGAAGTGGCGTCTGCCATTAAAGTACTCGGGGAAAGCGGCATCAAACTGCTCAGCGAAGAGGACGTTTACAAAGCATAGCTTGCGGAACGTGGGTAAAGTCAATATATTATACGCCAATACGGAGGCGGGCAGCGCTGCCCGCCTCGTGAATTAAAGAAGGAAATTATGCTGATTCGGCCAACCTATGCGATCGTGGAGCTTAAAGCGATCAAGAGCAACGTAAGAAACATCAAGGAAAGCCTGCCCGCGCATGCGATGTTTTGCGCGGTGGACAAGGCGGATGGATATGGACACGGCAGCGTGATGACCGCCAAGGCCGCGCTCGAAGCGGGCGCGGATTGGATCGCCGTTGCGATACCCGAGGAAGGCGTACCGCTGCGCGAGGAGGGCATACAAGCCCCTATTCTCGTGCTGGGGCCGTCCAATCTTTCGCAGTGGCGGCTGGCTGCTGAACTCGATCTCAGTATGGTGGTTGCCTCGGAGGACTGCGTGCAGTCCGCAAGCATCGTCAGCCGTGAAACCGGCAAGACGATGAAACTTCACCTTAAGGTAGACACCGGTATGAATCGTATCGGCGTGCGCAGCACCGAGGAACTTGCGCGCATGCTCGATATGATCGAAGCCGAACCCGGCCTGATGCTGGAAGGACTGATGACGCATTTTGCTGTTGCAGATGAAGCGGACAAGGCGTATACTGCCATGCAGAACGAAAAGTTCCAGCAGTACGCCGAGCAGGTAAAACAGCGCGGCTTTACGCCGATATTGCACGCAGCCAACAGCGGCGGCGCGATCGATTGCCCGGGTACCGCGTATGATATGGTGCGCACAGGCATTGCGATGTACGGCTGCTATCCGTCGGACGAGGTTTGCCGCGATATCAAGCTGAGTCCCGCGATGTCGCTGCATACGCAGATATCGTTCGTCAAAACCGTCGAAGCGGGAAGCAAGATCAGCTATGGCTGCACGTTCACCGCGCCGAAAGAGATGCGTATCGCGACGCTGCCCATCGGTTACGCGGACGGCTATAACCGGCTGCTTTCGAATCGCGGCGAAGTGCTGATTCGCGGCAGGCGTGCGCGTGTGGTCGGGCGTGTTTGCATGGATCAGATACTGGTCGATGTGACGGACATCGAAGGCGTCAAGCTGCATGACGAAGCGGTCTGTATCGGCAGGCAAGGACGCGACGAGATCACCGTGGAGGAGATCGCAAAGCTGTGCGGTACGATCAACTACGAGATATTATGTGCCATTTCGCCGCGTGTGCCGCGGCTGTACGTTGAGGGATGACATGAAGGAAGAAATGCGCAGGGAAATGCTGGACATGCGCCAGTCGCTTAGTGAGCAGAGTGTGGTGCGCGGCAGCGAGGCAATCACGAAACAACTGCTTTCGCTTCCCTGTGTTCAAAATGCGCAGCGTGTGATGACCTACTGCGCGGTCAAGAACGAACCGGATATGTGGGCGCTTACGCAGGCGCTGCTCGATATGGGTAAAAGCATGGCGTTGCCGTGCGTCACTGCGGAAGGCCTGTTGGCTGCGAATTTTTGCAGCAATACGAAAATGCAGCGCGGCGCTTATGGCATACCGCAGCCGGTAATCACCTCGGACAGCGATAAGGTGGAGCCGGATGTCGTGATCGTGCCGGGCGTGGTGTTCGATCTGCAGCGATACCGCATCGGTTTCGGCGCTGGTTACTATGACCGGTTTTTGCAGTACAGAGGCGTAGTAAAAATCGGCGTGTGCTACGAGAGCCAGCTCGTGGACAACATCGAGGCGGAGCCGCACGATGTGCGAATGGATTATGTCGTTACGGAACGGCGCATTCTGGGAGAAGTCTGATGCGCGTGATCGCGGGACAATACAAGGGCAGGCCGCTTGCATGCCCCAAGGGCGAAGCGGCAAGGCCGACGACGGACAAGGTGAAGGAAGCATTGTTCGGCGTACTGCAGTTTCAGATTGAGGGTAACCGCGTGCTCGACCCATTTGCGGGCAGCGGCGCGCTCGGTATCGAGGCGCTCTCGCGCGGGGCGGCGCATGTAGATTTTATCGAGCGTGAACCGCAGTGCCTGCGCGCGCTGACCGAGAACCTTAAGATGGTTGAGGATAAGGACAGCTTTCGCGTATTGAAGGGCAATGCCATGACGCTGCTGCCTACACTCGGGAAATACGATCTGCTGCTGCTCGACCCGCCCTATGACGCAGGCTATTACGATAAGGTGCTAAAGCTCGCGCATGAAGGTGGCATATTGGAACACGGCGCAGTGGTTGCAATGGAATGCCGCAGAAAGTTTGATTTTTTGCCTCCATCGGAGTATAATTTTACTAAGCGTAGGGATTACGGCGATATATCGCTGATTTTTCTGGAATATGAGGGCTGATTTGCTTAAATGTGTTTACCCCGGAAGCTTTGACCCGGTCACTTCCGGCCATCTCGATGTGATATGCCGTGCCGCCGCGATGTTTGATGACGTCACCGTTGCGGTGCTCGTTAATAAAAATAAAAAGCCCGCTTTCTCTACAGAGCAGCGTATGGAGTTCATTCAGCGGAGCATTGCGCATCTTCCCAACGTAAAGGTAGACAGTTTTGCGGGCCTGCTGGTCGATTATATGAAGAAAACGGATGCAAACGTGGTGATACGCGGACTACGCGCACTGTCGGATTTTGAATATGAATACCAGATGGCGGCGATGAACGCAAAACTCGCCAAGGATATCGAAACAATATTCCTGATGACGGATATCAACCTTTCGTTTTTAAGTTCCAGCATGGTTAAGGAGCTTGCGAGCCATAACGGAGATATTACGGGCCTGGTGCCCGAAGCTATTAAGGAAGATGTGATTAAGCAATATGGCAGGTGAGCCGATGAAAATCCACGAACTGCTCGAAGAACTCCGGGAAGAGGTAGAGAACAGCCCGAGGTCGGTGTTCTCTAATAAGCGCAGCGTCGATGTTGAGATCATACTCGAAATTCTTGCCGATATCAAAGCGGCAATGCCCGAAGAAACTCGGGAGGCGCAGAAGGTATTGGCGGAAAGAGAGCAGATTATTGCTGCCGCACGTGACGAAGCCGCGGCGATCGTCGCGAGCGCGGAGGATGAGCTGCAAACACGGATATCCGAAAGCGAGGTTGTGCGCGAGGCTGAAATCAAGGCCAACGAGCTTAAAGAGCTGGCGCAGGGCAACGCTAAGGAGATCGTCATGGGCGCGCGCGAATATGCGGACGACATCATGCAGGAGCTTGAAACCTACTTTGCGGACTATCTCAAAATGATCCGAAAAAATCGGTTAGAGCTTTCCGGTAAGCGGAAGGATTGATTTTTGTCTGCGCTTTTGATAAAAGCGAATGATCAGCACCAGCAACAATGTGATTCCCGCGAAAATGACGCCGCCGTAAGCGGCGTTTTTTGATGCGGACGATATGGACGAGGCTGTAACGGTGAGGGGGAAGCATTGCAGCGCCAGCGAACATAACAGACTTGCGATCGTGCCCTGAATGGTTTTAGCCAGCGCGAAGCCCCGGGGCTTCAGCTTGGCTGCCGCGCAGACCGCATGCGTCTGCATGTGCACGCACAGGCCGCCGAATGCGATGACCGAGGCGATCATGGGCAGTGCAACCGACAGCGGCGCGCCCATCGCAGCCACCTTGGCGCAGCCCGTGGTGGCCTCTAAACTCCCAAGTATCATTGCGGACACCCCCTGCACATCTACACCGATGATGTTGGCGGCGGGGAGGTACAGCGACGCGAGCAGAGCGAGAACGCCCGTAACGGATAAAAGCTCCATGATCACGGAAAACAGGATGATGTACCCGCCGATACGCAGCATGAGCGCCATGGCTTTCTCCACGCCATCCGCCATCAACGCGCCAACGGGCGGGCATTTGGCGGAGTCCGCGCGAAATTGCGCCAGTGCATCCCGAACTGATATACGGGCCTGAAAGCTTTCTCTTTTCTTTCTGTTCCGGAATAAGCCAAAGATGACACCCGTCAGCAACGCGGCAAGGTAATGGGTAGCCGCGAGGTAGATGCCTGCCTCGGGCAGGCCGAGCATTCCGGCTGAAACCGCGCCGGTGATGAACAGAGGCCCTGATACGCTCGTGAATCGCACGACGGTTTGCGCATCGGCTTCGGATATCCGGCCGTTTTGATAAAGCTCTGCCGCGAGCCGCGCGCCCACGGGATAACCGGAGAGTGCCGCGGTGAAGAATATGTAGGCGCTTTCGCCGGGCGCGTTGAACAAAAAACGCGTAACAGGGGCGAAGAAGTGTGCGACGAGCCGGATCAGCCCTGTTTCCAGCAGCATGAACGAAGCGAGCACGAACGGAAACAGCGAGGGCAGCACCGTGTGAAACCACAGATCCAGCCCGTATCGCGCCGCTTTAAGGCAATTGTCGGGATACAGCAGTAAAAAAACAACCATTGCGGCGATGCCGGCAATCAGGGGGATTTTTTTCATCATATCACAGCCTTACGGTTAAGCTTATGAACCGGT
Organism: Bacillota bacterium; assembly: GCA_023390815.1. GTDB lineage: Bacteria > Bacillota > Clostridia > Christensenellales > SZUA-584 > JAEWCC01. Next base: position 11,198 of record JAEWCC010000035.1, read on the forward strand.
ATGGCTGCGTATGAGGGATCAGAGCTGGGAGCCGATGAGCAGTTTTTCCGTATAATCGCGATACCCATTATGATATGGGGGTACCCGCTGGCTGAGTGCCCAGACGTCAGTGGCAGCAATGTCCAGCGCAGGGTAAGGGGACTTGGCGGCGGACCCGGTCACCAACGGTACGGAACATGATTGGGAAAGCACGGAAAGTACATCCGGGCTCTTGACGCCCAGTACGCGTACGTGGTTTAATGGCGTTTGGTTATGTTGGCGCACTGCCTCGCGCGTGATGCCGAGCAGCGCGTAGAGCAGGATACGCGATATGCGCGTATAGGTATATCGCTTGGTTTTGACTTTAGCGATGAGCGCTTCGCGCGAGGTGCTGCTTTGGGCGGCTTCGAATATGCGGTTCTCCAGACCCTCGGAGACCTCGTGGAGCGTGCGGATATAATCCGGCCCATTGCGGCGCAGCGCAAACAGCAGCGCATTGTCGAAACATTCCGGATATACGGGGACAAGTCCCTGATTCATCTGAACGCGCACATAATCGCGGCAGCCTTGCGGCATCGCGGCGATCGCCTGCTCGGTTTGTCCGGCTTTAAGCGCCGCCCGCAGCGCGGTCGCGCTGGGAACCGCGTCCGTCATGTCGGCACTGTGGTATGCGCCGCCCGTGCGCGGCACGGCGAACGGCGTGATATCCGCGCCGCTCTGGATGATGGCCTTGATATATTCGATGCCGAGGATGGCATTGGGATGACATAATATTTCGGGCGCGTCCGGTAAAGCCGCCTGCATGCGCGCGGCAGGAAAGCTGCTTCCGTCATCAAGGTGCTGACGGAGTGTGCGGCGGAAAGCGTCGGTCTCGTCTGCCAATACGTGCGCGGCTTTGGTCAGCAGACCGACATCGGCGGTTTCGCTGCCGAAGCTGATCGCCTGTGCGCCCAGCGCGCGCAGCACCGATACGCCGCCCTGCGCGAAGCCTTCCGCGCTCTGCACGGCGGAGAGCAGCGGCAACTCCACCACGGCGTCGGCGCCGCACAGCAGCGCACACGCCGCGCGCGTCCACTTGTCGAATATCGCGGGCTCGCCGCGCTGCACAAAACTGGCGCTCATCACACAGACGACGAGGTCGGCGATATCACGTGTCTGCGCGATGTGCCATTCATGTCCCGCGTGAAACGGATTATATTCCGACACAATTCCGCAGATACGCATAAAATACTCCTTTTCAAAAATGATAAAGTTATATATAATAGGCGAGTGGTATTATCATTATACCACAATCTTCAAATATTAATAGCTTATTTGTATATATTCGAAGGGAGAATAGACGGAATCATGAGTTTGATGGACGGAATCAAGCAGAAGGCGCGGGCTGCAAAGAAACGGATTATGCTGCCGGAAGGCACCGAGGAAAGGACGATCAAGGCGGCAGAAATTATCGCCCGGGAGGGGATTGCAGAGGTCACGCTGCTCGGAGACATCGACAAGATGAAGGAGATGTCCAAGGGGTTGGACTATACCGGTGTAAAGATGATCGACCCGGCAAAATCGGATAAACTGGAAGAATACGCGGAGAAGTTCTACGAGCTGAGGAAGCACAAGGGCGTAACCCTTGAAGCAGCGAAAGCACAAGTAACGGATCCGCTTTTCTATGCGTGCATGATGATCAAGGAAGGCGAAGCGGACGGCATGGTAGCGGGCGCGATCAATACAACGGCCAACACACTGCGTCCCGCGCTGCAGATCATCAAGACAGCACCCGGCATCAAGGTGGTTTCGAGCTGCTTTGTGATGGAACTCACCACCCCGGAGTATGGCCACAACGGCGTCATGCTGTTCGGCGACTGTGCGGTGAACCCGAATCCGACCGCCGAGGAACTGGCTGCGATCGCGATTTCGACCGCAAAATCGGGCGTACAGCTGACCGGTATGGAACCCAAGGTCGCGATGCTGTCGTTCTCTACGAAAGGCAGCGCGAAACACGAACTGGTCGATAAGGTCGTTCAGGCGACCGCGCTCGTTAAACAACTGGCTCCCGATCTCATGGTGGACGGCGAGCTTCAGGCGGATGCCGCGCTGGTGGAGAAGGTCGGGCAATTGAAATCACCCGGCAGCCCGGTGGCGGGCAAAGCCAACATTCTCATATTCCCCGATCTGCAGGCGGGCAACATCGGCTACAAGCTCGTGCAGCGTCTGGCGGGCGCTGATGCCATCGGACCCATCTGTCAGGGCCTCGCCGCGCCGGTCAACGACCTGTCCCGCGGCTGCAGCGTAGAGGATATCGTTTCAGTCGTCGCAATTACTGCTGTTCAGGCACAAAATTAGGAGGACATCATGTATACCATACTCGTCATCAACGCAGGCAGCTCGTCGCTGAAATACCAGCTGATCGAGATTGAAACCACGGATGTGCTGGCAAAGGGCCTCGTCGAGCGCATCGGCATCGAGGGCTCCGTGCTGACGCATACCGCGCCCGGTAAGGAAAAGCTGGTCGTCGAAGAGCCGATGGCTGACCACAAGCAGGCCATGAGCCATGTGCTGCGCGCGCTGACCGACCCTCAATACGGCGTGATATCCGATATGAATGAGATCAACGCGGTGGGACACCGCGTGCTGCACGCGGCGGAGAAGTTCACGCAGAGCGTGATCATCAATGATGCGGTCATCGACGCAATCCGCGACTGCATCAAGTTCGGACCGCTGCACAACCCCGCCAACCTCATGGGCATCGAGGCGTGCCGCAGCATCATGCCGACCACGCCGATGGTCGCGGTGTTCGATACCGCGTTCCATCAGACCATGCCCAAAAAGGCATACCTGTACGGCCTTTCGTACGACGCGTATACCGAATACGGCGTCCGCCGCTATGGCTTCCACGGCACATCGCATAAATACGTATCCAAGCGCTACGCTAAGCTGATCGGCAAGAAGGATGCCAAGGTGGTTACATGCCACTTGGGCAACGGCTCCAGCATGTGCGCGGTAGACGGCGGCAAATGCGTCGATACGTCGATGGGCTTAACGCCGCTGGCCGGCGTGATGATGGGAACGCGCTGCGGCGATATCGACCCCGCTATCGTAACGAACCTGATGAAAGAAATGAAGCTCGATCCCGAACAGATGAGCAATTACATGAACAAGAAGTGCGGCGTGCTCGGCATATCGGGCGTATCGAGTGACTTCCGTGATCTTACCGCTGCAGCTAAAGAAGGCAACGAGCGCGCGGCGACTGCGCTTGAAATGTTCTGCTATCAGGTCCGTAAATACATCGGCTCTTATGCGGCGGCGATGGGCGGCCTCGACGCCATCGTGTTCACGGCGGGTATCGGCGAGAACGACACGGGTGTGCGTGCGCGGTGTCTGGAAGGCCTCGAATTCCTCGGTGTGAAGATCGACAAGGAACTCAACGCGAACCGCGGCAAGGAGATGCGCATCTCCGCGCCCGACTCCAAGGTGGATGTGTGGTGCGTGCCGACGAACGAGGAACTCGAGATCGCAAACGATACGTACGAGCTTTGCAAGTAGTAGACAAATGGTTATGCCGCGTGTATAATGGGCATAATCGAAGGGGACGCCCATCTGGGAGTATCGACTTTTTAGGGACCCGCCGACGCGACTGAAATCGGTGGGAGGGAGATCTGGGTGTGGTGACAGCCGCTTTGCGTGTGAATATTCTCTAAAGTGCCCGGAACGAACCGGGAATTTGGGTGGCACCGCGGGTAACATACTCGTCCCTGTCTTTGGATAGGGACGTTTTGTTATATAAAAAATGATATATTTGTGAGGCCTTTGGAGCCGTTTCGGCTCCTGGCTATGTTTATGAGGTGAAGCATGCTGACTCAGGCGCCGAAGGGCACAAAGGATGTATTACCTGCCGAAAGCGGGAAGTGGCAGCACATTGAAAATAAAGTAAGGGACATCTGCGCGCGGTTCGGATACCGTGAGATACGCACGCCGGTATTTGAACATACCGAGCTGTTTTTGCGCGGCGTCGGCGATACGACGGACATCGTGCAGAAGGAGATGTTTACGTTTACGGATAAGGGGGATCGGAGCATCACCCTGAAGCCGGAAGGCACGGCAGGTGCGGTGCGCGCCTTTATTGAAAACAGCCTATACGGCGGCCCGCAGCCCACGAAGATGTACTATCTCTCGTCACCGATTTTCCGTCAAGAGAAACCGCAGGCCGGTCGGCTTCGTGAGCACCATCAATTCGGCGTTGAGGTGTTTGGCGCACCCGGCCCATCGGTAGACGTGGAAGTTATCTCGGTTGCATTGACCTTGCTTCGTGAACTAGGGGTTAATGGCCTTGCGCTCAATATCAACAGCATCGGCTGTCCCGTATGCCGTCCCGCGTATAACGCGGCGCTGCGGACATTCCTCGAGAATAAGAGCGGCGGATTGTGCGGAAACTGCAAAGAACGGATGCAGACGAACCCGCTGCGCGTGCTCGACTGCAAGGAAGAAGCGTGCAAGGAACTCGTCAAGGACGCGCCGGTGATGCTGGACTGCCTCTGCGACGACTGCCGGACACACTTCGATGGGCTGAAAGCTCGGCTGGAAGCCTTAGGTATCGAATATGCTGTCAATCCGCATATCGTACGCGGACTGGATTACTACACCAAGACGGTGTTCGAGATCATCTCCACCGATATCGGCTCGCAGGGCACGGTGTGCGGCGGAGGCCGGTACGACGGCCTTGTGGAACAGCTTGGCGGCCCCTCCATGCCAGGTATCGGTTTTGGCATGGGGATCGAGCGGTTGCTGCTCGTGCTAAATTCTCTGGGTATTGAGTTGCCGCAGCCCAGAGTTTGCGACGCGTATATCTGCACATTGGGCGGGGAAGCGTCGGTCAAAGGGTTGGTCATCGCGTCATGCCTTCGTGATTCGGGCATCCGGGCCGATATCGACCACATGGGCCGCAGTTTGAAAGCGCAGCTTAAGTACGCGGCAAAACTGGGCGCGGCGTATGTGGTCATACTGGGCGAAAATGAACTGCAGAACGGGATTGCGGCAGTGCGCAACATGAGCGCCAGCGAAGAGAAAATGGTTCCGCTAGCGGAATTAAATGAATATTTAAAGGCAGGATTACAATGAGCGAGTTTTTACAGGGGTGGAAGAGGACAGACTACTGCACCCGCTTCACGACCGAGGACGTGGGCCGCGAAGTCACGCTGATGGGCTGGGTGCAGACGCGCCGCGACCTGGGCGCGCTGATATTTGTGGACCTTCGGGACCGTACGGGCATCATGCAGGTGGTGTTTAACGAATCGCAGATGGACGAGGGCTTCCAGAAGGCCGAAGGGCTGCGCAGCGAATTTGTCATCGCGGTCCGCGGACAGATCGTTCGGCGCGATCCGGAGACGATCAACGAAAAGCTGCCGACCGGCCTCATTGAGGTGCGCGCGAAGGAAATGAAGCTGCTGAGCCGCTCACAAACGCCGCCTTTCGAAATCGAGGATGAGACCTCGGTGCGCGACGAGCTGCGCCTGAAATACCGCTTCCTCGATCTGCGCCGCCCTGTAATGCAGCGCAACCTGATGATCCGCAGCAAAATCGCCGCCGCGGCGCGCGAGTATCTGGTCGATAACGGCTTTGTCGATATAGAAACGCCCGTGCTGACCAAGAGCACACCCGAAGGCGCACGCGATTACCTGGTGCCCTCGCGCGTACATCCCGGCACGTTCTACGCGCTTCCGCAGTCGCCGCAGACCTTGAAGCAGATTCTAATGATATCGGGCTTCGACCGGTACTTCCAGATCGTGAAGTGCTTCCGCGACGAGGATCTGCGCGCCGACCGCCAGCCCGAGTTCACTCAGATCGATATCGAGATGTCTTTCGTCGACGTGGACGACATCATCGCGATGAATGAGGGGCTTATCGCTCATGTATTCAAGCAGGTCATGGGCATGGATATCAAGCTGCCGCTCAAGCGGCTGACCTATGACGACGCGATGAACCGCTATGGTTCGGACAAGCCCGATACCCGCTTTGGTCTGGAGCTCATCGATGTCAGCGACATCTCGGAGCGTTCCGGGTTCCAGGTGTTCTCGTCGGTCGTCAAGAACGGCGGCAGCGTACGCGCGATCAACGTCAAAGGCGGCGTGGACAAGTTTGCACGGCGCGAGATCGACGCGCTGGTGGATTTCGTGAAGATCTACGGCGCGAAGGGCATGGCGTGGATATCCATGAAGGAAGAGGGCATGCAGTCGCCCATCACGAAGTTCTTCTCAGACGAGGACCTCGCCGAGCTGTTAAAGCGCGTCGATGCCGAAACGGGAGACCTCATTTTCTTCGTGGGCGACAAGGATAAGGTCGTTTACGACTCGCTGGGCAACCTGCGCCTGAAACTCGCGGACAAACTGGGGCTCATCGATCAGAGCCAATTCGATCTGCTCTGGGTGGTTGATTTCCCGCTCTTCGAGTACGACGAGGAAGAGAAGCGCTTCTTTGCGAAGCACCATCCGTTTACGTCGCCCAAAGACGAGGATGTGGACAAGCTAGAAAACGATCAGGAGCACGCCTACGCCAAGGCATATGATATTGTTCTCAATGGCAACGAGATCGGCGGCGGCAGCATCCGTATCCACAGCACGGAGCTCGAGGAGAAGATGCTTAACGCCCTCGGATATACGAAGGAAGAAGCGTGGGAAAACTTTGGCTTCCTGCTCGAGGCGCTCAAGTTTGGCGCTCCGCCGCACGGGGGCCTCGCGTTCGGACTCGACCGGCTGGCGATGCTGCTGCTGGGCTGCTCCTCAATCCGCGACGTCATTGCGTTCCCCAAGGTACAGAATGCTTCGTGCCTCATGACGCAGGCGCCGTCCAGAGTAGCCGACAAGCAGCTTAAGGAACTGGGCCTGAAGATTTCGAAGCAGGATTAATGAAACCTTGAAGAGAAAAGAGTACGTATGGAAACCATGAAGGAATACGGGCGCGTGGTAGCGATCGAAGGCCGGGATGCGATGATCAAATTCGTCCGCACCTCTGCATGCGGGCGCTGCCATGCGTGCGGCATGCTCTCCGCACAAAACGAGATTGTGGTGAACGTGCCCAATACGATGGGTGCAGAGGCGGGAGACCGCGTCGCGATCGACATCCGCATGAAAAAGGCGCTCGGCGCTTCGGTCATCGCGTATGTGTTTCCGCTGGTAATGCTTGTATTGGGCGCGGTGGTGGGCTGGCTGCTATCCGGAGTATGGCACGTGTTTAAAACCGCCGATGTCACGATGGCGATCTGCGCGCTCATATTTGCCGCACTTGCTTTTCCGTTGATGAAGCTCGCTTCCCCGCTCTACAGCCGGCAGGTTGCCAATGTTTATACCATGATCGAAGTAAAGAAACCCGGCGAGGCCAATAAACAGCCGTAAATATCCGCGACGGCGCGGAAATATAGAGGTTTTAAGGAGAACGCTTATGTCAGACAAGGCAATGGAAATTACGAATGTAAACTTCGACGAGAAAGTACTCAACAGTACACAGCCAGTACTGGTGGATTTTTGGGCTGAATGGTGCGCGCCCTGCCGGATGCTCTCTCCCTTGATCGACGAGGTGGCGGGGCAGTACGGCGAGAAGGCCAAAATCGGAAAAGTCAACATCGACGAGCAGCCCGAACTTGCACAGCGCTTCGGTGTGATGAGCATTCCGACACTCATTTTATTTAAAGACGGTACCGCGGCGAGCCGCAGTGTAGGCGTGGTGGGCAAAGATAAAATATCCGGAATGATTGACGCAGCACTCTGAAAAAATATATGTAGTTTTCTTTCGGAATATTTGGTATAATAAATCATTGCAAGTCGGGGGGATTAAGCATGGAACCGCTCAGAGTTTCGACCAAATCTCAACCCAAATCGGTGGCAGGCGCCATTGCTGCGATGATCAATGATTACCAGAAGGCAGAAGTTTTGGCAGTGGGAGCCGGCGCGGTAAATCAGGCCATCAAGGCCATTGCGATCGCACGTGGATTTCTCGCGCCGCGCGGTATCGATATCGTTGTAATACCCGCGTTTACCAACGTGGATATTGACGGCATATCGAGAACCTCGATCAAGCTGCTGGTGGAGATACGCTGATTTCGCACAGCATTCGGCAGACAATGCCGATTTTTTTTTGAAGAGACATCATGATTGAAAACATTGAAAGTGAGTTTCGGAGTTGTTTTTAAAGCGGATTGAAATGTCGGGTTTTAAATCCTTCCCCGAGAAAACTGAAATCGAACTGGGCGGCCTGATTACCGGCGTCGTAGGGCCCAATGGCAGCGGCAAGAGCAACGTCTCTGACGCCGTCCGGTGGGTACTGGGCGAGCAAAGCGCCAAGGCGCTGCGCGGCGGTGTGATGCAGGACGTCATATTTGCCGGTACGCAGTCGCGAAAGCCGCGCTCGTATTGTGAGGTTTCGCTTACCTTCGATAACGCCGACGGAAGGGTAGGCACCGAGTTTTCCGAAGTTCAGGTCACGCGCAAGCTGTATCGCAGCGGCGAGGGCGAATATTACATCAACGGCGCGAAATGCCGCCTCAAGGATATCCTCACGCTGTTCCGCGATACCGGCGTCGGCCGCGAGGGATATTCGATTATCGGCCAGGGCAGGATAGACGATATATTGAGCGAAAAATCGGCAGACCGGCGGCGCGTGTTCGAAGAAGCCTCGGGAATCATGAAATATCGCGTCCGCAAGGAAGAAGCCGAGCGCAAGCTGGAACGCACGCGCTTTAACCTCGTGCGCGTGGAGGATATTCTCGCGGAGCAGTCGCAGCGTGTCGGCCCACTCAAAAGCCAGGCCGAGGACGCGGCGGCGTACCTTGAGGTCGCGGCGCGGTTAAAGCATCTTGATATCAACCTGTTCCTGCATACCTACGACAGGACCAAAGAGCGTATTGAAAAGCTCACGCAATCGAAACAGGAGTTGTTGGAGGAGCGTGCGCAGCTGGAGCACGAGATCGAGAAGCTCACGCAGCGGCAGGCGGGCGAACAGAGCAGCGCGCGGGAGCTCGAACATGCGGGAGACACGCTGTCCGAGAAGCTGAGCGGCAGCATGGCGGAAATCGAACGCACCGAGGGCGAAATTCGCCTCTGCGAGGAGCGTATCGCGAACATCGAAAAGGATACGCAGCGTATCGCGGAAGAGATCGCAGGCGCTGAGGAGCGAAAGAAGTTTAACCAGAACAGCCGGGCTGCGAATATCCATAAGGCCGAAAAAGCGGAGCAGGAACTTGCAACATGCCGCGGCGATATGGACCGGCTGAGCGCGGAATTAGCGGCGTTGACCGGCACATTTCAGGACAAGCTTAAGCGCATTGAAGAAGTCCAGAACGCGAAACTAAGGTCCATCGAACAGCTGAGCGAAATCAAGAATCAGATGTTCGCGCTCGAGGAGAAGCAGCGTAATACGGTGCAGCGCATCGACGATATAAACCGGCGTATCGAGGAGGCAGAGCGCGAGCAGCAAACTGCGCGGCAGGCGCTGCGCACCGCGGAGGAAGAGCTGTCTCATCTGGGCGGCGCTTCGGCGCAGCTGCGCGATGCCTTCAACAGCAAGGTGTTCTCATCCAGACAGCTGGAGTCCGAGTCGGCAAAGGACCAACAGGCGCTGGACGCTGCGCGGCGCGAGCTGGCGGCGTGCGTCGCTAACGCCCGGCTGCTGGCCGATATGAAGAACAGCTTTGAGGGCTATATGGACAGCGTAAGAAAGCTGATGCTGTCCGCGAAAAACAACAGTGATTTGTCACGCCGCATTACGGGCGTCGTGGCCGACTGTATGCGCGTTCCCGCGCAGTACGAGACTGCCGTGGAAGCGTGCCTCGGCGCCGCGCTGCAGAATATCATCGTCGGCGACGAATACGACGCGAAGGCGCTCATTGCGCACCTGAGAGAGAACCGCATGGGACGCGTCACGTTCCTGCCGCTGGGGGCGCTTAAAACCCGCCTGCTGACCGGGCAGGAGCGCGCGGATATCCGGGAACAGGGCGTATACGGCGTCGCCAGCGAGCTGATCACCTGCGAAGACAAGGTGCAGCCTGCGATCGACTTTCTGCTGGGGCGCACCGTAATTGTGGAAGATAATGACACCGCAATACGCATCGCGCGCAAAACAGGGGCGTCATTCCGTATCGTCACGCTCGAAGGCGACGTATTCAATCCGGGTGGCTCGATCACGGGCGGCAGCCTGCGGCGCGAAGCATCCGGACTCGTGTCGCGCGAGCGGCGTGAGGAGGAACTGAAGCAGCGCGCAGAGGAGCTGGAAGCGAAGGCCAAGGCGCTCGAAACAGCGCTGAAGGATAAAGAAGAGCAACGCGCAAGACTGACGGCAGAAATCGAAGACGCCCGCAAGGCGCTGCACGACAACGAAATCGCGCTGGCCGCTGGCAAAGAAAAGCAGCAGGCGCTTTCCGCCGCAACCGCCGAAGCGACCGCCGCGATTACTGCGCTGCAGCGTGAAAAGGAGAATACTCAGCGCGGAATCGAAGAGGCGCGCACCGAACTCGACAAAGTGGCGGCACAGCAGGGCGCGCTGCAGCAGTCAAGCGAGACCGAGCGCGAGGAGTTCGCCCTCATGGAGGACGAATACAACAAGAATGCCGCGCTGATCGAGGATAAAAAGCAGCGGCTGCACGACGCGGAGATTCGCATCGCGGAGCTGTTCCGCGAGAATGCCGCGATACTCAGCGACAACATGCGCCTGGAGCAGGAGCTTCAGGAAATCGATAAATCGATATCGGCGAAGAAAAAGACGATCGAGCTCAACGCGGAGAGCGAAGTCAACCTGCGCGAGATCAAGGGACAGCTGGAATCGCTGCATGCGCAGAAGAGCGCAAACCTTGAGGGCCTGAAGATTCAGCAGGGTGATATGTTTAAGAACCGCGAGACGCTGCAGAAGGGTATCTCCGAGCGCGAAGAGCAGCTATCCGCGCTGCGCAGGCAGCTCGATGAGACGACCGAAAAGCGCATCCGCATGGAGGTCGCCGCAGAGAAGGCGGATGCGGCGCTGGTCGCCGCGCAGAACCGGCTGTGGGAGACCTACCAGCTGACCTACGCCAACGCGCTCAGCGAACGCGCGCCTATCAACGTGGGCGAAGCGCAGGCCGAGTCCGAACAGCTGCGGGAGAAGCTGCGCGATATGGGCAGCATCAATCCCAACGCGATCGAGGAATACCGGCAGCTGACCGAACGCATCGAGTCGCTGTCGACGCAGAAGGACGATCTGGCCAAGGCCGAGCAGGACCTGCACCAGCTCATCGCCTCGCTCCTGAGCGAGATGCGGCGTACGTTTAAAATAAGCTTTGAGCAGATCAACAAGCACTTCAGTGCCGCTTTTAAGGACCTGTTCGGCGGCGGCCGAGCAGAACTAGTCCTCGGAGAGGGTGACATCATGGAGTGCGACATCGACATCGTCGCGGAGCCGCCCGGCAAGAAGCTTCAGCGTATCACGCTGTTATCGGGCGGAGAGCGCGCGCTGACAGCCATCAGCCTGCTGTTCGCATTGCTCAAGATCAACCCGTCGCCCGTGTGCATACTCGACGAGATCGATACGGCGCTGGACGACAACAATACGGATAAATTTGCGGAGTACCTGAGCCGCTATTCCAATAACATGCAGTTCATCGTGATATCGCACAGAAAACCGACGATGTCGGTGTGCGACAGCCTGTACGGCTTCGCGATGGAGGAGAAGGGCGTATCCAAGCTGCTCTCCGTAAAACTCAACCAGTGAGGGACTTATGGCAGAAAGCATTTTTGAAAAGTTCAAGAACGGGCTGAAGAAAACCCGCGACAACATATCCACTAAGGTGGGCGGCGTACTCGCCTCCTTCAAAAAGATCGATGAGGATTTCTACGAGGAGTTGGAGGAGACGCTGATACTCTGCGATATCGGTGTGGGCGCAGCAGGCAGCATCATGGAGACACTCAAAAAGCGCGTGAAAGAACAGAAGCTGACCGATACCGCCTCCGTGAAGGAGCTGCTGACGCAGATCATCGCGGAAATGCTCAGCGGCGGAACGGACGATTTACAGCTTCCGGGTGCGATGTTGATCGTGGGCGTCAACGGCGTCGGCAAGACCACCGCAATCGGCAAGCTCGCATACCACTATATGTCCATGGGGCGCAGCGTGGTGCTGGCCGCGGCGGATACCTTCCGCGCAGCGGCGGCAGAGCAGCTTTGCGAATGGGGCAACCGCTCGGGCGCAAAAGTCGTCAAATACGGCGAAGGTGCCGACCCGGCGGCGGTCGTGTTCGACGCGGTGGACTCGGCGGCGCACCGCGGAACCGATATGGTCATATGCGACACGGCGGGGCGGCTTCACAACAAAAAGAATCTGATGACGGAATTGTCCAAGATCAGCCGCGTGATCGAGAAGCGCTACGATGCGGACCACCGGCGCACCTACCTCGTGCTGGACGCGACGACGGGGCAGAACGCGATATCGCAGGCGAAGGAGTTCGCACAGGTGACGGAGCTTTCCGGCCTGATCTTAACGAAGATCGACGGCACCGCCAAGGGCGGCATTGTGCTGGCGATTCGGCATGAACTGGGGCTACCCGTCGTGTTTCTGGGCGTTGGTGAAGGCATGGAAGATCTGCAGCCTTTCGACGCGGAAGCGTTCGCAAAGAGTTTGATTGGATAATGCGGCTTGACATATCATCGCGCTAGCGCTACAATATGGCTGTAAAGCATTTTAGCTTTACAGCTTTTGTTTTATAGCGGTTACAAGGCGGCGGTTGTGGAAAAAGATTTTGATACGGTCGTGCTGCTCGATATGTACGCAGGGCTGCTGACCGAAAAACAGCGCAGACTGTGCGATATGTACTACAATCAGGACTATTCGCTGGCCGAGATCGCGAAGATTGAAAGCACGACGCGCCAGGCGGTGCGGGACGGCATCGAGAAGGCGCGGGAGAAGCTGCATGATACGGAGCAGCGCCTCGGCTTTTCGGAAAAACGCACACAGACGATGACTGCGCTGGGCCGCGCACTGGAAGCCGCGAAGGACGACGTTGCGCTGACCGGCATTCTCGAAGAGATATCCGGCATATGGGAGAGCGAAAATGGCATTTGAAGGGCTTGCAGACAAGCTGCAGCATATATTTTCAAAGATCACGAACCGCGGCAAACTGACCGAGCTGGAGGTTAAAGCCGCGCTCAAGGAAGTCAAGCTCGTACTGCTTGAGGCGGACGTCAACTTCAAGGTCGTCAAAGACCTGATCGGCCGCATTTCGGAGCGCGCGGTGGGGCAGGATGTATTGACCAGCCTGACGCCCGGCCAGCAGGTGATCAAGATCGTGCGCGACGAGCTCGTTTCCACGCTCGGCGAGAAGTCAGAACCGGTGCACTTTGCGGCTAACCCGCCCACCATTGTGATGATGTGCGGTTTGCAGGGCGCGGGCAAAACGACCATGTGCGGCAAGCTCGCGACACTATGGAAGAAGAACGGCCGCAGCGTAATGCTCGCGGCGCTTGATATCTACCGCCCTGCGGCGATTCAGCAGCTCGGAATCGTGGCGGAAAAAGCGGGTGCGCTGTTCTTCGAGCGGGGCCAGCAGGACCCCATTAAAACCGCGAAGCAGGCGGTTGACGAAGCGCAGAAGAAGCTTGTTGACGTGCTGATCCTCGACACTGCAGGACGTCTGCACATCGACGAAGAGATGATGGATGAGGTCAAGCGCATCGCGGACGCGGTGAAGCCGCACGAGAAGCTGCTCGTCGTGGACGCGATGACCGGACAGGACGCCGTGAACGCGGCGGCCGCATTCAACGAAAAATTGACACTGGATGGCGTGGTGCTCTCCAAACTGGACGGCGACGCGCGCGGCGGCGCGGCGATATCGGTCCGCGCGGTCACGGGCAAGCCCATCAAGTTCGCGGGCGTCGGCGAAAAGCTGACCGATGTGGAGGTATTCCATCCCGACCGCATGACCTCGCGTATCCTCGGTATGGGCGACGTGCTGTCGCTGATCGAGAAGGCGGAACAGAACTTTGAAGCCGACAAGGCCGCGGCGCTCGAAAAGAAGCTGCGCAAAGCCGAGTTCACGCTGGAGGATTTCCTCGACCAGATGGGCGAGCTTAAAAAGATGGGCAACCTCGGCGACATGCTTTCGATGCTGCCGGGCGGCAACAAGCTTTCGGGCATGCAGCTCGACGAAAAGCAGATGGCGCATACCGAGGCGATCATCAAATCCATGACGCCCGAGGAGAGAAGGCGTCCGCAGATCATCGGCGGCAGCCGCAAGAAGCGCATTGCCGCAGGCAGCGGCATGAAAGTGCAGGATGTCAACCGGCTCCTTAATCAGTTCGAGCAAATGACCAAGCTGATGAAGGGGATGTCGGGTAAACGGTTAAAGAAAGGCATGCTCGGCATGCCGTTCTGATATAAAATTACTGGAGGCAAATATGCTTAAAATCAGATTGAAAAGAATCGGCGCCAAGAAGAGCCCGTTCTACCGCATCGTGGTTGCGGATGCCAGAGCGCCCCGTGACGGTCGCTTCGTCGAAGAACTCGGCAACTACGACCCGATGAGCAAGAAGTTCGTCGTGGATGGCGAGAAGACGCTTACCTGGATCAAAAACGGCGCGCAGCCGACGGAAACCGTGCGCTCGCTGCTCAAGAAGAACGGCGTTCTGAAGTAAATGGAGAATGTTATGCTGGAACTTGTAAAATACATCGCAGAATCGCTTGTGGACAAGCCGGAAGAGGTTAAGGTCAGCCAGACCGAGGACGACAAGTCCATCATCATCGAGCTTTCCGTGGCGCGCGAGGATATGGGCAAGGTCATCGGCAAACAGGGACGCATCGCCAAGGCGGTCCGTGCGGTCGTTAAGGCAGCCTCATCCAAATCAAAGAAGAAGTATGTCGTTGAAATCGTCGAACATGATTGAAATTGCCCGTGTGATCGCGCCGCACGGCATCCGCGGGGATGTGAAGGTGCGGCTGTATTCGGACAGCTTTGAAGCGTTCTGTCAGCGGGGGTTCGCATACCTGAATAACACGGATGGTCAGCTTCGCAGTGCCTACGAGGCGCTGCGCGTTGACCCTCCGTTTGTTTATGTTCATTTTGAGGGCGTGGACACGCGCAACGACGCGGAGCGGCTGCGCAATGCGCCGCTTTATGTGCAGCGCAGCGAACTCGAAGCGCCGGATGAAGGCGAGTATTATATCAATGACATTCTGGGCTATGCGGTCATGGCGGACGGCAAAAAGCTCGGTGTGCTCAAAGACGTGCTGCAGCATGGCGCGGCGGACGTCTATGTGGTGTCGGGCGATAAAAACTTCATGTTTCCGGCGCTGAAGCGCGTGATTAAGAACGTAGATACCGGAGTGGGCGTGATCGAGGTGGACGAAGCGGCACTGCGGGAGGTCGCGGTCTATGACGACCTATAACGTGCTGACGCTGTTCCCCGACATGTTTTCTTCGGTTTGCAGTTCGAGCATATGGGGAAGGGCGATCAAGGCCGGTCTGATCGAAGTCAACGCCATCGACATCCGGGACTATACGCAGGACAAGCATCGTCGTGCGGACGATTATCCGATGGGCGGCGGCGTGGGTATGGTGATGAAGCCCGAACCGGTGGACGCGTGCTTTTTAGACGTATTGTCGCGCAGCGAGAAGCCGTATCTCAACGTATACATGTCGCCTTGCGGAAAGAAACTCCGTCATTCGCTCGTGCTGGACCTGTCCAGGTACCGTACCATCAACATCCTTTGCGGACATTATGAAGGTGTGGACGCGCGCGTGCTGAAACGCCATATCGATGTGGAGATATCGATGGGGGATTTCGTGCTGACCGGCGGGGAGATCGCCGCAATGGCGTTGATTGACGCCAGCATACGGCATATCGAAGGCGTGCTGGGCAACGAGGACTCCGCTGTGGGCGAGTCGTTCTCCGAGTCGCTGCTGGAATATCCGCAGTATACGCGTCCCGCGGTATGGGAAGGGGAGAGCATCCCTGAGGTGCTGCTTTCCGGCCATCACGCGAATGTGGAGAAATACCGGCGGCAAAAATCGCTTGAACTGACGGTCCGGAAGCGGCCCGACTTGCTGGCCCGGGCGAGACTGACAAAGAAGGATATCGCGTTTATTACGAAAGAAGACGAACGGCCCAAATAGCGGGTCGTTTTTGATTCCCGCCGTAGTCCCAGTACCAAGGGCTGTTGATGATCAAAAATGCATAAACTCATGTGTCGCGATATCGCTTTTGTGTTATAATAATCCTATATTGGGGAGGAGGGGCACCATGAGCAAATTCATCATCGTGGTGATGGACAGCGTGGGCGTCGGCGCACAGCCTGACGCGGACCGTTTTGGAGACGAGGGTTCCGATACGGTGGGTCACATCGTCGAAGCATATCCGGATATCAAGCTTAAGAACCTTTCAAAGCTTGGCATGTGTAAATTAAAGCCGCAGCTGCCGTGCAGCGGAGAACTGATCGGCTCTTACGGCAAAGCCGGAGAGGTGTTCCCAGGTAAGGACACGACCGGCGGACACTTTGAAATTGCGGGGCTGGCGCTGGAAAAGCCTTTCCCGACGTTCCCGCACGGTTTCCCCGAAGACTTCATGCGTTCGTTTGAAAAAGCCATTGGACGCAGGACCATCGGCAATTATCCGGCATCGGGTACCGAGATCATCCAGCAGCTTGGAAAAGAGCATGTGGAAACCGGCGCACCGATCGTCTATACCTCTGCCGACAGCGTGTTCCAGATCGCCGCGCACGAGGACGTGATCCCGCTTAAGGAACAGTACGCAATCTGCGAAACCGCGCGCAATATGCTCGTCGGAGACCTTGCCGTAGGCCGCGTGATCGCGCGTCCGTTTACCGGCGTGGAAGGCAGCTTTACACGTACCAAGAACCGCCGGGATTTCTCGTTTGCGCCGCCCGGAGAGACCATCCTCACTGCGGTGAAGAATGCGGGGCTGGAGGTCGCGGGTGTCGGCAAGATCGAGGACATATTTGCGGGCGTTGGGCTGACGAAACGCAACCATACCACCGACAACGACGGAGGCGTCACCGCGACGATCGATTACATCCGTTCGGATTTCGACGGGCTCGTGTTTACGAACCTGGTGGATTTTGATATGCTCTACGGCCACCGCAACAACGTGAAGGGATATAAGGATGCGCTGGAAGCGCTGGATGCGCGTATCCCGGAGATCCTGGCCGCAATGAACGAGGACGACATCGTCATATTCACCGCGGACCACGGCTGTGACCCGACGACAGCTTCTACCGACCATTCGCGTGAATACATTCCGATCCTCGCATACGGACAGCACATAAAGGCGGGCGTTGATATCGGCACGCGCAAGACCTATTCGGATATCGCCGCAACCGCCGCCGAATACTTTGGCCTCACGGGCTGGAACCATGGAACTTCGTTCTACCGACAGATCATAAAGGAGCAATAGCATGACGACAATCAACAGGATCAACGACGCATACGATTTTCTGAGCCGTGCGACGGCGCAGCGTCCGACGCTCTGCGTCGTGCTGGGTAGCGGACTCGGCGCTTACGCGGAGTCCATGGAAAACGCGCAAATCATCGAATATAAGGATGTGCCGGGCTTCCCGGTTTCCACGGTGCCGGGCCATGCGGGCCGGCTGGTGTTCGGACGGAAGCACGGTGTGGATGTGGTATGTATGCAGGGGCGTTTCCATTGCTACGAGGGTTACGCGGCGGCAGAGACGGTGATTCCGCTGCGCACGCTGATTAAGCTCGGCGTGAAACAGCTGCTGGCCACCAACGCGGCGGGCGGCGTCAATATGGGCTTTAACCCGGGCGATATCATGATCATTTCAGATCATATCAACCTTACCTCTTTAACTCCACTGGAAGGGCCGAATCTCGACGAATTCGGGCCGCGCTTCCCGGACATGAGTTTTGCATACAGCAGGAAACTGATCACGGCGCTGGAGCAGGTCGCGAAACAGAACGGCATTCTGGTGCGCAAGGGCGTTTATATGATGATGAAGGGGCCGTCCTTCGAGACGCCTGCGGAGATTCGTGCGGCGCGGTCGCTAGGCGCGGATGCGGTCGGCATGTCGACGGTGCCGGAAATCATCACCGCGGCGCATGCGGGCGTCGCCTCGGCGGCGATGTCGTGCATCACCAACATGGCTGCGGGCATTTTAGATCAGCCGCTGTCGCATGAAGAAGTGATGGAAACGGGCAAGGTAGCGGCGGCGCGTATCGCCGCATTAATCGACGGATTCATCGAACAGGTCGGCAATATGGGCTGACCTCCCGCAAGTGACTAACCCTGTCCGCAAAAGCTGGAACGGCAATCATCTATTTGGGAGGCTTAACATGGAAAACGCGATTCTCTTGATCGATATACAAAACGACTACTTTGCAGGCGGAAGAAACGAACTGCACCTTCCGGAATTGGCCGCATCCCGTGCCAGAGAAGCACTCGAATTATATAGAAGATTGAATCTGCCGGTATTTCATGTACAGCACATCAGCACCAGGCCCGGCGCAACATTCTTTCTGCCCGATACGGCGGGGGCAGATATCCATGAGAGCGTTGCGCCGTTGCCGAATGAGAATGTGATCGTCAAGCATGCGCCCAACGCATTTTTTCAAACGGAGTTAGCCGCTGAACTTCAACGGCTGGAGGTCCGGCATCTGGTCATTTGCGGAATGATGAGTCATATGTGCATCGATACCTCCGTCAGGGCTGCGAAAGATCATGGTTTCGCCGTAACCTTATTGGAGGATGCATGCACAACAAAGGATTTGCGTTGGCGCGAAACGGTAATCCCCGCTGAAACGGTACATCAAACGTTCATGGCAGCGCTGAGCGGCAGCTTTGCGCAGGTGCAGAGAACGGAAGAATTCATCGCGGGTATCGTCAATAACCGGTAAACAAACTGACATACAGGCGTATCCCGCCGCTCTCCGGGACTATTCAAATACGATAGGCCGACCGAACAGGTTCCAGTCGGCATACGTTTCAATACCGCCATTGACGATGTTGTTGTAGATGCGCCTGTCCACGGTACGCTTTCGGACCACGCCACAAAAACCGCCTACTGCTTCATAAATATATCCCTGCCGCCCGACGACGCCCATGTGAACGATCTTGCCTTCGGCGTCCTGTAGAAAAACGATATCGCCCGGGCGCAGGTCGTCTTTGCTGATGGGCGTGCAGTAATCATAATAGGTATCGCTCGCTGTCCTGTCGGTATACTCATCGTATAAGCCAACTTCGTTGGCGGCATACCACCAAAGGCCGCTGCAGTCCCAGCAGTAATCCTGCGGAAATTCCCGGTCGCCCGTTTTTTCTGCGATTTCCATGAAATATTCGAGCCGGCCGTCACTGAAGTAGTCGGGATACATCTGGTATACTTTATCAACAAATTCTGTTGTGATCGCATCGCCCTGGCCGCTGAATATGTACTGACCACCCACGCAGGTATCGAGCAGGTTCAGCAGAGACTGTACCTGGGCCGAAGGCTCGGCTTCATCTGCGTACTTGGCCTCGTAATATTCGCGGTCGTGTTCGTTCTCCTCAGCGGTGAGCGGCGCACACGAAGCGAGCAGTGCTGCAATCAACAGGCCAATGACTGACATTAATAGCGTCTTACGAACGTTTTTCATGACAGCATTATACCGGAATCACAAAAAGTATTCAACCCAAACAATGGTTGCCACGATGTTTTCAAAAGAATAGTGCTGCCGCGCTTCGGGAAAACTAACCGCAAACACTAAAAGGGTGATGAATATGAAAAAAATGTTACTGATCATGCTCGTGATCATGATGGCACTGGCGATTCCGGTCACCGCGTTTGCAGAGGGCGTCACACCGCAGGCGAAAAGCTTCGTGCTCATGGATGCAAATTCCGGTACTATACTGGCAGAGAACAATGCCGATGAACAGTTGCCTTGCGCCAGCGTCATCAAAACGATGACCATGCTGCTGCTGTTTGATGCAGTAGAAAGCGGGCGGCTGTCGCTGCAGGATACGGTTTCCATCAGCGAGCACGCCGCATCCATGGGCGGCACACAGGTATTTCTAGACGTGAATACCACCCACACCGTTGAAAACCTACTGAAAGCCATGATGATCAACAGCGCGAATGACGCCACGGTGGCGCTGGCTGAAAAGATGGCGGGCAGTGAACAAGCCTTTGTCGAGATGATGAATAAGAAGGCGCAGGTGATGGGGTTGGGCGCGCACTTTGTCAACGCAACAGGCCTCGACGCAGATGGTCAGACGATGAGCGCGCGCGACATTGCCACGATCAGCAAGGAACTGGTGAAGTTCGATTTGCCGTTCACGTGGAGCACCATTTGGATGGATAATTATAAGCATCCCGATGGCCGTGAAACCGAAATGGTCAACGCGAACCGGCTCGTCAAGTATTACGAGGGCGGCGACGGCCTCTCAACCGGCTCCTCCAATACGGCGGGGTATTGTATCGCCGCAACGGCGAAGCGCGACGCGGGACGCTTTATCTTTGTGGCACTGGGCGCACCCAGCAGCGATGTTCGCTTCGAAGACGCGCGCGCCGCATTGGATTACGCGTTTGCGGGCTTCTCCGCAACCACGGTCGTTCGGGACGGTCAGCAGCTGTGCCAGAACTATCCGGTCAGCGGAGGAACGAAGTCCTCGGTGGATGTAAATGCGAGCGGAGAGTTCTCCCTGCTGCTCGAAAAAGGGACCGAAGGCCAGATGGAGAAGGAACTGGTTATGCTCGAAGATGTGAAGGCGCCTGTTGAGAAAGGCCAGAAGATCGGGTATCTTCGCATCCTGATGGATGGCAAGGAGATTGGGCGTGTCGATGCGGTTGCGGGTGAGTCGATACCGGCACGCAACTACGCAAATTCACTGCACAGCATACTGGTCTGGTGGCTGTTCGGATAAGCGCATTGACAGCCCTTGACGCCTACGGTACAATACAAGGCGGCAGGAGGGGACTATGCGCATACTGAATGTAAATGATGACGGCATCCATGCAAAGGGCATTTTAGCGCTTTCGCAAAGGCTTTCACGCGAGCACGAAGTAACGGTGGTCGCACCCGACTCCGAAAGGAGCGCGACGTCCCATTCCATTACCATTTACCGGCCGCTGCGGGTTAAAAAGGCGGAGCTGCCGGGTGTGAAAGCTTGCTATATGACGGACGGGCTGCCGGTCGACTGTACGAAGATCGGCATCTCGCACGTAATGAAATCCGAAGTTGATCTCGTTGTTTCGGGGATTAACCACGGCCCCAATATGGGCTCGGATATCCTCTATTCGGGTACCGTGGCCGCTGCGCTCGACGCGGTGATCATGGGATACAATGCGCTCGCCGTATCCATCGACGCCTATTTTCCGGAGCATCTTGATGCCGCGGCGGAGGTTGCTGCGCGTGTAATTGCAAGCGGAATTTTTGAGGGCAGTTTCTCCGGCGTGCTTTATAATCTTAACGTGCCCGACCTGCCTTACGAGCAAATCAAGGGTATTAAGACCGTGAGGCAAGGGCGTACGCTCTACGTGGATGACGTCGATGTGCGCAATGATCCCCGCGGCAAGGAGTATGTCTGGATGGCAAGCCGTTTCGTGAAAGAAGAAGCGGACGCGGATACCGATGTCGGCGCGGTCGCTGCCGGGTTTGCCGCCATCACGCCAATCCATTTCAACCTGACCGATATGGCACGTTTGCCCGAGCTTGCGTGCAAGATGGAAAAATTAAAATTGCATATCTGAACCGAATATGATATGATAAAACTATATAATTATGTTTTCGGGGGTGAATATGCAGGATAACGATATTATAAAAGTCATAATGGACAATCAGCATAACATGAGCAAGGGGCACAGGGCCATTGCTTCCTATATTGTGGACCACTATGATACCGTCGCATTCATCACGGCTTCGCGTCTGGGTGAGCTAGTGGGCGTAAGCGAGAGCACGGTGGTCCGTTTCGCGTGTGCGCTCGGTTACGACGGGTACCCCGAATTGCAGAAAAAACTGCAGGAGCTGATCAAAACGCGCCTGACCAATGTGCAGCGCATGGGCCTTGGCTCCGAAATGTCGGAGGAAGATCTTGTGCGCACCTCGCTGCGCACCGATATCACGAGCCTCCGGCACGTCAAGGAAGTGCTCGATTACGGCATGGTCGGCAAAGCGGCGGACATGATCCTAGCCGCGCGGCAGGTATACATACTGGGTCTCCGGGCCAGCGCGCCGCTCGCCCACTTTCTCTGGTACTATCTGAACTATATCATTCCCAATACAAGCCTTGCGACGTCCAGCATCGGCGGGGACATATTCGGCCAGCTCATGCACGCGGGCAAGGATGACCTCGTCGTGGCCATCAGCTTTCCGCGATATTCTTCACGGACGGTGGAAGGCGTGTCGTTTGCCAAAAACAACGGCGCCAAGGTGCTGGCTGTCACCGACAACGAACTTTCGCCGCTTGCAGCGCTGTCGGACGAGTGCCTGTATGTCAACATGGATATGAATCTGTTCGTCGATTCGCTCGTCGCTCCCTTAAGCGTAATCAACACGCTGGTGCTGCTTGTGGGCATGCGCCAGAAGGACGGCCTCCGGCAGAACTTCGAAATGCTCGAAGACCTTTGGCGCAAGCACGACGTATATACCAACAAGGACGCGCGCGCATGAAGGTATTCGTGATCGGCGGCGGCCCGGCGGGTATGATGGCCGCTTACGCAGCCGCGATGTCGGGCAAGGAAGTCACGCTGTTTGAGAAGAACGCCAAGCTCGGCAAAAAGCTGTACATTACCGGCAAGGGGCGCTGTAATCTGACCAACGCAACGCCGATATCGGAATTTCGTGAGCACGTCGTACACGGCGGCTCATTTTTATACAGCGCGTTTTATGCGCTGGACAACACGGAACTGCTCGCGCTGTTATCCCGCTACGGGCTGAAAACCAAAACCGAGCGCGGGGGGCGCGTATTTCCTGAGTCAGATAAATCCAGCGACGTTACTAAAGCGCTGGAGAAGGCGCTGGCAGACGCGGGCGTTCATATCTCGCTCAACAGTACGATTCAAGATATTACGATTGAAAATGGCAAGGTGGCCGGAATCGTTGCGGACGGCAGGAAGCTGCTCTGTGACAACGTGATCGTCGCGACAGGCGGTTTGTCTTACCCTTCTACGGGGAGCACGGGCGACGGATACGAGTTCGCGCGGCGCGCGGGGCATCAGGTGACACCGCTTTCCGCGTCGCTCGTCGGGCTGGAAACGCGCGAGGATGTACATGACCTCGCCGGACTGACGCTGAAAAACGTGAGCCTTTCGCTGCTTCGGGGAACGAAGACCGTTTACGATGAGCAGGGCGAGATGCTTTTCACGCACACCGGCGTATCGGGTCCGCTCGTGCTCTCCGCGAGCGCGCATATGACAGCAGACGAAGGTTATGCCGTCGAAGTGGACTTAAAGCCCGCGCTGGATATGGGTACGCTGGATAAGCGGCTGCAGCGCGATATAGCCGAAAAACAGAACAAGGACTTTGCCAACGTGCTGGCCGGGCTCGAACCAGCTCGTCTGATCCCTTATATCGCTCAGCATACCGGTATTCCTTTGGATAAAAAGGCGCATTCCATCACGCGCGAGGAGCGCATGTCGGTCGCGAAGACGCTGAAAGCGATGCATTTTACGATCCGCGGCAAGCGTCCCGTTACCGAAGCGGTCATCACGCGCGGCGGTGTAGACCTGAAAGAAATCGACGCGTCCACGATGCAGAGCAAACTGATTAAGGGGCTGTTTTTCGCGGGAGAAGTGATTGACGCGGACGCGTATACCGGCGGCTACAACCTGCAAATCGCGTTTTCCACCGGATACCTTGCGGGGATTAAGGCATAGCCGCTTCGCGTTATAGAAAGATCGTAAATACCTGTCGTGAACCTATACGCTTTAAACGGCGAGCAAACCGCCGTTTTTTGATTGCCGAAAATTCCATGTTATAATATAATGTGCTGGCGGGGGCAATAAGCCTCCACGAAAGGGATACGAATGACGACCGCTACCGAACGCATACGCAATTTCTGCATCATCGCGCATATTGACCACGGCAAATCGACGCTGGCCGACCGGCTTATCGAGGCGACCAACACCGTACCTCAGCGCGACATGCATGAACAGATACTCGATACGATGGAGCTTGAGCAGGAGCGCGGCATCACCATTAAGGCGCAGGCTGTCCGCATGTTCTATATGAAGGACGGCACGGAGTATATGCTCAACCTGATTGACACGCCGGGCCATGTGGACTTTACCTATGAGGTGTCACGCAGCATGGCGGCCTGCGAAGGCGCAATACTCGTCGTGGACGCAAGCCAGGGCATTGAAGCGCAGACGCTCGCCAACGTATATCTCGCGATGGACAACAACCTCGAGATCCTTCCGGTCATCAACAAGATCGACCTGCCTTCGGCGCGGCCCGAAGAGGTATGCAAGGAGATCGAAGACGTGCTGGGTCTCGATACATCGTACGCGCCGCGCATCAGCGCCAAGGAAGGTATCGGTACGGAGGATGTGCTGCGTGCCGTCATCGACTATTTGCCCGCACCTAAGGGAAACCGCGAAGGTAAGCTTAAGGCGCTGATATTCGATTCCTACTATGATAATTATAAAGGCGCGATCAGCTATGTGCGCGTCAAGGAAGGCAGCGTAAAACCGGGCGACGATATCCTGTTCATGGCTGCGGGGAAACGTTTTGATGTGACTGAAGTGGGCGTATTCACACCCTCGCTGCTGCCCGTGCCCTCACTCTCGGCGGGCGAGGTGGGCTATATCGCGGCAAGCATCAAAAACGTCTCGGACACGCGCGTGGGCGATACGATCACCAACGCGGAAAACGGCGCGGCAGAGCCGCTGCCGGGTTACAAGGAAGTCACGCCGATGGTTTTCTGCGGTATCTACCCGGCAGACGGCGCGAAATACGACGACCTGCGCGACGCGCTCGCCAAGCTGGAGCTCAACGACGCCTCGCTGATCTATGAGCCGGAGACGTCCGTCGCATTGGGCTTCGGGTTCCGCTGCGGCTTTTTGGGTCTGCTGCACATGGAAATCATTCAGGAGCGGCGCGAGCGCGAGTACGATCTCGATCTCGTGACGACCGCACCGGGCGTCAGCTATCACGTCGTCACCGTACGGGGCGAAAAGCTCGTCGTGGATAACCCGACCAATCTGCCGCCTACCGTGATGATCGACTATATGGAAGAACCGGTTGTGAACGCGACGATCATGTCTCCTGATGAGTATGTGGGCGCAATCATGGACCTTTGCCAGGAAAAGCGCGGCGTATTCAAGAACATGGAATATATCGAAGCGACGCGCGTGATGATCCATTACGAGCTTCCGCTCAACGAGATCATATACGACTTTTTCGACATGCTCAAATCCCGCACGCGTGGCTACGCATCACTGGACTATGAGATAAAGGGATACGAGAAGAGCGATCTCGTGCGGCTGGATATGCTGCTGAACGGCGATCCGTGTGACGCGCTGTCCATCATCGTGCACCGCGACAAGGCATACGCGCGCGGACGCACTATCGCCGAAAAGCTGAAGGACGCGATCCCGCGGCAGATGTTCGAAATTCCGATACAGGCGGCGATTGGCGGCAAGGTGATTGCGCGTGAAACCGTAAAGGCGATGCGCAAGGACGTGCTGGCCAAGTGCTATGGCGGCGACATATCGCGCAAGCGCAAGCTGCTCGAAAAGCAGAAGGAAGGCAAGAAGCGTATGCGGCAGGTAGGCAGCGTACAGGTGCCTTCTGAGGCGTTTATGTCAGTATTGAAGATGGACTGATGAAATCGCTGGGACTGTACATTCACATTCCGTTCTGCCGCCATAAGTGTTATTACTGCGACTTCGTTTCATTTCCGAACCGTACGGATGTGATCGACGAATACATCGGCGCATTACTTGCGGAGGCGCGGCTCTACGGCGATATACTGAAAGAACATACCGTAAATACGGTGTTCATTGGCGGCGGTACGCCGTCGCTGTTGTCCGGCGCGCAGATGGGGCGGCTGCTTTCCGGGCTGAAGGAAGCCTGCAACTGGGCGGTGGAAGAGGTCACCATCGAAGCGAATCCCGAAACGCTGGATGAGGAGAAAGCTGCCAGCTACGCCAATGGCGGCGTGAATCGCCTGAGCCTGGGCCTGCAGACGCATGATGACGGCATATTGGCCGCCATCGGACGGCGGCATAGCTTCGAGGATTTTATTTCGGCGCTTGATATTGCGTACCGGTATTTTAATAACATCAACGCAGATACCATATTCGCCCTCCCCGGACAATCCACCGAAAATTACGAGGAGACGCTGCGGCGTCTGGTTGCGCTGCGCATCCCGCATATCTCGTGCTACGCGTTGAAACTGGAAGAAGGCACCCGGCTTGCGGCGGAGTTTTCCGGCGCGGATGAGGATACCGACCGCGAAATGTACCATGCCGCCTCAGGCATGCTGACGGCTGCCGGTTATGCCCACTACGAAACGTCAAATTTTGCCCTGCCGGGCTATGAATGCCTGCACAACCTGAAATACTGGACAGGCGGGGAATATCTCGGGCTCGGGGTTGCCGCCCACTCGTATTTGTCCGGCGAATCAAAAACCCGCCACGCCAACACGGAAAGCCTTGAAGAGTACCTGCGTACGGTGCAAGGCGGGGGAAAGCCCGTTGCGTATAGGGATGTGCTGACGGCAGAAGACGAGTTAACGGAGTATTTGATGCTTCGCCTCAGGCTGTCCCGGGGAATCGACGCGAAAGACTATGCGCAGCGCTTCTGTGAAGACTTTTTTAAACGGTTTGCGGAACCGATTGAAACGGCGTATAGCGCGCAGCTGATCGTGGCGGACGCGCAGGGCATACGCCCCACGCTCAAGGGATTCGACCTGCAAAACACATTGATCGGCGAATTTATAAAAAAACTATGAACAGGCACTGAGCTATTGACTTTTCAACCAATCGGTGCTATTTTTATTGCATGATGTTAGCACTCGACGTGCATGAGTGCTAACAATGGAAGGCGTATCATGGATATGAACGAAAGGAAGCTGAATATATTAAAAGCGGTCATCGATGATTACATCATGACTGGTCTTCCTATTGGTTCGCGGACGATTTCCAGAAAGCACGGCATCGAACTGAGCTCCGCGACGATACGCAATGAAATGGCGGACTTGGAGGAGTTGGGCTATCTGGAACAGCCGCATACTTCCGCGGGCCGCGTACCTTCCAACAAAGCCTATCGATTCTATGTGGACCGGCTGATGAGCGTTGCGAAGCTCAACGCGGACGAGGCGAAGCGTATTCGGAGCTACTTTGAGAACCGTGTCTCAGAGATCGAACAAATTATGGAGCGCGCGGCGCAGGTGCTGTCCGATACCACGCACCATATATCGATGGTTTTAAAACCGCAGCTGAAGAAATCGCAGATCAGGCGCATTCAGATCGTACGGATTACGGAGAAAAAGGCGATTCTGCTGGTGGTGACAAGCGCAGGGCTGGTTAAGGATACGATGATCACAATTCCCGATGGCACTACGCCCGACTGCCTTGAGATGATCTCCAATATGCTGACCGATAAGCTATCCGGCAAGACGCTGGAGGAAGCCGAGAAGGATCTCGCGGCATGCGTGCGGGATCATGTGCAGGCCAACAGCCGGTTCGTATCCGATGTGCTCAAGGTCATCGAAAGCAGTGTTGAACCGCAGGGTGAACAAGGTATTGTGCTTTCCGGAACGCAGAATATCATCGATTATCCGGAATATATGAGCTTTGAAAAGGCCAAAAGCCTGGTCTCTCTGCTGGAGACCAAGGATATGCTTTACGATATGATGAAAAAGGCGACGCAGCTTGAATTCTCTATCACCATCGGTAAGGAGAATGAAGCGCAGGAGCTTTATGATATGAGCGTGGTGACGGCAACATACAAGATCGGCGGGCGGGCGCTTGGCTCGTTCGGCGTCATCGGGCCCACCCGCATGGATTACGCAAAGATTGTATCGATACTGGGCTATGTGGGCAACAGCCTGGACAGCATATTATCCAACTTCATTGAGACAGACGAATAAAGGTGGTGAAACCCATGATTGATGAAAAGGACAAAATAAACGAACAGGGAGATGCGGAGAATATAGAGACGAATACATGCGAGACGTCAGAATCCCAGACAGCGTCGCAGCAGGCGGATGACATGGAGGCAAAAGCGCAAAAGAAAAACGGAAAGTACAACCATAAGCTTGAAGCGGCGCTGGAAGCTGCCGAGCGGGAGCGGGACGACTTCAAGGATAAATACCTGCGCACCTTCAGCGACTTCAACAACTACAAGAAGCGCAACCTCACAGCGGCGGCTGTCGCCAACCGGGATGGCCAGGCTGAGGTGATTATGAAGATACTCCCGGTGCTCGACAACTTCGAGCGCGCACTGGAACAAATGGACGAACAGTGCGATGACGGATTTGTAAAGGGCATGTTCATGGTATACCGGCAGTTGTCATGCATTGCAGAAGCATTCGGCGTTAAGGAAATCGAGGCCAAATGTGCCCCGTTCGACCCGAACCTGCATCAGGCGATCTCACTCGAGGAAGTCGAAGGGCAGGAGGCCGGAATCGTTGTCAATGTGCTGCAAAAAGGGTACATGATGGACGATAAGGTGTTAAGGCACAGTATTGTGACGGTTAGTAAATAATATATTTGAATATTGAGGAGGAGACAACGATGGGTAAAATTATAGGAATCGACTTGGGAACGACCAACTCGTGTGTCGCCGTGATGGAAGGCGGCGAGCCGACAGTCATAGTTAACGCGGAGGGAAGCCGGACTACGCCTTCGGTGGTGGCATTTTCGAATACAGGCGAGCGCCTCGTGGGTAAAGTGGCCAAGAACCAGGCCATCACAAACCCCGACAGGACGATCGCTTCGATCAAGCGCGATATGGGTACCGACAGAAAGGTACATATCGACGGCAAGAACTACTCGCCGCAGGAAATTTCGGCGATGATTCTGCAGAAGATTAAGGCCGACGCGGAAGCATATCTCGGTGAGAAGGTCACCGACGCGGTTATCACGGTTCCGGCGTACTTTTCGGACAGCCAGCGTCAGGCAACCAAGGACGCGGGCAGGATTGCCGGACTCAACGTGCAGCGCATTATCAACGAGCCTACGGCGGCTTCGCTGGCCTACGGCATCGATAAGGAAGAGGAGCAAAAGATCCTCGTGTTCGACCTTGGCGGCGGTACGTTCGACGTTTCGATCCTCGACATCGGCGACGGTGTATTCGAAGTGCTCGCGACCAACGGCAACACGCGCCTCGGCGGCGACGACTTCGACCAGAAGGTGATGGATTATATCGTAGCGGAGTTCAAGAAAAGTAGCGGGATTGACCTTTCCAGAGATAAGATGGCGATGCAGCGCATCAAGGAAGCCGCTGAGAAGGCCAAAGTCGAGCTTTCAGGCGTGCTGCAGGCGAGCATCAACCTGCCGTTTATCACGGCGGACGCTTCCGGCCCCAAGCATCTCGATATGACGCTGACCCGCGCGAAGTTCAACGAACTGACGGCGGATCTCGTGCAGGCCACGGTGGAACCTACAAAGAAAGCGATGGCCGATGCGCACGTGACAGCGGCCGATCTTAAAAAGATCATCCTTGTCGGCGGTTCCACGCGTATCCCGGCTGTGCAGGATAAGGTAAAAGAACTGACGGGTAAAGACCCGTATAAGGGCATCAACCCGGATGAGTGCGTCGCGATCGGCGCGGCGATCCAGGCAGGCGTCATCGGCGGCGAAGTCAACGACATCGTACTGCTCGACGTAACCCCGCTGTCGCTCGGTATCGAGACGTTGGGCGGCGTATCGACCAAGCTCATTGAGCGCAACACGACGATCCCCACCCGGAAGAGCCAGGTGTTCTCGACCGCGGCGGACGGCCAGACGAGCGTGGAAATCCACGTGCTGCAGGGCGAGCGCGAAATGGCGGCGCATAACAAGACGCTCGGACGCTTCAACCTGACGGGTATCCCGCCGGCACCCCGCGGAGTGCCGCAGATCGAGGTCAGCTTCGATATCGACGCCAACGGCATCGTGCACGTTTCGGCTAAGGATTTGGGTACGGGCAACGAGCAGAAGGTTACGATCACGGCATCGACGAATATGTCCAAGGATGATATCGACAAGGCCGTTCAGGACGCCGAGCGCTTTGCGGCAGAAGATAAGAAGGAAAAGGAGCGCGTCGAAATTCGCAACAACGCAGACGCGATGGTATTCCAGACCGAGAAGACGCTCAAGGACCTGGGAGACAAGGTAAGCAGCGAGGACAAGGGAAAGATCGATGCTGAGGTTTCCAATGTGAAGAGCGCGCTTGCGGGCACGGATACCGACGCAATCAAAGCGGCGGCTGACCGGCTTTCGCAGGTGTCGTACGACGTGTTCGGCAAGGTGTACCAGCAGGCAAACGCGCAGGCGAATGCCGCAGGCGGCGGATATCAGGCAGGGCCGCAACCGGGTGCCGAAACTGGGAGCGCACCGCGCGAGGACGATGTAGTGGATGCGGACTACGAGGTCGTGGATGACGACAAGAAAAACAAATAAAACATTTTTATTACTCGATAATATGATATAATATGTTGCCTGAAAAGCCAGAGCGTAACGCTTTGGCTTTTCAGCGATGTCTATTATGGGTCGAAAGATACACGAGGTTTCTGAAAGGCAAACGGCTTTTTGGAGCACGATATAGGTGGTGCAAATTTTGGCGGCGAAACGAGATTATTACGAGATTCTGGGGATAGAACGCAGTGCCAGCACGGACGATATCCGGAAAGCATACCGGCGGCTGGCCAAGCAATATCACCCGGATATGAACAGCGATAACAAGGACGAGGCGGCGGAAAAGTTCAAGGAAGTCAGCGAAGCCTATTCGGTACTCAGCGACGACCAAAAAAAGAGGCAATACGATACTTTTGGGCACGCGGCATTTGAGAACGGCGGAGCGGGCGGCGGTTTTGGCGGCTTTGGCGACTTCATGGGCGGCTTCGGTGACATTTTCGACAGCTTTTTTGGCGGCGGCGCTTCTTCACGCAACCGTACCGGCCCGGTGCGCGGAGCCGATTTGCGCATGGAGCTGCGTATCACCTTTGAAGAAGCCGCGTTTGGCGTTGCGCGCGAGATCAGCCTGAATAAAGACATGAGCTGCGAAACCTGCGGCGGCACGGGTGCAAAACCCGGTACAAGCCCCAAAACCTGCGGGACTTGCGGGGGCACCGGACAGCTCCGTCAGCAGCGTAACACGAGCTTCGGCAGCTTTGTGAACGTTGTGGATTGCCCGGATTGCGGAGGCCGCGGAAGCATCATCAAGGACCCTTGCCCGGATTGCGGAGGCCGTGGTATCCGCAAACAGCAAAAAAAGATCAAGCTCAATATCCCGGCCGGTATCGACAATGGCCAGGTGCTTACCATGAGAGGCGAGGGCGCGGCAGGACAGCGCGGGGGCATGCCGGGCGATCTGCAGATTTATATCTCGGTACAGCCGCATAAGTTCTTCACGCGTGAAGGGTACGATCTATATATCGACATGCCGGTATCGTTTGTGGACGCTGCGCTCGGCACGGAACTCCTCATCCCGACGCTGGACGGCAAAGCGAAGTATAAAATGGGCGAAGGCACGCAAACAGGAACCGTGTTCCGTCTCAAAGACAAAGGCGTTCAACACCTGAATTCTTCGCGCAAGGGTAGTTTGTACGTGCGCGTGCATGTGGAGACGCCGCAAAAACTTAACGAAAAACAAAAGGAGCTGCTGCGCCAGTTCGAGAAGCTTTCCAGCAAGAAGGAAAAAAGCTTTTTTGAGCAGGTGAGCGAGTCATAAATGAACTGGAAACAAGTCTGTATTTCAACAACGGATGAGGCGGCGGACGTCGTATCATCGATTCTCGTGGATGCCGGAGCCACTGGCGCGGAGATTGAAGGTGGCATCGTGCCCGAGCCGGTGGGCGACGAATGGACGGGCGATATTGCGCCGCCCCAGGGCGTGAGGGTAAAAGCCTATTTTGGCGAGGATGGCTTTGAAGCCACCATCGAATACATCCGCGAACGGATTGAGACTCTTCGGAAAAGCGATGAGGATACGGGTGATTTGGATATTTCGGTCAATACCGTAGCGGATACCGATTGGAACGAGAATTTCAAAAAGCATTTTACAACGTTTCGTGCCGCCGGGCGTGTCGTCATTAAACCGACATGGGAAGAATATAAGGAACAAGCCGGCGATATCGTGATTGAGATGGACCCGGGTATGGCGTTCGGATCGGGCGTTCACGAGACGACGCGCATGTGTCTTGAACTGCTGCAAAAGTATATGAAGCCCGGCGACCGCGTATTGGATGTCGGCTGCGGTTCGGGCATACTCGGTATCGCGGCAAAAAAACTGGGCGCGGCGGACGTACTCGCGCTGGATTACGACAGCGTCAGCGTGGAAGTCACGCGGCAGAACGCGCAGCGCAACGGTGCCGCCCTTGAAGCGCGGCGTTCCGACCTGCTGCAGGCGGCGGGAAATGAAACCTGTGATATCATACTCGCCAACATCATTGCGGATATCATCATCCGGCTCAACGAGGATGTAAGGGAATATCTGCTGCCAAGCAGCGTGTATATTATCTCCGGCATCATCGTGGACAGGCTGGACGAGGTGTTGCAATCGCTGAAGGAGAACGGGCTGAAGCCGGTGGAAACCGTGCAGATGGCCGATTGGCGCGCGGTCGCGGTAAGGAGAGACGATGCACCGGGCTTACACTGAACCGTCCGATATCCTGAGCGGACAAGCCGTCATCCGGGGCGATGAGGCGAAACACATGAAAAACGTGCTGCGCATGCAGACGGGGGATTTTTTTATTGCGTTTGACGGTACCGGGGTGGATTATACGTGCCGGATTACCGCTATCGGCGGGGATATCGAAGCGCAGATCGTATCCAGTGAGCGCACCACGAGGGAGCCCAAGGTTCGCGTTACGCTGTATCAGGCGTATCCGAAATCCGCGAAGATGGAGGACATCGTGCAAAAAGCGGTGGAACTAGGCGCAACGGGCATTGTCCCGTTTCTCTCGCAGCGCTGCGTGAAACGTCCTGAGGATGGAGCGCGGCTTCGGCGCGTAGCGCTTGCCGCGGTGAAGCAATGCGGGCGCAGCGTACTTCCCGAAGTGACCGATGTGCTGAGCATGAACGAGGCGGTTGCGCGTATGAAAGCGCATGACAGGCTCATCGTATGTTGGGAAGAGGAGACTCATACTTCGCTCAAACAGGCGCTGGAAGGCGAGTTTGCCGATATCGGCGTGGTGATCGGGCCGGAGGGCGGTTTTGAAGCGGCAGAGGTGGAGCGGCTGCGGGGCATCGGCGGCGTATCCGCAACGCTCGGACCGCGCATACTGCGCACCGAGACAGCGGGTATCGCGGTGCTGGCGGCCGTATTTTTTGACAAGGGGCAGATGCAATATTGAAGAAGGTCGCCTTCCACACGCTCGGATGCAAAGTCAACGCTTACGATTCCGCCGCGATGCTGGCGCTTTTTTTACAGCATGGCTATGAAGAAGTGCCCTTTGAACAGGCTGCGGATATCGCGGTGATCAATACGTGCACGGTAACCGCCGTGGCAGACAAAAAGTCGCGCGCGATGATCCGGCGTGCCGCGCGTACCGCCAAGGTGATTGTCGCGGGCTGCCTCGCGCAGAAAAGCGCGGAGGAACTTCTGGCGATGGACGGCGTGGACGCGGTGCTGGGTACGGATGAACGAAGCCGCATTGTGGATGTGGCGGAGCGGCTCCTGCAGGGCGAGGAAAAGATCGACGCCACAAGAGACCTCAAGGGCTGCGGCTTTGAAACCATGGTGACCAGCGGGACGGGGCCTCGCACACGAGGCATTATTAAGATACAAGAGGGCTGCGACAATTTCTGCAGCTACTGTATCATTCCGTATGTGCGCGGGCGCTCACGCTCCCGCACGCTTGCCGATATTGTTGCCGAGGCCGAAACGCTGACGAACAGCGGCATAAAGGAGCTTGTCCTGACGGGCATCCATATCGCCTCTTACGAAGACGAGGGAAAGGATCTGGCCGATGTGATACTGGCGCTGGATCGATTGAACGTGCGTATTCGGCTGGGTTCGCTCGAACCGGGCAAATTCGCGAAGGATTTTATCGCGCGCATCGCGGGTGCAAAAAATCTATGCCCGCACTTTCATATATCGCTGCAGAGCGGCTCGGATTCTGTGCTGCGCCGCATGAACCGGCACTATACCGCCGGGGAGTATCTTGACTTTTTACGCCTGCTTCGCAGGCATTTTGATATGCCCGGAATCACCACTGATGTGATTGCGGGCTTCCCCGGGGAGACGGAGGACGAGCACCGCGAGACGATGGAGTTTGTGCGCGCATGCGTTTTTTCGCGGATGCATGTGTTCCCGTTTTCGGCGCGCAAGGGCACGAAAGCGTATGAGATGACACCCAAGGTTGATAAAACCATCGCCCGCCTCCGCGCGTCGGAATTGATTGCGCTGGGCGATGAACTTGAAGACGCCTATATCGCCAGCCTTCTCGGGCATGCGGACGAAGTGCTCTTTGAAGAAGCGTCCAAAGCGTTTTCCGGCTGTCTCGAAGGCTATTCGCGCCGGTATGTGCGCGTGGCCGCAAACGCCGTGCATAACGAAATCAAAACCGTCGCGCTCACCCGCGCGAAGGATAAAGTGATTTATGCTGAGGAAAAGGAGATTTGATATGGAGGATTGCCTGTTTTGCCGCATCGCTTCGGGCGGCATACCCGCCAAAAAAGCGTATGAGGACGACCAGACGCTGGCGTTTTACGACATCGATCCCAAGGCGCCGGTGCACGTGCTGGTCATTCCCAAAAAGCACATCGCATCGATCGCCGCCGCAAGCGAGGAAGACTTTGGCCTCGTCTCGCACCTGATGCGCGTCGCGCAGCAGCTTGCGAGAGAGCTGAACCTCGACAATGGCTTCCGGCTCGTGATTAACACCGGCAAGGACGGCGGGCAGTCAGTCGGACACCTGCACATCCACCTGCTCGGCGGGCGCGCGCTCGGCTGGCCCCCCGGTTAATCGCGGAAAAAGCGAAGCGCTCGTTCATTTCTGAAAATAGGATATCGGATGCACCTCGTGCAGCTCCTTGGCGTGCCGCTCGACCACCTGCGGGCGCAACAGCGAAGCGCGCGTCAGCGCGTCCGGCCCGAAACGGCTTAAGATGTCGTCCTTTGCAAACTCGAGGCTCTGCTGCTTCTGGCGGCGCATATCAAAAAAATTGAGCTGCATATATTTCTCGATGGGGGAAAGCGTCGTGATACGCACGCCAATGGCGCGTATGGGGTGCACCTGCGCATCCCAGCTGGCACCGTACAGCTTCATCGCACACTGCACGATCTCATCCGAGATATAGGTCGGACGCGGCAGCACGGCCTGCCGCGTGATGGACTCCAGCGCGTTGTCGCGCAGCCAGATGGAAACGGTTTTGCCCTGCAGCCCCTTTTTGCGCGCGCGCGACGCGACCATCTCGGCGAGTATCAGAAAGGCTTCGCGCACCTGCTCGCCGGTGACGAGATCGCGCACCGTGGTCATGCTGTTGCCGATGCCCTTCACCGTGCATTCATGATCCACCGCTTTAACGGGCGAATCGTCCATGCCCGTTGCGAACATGTGCAGCATGAGGCCGTTTTGACCGAGCAGCGCCTTCAGCAGCATCGTGGGCGCGCATGCGAGGTCGCCGATCGTGCAGATGCCTGCTTTCTCGAGCCGAGCGCGGGTGGCGCGGCCGATGCACAAAAGATCGCTCGCGGGCAGCGGCCAGAGGATGCGGCGGTAGTTGTCGCGGTCGATCACCGTGACGGCATCGGGTTTCTTATAATCGCTGCCCATCTTGGCGAAAATTTTGTTCCACGAAACACCGACCGATATCGTAAGCGCTGTTTCCTTTTTGACGGCCTCGCGTATCTCGTTTGCGGTGCTCTCCGCAAACCCCGCGCGCGGGCGAAGGGGCGTGATGTCGAGCCAGCACTCGTCGATGCCGAAGGGCTCGATGCGCCCGGTATAGCGCTCGTAAATGCTCCGGACGGTTTTGGAAAGCTCCATGTACAGCGGGTAATTGGGAGCCAGCGTGACCATCTGCGGACAAAGCTGCGCCGCCTGCCAGATTGGCTGGCCTGTCTTGACGCCCGCACGCTTTGCGAGCTGATTCTTGGCCAGCACAATGCCGTGCCGCTGCGTAACGTCGCCGCATACCGTTACCGGTACGTTTTTAAGGTCGGCTCGCCCGATACACGACGCCGAGACAAAAAAGTTGTTGAGATCACAGTGCAGTATGACCCTGTCCATACCCGCCTCCAACGAGAACGTATGTTCTAACTTGATTTTAAGATTCGAACAAGCGTTCTGTCAATGTCAATAAACGGACATATATTCGCGTGGAGATTGTTCATAAAATTGTAAAGCCAAAACAACTTTTGATATAGTATAATAATACAGATAGACGAAAGAAGGGATAGGTTTATGGGGAAAATCAGAAAAGCGGTGATACCTGCTGCCGGTATGGGCACACGGTTTCTGCCCGCAACCAAGGCGCAGCCCAAGGAGATGCTGCCTATCGTCGATAAACCGACGATCCAGTATATCGTGGAGGAAGCCATCAGCGCGGGTATTGAAAGCATACTCATTATCACGGGCCGCGGCAAGCGTAACATCGAAGATCATTTCGATAAATCCTACGAACTCGAATCCGAACTTCAGCGACAGGGAAAATCGTCGCTGCTCAGCATGGTGGAAGATATTTCACACCTCGTCGACGTATTTTATGTGAGGCAGAAAGAAGCCAAAGGCCTGGGACATGCCATCGGATGCGCGCGCGCATTCATCGGCAACGAGCCTTTTGCGGTACTGCTGGGTGACGATATCGTCGTTTCTGAAAAGCCCGCGATCGGCCAGCTGATGGAGATGTACGAAGCCCATGGAGAGACGGTGCTGGGTGTGCAGCGCGTGGCGCAATCTGAGGTGGATAAATACGGAATCATCGATCCTGCGAATTCTGCGGCGGACAGGCTGCACAAGGTTGCCGATCTGGTGGAAAAGCCTGCGATCAGCGAGGCGCCGTCCAACCTTGCCATACTCGGCCGGTATATCATCACGCCCGAAGTATTTGATATCATCGAGCATCAGGAGCCCGGAAAGAACGGGGAGATTCAGCTTACCGATGCACTGAGAACGCTCAATCGCTCGCAGGGTATGTATGCCTACGAATTTGAAGGTAAAAGATATGATGTAGGCGATAAATTGGGCTTTTTGAAAGCGACTGTGGAATTTGCGCTGCGCAGAGACGACCTGAAGGACAGCTTCAGGGAATACCTGTCCGGCGTTTTGAAAGAGATGAAGTGATGAGCGAAATCCGTGACGTCACGCTCGCGCCCGAGGGTGAAAAAAAGATTGCCTGGGTAAAACGCAACATGCCGGTACTCTCCGGGCTGGAAGAAGCTTTTGCGCGTGAAAAACCTTTTAAGGGACACCGCATATCGCTGTCTATCCATCTTGAAGCCAAGACAGCCTATCTTTGCCGTGTCCTGCAATCGGGCGGGGCACAGATGGCGGTTACAGGCTCTAATCCGCTCTCCACGCAGGATGACGTCGCCGCCGCACTCGTCGCGGGCGGCATGGAGGTATACGCCTGGCATGGCGCAACAGCGGAAGAATATGCCCGCCACATTTCCCTGGCGCTGGCGCATGCGCCTCACATTGTGCTGGACGACGGCGCGGATCTTTCCGCGGCGCTTCACGCTTCCGATTCCGCCAAAGCCGAAAATGTCATCGGTGCGTGTGAGGAGACCACGACCGGCCTGCTCCGCTTCCGTGCATGGCAGCGCGAAGGCGTGCTTCGCTATCCCGTGATCGCGGTCAATGACGCGGACTGCAAGCACTTGTTCGATAACCGCTATGGTACCGGGCAATCGGTGTGGGACGGCATCATGCGCACGACGAACCTGATCGTCGCGGGCAAGACGGTGGTCGTCGCGGGTTACGGCTGGTGCGGCAAAGGCATCGCGCTGCGCGCGAAGGGCCTCGGCGCAAAAGTGGTCGTGACCGAAATCGACCCGGTGCGTGCGATGGAGGCCGCGATGGACGGCTTCGACGTGATGCCGATGGACGATGCGGCCCCCTTGGGCGATATGTTCATCACCGTCACTGGATGCGCCGACGTGATTACAGGCGACCACTTCGTAAAAATGAAAGACGGCGCACTGCTTGCCAATGCCGGTCACTTTAATGTAGAAATCAACGGAAAACAACTGGAGCAAATGGCCCGGAAGACTTACTGCGCCCGGAACAATATCATGGCCTATGTGCTGGGAGACCGGACGGTCTATCTGCTTGCTGAGGGACGGCTTGTAAACCTCGCCGCAGGCGACGGCCATCCTGCCGAGATTATGGACTTAAGCTTTGCGCTCCAGGCGCTCTCGGTCCGGTATCTGATTGAAAACAGCGGGAAGCTCGCCAATCAGGTACAATACGTGCCAAAGCAAATTGACCGCTATGTCGCCCGGCTCAAGCTCAAAGCGATGGATATTCGCATCGACGCGCTGACGGACGTTCAGAAAAAGTATATGTATGGAGACGCGTATGAAGATCAGGATTGACAACGGCTTCATCATCTCGGCGGATGAGCATGACGCCTGTTTCGACGGTTGCGTGCTGATAGACGGCGATACCATACTCTATGCGGGTCCGCAGGCCCTTACGCCGCCGTTTGCCGCGGATCGCATAATTGACGCAAAGGGCGGTATCGTTGCGCCCGGCTTCGTCAATACGCATTCGCATATTCCCATGACGCTGCTGCGTGGCTACGCGGACGACATGACGCTGCAGCGCTGGCTTAACGACAAGATCTGGCCGGCAGAGGCGTATCTCGACGAGGAGTCGGTATACTGGGGCACAATGCTGGGCATCGCGGAGATGGCCGCGGGCGGCATCACCTGCTTTTCGGACATGTACAATTTTACGGAGGTCATTGCGCGGGCCGCGCACGAGGCGGGTATTCGCGCGCTGATCGCCACGGCGGTGATCGATATCGACGGCGGCGGCGACCGGCGGCTGAAGACGGCGGAAAGCCTGTTTGAAACCGTTAGGGATTATCCGCTTGTAAGTGCGGCGATCGGCCCGCACGCCGAATATACAGTCAGTCCGGCCATGTTTATAAAGATACGAGATGCCGCGCTGCGGCTCAATGCGCGCATCCATACGCACATATCCGAAACACAGCTGGAACATGAAGACTGCATCAAGCGCCACGGCAAGACGCCCATTGCGTTGCTGGAGTCGCTGGACGTGCTGGACGCGCCGCTCATGGCAGCGCACTGCGTGTGGGTATCGGACGAGGATATCGAGATCATGGCGCGCCACGGTGTCGGCGTCA
Source organism: Bacillota bacterium (assembly GCA_023390815.1). Taxonomy (GTDB): domain Bacteria; phylum Bacillota; class Clostridia; order Christensenellales; family SZUA-584; genus JAEWCC01. Next base: position 50,586 of record JAEWCC010000035.1, read on the forward strand.
TGTCGTGCCCGGGCAGCAACCTGAAGCTGGGGAGCGGCGTTGCGCGTACCGCGCGAATGCTGGAACGCGGCGTGACGGTGAGCTGCGCAACGGACGGCGCATCGAGCAACAACAATCTCTCCATGATGGAGGAGATGACGTTGCTTTCCTTTTTGCAAAAAGGCGTGGAACGTAACCCGGAACTGATTCCCGCAAAAACGGCGGTAAAAACCGCCACCCTCTATGGTGCCAAAACACTAGGCATGGAGCAGACCATCGGCAGCGTGGAAGCGGGTAAGCAGGCGGATCTGATCATCATCGATACGAGCGGCCCGCGGTACTGCCCGAGAACGGACCTGTTGAACCATATGGTGTACAGCGCCAGCGATGCCGATGTAGCCCTGACGATGGTCGCAGGCAAAGTACTTTATGAAAACGGCAATATCACCTTCGGTGATATCGAAAAAATCAAAGCAAATGCGCAGCGCTGCGCTTCCCGCATGATCGAACTTGCGAGAGGAGGCTGAGTTTTGAAGGGGCTTATCCGCGCTATCGCCGTATTGCTCGTCGCGTTCACGCTTTTTGGCTGCGCGGCCAGAGAACCGCTTGAAAACCCGGCGCAGTCCGCATCGGGCGGCAGAGCCGACGCGGCGGAACATATCAACCTCAAGGATATTAATATCTCGGCGGATGCGGATGAGACCGTCGTCACGCTTTCTTTTTTGAGCGGCAGCCGGAACAGCGACTTTCCCGAAACCAGGCTGCTGAGTTTGCCGGAATACCGGGTCACCCAGCTTCCCTCGCCGCAGCGCATCATGATCACGCTTCAAAACATCAGCTATTGCGACTATGAGGAAAAGGATTCGTGGGCGCTCTCCGATTTTCTGCGCGGCTTATTTCAGGAGTCTCCCGCAGACAACGATTCGGTCATCATCTATCTGCAGCTCTCGCGAGAGGCACAGTTTTCGGTCGAAGAGTCCGAAGGCGACCTGATTATTCGGCTGGAACCCTCGGTATCGCAGGAACCGTCACGGTTTTACTGCGTAACCAATTCGTTTTTTCAGCATCAGGAGGGGACCTGGCCGCGGGAGATCGATATGACGCCGGTGCTATGCTCCGATCTGCAAAACAAACTGCTGATATCGCAGCCTTTCGATACGCGTGAATCGGCGGAGAGCTATCGGGATTCCATCAACACCCAGCTTCAAAACTCGCTGCCCGGTAATTCGCTGAATGTCGTAGAGCTTGCCCCGGGCGCGCTGCCCGATTATACGAACATCGACTATTCGGTCGCCGAGGGTAAAAAGGTTTTGGTGCAGCAAGGGACGCCTGTCAATTTGCCGCTGCTGCTGCAGAACGGAAAGTACCTTGCCACAGCGCCCGACGGACGCGTTGCGTTTTCACGCAGCTATAAACCCGATGAGCCTGCGCTCCAGCAGAATGCGTATTTAAACTCTGAGAAGCTGTGGATTCTCAAAACGGACGGTCAGGTGCAGAGCCTCGATATCTCGGAATTTTACATGATCGACTCCGCACAGTTTTCCTATGACAGCCGTTACATTTGCCTGCTGGATGTGTCGATTGAAAACAGAGTATTATACGTGTACGATTTCAGTACATCCGTGCTGCTCAACCTCGGCGAGGAAGGGTTCGGGAACCAGACGGCTGCGTTTGCCTGGTCAGATTCCGAAAACAAGCTATACGCGATGACCGGTTACGACGGCGCGCTGCAAATGCTTTCGTGCACTTTTGGAGAAGATGGCATCAATATTGAAGCGGTCGAGGAACAGGCCGGGGCCGAAGGGCATCTGGGGGTGTCTCAAGGCAGGCTCTTTTTTGCCGACAACGCGGCAGGAACGATTTATAAAATTGACGATACACGTTCCGAGGTTGCCCCGGGGATCGATTTTCAGATTTCACCCGACGGTACGTCAATGGTAGCGCTCGAAACGAACATTGCCGAAAACGAACAGGTATTGACGAATTTAAAGCTGTATGATATTGTGACGGGCAAGTATAAGGCAATACTGGAAAACGCCGAGGTCGCGTCCTTCTGTTTTTCGCCCGACGGCGGCAGCATTTACTATACGGTCGAGGAAGACGGGACACAGGAGGCCTATCCTTACGGCCTGTACGCTTATAATATTGCAAGCGGCGAGAATGCGCAGCTTGCATTGTGCAGCACAGGCGATATTGCGGCAGGCAAAGCCGGGGTAATCTATCTGATTCAGTTTTTTGACGACGCGGAGACAGGGTTCTACGCGACGTATCAATACATTTTAGGACTTTAACGGAGGGCACCATGCGCATTCCGGTCTCAGAAGTGGACAAGATCGCTTCGCTGTCGCGCCTGAGCTTCAGCAACGAAGAGAAGGTGCAGTTGCAGAATCATCTGGAGGGCATACTGCATACGGCCGAAAAGCTGGGGGAACTCGATACCGAGGGAGTTGAGCCCACTGCCCACATACAGGGCAAGCAGAACGTGACGCGCAGCGATACCGTGCGTGCCAGCATGGACAATGCGCTTCTGACGGCCAATGCGCCGGAAACGGAAAACGGCTGTTTTATCGTGCCCAAAGTGGTGGAGTGAGGTGGACGGGTTGGTATACGAGTGGACGTTGAAGCGGATGATGGATGCGCTTCAAACGAAGGAGATTTCCGCGCGGGAACTTGCGCAAGCGCTGATCGCCCGAATTGAGGATAAAGAGCCGCAGGTGAGGGCGCTCAACACGCTGTGCGCAGAGTCGGCGCTCAAGGAAGCTGACGAATCGGATAAGCGCCGCGCCGCAGGGCAGGCATTAAACCCACTTGACGGCATCCCTGTGATCGTAAAGGACAATATTTGCACGCGGGGCGTTAAGACCACGTGCTCTTCGCGCATGCTCGAGAATTTCGTGCCGCCATACGACGCGCACGTGATCGAACAGTTCCGGCAAAAGGGCATCATTGTGCTCGGCAAAGCCAACATGGACGAATTTGCGATGGGTTCATCCACCGAGAACAGCGCATTTCATACCACCGCGAACCCGTGGGATTTAAGCCGCGTACCGGGCGGTTCATCGGGCGGCAGCACAACGGCGGTTGCAGCGGGCTATGCGCCGTTTGCGCTGGGCTCCGATACGGGCGGCAGCATCCGGCAGCCCGCTTCGTACTGCGGCGTTGTGGGCTTAAAGCCCACCTATGGGGCCGTGTCGCGGTACGGCCTCATCGCTTTTGCGTCCTCTCTCGATCAAATCGGACCGGTTACGCGCAGTGTGGAAGACGCTGCGATTGCACTCAATGCGATATGCGGGCATGACCATCGCGACTCCACATCGCTCGATATCGTTCATCCCGATTACTCAAAAACCATCGGCTCCGATGTTCGGGGCATGCGCATCGGTCTACCGAAGGAGTATTTTGGTGCCGGGCTCGATGCAGACGTAAAAGCTGCAGTCGAAAAGGCGGTGAAGGCGCTGGAGTCCGCGGGCGCGGTGGTGGAGGAAGCCACGCTGCCTACGTTTGACTGCGCGCTGTCTGCCTACTATATCATCTCATCAGCCGAAGCGGCGTCCAACCTTTCCCGGTTTGACGGCGTTAAATACGGCTACCGCGCAAAACAATATGACGGCCTTGTGGATATGTACGTTAAGACCCGCAACGAGGGGTTTGGACCGGAGGTCAAACGTCGTATCATGCTGGGCAACTATGTGCTCAGCGCGGGCTACTACGATGCGTACTATTTAAAGGCACTTAAGGTGCGCACGCTCATCAAACGGGACTTCGACGCGCTGTTCGAGAGATTTGACTGCATCCTGTCGCCCGCCGCGCCCACGCCCGCATTTAAGGCGGGGGAGAAGAACGACCCGATGAGCATGTACTTAACCGACATCTATACCGTGCCCATTAATATCGCAGGACTTGCCGCCATTTCCGTTCCATGTGCGCTGAGCGGAGACGGGCTTCCGATCGGCCTGCAGATCATTGCCAAACCGCTCGGCGAACCGGAGGCGCTGCGCGCCGCGTATGCGCTGGAGCAGGCGGTAGGCGATATTGGAAAGCCTTCGTTCAAAGGGGGGGTACGGGCATGAAGTACGAAACCGTGATCGGGCTCGAAGTCCATGTCGAGCTGGCGACCCAAACCAAGATATTCTGCGGCTGCGAGAACAAGTTCGGCGGGGAGCCGAATACCCATTGCTGCCCCGTATGCACCGGCATGCCCGGTGTGCTGCCTGTGCTCAACGAAAAAGTAGTCGAGTTCGCGGCGAAAGCAGGGCTCGCTACCCACTGCGAGATCGCCAACTTTTCCAAGATGGACCGGAAGGGATACTACTACCCCGACCTGCCCAAGGCATATCAGATATCGCAGTTCGATCTGCCCATCTGCAAGGGCGGCTGGGTCGATATTGAAACCAAAGACGGTTCCAAGCGCATCCGCATCACGCGCATTCACATGGAGGAAGACGCAGGCAAGCTGCTGCACGACGCCTGCGCCGGTACCGCGGTCGACTATAACCGCTGCGGCGTACCGCTCATCGAAATCGTGACGGAGCCGGACCTGCGCAGTGCGGAGGAAACGAGAACCTTCCTTGAAACGCTCAAGGCCATCATGCAATATACGGGCGTATCGGACTGCAAGATGCAGGAAGGCTCGCTGCGCTGCGATGTGAACGTATCGGTGCGCGAAGCGGGTTCCGACAAACTCGGGACGCGCACAGAGATGAAAAATTTGAACAGCTTTTCGGCGGTATACCGCGCGGTGGAAGCTGAGAGCACGCGGCAGATCGAGGTAATCGAAGACGGCGGCGTCATCCGGCAGGAGACGCGGCGCTTCGACGACGCCAAAGGCAAAAGTTATCCGATGCGCGGCAAAGAAGAGGCGCACGATTACCGCTACTTCCCCGATCCGGACCTCGTGCCGGTTACGCTTACGGATGAGCAGATTGAAGCGTTCAGAGCCGCTCTGCCAGAACTGCCCGCCGCAAAGAAACAGCGCTACGTGGAAGAGCTGGGTCTGCCCGCATACGACGCGGGTGTGCTGACAGCGGAGCGCAGTATCTCCATATTTTTTGATGGCTGCATCGCGCTCGGCGGCGATCCCAAGAAGATCAGCAACCTCATCATGACGGACCTTTTAAGGCTGCTTAAGGAAGACGGCATTTCACCCGATGATAACCCCGTAACACCGGAGCAGCTTGTGGAGACGCTTCGCCTGGTGGACGAGGGAAAGGTCAATATCACGGTCGCCAAATCGGTATTCGAGGAAGTTTTCCGCAGCGGCGGCTCTCCGGCTCAGATTGTAGAAAGCAAGGGCCTCGCGCAGATCAATGATACCGGCGCGATCCGCTCGCTGATACAGGATATTATCGCCAAAAATCCCGGCCCCGTGGCGGACTACAAAGGCGGCAAGCAAAAAGCGCTGACGTTCTTCGTAGGACAGGTGATGAAGGCGATGGGTGGAAAGGCAAACCCGAAGGCGGTTAACGAAATCGCGGTAGAGGAGCTTGACAAGGCATAAACGTCGCCCCAGGTCGTAAATTCGTGTATTCGGGCGTATAGATAAGTTTTTTTAAGCATTTTCATCAAAAATGCTTATTTTTTTAATACTGGTGTGTTATAATCATCTTCAAATCACTGCAAGGTGGCGATATTATTTTACGCAGCATGACTGGCTTCGGCAGAGCCGAGGCAGAAAAAGCCGGACGGCGGGTCACAATTGAACTCAAGGCAGTTAATCAGCGGTATCTGGACCTTAACGTCCGGGCACCGATTACGCTTGGGTTCGCAGAAGAACATATCCGCAAATCGATTAAAGCGCGCCTTTCGCGTGGCCGCATCGACGTTTATGTCGGGTACAGCGCCATGGAGGCGGAGACGAAGAAAGCCACCGCGGATGTTGGCCTGATTACATCCTATGTGCAGGCCGCGAGGCAAGCCGGGCATAAGGCGGGGCTGAAAGACGACATCAAGCTTTCGCATATTCTGCGTATACCCGATGTAATCCGCATTGAGGGCGCGCAGGAAAATGAGGACGCGCTGCTGGGCCTTGTTGACGAGGCCTTGTCCGCCGCATTGGGGGCACTGGCCGATATGCGCGCGCGGGAAGGCGCGTCGCTTCAGCAAAGCCTCGTGCAGTACCTCGGCGAACTTTCCGGAATCGTCAGCGTAATCGACGCCGAAAAGGATACAGTGCCCAAAGAGGGCGCGGAGAAGTTGAAGGCGCGTATATCCGATCTGCTGGCCGGCAACGACATAGACGAAACGCGCTTCAACGCCGAAGTGGCTTATATTGCCGACCGGGCGGACATTTCCGAAGAGCTTGTACGCCTGAGGACGCATATTACGCAGTTTGAAGCCGCCATGAAGCCCTCGGAGGCCGTAGGCCGCAAGCTTGATTTCATGGTGCAGGAGATGAACCGCGAGCTTAATACGATCGGCTCCAAGTCTTCCAGCATGGTCATCACAAACGCGGTGATCGAAGGGAAAAGCGTCGTAGAAAAGATCCGCGAGCAAGTACAGAATATCGAATAATCTTGGGAGGCAACTTATGAGCATTCGACTGATCAATATTGGATTTGGCAATATCGTATCAGCCAACCGGTTAATCGCCATCGTCAGCCCCGAATCCGCGCCGATCAAGCGCATTATCCAGGAAGCGCGGCAGAAAGGCAATCTGATCGACGCGACATATGGCAGGAGAACGCGCGCTGTGGTCATTACCGACAGCGATCATGTGATTCTCTCGGCGGTACAGCCTGAGACGGTGGCGCACCGGCTTACGGACAAAGATACGGACATCGAGGAGTAAGCATGGGCAAAGGGTTGCTGATCGTACTGTCGGGACCTTCCGGGGCGGGAAAGGGTACCGTCTGCAAAGCGCTGCTCGCAAAGCATCCGGAAGTCGCGCTCTCCATATCGTGCACGACGCGGTCTCCGCGTAACAACGAGAAGGAAGGCGTGAATTACTTCTTCAAAAGCGAAGAGGAATTCAAAGAGCTGATCCAACAGGACGAGTTTTTGGAGCATGCCTGCGTATATGGAAACTACTATGGTACGCCCAAGAGTTTTGTCGCGCAGAAGCTCGAAGAGGGCCGCGATGTGATGCTCGAAATTGACGTGCAGGGTGCTCTGAGGGCGAAGAAGATATTTCCCGACGGCGTGCTGATTTTTCTGGTTCCGCCTTCCATGGAGGAGTTGGAGCGCCGTATTCGGGGCCGCGCCACTGAAAGCGAGGAGCAGATTCAAACGCGGCTCGGCAAGGCAAAAAGCGAAATGGCCCAGGTGGAACGGTACGATTATGTGATCGTAAACGACCATATCGAGCGCGTCGTAGACGAGATCGAAAGCATCATTGAAGCGGAAAAGCTCAAGGTGAAACGTGCAAAAAAAGAATTTGAAGATATGAGGAGAAAAAAACTATGATGTACCCAGGAGTCAGCGAGCTGAAGGAAAAAGCAGACTGCCGTTATACACTCGTGGTGGAATCCGCCAAACGCGCGCGGCAGCTCGTGGACGGTGCGGAACCGCTTACCGAAACACAGGAAGCCAACCCCGTTTCGCAGGCCGCCAAAGAAATCTACTACGACAAGATCACATACATATCGCCCGAGGAGGGCTGAGCACGATGCCGCAAACCGTCGTGGTCGGTGTCTCGGGAGGTATCGCGGCGTATAAATCGGCCTATCTCGTGAGCGCCCTTAAAAAGCGCTTCGACGTACACGTCATCATGACGGAAAACGCGCTGGAATTTGTGAGCGCGCTGACGTTCGAGACGCTTTCCGGCAACGCCGTGGTCACCGGCACATTCGAGAGAACGCAGGAGTTCAATGTCAAACACGTCTCGCTGGCGCAAAAGGCGGACGTGTTTATTGTCGCGCCCGCAACCGCGAACGTGATCGCAAAGGTGGCGTCCGGTATCGCGGATGATATGCTCACAACGACGATACTTGCCGCGAAATGCCCTTTGATATTCGCGCCCGCTATGAACACCGCAATGTTCGAAGACACAGCGACACAGGAAAATATGAAAATACTCAAATCGCGCGGGTATTCCGTGATGGATACGGGCGTGGGTCTGCTGGCCTGCGGCGATACCGGCAGCGGGCGAATGCGCGAACCCGACGAAATTATTGCGTATATGGAAAATGTGCTGTCATCGCTTCACGCATTGCAGGGGGTCCGCGTGCTCATTTCCGCCGGGCCTACGCGGGAAATGATCGATCCGGTACGTTATCTCTCCAACCGTTCCTCCGGAAAAATGGGGTACGCCATTGCGCAGGCGGCTATCGATATGGGCGCGGACGTGACGCTCGTAACCGGACCGGTTGAACTTGAAGCGCCTATGAAAGCACGACGCGTAGACGTGGTTTCGGCGGCCGATATGGCGGACGAAATGCTGAGCAGATCGTCCGAGGCCGATATCATCATCATGGCCGCTGCGGTCGCGGACTACACACCGAAGGCTTACATTCCGCAGAAAATCAAAAAGGGCGGCGATATGAGCATCGAGCTTGTGCGGACTCAGGATATTTTGAAAGAACTCGGGGAGCGCAAGCGCCCGGAGCAATTGCTGATGGGCTTTGCCGCCGAAACACAGCAGTTTGAGGACAATGCCAAGGACAAGCTTTTACGCAAGAAGCTCGACATCATCGCCTTGAATGACGTGTCCCGGCCGGGCGAGGGCTTCGGCTCGGACAGCAACAATATCCGCCTTTTTTTAAGCGACGGTACGGAGGAGGATCTCGGCAGCGCGGACAAGCATATGCTCGCAAAGCAGATTATCGCGCGCGCAGCGCAGCGGTATCGGGCGCTTCCGAGGTAGGCCATGTTTGCGAGGGTCATCATCGACATCGTGCACTCCGGCGTCGACAAGGTGTTTGAATACGCGGTGCCGGAAGAGTTGCATATCGAAGCCGGGTTTCGCGTACGGGTTCCGTTCGGCAGGGGCAATACGCTCAAAGAAGGCTATGTGCTGGCGTTGTCCAATGCCTGCGAATATGATGAAAGCCTCGTCAAGCCCATCCATTCAGTCATCTCCGACTTCGCCGCGCTGACATCCGGACAGATCAAGCTGGCGCACATGGTGCGGCGCTATTATCATACGACGCTGGCCTGTGCGCTGCGGCTGATGTTTCCGGCCGAGATGCGGGGTGGCCGCGTCAAGGACCGCTATGAGCGCGAGTTTGTCTGCGCGTTAACCGGCGCGGAACTGACTGAGGCTTTGGCTGCGCTCGGCAAAGCGCCCAAGCAGAAGGCCGTACTCGAAGCGATAGCCGACGGTCCGGTTACGGCACAAGAACTGGAGCAATTACTTCCCGGCAGCACCTCCGCGCGGGACGCGTTGATAAAAAAGGGCATTATCACAGCTTATCAGAAGGAAGCATTCCGAATCACGCGGCGCAGCGCCGAGCTGGAGCCGGATTACGCGCTCTCGGACGATCAGCAGAACGCCGTGAACAAGATCACCTCTAAAACCGGCAAATACCTGCTGCACGGCGTAACGGGCAGCGGCAAGACAGAAGTCTATATCCGCATCGTGCGCGATTGCCTCGCAAAAGGAAGAAGCGCAATCGTGCTCGTACCGGAGATATCGCTGACGCCGCAGCTCGTCGAAATGTTCGAGCGGCGCATCGGCGAGGAGATCGCCGTATACCATTCCACGCTGTCGGCAGGAGAACGTTACGACGAGTGGAAACGCATGGTTTCGGGACGCGCCCGCGTCGTGGTGGGGGCACGCTCCGCCGTGTTCGCGCCGCTGCGAAATGTGGGCGCAATCATCATCGATGAGGAGCACGAGACGAGCTACCGGTCGGATACGCATCCGCGCTATACCGCGCACGAGATTGCGCGCATGCGCGCAAACATCGAAGACGCTTCGCTGGTACTTGCTTCCGCGACGCCTTCGGTGGAAAGCTACATTAAGGCAAAAAACGGCATCTATCAATTGGTCTCAATGCCCAGCCGCCTGTTCGGGCTTAAGCTGCCCGCCGTTCAGGTCGTGGACATGCGCGAAGAAATTTTACGCGGCAACCGCACGATATTCTCCTCGCAGCTGTATGATGGCATCAGGGATACCCTGAACGCGGGCAAACAGGTCATGCTCTTTGTGAACCGGCGAGGTTACTCCACGTTCGTGATGTGCCGCGGATGCGGCTATGTGGAATACTGTGACGACTGCGCGGTCACGATGACTTACCATGCCAATGTCGGCTCGCTGCTGTGCCACTACTGCGGGCGGAAAAGGCCGCTGCGTACGGTTTGCCCGGAATGCGGGAAACCATACTTAAAGCAGTTCGGCGTGGGCACGCAGCAGGTGGAAGCACATGCGAAAACGTGCTTTCCGGAGGCGCGCATTCTGCGTATGGACCTTGACACGACGCGCGGCAAAGACGCCCACCGGGAAATCTACGCGCAGTTCAAGGCGGGCGGCGCGGATATCCTGATCGGTACGCAGATGATCGCCAAGGGGTTTGATTTTGAGAATGTTAAGCTCGTCGGCGTGGTATCGGCGGACGGATCGCTCTATATCCCGGACTACCGTAGTCCGGAAAAGACGTTTCAGCTGATCGAGCAGGTAGCGGGACGCGCGGGCCGTAAGGACCCGGGCCAGGTGATTGTGCAGACCTATTCGCCAGAGCACTACGCCATCCAGCGGGCATGCCGTCACGATTTTGAAGGTTTCTTCGATGAGGAGATGGACGTGCGAAGATCGGTGCTTCTGCCGCCCTACTCGGTGTATTTCCGTATCGTATTCACGGGCAGGGACGAGTCGGCGGTTCGCGATGCGTGTCTCGATTTTGAGCGCGGGTTCAAGGAAACGTTTAAAGATGTAGTGGATCAGCTGCTGCTGCTGGATGCGTCTGAAGCGCCCGTTAAAAAACTGCAGGGCAGTGCACGCTGGCAGATGCTCATCAAAGCACTCAACGACGCGAATCTTGCAGAACTGCGAAACCGGCTGTATAGTTATATGGATGATAAGCAATATAAAAACTGCGTGTTTGGTCTGGAGATCAATCCGCAGAGCATGATGTAAGGGGAGAAAGCATGGCGATCAGAGACATCGTCAAGGGCAAGGACAACGTCGCACTGCGGAAGGTATCGCGCGATGTACGGCAGATTACGCCGCATATTTTGACCCTTCTGGACGATATGAAGGAGACATTGCACGCGGAAGAAGGCGTCGGGCTCGCCGCGCCGCAGGTGGGCGTGCTGCGCCGTATTGCGGTCGTGGAATACGAAGAACGGTATTATGAACTGATCAATCCGAAAATCGTCGATTTCTCGGGAGAAGCCATCGAGGAGGAAGGGTGCCTATCCATACCAGGGGTACGCGGCCGCGTGAAACGCCCCGATAGCGTTACGGCGCAGTTTATGGACCGTCACGGCAGAAAGAAAAAGCTGACCGTCACCGGCATTGCAGCGCGCGCGTTCTGTCATGAGATTGACCATCTCGACGGCGTGCTGTTTGTCGATAAGGTACTCAAGGAGAAGGAATGAAGATTGTTTTCATGGGCACGCCCGATTTTTCCGTGCCCAGCCTGAAAGCTTTGATATCGCGCGGCGATGAGATTGCCGCAGTTGTGACGCAGCCCGACCGCCAACGGGGCCGTGGCCAGCGACTGCTACCCTCGCCAGTGAAGGTGCTAGCCGAGGAGCACGGCATACCGGTACTGCAGTTTACGCGCATCAAATCGGCCGAAGGCGTGGCGGCGCTGCGCGCAATCGCGCCGGACATGATCGTCACTGCGGCGTTCGGACAGATATTATCCAAGGATATCCTCGATATCCCGCCGAAGGGATGCCTCAACGTACACGCGTCGCTGCTGCCCAAATACCGCGGCGCGGCGCCCATCCAGTGGGCGATCATCAAAGGCGAGACGCAAAGCGGCGTCACGATCATGTATATGAATGAAGGACTCGACACGGGCGATATGATATCCTCCGTCGCCGTGCCGATAGCTGACGATATGACGGGCGGCCAGCTCTATGAAACGCTGGCGCAGGCCGGCGCGGATTTGCTGATTAAAACGATAGACGACATCGATAGCGGCAAGGCAAAACGCACGCCGCAAAACGATGCGGAGGCCAGCTATTACCCGCCGCTCAGCAAGGAACTCGGCCGGATCGACTGGAACAAGCCCGCGAAAGAGATTCGCAATCTCATCCGTGCGCTGAACCCCGTTCCCGGCACATACGGAGTGATCAACGGCAGCACGATCAAGATCTGGGCAGCCGAATTGACGGAAGGACAGGGGAAACCGGGTCAGGTTGACTGCGCGGACACCAAACGGGGTTTGGTGATCGGCACGGGAGACGGGCTACTGCGCATTACCGAGATGCAGGCACCGAACAGCAAGCGGATGACGCCTGCGGCTTACTTCTGCGGCTGCGCCATGCCCGGAGAGCAGTTCGAGCTATGTCCGGAACAGCCCGAGGTTTTAAAATGACCGCACGTCGTGCCGCCTACGACGCGCTGACGGCGATATTGCAGGATGGCGCATATACGTCACTCGCGCTTAAAAAACATGTTCCGTCGTCGCTTTCGGCAGAGGACAGACGTTTCGCAACGCGGCTTGTGCGCACCACGCTGGAAAATCTGCTTCGCATCGATTACGCGCTGTCCGGGTTTATCAAAGGGCGGGTTCACGGCAGCGTGCGCAACATCCTGCGGCTGGGCGCGTGCCAGTTGATGTTCATGGACACCGCGGATTACGCGGCGGTGGGGGAAAGCGTTGCGCTGGCAAAGAAGGTTAAACCGCAGCTGGCGGGTTTTGTAAACGCCGTGCTGCGTGCACTGGTCAAGGGCAAAGACGCAATTGTATACCCTCAGGACAAAGACGCGAAGGCGCTCAGCATAGAGGCGAGTTATCCGGAATGGATTTGCGAAAAGTTCATCCGGGACTTCGGATATGAATTTGCGCATGCGCTTCTCTCATATCGCGGCGAAGAAGGCACACCCATCCGGCTTAATACTCTCAAAGCCGACGCGGCAAGCCTAGAGGCGGAGTTGGACAGGCTTGGGCTGGAATATACGAAGGGGAATGTACCGGACGCTTACATTGCTAAAGGCCTCACAGATATCGAAAACCTTGATATCTACCGCAACGGCTGGATCGCGGTCCAGTCGGAAAGTGCGATGCGGGCAGTGCTTGCGGCGGAGCCACAAGCAGGTGAAAAGCTGCTGGACGCGTGTGCTGCGCCGGGCGGCAAGAGCGCTTTTGCCGCAGCTTTGACCGGCAACAGGCTGGAGATTACCGCGTGGGACATTCATCCGCACCGCGTAGATATGACGAATAAGAACTACACGCGATTGGGCGTCGCAAACGCCCAAGCGGTGCTTAACGATGCGAGTATCTTTGCGCCCGAATACGCGGCGGCTTTTGATTGTGTGATCGTGGACGCGCCCTGCTCCGCAATGGGCCTGATGGCTTCCAGCCCGGATATCCGCTACAACCGTAAACCGGAGGATATCGCGGCGCTCAGCGCAAAGCAATCCGAGATTCTGCAGACGTGCGCAAGGTATGTGAAACCGGGCGGAAGGCTCGCGTATTTCACGTGCTCGATCAACAAAGAGAACGAGGCGGTAACCGATCGCTTTGTCCGCGAAAATGTTGCCTATACCTATATCAAGCCGCCGGAAACGCTGTACCCGCACATAAGCGGCTCAGACGGTTTCTATATCGCCGTGATGAAGAGAAACAAATGAACGATCTGCTTTCGCTGGACTTAAGCCAGCTGCAAAATATTATATCGGAGCTGGGCGTAAAGCCTTTCGTGGCAAAGCAATTGCAGGAATGGCTGGCCAAGGGCGCGTCGTTTGAGGAAATGACGAATCTGCCGAAGGCATTGCGCGAAGCGCTGCGCTCGGGCCATTCGGAAGGCTACGCCAAGATCATTGAAAAGCACGAATCGGCCGACGGCACGGTAAAGCTGCTGCTCGGCATGTCGGGCGGAGGTATGGTCGAATGCGTGATTATGCGCTATAAGTATGGCAATACGCTGTGTGTTTCCACGCAGGTCGGATGCCGCATGGGCTGCATCTTCTGCGCGTCGGGCAAGGAAGGCCTGGTACGGAACCTTTCCATCGGCGAGATGCGCTCCGAGTTCATCGCGGCGCAGCAGTTTGGCGAAATCGGCAACGTCGTCCTTATGGGTTCGGGCGAACCGATGGACAACTACGACAATGTTGTCGCGTACCTGCGCGCCCTGGGCGAGCAGCACGGTATCGGCATGCGGCACATCTCGCTGTCCACATGCGGCATCGTACCGGGCATTGAAAAACTCGCGAATGAGGGGCTGCCGGTCACGCTGTGCATTTCGCTGCACTCGGCAATCGATGAGAAGCGCCGGACGATTATGCCCACGGCGGCAGCCTTCCCGGTCCGGCGTATTTTGGACGCAGCGGACGCGTACTTCAGCAAAACAGGACGCCGCATCATCATCGAATATACGTTGATTCGCGGCCTCAACGATGGTCCTGAGGATATGGAGGCGCTCATACGCGCACTGAAGAATATGAATTGCCACGTCAACATCATACCCCTGAATGAGGCCGCTGGAGCGCTTCAGCCGCCCGGTTCGGGGCAAGCGAAGGCGTTCGCCGCCGCGCTTGAAAAACAGGGGCAGAGCGCGACGGTGCGCCGCTCGCTGGGGAGCGATATCGAGGGCGCCTGCGGGCAGCTCAAGCTGAAACGGGAGAAGAAATGATTTACTACGCCAAAACGCACAAAGGCTCCGTACGCCGGAACAACGAAGACGCATGCTACGCGCCGGACGACAGTCAAGGCTTCTTTGCGATCGTCGCGGATGGAATGGGCGGCCATAATGCGGGCGAAGTGGCGAGCCAAATCGTCGTCGATACGTTCGTAGAAATACTTGGCGGCATAAATTCTGTAGATGTGACGGAAGATGTGCTGCGCAGAACTTCCAGCGAAGCGAACGCGCGCGTGCTGGCAGACGCCGAAAAACATCCTGACCGGTGCGGAATGGGCTCCACCGCAACGGCAGCTGTATTTTGCGGCAACAGCGTACTGATCGGCCACGTGGGGGATTCCCGCGCGTACCTCTATCATGACGGCTGCTTAAAACAGATCACACGCGATCATTCCTATGTACAAATGCTGCTGGACCTGGGCTATATCAACGAGGAGCAGGCAGCGGGGCACCCGCAGAAGAACATCATCACGCGCGCCATCGGTACCGATCCGCAGGTCGAGACGGATATTTTCCGCATATCGATGAGCGGTGGAGACTGCCTGTTATTGTGCTCCGACGGACTTAACGGGATGATCTCAGACGAGCAAATCGCATCCATACTCGCGAGTGGTTATCAAACGGCTGCGGATCGTCTCATTGAGGCGGCGCTGGAGGCGGGCGGCGGGGACAACGTCAGCGTCGTGCTGGCTTGCGTGGAAGGTGGGGGCGTATGATTGGCAGGCTATTAGGCAGCCGCTACGCAATCATCGAAAACGTCGATTCGGGCGGCATGGCATACATCTATAAAGCGGTCTGCAAAAAGACGAACAGCATCGTTGCCGTGAAGGTGCTTAAAGATGAGTTCTCGGGCAGCGAGGAATACGTCAGCCGATTTAAAAAGGAAGCCGAAGCCGCGTTTTCACTCGAACACAAAAACATCGTGCATGTCACCGATATCGGCTGCGATAACGGTACCTATTATATGGTCATGGAATTCGTCGAGGGATGCTCGCTGAAAGCGTTGATTGAGCAAAAGGGATGTATCGACGAAAAAGAGGCAATCGGATACACTGTGCAGATCTGCGACGCGCTGGAGGCCGCACACTGCGAGGGGATCATCCATCGCGACATCAAACCGCAAAATATCCTGGTGGATCAGCAAGGGCAGATCAAACTGACTGATTTCGGGATCGCAACCAGCGTTACGTCCAAGGAACCAAAGGACAATCAGGTGATGGGGTCCGTGTATTACATTTCCCCGGAACAGGCGAAAGGCGAAAAGACGGATTCGCGCACAGATATCTATTCACTGGGGATCGTGCTGTATGAAATGCTGACCGGCAAGCTGCCGCATACGGGCGACAAGTCGGTGGCAGTGGCGCTAAAGCATATCAACGAGAAACTGACACCTCCGATTGTAAAGAACAGCGGGATATCCATGGCGGCCAACAACGTCGTGATCAAGGCAACGAATAAAGCGCCAAAGGAACGTTATCGGAGCGCGGAAGCGTTTAAGAAGGATCTGATGCGCACAGCCGCCGAACCGGACGGCGATTATGTGCAAATTCCTAAAGCGCTTTCTGATGTGGACCGGGCTAAAATTCACGGACGCCATAAGGTCTGGAAGCGGTGCATTCTCGTTGCGCTGCTGCTCATCGCCGGTGCGGCAGTCTATTTGGGGTTTTGCCTTTTTGGCCAGCCGCCGTTTGATATGGTCGAGGTTCTTGATACGACCGGAATGCAGGCCAACATTGCGCAGGACATGCTTAGGAGCAACGGACTCCTCGTCGATTTTGCATATGAGTCCAGTGAGACCACCGATGAGGGCGTCGTCATTACCCAATCGATCGGGAAAGGCATACAGGTATCCAAAGGCTCTTCCATCACGCTTACGGTATCCAGCGGGCCTGCCGGTCTGGTAATGCCCGACGTCGTAGGGTTAAGTACGGACGAAGCGCAGGCGACCATTGCTTCGATGGGGCTCGATCCTGCGGATATCACCTACGAAGAAAGTAGTGATGTACCTCCCGGGCAGGTGATTTCCCAGATGCCCGAGGCCGATAGCGATATTGAATCGGACGTGCTGATCAGCCTCGTCGTATCGGGGCAGCCCGCCGAGGAAGGTATGCTGATGCCCGCTGTAAAGGATATGCAGCTCGATCAGGCGGTCAATCTCTTAAAGGGATCGGGCTTTACGAACTGCCTCGTATATGAACAGGACAGCGAACTGGCAGCCGGAACTGTGAAAGACCAAAGCCCGGCGGAGGGCGTACAGACGCCTTTTTCGGGCGAGGTGGTACTTTATGCAAGCCGCTATACCAACAAAGCCTATTCGGGCATATTTGACCAGACGATCGACCTGATCGATGCAGGTGCGAAATTGCGCGTGGTGCTGGTCGATAAAATCAACGGAAGCGATATTAAGTTTGTGGTGCACGAAGAAACGGCGAAATCAACTGCTCCTCGCTTGAATCTGATGCTTTCAGCGGTTACGAGCGGGAAGAAAACGATTGTGATATATGTGAATAATGTAGAGACATACTCTTACGAGGTTACATTTGGCTGATCTGAATATGACAGGCAAGATACTAAAAGGCGTCGGCGGCTTCTATACCGTACTGGACGCGAACGGAAAGCAATATGAATGCAGGGCATGCGGGAGGTTCCGTAATGAGGGGGAAACGCCGCTACCGGGGGACGATGTCGAGTTTTCACCAGAAACCGCGTACATCGATCAGATACTGCCCCGGCGCAGCGAACTGAAACGTCCCCGCGTTGCAAACGTCGATATGGTCGCCATTGTGGCATCTCCTGACAAGCCTAAAATAGACGCACTGCTGTGCGATAAGCTGATCATTTCGGCCAGGCGCAACGGCATTGAACCCCTGCTGGTGCTGAATAAATGCGATGCGGCAACGCAGAGTGATATAGAAAAAATATGCGCCGATTATCGTGGCGCGGTGGAAACTGTATGTGTCTCAGCCCGAACAAACCTTGGGCTTGATGAGCTAAAAGAGAGGCTTTCGGGCAAATGCACCTGCTTTGCGGGGCAATCCGCAGTCGGGAAGTCGTCGCTGCTCAATGCCATGTTCCGGGGGCTTACGCTCAAAACGGATGGGCTATCCAGAAAGACCGATCGAGGCAAACACACCACACGTCATGCAGAGCTGTTGGTGCCGGAAGACTTTTCGGGAACCGTTGTGGATACGCCCGGTTTTTCGTTTTTCGAGAACGACGATATCGAACCTGAAGCGCTTTGGATGCACTACAGCGACATGCGCCCATTCGGTGGGCATTGCCGATATCCATCATGCCTGCACGTGGGGGAACCAGACTGCGGGGTGAAGGAAGCCCTGCAGCGCGGCGACATCAGTCCAAACCGGTACGCACGGTACCTGGAAATATTGAAAGAGCTTAAAGAAAAGAGGGACAAAAGGTATGATTAAAATTGCACCGTCCATACTTTCGGCGGATTTTACCAACATGATCGACGCAGTGAGGCTGCTGGAGCGGGCGGGAGCGGACTATATCCATTGTGACGTCATGGACGGTACATTTGTGCCCAACATCACGTTCGGCCAGTACATGGTGAGAGACCTGCGCAAACATACGGCGTTGACGCTCGACGCGCATCTGATGGTGGATCGCCCCGAAAGGTTCGTCGAAGACTTTGCGAATTTCGGCGCGGATATCATCACGGTGCACGCCGAAGCCAGTTTGCATCTTGACCGTACGCTGCAGATGATTCGCGCGGCAGGCAAGAAAGCCGGTGTGGCATTAAATCCGCATACGCCGCTCACCGTGCTCGATTACATATTGGAACGCGTCGATATGGTGCTCCTCATGTCCGTAAACCCCGGATTCGGCGGCCAGAGCTTCATCCCCAGCTCGCTGGAGAAGGCTTCACGGCTTAAAGGCATGATCAACAGTCGCGGTCTTGATATCGATATCCAGATGGATGGGGGCATCGGGCTACACAATGTGAAAGAGGTCACCGAGGCGGGAGTGAATGTGATCGTCGCGGGCAACGCGATATTCAATACGCCCGACCCGGTGGAAACAATCCGTCAGATGAGGCTGTAAAAAATGAATTGGCTCATCGTCACAGGAGGCGCTGCGCCTGAAAGCGCGCTGCTCAAAGAGCAGGCTGCGCAGGCCGACCGCATCATAGCGGTAGACGGCGCTGCCGATTTACTCGTGCGCGAGAGAGTTGCGCCCCATGTGCTGATTGGCGATTTCGACACAGCCTCAAAGATAAGCATCGATATGCTGACCGCAGGAGGCGCGCAAGCCGTCCGGCTTCCCGTACATAAAAACATGACCGACACCGAAGCCGCGATGGATTATGCGCTGGATGCGGGCGCGGATGACATTACGATACTGGGCGCGCTGGGTACTCGCGCGGATCATACGCTCTCCAACATCGGTATGTTGCTGCGCGCTTACCGCCGTGGCGCTGCATGCCGCATATTGGATGAATTCAACGTGCTGGAAGCCGCAACGGGGGAGTATACGCTCGCCGGTGTACCCGGCCAGACGGTTTCCATACTGCCGCTAACTGGGGACCTTATCGTAACGGCCAGCGGGCTTACTTACCCGTTGGAAGCGCTCTCACTGCCTTTCGGCTCATCGCGCGGGGTCAGCAACCTCATGAAAGGCACAAGCGCACACCTTTCTATTTCCGGCGGAATCGCGCTGATTATTCATATCCGAAAAAATGCGTAACATTTCTTCGCTCATCTCCGTATGATAAACAAGACGCAGTTCGTACAGCCCGCCGGAGGTGATCGCTTGAATTTTGGTAACTGTTGGGGTAAGAAGATTATCGGATTTTTTCTGATATGCATCGGTGTGATCATGCTGATCTGCTTCATGCCGTACTGGCTATGGCTGGCCCTGCTGGGGCTTTTGCTGATTGGCGTGGGGTGTTTCGTACTTGCAAGGAGATTTTGACGAAGGTCATCAGGAGGTGTGTCGCATGAAGATCTATTGCTTCAAAGCGCCGCGTTTTCTTCGCGGGTTACTGAGGAAAATATTCAGATAAAGCATACATAGGCCTTTGCCCGGAGCGCAGCGTTCCGGGCAAATATATGCCGTGAAAAATGCGGTAAAATAATGAAAGCGGCTCGCTGGCCGCTCTCGTGCAATCTTTTATGCTTTTAAGCATACCGCAATCTAACCGCGGACAACCTTTCCTGAACGGAGGCACCGGGTGCAGACATAGATGTTTTTCGGGGCTCCATCGACAACGGCGCGCACGCGCTGCACGTTGGGGGACCAGGTGCGTTTTGCTTTGCGGTTGGAATGGCTCACGGTGTTGCCCGAAGCGATTCCTTTATTGCAAATTTCACAATACTTTGCCATATTCATCAACCTCTCTGCCGAAAATCAAGCAGTGACTATTTTATCACTGGAGTTCAAAATTGGCAAGGCCAATTCTTTAAATTTTCGTTGCATTTTTACCAAATCGCTTGACGATACTGCGAAAAAGCGTTAGATTTATGTCGCCGGAGTAAAAAACGACTGTGAAACGGTATCAGGGAGGCTAATATGGCTGTCATACAGCAGACTTCTTTCGGTAAAATCGAATTCTCCGACGAATTTTTATCCAATCTTGCCGGCGTTGCGACGATGGAGTGCTATGGAATCGTGGGAATGGCCTCTCAGAAGGCAATGGACGGCATTGTCGAGCTGCTCAAGGGCGAGAACCTGAACAAAGGCGTCGAAATCATGACCACCGATGACGCTGTTCGCATACATCTTTATGTCATCGTAGAATATGGCGTGTCTATATCCGCGGTTGCGTCGAATGTCATTGATACCGTCAAATACCGGGTCGAAAAGATCACGGGGCTTAATGTTGATAAGGTAGATGTGACGGTCAACGGTATCCGGGTATAAGGAGGGGCGTGAATGCATCAAAAAGTCACCGGCGAGCTGTTTAAAGATATGATTTTTTCAGCCGCCGCCTTACTGGAGAACAACAAGAAAAACCTTAACGCACTGAATGTATTTCCTGTGCCGGACGGCGACACGGGTACCAATATGTCGCTTACGATGATGTCGGCGGTAAAGGAAGTCAAGTCCGCCGATGCAAGTAAAGTATGCAACATCGGCGATGCGCTTTCTCTGGGAGCGCTCAAGGGTGCCAGAGGCAACTCGGGTGTAATTCTCTCGCAGCTTTTCCGTGGTTTTTCCAAAAGCCTTGCGGGATTGGAGAGCGCGCAGCCGCAGGATTTTGCGCGCGCGATGCAGGAAGGCGTAGACGCCGCGTATAAGGCGGTTATGAAACCCAAAGAGGGTACAATTTTAACCGTTGCGCGTGAAATGGCCAAGGCCGGGCTTCGCAGTGCGGGCGCGGGGGACAACATCTTTATGCTGCTGGATGCCGTGCTGGAGCAGGGCGCCCAGACGCTGAAGAAAACACCCGATATGCTGCCGGTTTTAAAGGAAGCGGGCGTGGTGGATGCGGGCGGCAACGGGCTGCTGGTGATATTCCGCGGCTTCAAAATGGCGCTGGACGGTGAGGTCATCACCGATACGCTCACGTTCGAACCGGAGACGGTTGCCGATTTCGGCGCTACGGTCAACGAAGACATCGAATTTGGTTACTGCACCGAATTCTTTATCAAAAACCTCTATGACTCCGTCCGGCAGGAGGATATCGACCGGTTCCGCGAAAAGCTCATGCATATCGGCGACTGCGTGCTCGTCGTGGGTGATCTGCAGCTCGTCAAGGTGCACGTACATACCAACGTACCGGGCAAGGCGCTGCAGTTTGCGCTACGCTTCGGTGAACTCTCGCGCATCAAGATCGACAATATGCGCGAGCAGCACAACGAACTTGAAACCGCGAAGGAACCTAAGGAGAAAAAGAAAGCGGCTGTCGTAACGGTCGCATCGGGCAAGGGCTTCATCAATATTTTTAAAGAGTTTATGGTGGACGAAATCGTCGAAGGCGGGCAGACGATGAACCCTTCGGCGGAAACGATATCCAACGCGATTGAGAAGGCGCCTTCGGACAACGTGTTTGTTTTCCCCAACAACAAGAATATCATTCTTGCGGCGGAGCAGGCTGCCAATTTCTCCAAGAAGAACGTCCATGTGATCCCGACGAGTTCTTTCCCGCAGGGCATCACGGGCGTGCTCGCATACAACCCCGATCTCGATTTTGATGAGAATGCGATGCGTATGGAGAAAGCCATCACCACCGTCAAGACAGGCCAGATCACGAGCGCCGTACGCGAATCGAAGATCAACGGTGAGGTGATACTGAAAGGGGAACTGATCGGCATACAGGATGGCGACATCACGTGCCATTCGGGCGATATGTTCCTGACCGCTGAAAAGCTGCTCGACGGAATGGTATCCGACGAGGACAGCATTATTACGATATTCTACGGCGCGGACGTAAGCGAGGAACTGGCGCGCAAGGTCGCCGATATGGTGGAGCAGCGCTATAAGGATTACGATGTTGAGCTGCAGTTCGGCGGACAGCCGGTTTATTCGTTCGTATTTGCGGTAGAATGATAAAGCTTACCGACCCGGCGAGTAAGGTAAAAGGCATTGGCGAGAAGAAGGCGCAGCTGCTTTCCAAGCTGGGTATCGAAACGGTGCGCGATCTGCTGTATTATGCGCCAAGGCTGTATGAACAGCCCGGCAGAATGGTTGCAATCAGTGAACTCACTGAAGATGAGCTCTGCTGCGTTGAAGCGGTAATTACGGCGGAACCCGGATTTAAAAGGGTGCATAACGGTCTCAATTTTTCCACATTTGCGCTTCAGGACGCAACGGGAAGGGTTGAGGCTGTTTTTTTTAACCAGCCGTATATGCGCAACCTCTATAAAAAAGGCGACCATGTATTCGTAACCGGCAGGGTAAAACGCGTCGGTACCCGTCTTAAATTCACCAATCCCCATATGGAACGCGAGGGCGCGCAGCGCGAAGGGCTGACTCCCGTCTATTCGCTGACCGCCGGACTTACGCAAAAGACGATGCGGCTTGCTTTGCAGGCCGTATTGGATCAGACGTTTGGCAGCATTGAAGAGTTCCTTCCCGCGGATTTCCGCTCGCAGCACGCGCTCGCGGAGATCAACTATTCGCTGCGCAATATCCATTTTCCCGCGGATCAAGCTGCGCTGGACGCCGCAAAGCGGCGGCTTATATTCGAAGAGCTGCTGCTGTTTCATATTGCGCTGTCTTCCCGCGAGGAGGAAATGAACCGGGGCGCAATGCCAATTCGCCATGACGGTCAAGCACTCGAGCGCTTCGAAGAAAAGCTGAGCTATCGGCTGACCGGCGCGCAGGCGCGCGTAATGCGCGAGATCGAAAACGATCTTAGAAGCGACAAGCCGATGAACCGGCTCTTGCAGGGCGATGTGGGCAGCGGCAAAACGACGCCCGCATTCTATGCGATGTATCTGTGCGTACAAAGCGGTTGTCAGTGCGCGCTGATGGCGCCCACCGAAGTGCTCGCCCGCCAGCATTACCAGAACGCGCTGTGCGTTTTGGGCGATACCGGCGTCAACATTGAACTCGTAACCGGCAGTACGCCGACGGCACAGCGCCGCGTGATTTACGAAAACGTGGCAGGCGGACAAACCGACATCGTAATCGGTACACACGCACTCGTGTACGACCGGCTGCAGTTCGCCAATCTGGCGCTTGTCATCACCGACGAGCAGCACCGGTTTGGTGTTGGCCAACGGGCAACACTCGAAAGCAAGGCCAAAGCGCCGCACACGCTGATCATGTCTGCGACGCCCATACCACGTTCACTGGCGCTGATTCTGTTCGGCAAAACCGATATCTCGATCATCGATGAGATGCCGCCGGGCAGGCGGCCCGTAAAAACCTTCTGTGTGCCCGAGAAAAAACGCGATGACATGTACGGCTTTCTTAAAAAAGAGATGGAAAGCGGTGCGCAGGTATTCGTCGTATGTCCGCTTGTCGAGGACAGCGAAGACGTTCCGATGCGATCGTCCGAGCAGATATTTGAAGAGATGAGCCAACGGTTTTCCGGTTATGGCGTCGCACTGCTGCACGGACGCATGCGGTCCGAGGAAAAAAACGAAGTGATGGCAAAGTTTAAAGCGAAACAATTCCGGTTGCTCGTATCCACCACCGTGATTGAGGTGGGCGTGGACGTGCCGGATGCGACTGTCATGGTCGTAGAGGATGCGCAGCGTTTCGGACTTGCACAGCTCCACCAGCTCCGCGGGCGTGTCGGGCGCAACGACAAGCCATCGTACTGTTTTCTGATGTCGGACGATCAAGACAACGAACGGCTTGCGGCACTCACGGCGACAAATGACGGATTTAAAATTGCGGAAGAGGATTTAAAACAGCGCGGGCCCGGGCAATTTCTGGGCAGCCGTCAAAGCGGCGCTTCAGATCTTTATATGGCTCATATGATATCCGATATGCGGGTTTTCAGCGAAAC
>JAEWCC010000059.1 GCA_023390815.1 Bacillota bacterium
TTTCCGTCCATGGATTAAGCTCCTTTCGGTTGTTTTGTAGTGTATATTATGTCACCGCGTGCAGTTTGGTGACTCCAGACAAGTCTAGTATCAATGACAGGCGCAAGATATTTATTTTTATTGCACACGCACACTTCCATCGGCATTTTCCGCAATCGGCATATGCATGCGCTATGTGCGGTATTGCCAACCCCCGCGACGCACGTTTATAATGGGTGCATTCTATGGCGGGGCGAATATCGATGAATGTAAAGCATGCCTCGCTGCGTCAGTACGGCATGCGCATGATTTCTGTGGCCATAATGGACGCAGCCTGCACCACGGAAAGAATAACCCGAAAAGCCCGCAGCGGCGGTTCGGTACCTGCCCCGTAACCCTGTATCATGGATCAGCCTCGGAGGTTATGATGAAATATATCTATCAGGTCGGCGTGATTCTCGCGGTATCGCTGGCCGGAGAGCTCCTGCACTACGTCATTCCGCTGCCCGTTCCGGCAAGCATCTACGGCTTGCTGCTGATGCTGCTGTGCCTTAAGCTGCGCGTGATCAAACTGGATCAGGTGGAAGGCGCAGGCTCCTTTTTGCTGGAGGTGCTGCCGCTGCTGTTCGTGCCTCCGGCAGTGGGGCTCATGGCTTCCTGGGGGCAGCTCTCCATGATGCTGCTGCCCGCCATCGCCGCAGTGCTGCTTGTCACGCCCTTCGTGATGGTCACGACCGGCCTCGCGACGCAGGCGGTCATCCGCGGGAGGAAGCGGCCATGAAGGAAGCGATCCTCTCGTTCGCCTTTTTCGGCGCTGTTCTTACCATCGGCACCTATGCGTTGGGCGCGTGGCTGCAAAAAAAGCTCAAATGGAGCTTTCTCAATCCCATCCTGTTTTCCGTGCTGCTGATCATCGCAGCCCTGTTGCTGCTTCGCATCAATTATGATGAGTATATGGAAGGCGCTCGGTACATCTCGTACCTGCTGACGCCCGCTACCGTTTGTCTCGCGATACCGCTCTACAAGCAGCTCTCGCTGTTAAAGCGGCATTGGAAGGCCATCACGGTCGGTATTGTTACCGGTGTGATCAGCAGCGCCGTGGGCATCATCGCGCTGACTTATATCTTCGGGATGACGCACGAGCAGTTCATCACCCTGCTGCCCAAATCCGTTACATCCGCGATCGGCTACGGCATATCAGAGGAACTCGGCGGCATTCCCGCGATCTCTGTGGCGGTCATCATCCTTACGGGCATCATGGGCAACGTCACGGCGCGCGGGCTCTGCCACCTGTTCCGCATCACCGACCCCGTAGCACAGGGCATCGGCATCGGCGCTTCCTCCCATGCCGTCGGCACCGCGCGGGCGCTTGAAATGGGCGAGGTGCAGGGCGCGATGAGCAGCCTTGCCGTCGTCGTCTCCGGCCTTCTCACCGTGGTCGCCGCTTCGTTTCTCGCGATGTGGGTATAGCCTATCGTGGCAGTCTCAGGTTATCGTCAGGCCGCTCTGATATCATTAATTTCAGCCTAGAGGGAATTAGATGAAACTCTTTAGGGGCAGTCTCCTGTGGCCACCAGAAGGTCTTTACTACACTTAAGGTTGTTTACGTCAACAAGCTCTTTCTTTGCGCGAAAGGAGACCGGGATTGCAGACCTAGTTTTCCCCTTCGCCTCCCCCATCTCTCTCATTGTCGAAATCCTTATCAAAAACTGAACAAAAAAAGTGGGCTGTCCGCCCGCTTTTATAACGGCCTTCCGGCCGTCACCGCCATCATCGCCTGCACCACCTCGGGGCAATACCGTGCCTTCTGCCTGCGCAGCCATCCCATGATTCCCTGGATCTGATCCGCTCCGCGTTCAAACGCGATGTCGTCAAATGCGACTACTGCGGCAAGTATCTTGCCGGGCAATGCCGCGTCTTTAAGCTCGTCGTAACGCTGGTATACCTGCATAAACAGCGGCTCCATAAAAGCAAGCGGTTCAATCGACGCGATGATACCCCGCCCGATCTCCACATGGCGCATATATTCCTGCCGGTCCCGGCCCGAGAGTTGCGTCCGGTTTTTCAACAGCCTTGCGTCGATGCCAATTAACCCTAAGTCCACGATGCGCGACAGCACGCGGATCTCGTTCAGCTCTGCCTCGTCACAGCCGAGCGCGGCACCCACCTGCGCCGCAAGGCTGCAGAGGCGTGTCACGCGCTTGCCCCAGCCGGTGCGCTGCGTAATAATTTCATTGAGCGGATCGACCACGCACGGTTCGGAAAGCACTTTTTTAATGTTGCTGTTCTTTTTCATATGCACCAGTGCGCCCTTGTATAACGCCGAGAAATCCGTCTTTTCTTCGGACGCGGCAAAACCGAAGGTCACATGCGCTTTGACGAGGTTGAGGTAGGTTTTATGCAGCTGCATAGTCGCCTCGCCAATACGGTGCTCGATCTCGCTGCGTTCCTTTCCAAAAAAAGCCACACAGAACTCTCCCCCGCCCACGCGCGCGATGATATCCGCATCAAAGAAGCATTCTCCAAGCACATCCGCGACGCTCTTGATCAGCGTGTTGCCCGCGTGGTAGCCCATCGTCTCGTTGAATTCCTTGAGGCCGTCGATGCTCGATACGATCAGCGACTGCGGCATCATGCCCTTTTCCAAAGCCGCTTCATAAAACGCGTCCAGCGTATGCGCATTGTACAGCCCCGTCAACTCGTCGTGCGTCTCAAGGTAATCCAGCCGCTTCAGATAAGTCTCGGAGCATTCGGTATCGAACGCCACGCCCGCGGCATACACCGCTTCGCCCGCCTCAAACACACAGCCGCGTACGCGATACCGACGATGCGCCTCACCCACGCTGATGTGCAGATGAAAGTCCATGCACTGTGGTTGGCCGGTTTTCCCCGGCGTCATATAACTCTTGATGCGGGCCGCGTCGTCCGGGCATACGTACTTCATACTCTCCGAGAGCGGCATGTCACTGATGACGTCTCCTGAGAAGCTGATAATCCGCAGCGTCTGAGCGCGCAGATCCGCCTCCCACGCGAAGGCGTCGGAAAGATACTGCGCCTGCGCCTTATTTGTATCGCAAAGGGTAAGAATATCTTCGTTTTGAAGGGTTTGCGTGCTTTCAAGGTCGGTTTTCAAATGCTGTCCTCCGAAGCCCGTAATGTACAGCACTATAATAAACCGAAAAACCGCCGCTGAAACGCGGCACTTCCCAATCATTTCCGTTTATCGGCAAAATATTGTCGCAGTACGGCGGCGCACTGCGCTTCGAGCACGCCGCCCGTGACGCGCGGCGTATGGTTGAGCCTGCCTTCCGCAAGGTTGTACAGGGACCCTAAAGCGCCCGCCTTGGGATCGTACGCGCCGAACACCACCTCATCGATGCGCGCGTTCACGATCGCGCCCGCGCACATCGGGCAGGGTTCCAGCGTCACATAAAGCGTGCAGCCCGAGAGCCGCCAGCCGCCCAGCTTTTTTGCTGCCTTCGTAATCGCAACGATTTCCGCGTGCGCCAAAGGGCTGCGTTTGGTTTCCCGAAGATTATATCCCTTGGCAATGATCTTGCCGTTTTGCACGATGACTGCGCCCACGGGCACCTCGTCCCGTTTTGCCGCGCGCTCCGCGAGGTGCAGCGCCTCCTGCATAATTTGTTCGTGTTCGTTCATAGCGCTCATTATACCAGTTCTGCTTATAAAAATCACGTCTTGCCCGCAGGATGTGAATTCCGTTCAAAAAACACACAACTTTTGTTCATTTTTATCATAATAAAGTTGTTGCTGCCTGTCATTTGTGGTATATTGGATGCATCAAGCGAAGCGGGGTGACAGGGTGAATACGGAACGGCGGGACACGATCAAAAAGCTGCTGGATGCCAAAGGCGAAATTGCCTTGACCGAGCTCGAGGCGATGTTTCCCGATTGCTCCAGCATGACGTTGCGGCGCGACCTCAAATTCATGGAGGACAACGGCCTTGTCAAGCGCACGCGAGGCGGCGCGGTCGCCCTTTCTCGTCTGTCCATTGCCGCGGAGGACGTTTATTCCCGCCGCGCCGTGGAAAACACCGACGCCAAAACCGTGATTGCAAAAAAAGCGGGGGCGCTGCTCGAAAGCGGGCGCTCGATCTACCTCGATTCCGGTACCACGCTGATGCAGTTCGCCAAGGTGATCCCCGACGACTACATCTCGATCCTCACGAGCGGACCCAATATTGCGCTCGAACTCATCAAGAAGAACCGCCCCAACGTGATGCTGATCGGCGGACAGTTAAGCCGCAATACGCTCTCCGTCTCCGGCGCTGGCGCAAACCGTACCCTTTCGGGCGTCAACATCGATGTCGCGTTCATGGCCTCCAGCGGCTTTTCGCTGCAGCACGGCTTTACAAGCGGCACCTACTCCGAGTGCGAGCTCAAGCGCGAGGTGCTCAAAATGGCCACCCGGGTCATCATGCTGATGGACTCGTCCAAGGTGGGCAAAAACCTTCCGTATACCTTCGGTATGCTGTCCGACATTGACGTACTGGTCTCAGACGAGCAGTTGCCCGAGGAGATCGTGCAAGCCGCACGGGCGCAGGGCGTCACGGTGATATAGGCAACCATACTTCATGTTTGCTTGTTCAGCCATTCCAGAACAGGGGCAAGATTTTCTTCTTTTACACCGTCAAAACCATTTTCAATAATCGAGATGGCCTCTTCTTGTTTTTCATCTTTGTCTTCACGGTTCTTAAGCATTTTTACGAACAGGGACAACATCACTCT
This sequence comes from Bacillota bacterium, assembly GCA_023390815.1. Lineage (GTDB taxonomy): Bacteria > Bacillota > Clostridia > Christensenellales > SZUA-584 > JAEWCC01. Next base: position 4,729 of record JAEWCC010000059.1, read on the forward strand.
ATCCAGCCCCTTTAGCTCTTTCAGGGGAAGACAACCGCCACGCAAATAGAAGAAAGGTATCCCTTCAATTGCATTCCTTGCAATCACTTCCTGGATACTTGGCTCAGCGGTCCGTCCCGTACCAGAACCGCAAACCGCTTTAATGTTGCATTTGCGCAGTTTATCAAGCCCCTGAACCTTCCCGACTTTCATCCAGCCGAAGAAAATGATATCTTCATCTTTGTTAACCTTTGAAAGCTCTTTAATCCTGAAAACCTTTAGTTTTGCCTTTGCAGCAAGCATATCGGCATACTTCCTCGTAAAGCCTGTTTTTGATTCATAAACGATTACCATTTGGCGATAACCTCCAAATCAACTACATTAAATTTTTTATATTTTAAATGATAGGTTACATGAGTACTCCGATATCAGCCGACGTTCTCTGTCGAAATAGTATTAGTATAGTCCTTGTAATAGCTCTTGTACAGACTGGATAAAGCCGCCTCCAATCCCTGAAGCTCCCCAACATGACAAGCGTATGACACAAAGCGCAACGAGTAACATTCCTTACCCTCCCAGTTTCAGGGTATAATCAAGTATACCATAAAAACAGGAGAACACATGAAAAAGCTGCTCACTATTTTCATATGCATCGGCTTATGCCTCGCCGGATGCAGCGCCGTACCCCCGGAAGCGCCGCCTTCCGCAGTCCCCACGCCGAGTGCAACAAAGACCGCTCAGGTTACGCCCACAGCCGCGCCGACGCAGGCAGCGCCCACGGCTACCGTGGGGCCGGATTACCTGATCCGGCTGTCCATACAATCCGAAGTGCTCGAAGATAATCTGGCCGGAACTCCCGCGAAGCGCAAGCTCGTGGTATCGCTGCCGCCTTCCTACTACGACGCTGAAAAGTCGTATCCCGTGGTGTACTATCTGCACGGTTTCGGTGAGCTGGCGGGTGCCTATATCGCTGACAATGACGAAGCGCTCCATGCGGCGTTCCAAAATGGCGCGAAAGAGTTTATTTTTGTGGAAGTGGACGGCGGGTCTTCGTTCTACGTGAATTCGCCGGTGTCGGGCCGGTGGGAGGATTACGTGATGAGCGAGGTCATCCCATTCATTGATGAAACGTACCGCACGCTGCCGAAGGCCGAATCTCGCGGGATATGCGGCTTTTCAATGGGCGGCTTTGGCGCACTGAACCTTGCGATGCGCCATCCCGACGTATTCGGCGCAGTATACGCCATGAGCCCCGGACTCTTAACCGAGGACGGTCTTGCAGAAGCCATGGAGACGTGGGGGTACGACTCCGCCTTTAAGGCGAGCTACGCGCGCGCGTTTGCGCCCAATCCCGACGCGGAGCTGCTGGGCGATATTCCGGCAATGGACGGCAGCGAAGCGGACAACGCCGTCATAGAACAATGGAAAAACGGTTTCGGCAATCTGCCGGAGAAGCTGAACGCCTATCTGGCGCTGGGCACTCCGCTGCGCGGTATCGGGCTCTGCTACGGTACAAAGGATAACTATGGATGGATTCCGAAGGGTACCGCTTACTTTTCCAGCCTGCTTGAAGGAAAAGGTATTGCACACACGCTGTACACCTTTACGGGCAGCCACACGCAGCCGACGGACGGCATGACGGAGCACTTGCTGCCCTTCTTTAACGAAACCCTGATCTACGAATAGTTTTTACATTGTATATTCCTCCGACTCAAGCCGTATCCGACGCCGGATACGGCTTTTCTCTTGCTCTACAGGAACATCACCAGCCGGTGGGGCGGAACGCTCTCGATAAATTCGGTGCTGCTCGACAACATCAATCCCATCACCATCTCAAAGGTAAGCGTATCGTCGTTGGTCAGCACGACTACGCCGCCGTCCTGCTGCGGGTTCCCGAACTGCCCCGTAAGCGTCAGCATAAACTCATACGGCTCACTTTTTTGCTCCTCGGCAGTGCTGTCGAACAGATAATACTGTCCGTCCTGACAAAACAAATCAGTATAGTACGGACCTTCCGCGCCTTCTTTATAAAAGTTGGCAATACGGACGCCCGCATCTTCACCCGCCGCGGCGGTTTCAACAAAGCGCTGCCAAACGTCTTCGTTTGCAACCATATCAATCCCCTGCCGCACTACATACCCGGCTTTTTCAGCGTCTTCCACGCTTACATGCTCCGGCAAGTCTGCAAAACCGGTGTAATTCCCGTTCGCATCGACCGTAAACACGGCACTACCCGTCTGCCCGCCACAGGCTGCCAATGCCATCGACATAACCATCAATAGCGCCACAATAACCCTTTTCATAAAAGCCCTCCGTTTCGGTAAATGTTACCTTAAAATAATAAGACTATTGCAATAGTCTATACTCAGACTACCACAATAGTCTATACATGTCAACGAGCTCCCCTGTGCTAAACTGCAGGCGGCTATCATCAGCGCGTCATATAATAACCTTTGCCCAATTCAATGCCTACCGGCATGCCAATGCCCTTATGCCAGTGCCTGAGCGACCGACTGCCCATAGAACCGCACCGCGCCGTCGATCTCCTCCGCAGTGGGGTGCCCTTTGGCGATGCCGCCGATCAGCCCGAACGGGCCATTGGTATCGAAACCCTTGCAATGATACACACCCAGCAGCGCAAGGCCCGCCTCCTTCAGCTTCGCTGCAAACGCCGCCGAATATTTCGCGTTCCCGCTGCCGCTCGTGCAGATGACGAACGCCTTCTTTCCGCGCAGCGAGGCTTCCCCCAGCAGCGCCTCAAGCGAAGGATGTACCCCTGCCATGTAAATGCCCGAGGCGAAGCCGATTGTGTCATATTCCGAGAAATCCATTCCCGCAGCGTTCTTCGCTTCCACTAACCTGACCGCATGGGCTGCCGCAACCGCCTCCACGAGCTTTCGCGTGTTGCCGTGATGTTCCGAGTGATATACGATCACTGCCTTTGCCATATAAAAACCTTCTTTCTGTTTAGTCCAAACCTTTTTCCAGTGCATCTGCGATGGCCTGCTTAATGACGCGGCTGGAGTTTGTCGCACCGCTGACCGTATCGACATCGAGCGACTGCGCCGCAATTACATCCTGCGGAATGCGCTCCGCTGCCGCGCCGCGCTCGTTGCGATGCTCCTTGAGATCGATACCCGTAATTTCCCCGCTCTGTACCGTCACACTCACCCTCGCATAGATATAACCGGCGTCGCATTCGCCATCAAAGGTGCCGTCGGCAACCAGGCTGACCGCGATATCACGCGGAGCCAGCGCAGTAATGGCACGGTGGTAAGCGCCGAAGCTGCTGACGCCCAGCACGATATGCGCGGCAAGGCATATGCATGCCGCGATAGCGGCAATCCGGTGCGCGGTCAGCCAGCGCCTGCCCATGCGCCGCACCAGCAGCCGGGTCAGCGCCGCGGCCAGCAGGCTCGCCGCCATGACAATGCCAATAATCCACATGGCAGTCGGCCTTTGCGGCAGCACACCGAAAGTAGATATCACGTGCACTACGGTGAGCACCAGCGCAACCGCACCTGCGTACGGGTGGATGCGCATCGCAAAGGCGTCCAGCTTGCGCCAGCGCAGCCGCCGGGTGACAAATTTGGCCGCAGTCAGCAGCAGAAGCGCAGCGGTAATCAGTCCAAGCAGCATATCAATTTCCTCTTTTCATCGACCGCAGCAGCATGCCAAAGCTATAATCAAGGTACTCCTGCCGCGCCATTCCCAGCTTGTCACAAAAGTATTTCTCCTTCATATGTGCCATCTTGATGACGCCGCACATGCTGGCCCACAGCATAAAGATGGTGGGGATCGGTTTCAAGTCGGTGTGCAGATAGCCGGTTTCTATACCCCGGCGCAGCATCTCGGATATTACCGCATTGATCTCCTCACCGATCTCATAGATATCCCGCAGCACCGGACAGCGTACAAAGTCCGTTTCATCTACGCTGATTTCGCCCAGTATGCTGTCAAAGTACAGCGGATACTCGCGCTGAAAGCCGGTCAGCTCGCCGCACAGCGCATAAAACACCACTTCGAAATCCCTGTGCGCGGCAATGGCCGACTGGAAGCGATTTTTCAGCATCTCCATGCTTTCGCGTACAATGTTATAATAGATCTCTTCCTTGCTTTTGAAGTAGACATAGATCGTGGATTTGCTGTAGTCCGCCTTTTTGGCGATATCGTCCACCGTGGTCTGCGCTACGCCTTTTTCCTCGAACAGCGCCTTTGCAGCGCCAAGGATATTGCCGCGGTTGAATTCCGCCAGCCTGTCACGTTTTCCCTGTGCCATGGAAACTCTCCTTCCGTTTATTAAACTAACGTTAATATTATTGTACTGTTTGTTCGATTTCTTGTCAAGAAAAATCCCGCATTTCTGCGGGACTTGCATATGTACGGATGGTTTTACGCCTTACTCTTCAGTGCGCGGTGCCAGCGCACCATGTCTCTGATCGTGCGGCTCAGCGGACGCGACTTGTAGCCCAGCTTTTCCTGCGCCTTTTCGCAGGAAATATTCGAGTTGGACATCAGCACCTCCACCGAATACTTGGAGAGCACCGGCTTCTTGCGCGAGAACATGTAGTACACGGGCGCGAGGATCGCCGCAAGCTTTACGAGCGCGTACGGCACCCTGCGCCGTTTAATCTCGTGCCCCGTGCTCGCTTCCACCGCGCACATGATCTCCTCGAGGCTCGAAACGCTGCCCGATATGATGTAGCCCTGCCCCTTCTCACCGTACTTCCATGCGCGGTAGATGCCGTCCGCCACATCGCGTACGTCCACAAAATCGTATTTGCCGTCAAAGTAGTACTGCGGTTTCTTGGCGTCGATATATCCCTTGATCGCGCTGCCGGTATAGGACGACTTGAAATCGTACGGCCCGATTACGCCGGTCGGGAATACGATCACCGCGTCGAGCCCCTTCTGCAGCGCGTTCATCACCTCGACCGTCGCCATCGCTTTGGACTTGCCGTAAGCGCCCGGCAGGTTGTTTACATCCGAATCGAGCGATTCCTCGATCGTCTCAGTCGCTGTCTGGCCTTTGAGCGCGTGTACACTCGATACGTGCAGCAGCCGCTTGACGCCCTTCTCCAGGCACGCCTGCACCACGTTGCGCGTACCGCCCACGTTGATGTCGTAGATGATCTTCTTGCGTATGCCCGATATCTGTACGAGTCCCGCGAGATGAAAAACATACTCGCAGCCGCGTACCGCCGATGCAACCGCAAACGCGTCGCGAATATCGCCCCGCACAACTTCCTTCGCATACTTTTCAATATACGAAATATCCTCTTTTTCCTGCGCGAACAACCGAAGATCCCTGTGCCCCTTTGCGTATAGCAATTTCACGAGCACATTGCCGATGTGACCGCCCGCTCCTGTAATCAATATCATGATGTTCGTCTCCCCTCAAAATAACTTACTATGATATCACTTTTGAGACCTTTCATCATGGAAAGCGTGCGGTTGATTAAGTTACTATTATTATACCCCGAAAAACCCGTTTTGCTGTGAATAAACTGTAAAATCAGTTTGCGGCTTGCGGTTCCTCCGCCGCCCTGTCCCATTCGATCGGGAAATCTATGCAGCCCCGATTCCACGCAACGATGTCCCGCATCGTTTCGCTCAACGGACGCGGCTTGTACCCGAGCTGTTTTTCGGCTTTTTCTTTGGAAACGCGCACATCCGAACAAAGCAGATCAATCATCTGGCTGCTGAAAACAGCCGGTTTACGCGTTATCCGGCCCCACACGGAAAGCAGCGCCATACCAAACCGCACCAATCCGAGCGGGAACGTGATTACCTTCGCCGGGCATCCGGCGCACTGCCGCACCCCGGAGATGATATCGCCGATGCGCGCATATTCGCCCGCGAGCAGGTAACCCTGCCCTTTCTCGCCGTATTTCCATGCGCGGTATATGCCGTCCGCCACGTCGCGCACATCCACAAAGTCGAATCCGCCGTCAAAGCCCGGCACCGCCGATTTCATGCCGAGGCACTTTTTTAGCATGCCGCCCGCCATCGATCCGCGGTAGTCAAACGGTCCGATCACAGCGGTGGGATAAACGATGACCACATCGAGGCCCTTCTGAAATGCATTGAACGCCTCGACCGTACCCATCATCTTGGAGCGGCTGTAGTCGCTGATCATGGTACGCGGATTGAGTTCCAGCGTCTCGTCGATGGTACGGCACCCCTGCGTCTTGAGCGCTTCAACGCTAGATACATAAACCATGCGATTGACACGGTGCTCAAGGCAAGCGCTGAGCACATTGTGCGTACCTTGTGCGTTGATCTCGCCTAGCTGCTTTTTAAACCCCGATGCCACCTGGATCATGCCCGCGACGTGGAACACGTCGCTGCAACCCGCAACCGCTTTGGATACCGCCTCCGGGTCACGCACATCTCCGCGTACGATTTCCTTCACATACGGCTCCAGATATTTGATATCGCTTTTATAAACCAACAGCCGAAGATCATGATAGCCCTTCTCATACAGCAGCCTCACCAGCACGTTGCCGATATGCCCGCTCGCCCCGGTAATCAGTATCATACCCATATCCCCTTGAAAAATATATCATGACCGCATTTCTTTATACTGTATCATATACCGATTGTGATAATTGTTCAATAACCACTCCGCGCGGCACGAAAAAGGCCCGAGCTGCCTCGGGCCTCCGATATCGTTCAAACCAATTATGCCTCGTCGCCGTCGGGCTTTTCAGCCTCCTCCGGGAAGGGCAGTCCGCTGCCCACAGCAGGCGCGGCCTGCGCGGGTGCGTCCGATGCATAATTCCCGACCGGGGCAGCCTGTGCCGGTGCGTAAGCGGGTACAGGCGCGGCAGGGGCTTGCGGCACGTACTGCGGTGCATATCCGCCCTGCGGTGCGGCGGGCGCGTATTGGGGAGCATAACCGCTTTGCGGCGGCGTAGGCGGCGCATAAACGCTCTGCGGCGCGTATGCGTTTCGCGGCGGCGCAGGCGGCGCGTACCCGCTTGGCGGCGCATATTGCGGCGGCGCATAGGCCCGCGTTCCGGCTGCCAATGCAGGCGCAGACCGATTCATCCTCGCGGGGATGAACACAGCAATGCCGCCCAGCGCAAGGAACAGCGAAGCGATGAATGTGGGAATCAGCGTACCGGTATAGATTGCGGCCAGCAGCAGGAAAAAGCCCGTCAGCAGCAGCAGTACGCCGCCTGCCGTAGGCGCTTTTTTAACGATCAGCGCGCCGATCAACGAGACGATTGCAAGCACGATGGAGGCGGCTACAACGATCAGAGAGATCATCGCATTCAGGCCTGCCTTATGCGCAAACTTCACGGCTTCGACGTATACATCCTCGTCCGCCAGGGCGTCGCTATCCTGCGCGGCCTCCTTGGCAATCTCACGCAGCCCTCTGTCGCTGTAGTCGGTCCATCCTTCCTCGCTCATCTTCAGCGCTGTGTCGTTGAGCGCGAGGATATGCTCGGGTTTGAGTTCCTCCGTTATGTCGTTAAGCAGGTTATCCGCCAGATTCAGCGGCACTGTGATGATCATCAGCATGGAAAAAACGAGCGCCAGTATGCTTCCGGCATATCCCAACACAAATGCGGTCTTTTTCATTTCGCCACCTCCCCTTGGGGCTTCGGCTTGGCCAACTGCAGAAGTCCTCCCACAAGCAGCAGCAGAGAAGCCAATGCCATAGGCAATATCGAACTGGCCAGCAGGCTGAAAATAAGCAGCAGCCCCGCGCCTGACAACACCATGACACCTCCGGCAACCCGCTTGATTTTTGCCACGGCTGCGCCCGCAAGCGCAATTACCGCCGAGATGAGGCAGGCGATGACGGAAAGCCTCATGCGCGGGATATACTCATCCATATCCCCGTAGATGCGCGCAAGGTCGTTATACGCCTCCACGTGGTACTCGTCGCCGATATCGCGCAGTTCTTCGGCATCCATCCTCTGAAGTATCTTCGAATATCCCTGCACGTAGTCGTCAAGATCCGTCTCCCAGAACATCGGTACATCGTTGTACCGTCCGATGTTGCGCCAGATCTGCAAAAGGTCATCCTGGTTCTCTTCGGTGAAATCGGCGATGTCGCTGCCCGCAAAGAAGAATGGGCCGGTCACGACAAGCAGCACGGAGAACAATATGGCCAGCACACCGCCAATCAGGCTGAACACAAACCCCGCTTTGTTCACGGCATTCCCTCCTTAGTATAATGGCTCCCGTACCGGCGCCAGGGAAAGCGTCGCGCTGATGATAAGCAGCACTGCCGCCACCGACTGCCACGGAAAGCCGAATATTGTGATGACAACCAGACCGGCTGTCATAATCACCGAACCAGCAATGTGACGCCCCGGCACCAGCAGCGCGCCAAAAATGCTCACGATGCCCGCGCCTGCGCAGATGAACGCATACAGCTTGTCCAACTGCGGCGCGTACGGAAGCACCTCAAAAAATGACAGCGCAGCGATTAATACGCTGGCGGCGCCTCCGCATATGCCAAACCATAGCTCCGTCTTCCTCATGATGTCTCCCCAATTTCCTTTTTCTTCATACGTATTATACATCACACAGTATGCAATAGCAACGAACCTTCTAAATTTCTGCAGCTCACACAGTGATTTTCAGGCCTGTGTGCGGTATTTCAGGCGCGTTGCGTTGCCACCGCGGATATGGCGCTCGTCCTTGTTCTTTTGCAGCACCCTCGCAACCATTTTCGCCAGCGCGGGCGATATTGCGCTCAGACGTTCTGTCAGGTCCTTGTGCACCGTTGACTTGCTGGTGCTGAACTCCTTGGCCGCCTGCCGCACCGTCGCGTTATTTTCCAACACATAATCCGCAATGCGCCGCACACGGTCTTCAATGTAATCCTTCATAAAAAAACCCCCTTCTCACATTTGTTCATATGTATGTGAGAAAGGGGGCTTGTATGAGTTGTTTCCGAGGAACACCTATAATGGGGACTATTTCACTACGCCTTTTTTCAAAATGATGTTGGCGTACAATGCGCCTTCGCCGGTCGCGACCACGGCGAAGCAGTTCTTCGCCCGCTCGTAGAAAGCGAACCGTTCCACCATATCAAAGCCGCTAAACGCTTTCTTTTCTTCGCTGTCCTCAATGATCCGCTGATAGCTGCCCCAGATCACCGGCTGTGGCTCGGTATCGCTGACCGTGCGCATCAATGCCGCCGGCCTCTCCACGAAGGTATCCAGCGGAAAGTACTCCAGAATCGCCTTGAGTATCTCTTCTGTGCCGTGTCCGTCCAGCCGCACGACGCGTTTGCCCATGCTGGTGGAGGGAAAATTGCCGTCGCCAAGGCAGATCTCGTCGCCGTGGCCCATCTCCATCAGCACGTGGAGCAGCTCCGGTGAAATGACTGGAGGTATCTTTTTAAGCATTTGTCGTTCTCCTTATTCCGGCTTTGAGGCCGGGCTGTTTATTCGTATCAGCATCATATAATAAGCATGCGGAAAACTCAAGCGCGTTATCCCAACGCCTGCCCATTAGGGTAAGAGTTACGCAAGGTCGGCGTATATGTCGATATTGAGCCGATTGACTTCAAATGCCCCGGTATCAAAAACCGGCTGCACCTTTTGCTTATTGAGGCTCTTATCGATCATACGGATTGCCGTGCTTCCCCACAAATACGGGCGCTGTCCGAGCGAATAATGAATCTGCCCGTCGCGGATCGCCTTTTCCACCTCTTCGGAAAAATCAACCGTAATCACCTGAACGTCGGAGTGATGCTTGCGCATATAGTTTGCCGCGAACATGCCCCACTCCAGGTTCGTCATATAGAGGAAGCGGGCAGCCGGGTGGCTCTGCAGCATGGATTGTATGATCGCTTCCGCCTCGTCCGGTGTCGGGTTGCTCTTGACCGGATACTCATGCACCTGGATACGGGAGTTTCGTTTCAGTTCCTGTACGAACCCGTTCTTGCGATTCTCGATCGCGTCCAGCTTCATGCCCGTCCATGCGTTTACGATCGCTTCCCCGTGATTGCCCAGCGCACCCATCACGATGCGGGCCGCCGCCGCGCCGATGGTCATGCCATCGGTCATAATCAGGGATACGTGTTCAACGCCTTCGATCCTTGAATTCAGGAATACAATTTTCGTTCCCGCATTGCTGATCTGCCTGAGCTTCTGACAAATCAGTTCATCGTTAATCGGGCTGATCACGAGGCCGTCATATTTCTCTTCGAGTACCGTATCAAGATGCGCCGCCTGCTCTTTTGTCGCCTCACCCCTTGTCTGCGGGGCAAAGAATTGTACATCAAAGTGATAAACTCCGGCAGCCTTGATGGCCTCGGTTTTAGTCGGAGTGTAAAACGGATGGTCGATGTCGAACAAAAAAGCAACCCGCTTTTTGGAGGGAGCTGATTTTTGAACCTTGATGTTCCTGCTCTGTTGACTTATCGAATTAATGTCGCAGGCTATGTCCACCTTCAGCTTATCCATCAGCGAAATGGAATTGTTGTGGTCCAGCAGCACGCTGCCGATCTCATTGACCGTGGCGGCGATCTCCCGGACGGACGTAACGATATTGGAGATCGTATTGGTCAGCGTCAGCTCGTCCGTTTTGATTTCCGCGATCGAGGCATTAAAGCTTTTCTGCTCGCTGATATAGGTGTCGATTGTCTCACAGTTCTTTTTAAACACGCTGTCCACTTCGGTGACGGTATCCTTCTGAACCTGAAACAGACTGCGCGATTCCTGCGCGGCCTTCTCAATCAGCCCGATTTCATCCGAAACGCTTTTTACCGTTTCGTTGATATCTTCCGCCGCGGCTTTGCTTTCTTCCGAGAGGCGCTGTATTTCCCCGGCGACTACGGAGAACCCCTTGCCATGCACCCCGGCATGCGCGGCTTCCACTTTGGCGTTTAAACCCAGCAGCAGTGTTTCGGTGGAGATGCGTTTCATGATTGCGGTAATCTCGCCGATTTTTTCGGTTTTGGATATGAGATGGCTCACGAGGTCAAATATGTTCAGCATGGCATGGTCGTTTTTCTCCTGATTGACGACCAGTTGACCGACCGACTCCTGTACGGCGCGGTTCGAGTTTTCCATATCGTACGCCAGCGAGATGATGCCTTTCGATCTTTCGTAGATGGCGTTGACTTTATCGGAAAAATCCTTGACGAGCGCCATGCTCTTGTCAATTTCGGCAGTTTGCCTGTCCGCGCCTTTTTTGATAAAAGCCGCAACCTCACCGATCCGATCCGACTCTCTCGTAAAGTCCTGCAGGACGATATCGAGCTGCCGGGATATGCGCATGATGTTGTCAAAATGGAGGAAATAGTTTTGAAAGTAAGTTTGAAGCTTTCCGTAAATCTTGAGCGCCCGTTCATTGTCGCATGCAATTTCGCTGATGTCTTCTCCCAGATCCCAATTCGATAGCTTTTGCAATATGTCTTCCTGATTGTATTGCATCATGTCTCTCCTTTGAGAAAATTGAAAGTGATATTTAGATATGAACCCTGATCAATTATTGATAAGCCAATTAAGCCGTTTTGAAACAGACTAATCTTATATAGTGCATCGAAATAGTATGGGAATTTAAGGCGCTGTGGCGTCAGCTGAATACAGCTGCGGATACTACCGCAGCTGTATGGGATGTTTTTTTGATTGGAAATCTGTCAGTACATAATGGGGCTTAAACTCCCGTCGTCAGCACCCTTCATATCGCTCTTCTTCTTGTTGGTCAGCATGTAGATAAGCTCCTTGGATGCGGAAGATAGCGGCACCACCTTGAGGCTGATGAGCCCGATACCGCGCGCAGGAATTTCTTCCTCCAGCGGCACGACGTGCAGCATACCGCCTTCAATCTCCACCGGAAAGAACTCGCGCACAATGCACGCCACGCCGAGGTTGATCATCGCAAACTGCGCGAGCAGTTCGAAGTTTCCGAGCTCAAAGTCGGGCTTTAAGGTGACGCCGCGTGTCAGCAGAAACTCCTCCACATACCTGCGGGAGTTGCTGCCCTTTTCGATTAGCATGGTGGGGTGCTTTTCAAGGTCCTTCAGCGCCAGCGGCTTTTCCGTCAGATGCTTGTACTTGCTGCCCACCACGAAGCAATCGTGAATATCCATGACCCGGGTAATACGCAGCTGTTCATCCTCGATGGGCAGGTTGACGATGCCGACGTCAATAACGCCGTGCTTGAGCATCTCGATGATTTCATAGGATTTCTGGTTGGTGATATGAATATGAACGTTCGGGTATTCCGTGTTAAAGCGTTTGAGGTACGGGATCAGATAGAGCTTGCAAATGCTGTCGCCCACGCCGATTGAGATTTCACCACTCTCCAGCGTCTTCATCTGCGAAAGCATCTTTTCGCCCAACGACAGATAGTTAAAAGCCTGCTCCACGAAGTTGAACAGGAGCTGTCCCTCCTTGGTGAGCGTTACGCCCTTGGGCGTGCGGAACAGCAGCATGCTGCCGATCTTGCCCTCGAGCTGCTTGATGGAGCGGCTGACCGCAGGCTGCGTGATAAAAAGCTTCTCCGCCGCCTTTGAGATACTGCCTTCCATGGCAACATAATAGAATATCTTGTACGATTCGGCGCTGATGTTGATATTGAGCAGATCGGAACCGTTGATCGGTCTGGTTGGCTTCATTTCCATTAACTCACGTTATACCTTCCATGATTAATATGCATTTTCCTTATCGCTCTGATCGCATTATAATACATCTCAAGATAACAAACAAGTTTTGAGTTGCAATGAAAGTGAGGCATAAAATGGACAACAAGGCATTAAAAAACGAAGCATATCAAGCAGAAAATACAGCCGCGAAGGAAACGCGGCAGGCGCAGCCCAAGACGGGCAAGTACACCGACGCGCACCTCCACGCGGTATCCAAAGCCGAGGCGGCCATGCCCATAGCCGCGCACGCGCCCAAAGCATATGAAGTCGTAGACAGCACCGAATCTTTAGAGCGGACACTGGCACGGGTCCATGCGGCACAGCGGCAGTTCGCACTGTACACACAGCATCAGGTAGACCGGATTTTCTGCGCGGCGGCAGCCGCCGCGGCCAAGGCACGCATCCCTCTGGCCAAAATGGCTGTGAAGGAAACGGGCATGGGCGTCGTCGAAGACAAGGTAATCAAGAACCACTACGCGTCGGAGTATATCTACAACGCATATAAGGATACCAAGACCTGCGGCGTCATCGAGGACGACAAGGCCTTCGGCATCCGGAAAATCGCGGAGCCGGTCGGCGTGCTGGCCGCGGTCATCCCGACCACCAACCCGACCTCCACGGTCATATTCAAAACGCTGCTCGCGCTCAAGACGCGCAACGGCATTGTAATCAGCCCGCATCCGCGTGCAAAGGACTGCACCATCGCGGCGGCGAAGCTCGTGCTGGAAGCGGCGGTCGCTGCGGGCGCGCCCGAAGACATCATCGGCTGGGTGGACGTCCCCACCATCGAGCTTTCAAACCAGCTCATGAAGGAAGCGGATATGATCCTCGCAACAGGCGGCCCCGGCATGGTAAAGGCGGCGTATTCGAGCGGCAAGCCCGCCCTCGGCGTCGGCCCCGGCAACACCCCCGCAATCATCGACAGCAGCGCGAACATTCTGCTTGCGGTGAACTCGGTAATCCACTCCAAAACGTTTGACAACGGCATGATCTGCGCTTCGGAGCAGTCCGTGATCGTGCTCGACGACATCTACGACGCAGTCAAGAAGGAATTCTCGGCGCGCGGCTGCTATTTCCTGAACCCGGAAGAGACCGACAAGGTTAGAAATACGATCCTTATCAATGGCGCGCTCAACGCCAAAATCGTGGGCCAGAGCGCATTCAAGATCGCGGCGCTCGCGGGCTTCGCGGTGCCCGAGGCAACCAAGATACTCATCGGCGAAGTGGAAAGCGTCAACATCAGCGAAGCGTTTGCGCACGAGAAGCTTTCTCCGGTACTCGCGATGTACCACGCGAAAACCTACGAGGAAGCGCTTGCCAAGGCGGAGCAGCTCGTCGCGGACGGCGGCTTCGGCCACACGGCTTCGATCTATATCGACGCGGTTACACAGAAGCAGAAGCTTTCGGCGTTCGAAGCGCGCATGAAGGCCTGCCGTATCCTCGTCAATACGCCCGCTGCGCAGGGCGGCATCGGCGACCTGTACAACTTCAAGCTCAAACCGTCACTGACGCTTGGCTGCGGCTCCTGGGGCGGCAACTCGGTCAGCGAGAACGTGGGCGTGAAGCACCTCATCAATATCAAGACTGTCGCGGAGCGGCGCGAAAACATGCTTTGGTTCCGCGCGCCCCAGAAAGTATATATCAAGAAGGGCTGCCTGCCCATTGCGCTGGACGAACTGAAAAACGAACTGGGCAAAAAGAAGGCGTTCATCGTGACAGACAACTTCCTTTATGCCAACGGCTACACCCGTGCCATCACCGACAAGCTCGACGACCTCGGCATTCGTCACACGACATTCTACAACGTCGAGCCCGACCCAACCCTGGCCTGCGCGAAGGAAGGCGCGGCCGCGATGAAATCCTTCCAGCCCGACTGCATCATAGCGCTGGGCGGCGGCTCCGCGATGGACGCGGCGAAGATCATGTGGGTGCTGTATGAGCATCCCGAAGCAGACTTCACGGACATGGCGATGCGCTTTGCCGATATCCGCAAGCGCGTGTACGCCTTCCCCAAGATGGGTGAAAAAGCGTATTTCATCGCTGTACCAACCTCTGCGGGCACCGGCTCCGAGGTGACGCCGTTCGCGGTCATCACCGACGAAAAAACGAGCATCAAGTATCCGCTCGCGGACTACGAACTGATGCCGAACATGGCGATCGTGGATGCGGACATGATGATGGACGCACCGAAGGGCCTGACCGCAGCATCCGGCATCGACGCCGTCACGCATGCGCTGGAAGCCTACGCTGCGATGCTTGCAACGGATTATACCGACAGCCTCGCGCTGCGCTCGCTCAAGCTGGTATTCGAGTATCTGCCGCGCGCTTACGACAACGGCCCGAATGACCCGGTGGCGCGCGAGAAGATGGCCAACGCGGCCAATATGGCGGGCATGGCATTCGCCAACGCGTTCCTCGGCATCTGCCACTCGATGGCGCACAAGCTGGGCGCGTTCCACCACCTGCCGCACGGTGTGGCGAACGCATTGATGATCGACGAGGTATTACGCTTTAATGCGGCGGAGGTGCCCGCCAAGATGGGCACCTTCCCGCAATATGATCACCCGCACACGCTCGCGCGGTATGCCGAGATTGCCGATTACCTCGGCATCAAGGGCGGCACCAACGAGCAGAAGCTGGAAAACTTCATCGCGGCGCTGGATGACCTCAAGCGCAGGGTGGGCATCAAGCCGACGATCAAGGATTACGGCATCGACGAGCAGGACTTCCTCGCGCGACTGGACGACATGGTGGAGCAGGCGTTCGATGACCAGTGCACCGGTGCGAACCCGCGCTACCCGCTGATGGAGGAGCTCAAGCAGATGTATTTAAAAGCATACTACGGAAGATAATTTTGCAACTCCAAAACCGCTTTCTTCCTGAAAAGCACCGGTACCCTGAGGACCGGCGCTTTTTATATCCGCGGATGAGTATACATGCGCTGCGAAAAAAAGTGGCAGCCCTGATGAGCTGCCACATTAAGTCCGTTATGACGGGTCCTCTTCCCGGCGTTTTTTCTTTCTGGACAGCAAAGCGATACTCAGAGTCACGATGCTGATTGCTCCGATGCCTATACCGACCCACAGGAGCACGGCGACGGTGCTGTCTTTCCGATAATTCAGCACCTCTCCCTGCTTATCGAGCACCGCTACCTGGAATGCGCCAAGCGGCATATCCTCTTCCCCAAGCGTCACGAGTTCGATGGCGCCGTCCTGATTGACGCTTTCCGGGCTGACCGCGATGCGCACGGTGCCCTCCATCCCCGTGATATCGATGACCTTTCCATCCGCAGTCTGTATCGCCGTCGTACCCCGAGGCAGGTCAGCAAGATTAATCTCCAGCGTGATAACGCCCGAGGCCTCGTCCTGCCCAATTACCGCGGGCGTAAGAGCCATGGCTGTGGGGGTAACAAAAGGCGCGGGTGTTAAGGCAGGCTCCTGCGAAGGCGCTGCCGTGGGTGTTGCCGCAGAAGGAGCAGGTGTTTCGGGCGCTGGAGTAAGTGTTGCGTCAGGGGTGGACGTCGGCGCGCTCGCCTCCGTTCTGACCTTGACGGTAACAGCGCACGTTGCCGAGATGCCGCCCGCGGTTGCTGTGATCGTCGCGCTGCCGGAACCGATTGCCGTCACTTTACCCTCCGGGCTCACCTTCGCGACATCCTCATCGCTGCTCGTCCAAGTCACCGCGCCGTCCAGCGCATTGTCCGGTACCACCGTTGCCGTCAGCGTGATCGTGCTGCCAACATAAAGCGTCCGGCTCCTGCTGCTCAGAGAAACGAGCTGCACCTTAATTTCTGTCCATTTTGCGTATAGCGTATGGTTTGCCGCTGTGGTCATCATCGTCGACCCGGTTACCTGGCTGCCTGTACCATTGTCGCCGGTCCACCAGCCGCCAAACGTGTATCCGGTACGCGAAGGCGTCGGCAATGGGTTGGCGCTGACTCCATCCGGGCCTTTTCCGTAGGTGGAGCCGTACAGCTTCACCTGAGAGGCCGTCCCCACCGTGCCGCTTTCGGCATCGAATGTTACCGTATAAGTCCTGGCTGCCCATCTGGCATAGAGCGTATGGTTGGAGGCAGACGTCATCGCCGTATCGTCGGTCACTAGCGTTCCCGTGCCGTTATCCCCCGTCCACCAGCCGCCGAACGTGTATCCGGTACGCGAAGGCGTGGGAAGCGCGTCGGCGCTGACTCCGTCCGAGCCTTTTCCATAGGTAGAGTCGTACAGTTTCACCTGAGAAGCTGTACCCACCGTACCGCTTTCCGCATCGAATGTGACCGTATAGGTCTTCCCTGTCCATTTGGCATAGAGCGTATGGTTGGAGGCGGTCGTCATCGCCGTATCGTCGGTAACCTCACTCCCCGTGCCGTTGTCCCCGGTCCACCAGCCGTCGAACATGTATCCGGTACGCGATGGCGTGGGCAGCGCGTCGGCGCCGACCCCGTCAGCGCCTTTTCCATAGGTGGAGTCGTACAGCTTCACCTGAGAGGCCGTCCCTACCGTACCGCTTTCCGCGTCGAATGTGACCGTATAGGTCTTCCCTGTCCATTTGGCATAGAGCGTATGGTTGGAGGCAGTCGTCATCGCCGTGTTGTCGGTCACTTGCGTT
>JAEWCC010000009.1 GCA_023390815.1 Bacillota bacterium
ACCCCGACCGTACCGACGGGCAAAAGATCAAAACCCTGAATGACCTGCGCTGGTGCGAGAACCTTATGCATATTACCTTGGGAGACACGGGCATAACGGATATTTCCGTACTTAAAGACTTGCAAAAATTGTGGACATTTGAATGCATGGACCAGCTTGAAGACTACACCCCGCTTCTTTCCCATAAGGATCTGAGAGTAATCTCGCTGAATGGCGTAACTGACAGTTTTTTCATGGAATTGATCACGAATTGCAGCAACCTTAAGCACGTGTATCTCTATCTATCGGACGTAAGTGCTGAAGCCATCAGGATGCTGGCGGACAAATTCGAACTGCGCTCCCTCATACTGAGACTCTGCGACATAAAAGACGTATCCCCCTTCGTGGGCTTCACGGGCTTGAGCTACCTTTCGCTTGAGTACAACAAGATAGAAGACATCTCACCGTTCGCGGAAAACCCGCAACTGAGCAGTGCTATCGACCTGGGGCACAACCAAATCACCGACTGGAGTCCGCTGGAGAACTTTACGTCACTTCAGTTCCTCAGTGTGCAAGGAAATCCTGTAACAGAAAGTGCGACGCTGGATTGGCTCGCAAGGAAGGGTTGTAAAATTAACAGCTAAGAAATAAAGGAGCTTTATGAGAAGGACAATTACGGTAATCATAGCCTGCATGCTGCTACTTGCCCTGCTGCCCGCTTGCGAAATGATAGGAGTGCCGGAACCGTCGCTGTCGTGCCTGACAACACCGGAACCATCATCCATGCAGGGTGTATTACCATCGGCTACGCCTGAGGCAACCTCGTTGCCCTCTCAGTCTGGCGAAGTGGATGTAATCAAGCCCTTTCCGTTTGGCAGGGTCATTGTATTCGAGGACCCGGTTGTGGAGGAGGTCATCCGCGCCGCACTACAAAAGCCGAAAGGCCCCGTCACCGACCAGGACATGCTGGAAGTTGTCTCCTTCAACTCTAGAAATACCGACGAGAAAAAGATCAAAACCCTGGATGACCTGCGTTGGTGTGTGAACCTTATGCATATTACTCTGGGAAACACGGGCATAACGGATATTTCCGTGCTTAAAGGCATGCAAAACTTGTGGACATTTGAATGCATAGACCAGCTTGACGACTATACTCCGCTTCTTTCCCATAAGAATCTGAGACTAATCTCGCTGAATGGCGTAACTGACGGGTTTTTCAGGAAACTGATTGCGACTTGCAGCAACCTTAAGCACGTGTATCTCTATCAATCGGACGTAAGCGCTGAAGCAATCCGGATGCTGGCGGACAAATTTGAACTGCGTACCCTATCACTGGGTAACTGCGGCATAAAAGACGTATCTCCCTTCGTCGGGTTCACAGGCTTGAGCTATCTTTCGCTTGAGAACAACCTGATAAAAGACATCTCGCCCCTAGCGGAAAACACGCAACTGAGATACTGGACTATTAACCTGAGAAACAACAAAATCACCGACTGGAGCCCGTTGGAGAGCTTGAAGCTTTGTACCCTCTATGTGAAAGGAAATCCCGTAACGGAAGGTCCGGCACTGGATGAACTTGCAAGGAATGGCTTGACAATTAAACAGTAAAGAAAAGTAAACATGAAATAAGAGACTCTACGATCAGCCTATACGAATGCCATATGACAGACAGAATGAGACAACTGGAGTATTAAGGGCCTGTTATGAGAAAAAAGTTGATCTGTATTTTGGTTATGCTTGCCGGTATTGCGGTTATTGCCGGTCTCATCCTCTTTTCGTCCATCCATTCAGGGAATGACGCTGACTTCACTTTTTTAACGCTCAGTTTTCTCTCTCTGGTGACGGTAGCGGCGGCAGCCATTCGGCTTAATGAGCCGGATGAGGAGTCCGGGGGTAAAAAGGCCTTGCTGGGGGGCATCTTTATCGTGAGTGGTGCAGTTGCCATACTGCTGTGTTTTGCGTTCATTTGGTACTCCCCAAACGTTATTAATACGCTTGTTTTCTTTATTATTGTGGCGATAACTGCAGCAACCTGGTTCAGGCACGTTCACGATAAACCGGATGAGCTTGAGCTAACGCGGCGTGGTATGGTTTTTCTGCAGGTTTTCCGCGTTGTAGGTATTCTGACCATACTGGTTAGTCTTGCGTTCATGATATTAATCTTTTTTCTGGTGCGTGATGATATCTTTGGCCTATATATGCGCGGCCTGTATGACCTTATGGAGCTGCCACTGGCGGGCATCGTTATCGCTTCGCTAAGCTTGAAGCTTCGTGCCCCGGTTTCCGGGCGGGGCATAGGCAGGGCTGCACGGTGCGTGCCCATCGTGGTTGCGGTCGCCATAACCGCCGCGCTCGGTTTCATTTATCTGAACTATCTGCCCAAATACTCGCTGGAAGACGGCATGAATATGCTCCGCTCAGACGAGGAATTTGCACAAAGCAATGTCTACTATGATGGGGGAGTCAGAGGCTGGGGTAATCCCGGATCGTTTGGGGTAAACCCGTTCTACGGTGATTTGTATGGATACAATTGCGGTTCTTATAGTTACGATGCGGGCGGCCTGCATATTACGAAGGGATATATACTCTTTAATCCGGCTACTGGTACGCATGAATACACGCCTGAACAGGAGCGGACTTACAGCCCCGGGGATTGGCCGGAGTTCAATTATAACCTCATATATGATAAGGATGGGCAGCACAATGCGGTAATGAACCTGTATTTCTGGGAAGAGTCGTGGTTGTGGGGCCCCATGTCTTGGATGAATCAAGTATTCCCTGTAAGCAGCGGCAAAGAGTGGAACGAAAAAATGGAGGTTGTCATGGTTCCGCATAATTTCCCCGAGGACGAGGCGCGTGCCTTTCTGCGGAACACGGGAGAGGAAGCGATGAAAACAAAGCTTCTGGAACAAATAAATGGGGTGAATGAACATTATCATAGTGTGAATATAAAAGACATGACCATTGATTTGTTTTTCTTCGGCATCGATATCGGGACCTATCAAAATGGGGAAGTCGTGCTGAAACCATGAAAACGTGCAACGATTCTGATAACGCATAATCTTAATTAATGCTTGATCTTATGAGGGGTCTGTTATGACAAGAAAGCTGATATGCATATTCTTTATACTCGTCGGTATTGCTGCTTTTATCGGGACCATCCTCCTGTCGCTCGGAAGATCCGAGTATGACGATATCAGCCCGGTTCTTACGCTCCTCATCCTTTCCATTGCGACGGTTGTGGAGGCTGCTCGGCGCATTCAGGATAGCCCGAACGAGTCTGAGGTTGAGGTGTCCGGGCGCGATATGGTGTATATACGGGCCTACCGTGCCGGGGGCTTTCTGGCCATACTGGCGTGTCTGGCGTTCATAGTAGCAATGTTGTTCGTGACGCGGTATTACGTTCTCATGCAGAATGTGATTTTCCTTATGGCATTGGCCGCAGCGGGTATCGCGGCGGCTGTGCAGAGCCTGAAAGTGCGTCCTCCCATTGTCCGGTGGGATATCGTAAAATTCGTAGCTGCGCTCGTTATAGCAGCCTCGCTTGGTTTTGTTTATCTGAACTATATGCCCAAATACTCACAGGAAGACGGCATAAGTATGCTCCGTTCAGACGAAGGACTTGAACAAAGAGATGTTTTTTATCCTGACGTTTATATAATGTGGGAGGCGACAGGGGTCTTCCCAAGGTATAATGACTACACCAAATCGTTGTTCGGGGGCAATCCGTTCTACGAAGGATTGTATGAATATTATTACAACTCGTACGGCTACGACTCAGGCGGTCTGTATTTTGAAATGGGATGTATCTATTTTAATCCGGTCACCGGCGCATATGAATACGTGGCTACGGTAAAGAAGGATAAGACTTATATCCCTGGAGATTGGCCGGAGTTTAAATGGAATTACCTTTATGACGAGGACGGGCAGCATAATACGGTGCTAAACCTGTATTTCAGGGAATGGCCTTTTCCAGAATCGTACGCAGCAAAGAGGAACCCAATGTTCTCTGTGAGCAGCAGCGAATGGGACGCTAAGATAAAGGATGTTATGTATCCACATAATTTTTCGGAGGACGAGGCGGGTATTTTCTTGCGGAGCATAGGAGAAGAAATGCTTAAAACAAAACTGCTGGAACAAATTAACGAAATAGTTCCAGCAGTCGTACTGGAAAAGCAAGGAGATTCCTTAGGACTGGCTGTCGTCGGTGTCAAAGACGAGACTATCGAAATATTTTTCTTTGGTATCGACGTCGCAACCTATCAAAACGGAGAAATTGTACTGAAGCCATGAAAACGTGCAACGATTCTGATAACGCATAACCTTAATTAATGCTTGATGTAGAGGGGTCTGTTATGAGAAGAAAGCTAATATGCATATTCTTTATGCTTGCCGGAATTGCGGCTTTTACCGGGACTATCCTCCTTTCGCGCGGAAGATTCGAGGATGCCGATTTAAGCCCTGTCTTTACGCTCCTCATCCTTTCTATTGTGACGATATCAGCAGCGGCTCGGCATATTAAGAATAAGCCGAACGAGCCTGAGGTTGAAGCATCCGGGCGCGATATGGTTTTTCTGCGAGCCATCCGTGCCGTGGGCATACTGGCCATGCTGGCTTGCCTTGGGTTTATCGTAGTGATGTTTTTCATGGCACGTTATTATAGAGATTGGATGCGGAACGGGTTTTATCTTATGGTCCTGGCAGTAGCGGGCATCACGGCGGCTGACCTGAGCTTGAAAGTCCGCCCTCACATTACCGGGCGGGACATTGCGAAAGCTGTGGTTGCGCTCACTATAACAGCTGCGCTTGGTTTTGTATACCTGATCTATATGCCCAAATACAAGCCGTATGATGGCTTAGACTTTCTCCGCTCAGACAGGGGACTTGCGCAAATGGACGTTTTTTATCCTAACGCTGTTTATAATAGGAATAGTATCTCTTTCAGGGATCAGAGAGAGCATGAGCGCTATATCGAATTGTTTGGAGATAATCCATTCTGCGACGCGTTTTTTCAATATCAATACGCATCGTACAGCTACGACGCTGACGGTCTGCATTATACGGCTGGATATATCGATTTTGATTCGGTCACCGGTGCATATGTATACACGCATTGGGGAAATTACGATAAGACGTACAGTCCCGGGGATTGGCCGGATTTCAACAATCGAGACATATTGGGGGATTACCCGGAGTTAAATTGGAACTTCATGTGCGACAAGAACGGGAAGCACGATGCGGTGCTGAACTTGTTTTTCAGGGACTGGCAGTCTCTCGCACGGTATACGGATTGGGGGAACCAAACGTTCACTGCCAGCAGCGGCGAGTGGGACTTGATGATGAAGGATGTCATGTATCCGCATAATTTCCCCGAGGACGAAGCGCGGGCATTCCTGCAGAGCTTGGATGAGGAAACGCTAAAAACAAAGTGCTATGAACAAATAACCTTTTATAACGTTAAGACTATCGAAATATTTTTCTTTGGTATCAACATCGGGACCTATCAAAATGGGGAAATTGTACTGAAGCCATGAGAACGTGCGGCGATTCTGATAAAGCATAATCTGCAATTTTTAATGCTTGATTTGATGAGGGGTCTTTATGAGAAGAAAGTTAATATGCATATTCTTTATACTCGTCGGTATTGCGGCTTTCACCGGGACCATCCTCCTCTCGCTCGGGAGATACGAGTATGCCGATATAAGCCCGGTTCTCACGCTCCTCATCCTTTCCATTGCGACGGTCGTGGCGGCGGCTCGGCGCATTCAGGATAACCCGAACGAGCCTGAGGTTGAGGTGTCCGGGCGCGATGCGGTGTATCTACGGGCCTTCCGTGCCGGTGGCATCCTGGCTATACTGGCGTGTCTGGCGTTCATCGTAGCAATGTTGTTTGTGACGCGAGATTACGCTCTCATGCAGAATGTGCTTTTACTGATGGCATTAGCCGCAGCGGGCATCGTGGCGGCTTTACAGAGTTTGGTAGTGCGTCCTCCCATTGTCCGGTGGGATATCGTAAAATTCGTAGCTGCGCTCGTTATAGCAGCCTCGCTCGGTTTTGTTTATGTGAACTATATGCCCAAATACTCGTGGGAAGACGGCATGAATATGCTCCGCTCAGACGAGGAATTTTCACAAAAGGATGTTTTTTATCCTGACGTCCATAATTTGTGGTCGGCGATAGGGGTCTTCCCAAGGTATGATGACTACACCAAATCGTTGTTTGGGGGTAATCCGTTCTACAAAGGATTGTTTCAATACTTATGCGCTTCGTACGGATACGACGCAGACGGCCTTCAAATCATGAGGGGAGATATCATCTTTAATCCGGCCACCGGTGCGTGTGAATACGAACACAAGCAAGAGTGGGATAGGACATATAGCCCCGGAGAATGGCCCGATTTCAATTCAGGAACCATGGGGAATTATCAGGAGTTAAATTGGAACTTCATGTGCGACAAAGATGGACAGCACGATGCGGTGCTGAACCTGTTTTTCAGGGAGTCGTGTAATTTGGAATCGTATATCTATCAGGGGAATAAAACGTTCACGGCCAGCGACGAATGGGACTCGATGATGAAGGACGTCATGTATCCGCATAATTTCCCCGAGGACGAAGCGCGGGCATTCCTGAAGAGCCTGGACAAGGAAGCGCTTAAAACAAAGTTCTTTGAACAAATAACCTTACTGGGGCCGGAGGTCTATTTATATAAAGTCAAGAACATAGAAATATTTTTCTTTGGTATCGACGTCGGAACCTATCAAAATGGGGAAATTGTACTAGAGCTATAAAAACGTGCAACGATTCTGATAAAATGAGGGGTCTGTAATGAGAAGAAAGTTAATATGCATATTCTTTATACTCGTTGGTATTGCGACGATCGCCATGACCATTCTCTTCTCGCGCGTCGGAACCCCATTCTACGATGCGATAATTTTCCTTTCCGTAATGACGATATTGGCAGCAGCCTGGTTCTTTAGCAATGAACTTAAGAAAGGCACTGTTTTTTTATGGGTCTTCCGTATTGTAATCGTACTGGCCGTACTGGCCGGTTTTATATTCTTCGTCATTGCGTTGTTTCCTGAGAACCCGTTTTATTCGCTCATCATCCTTTTTGCCGGGGTTTCCATTGCGGCGTTAATGATAGCAACCTGGCACAATGAAAGCGAGCCAGTTATGCCTGTGGTATCCGACCGCGGTACGGTTCTTCTGTGGGTCTTCCGTGCTGCGGGCATTCTGGTCATACTGGCGGACCTGGCGTTCATCGCAATCATTTGGTTCCTGACAGGTAAATACGGTGAGGACCCTTTTCAGAACGTGCTTCTCCTGCTGCTCTTGGCCATAGCCGGTATCGCGGCGGCTGCGCTGAGCCTGAAGTTGCGCGCCCCGGTTTCCGGGCGGGGTAAAGGCAGGGCTGCGCGGTGTATACCCCTGGTGGCTGCGCTCGCCATCACCATTGCGCTTGGTTCTGTTTATCTGAACTACATGCCCAAATATACGATAGAGGAGGGTTTAAACATTGTCCTCTCAGATACAGAGTTTGCGCAAAAGGATATTAGGGGAGGGGCATATGAAACCGTGCCAAGATTTCTTCTCGAAGACGGATTGTATGGAGATGATCCGTATTACACCGATTTGTTCGGAGGCAATCCGTACTACAACTATTTGTATAGCTATCAATGCGATTCGTGCGCTTATGACGCGGACGGCCTGCATATGTTGAAAGGCTTTATACTGTTTAATCCGGCTACCGGCGAATATGAATATACGCATGCGGAGGAGCAGGATAAGACATACAGCCCCGGGGATTGGCCGGAGTTTTTCTGGACTCTCTTTTTTGATGAATACAGGCAGCATAATTCGGTGTTGAACCTGTATTACAGGGAATGGTGGCATCCCGAAGCATCTGAAAAAGACCAATGGGTCCTTGTTGACAGCAGCGACTGGGACGCGAATATCAAGGAGGTCATAGTTCCGCATAGTTTCCCCGAGGACGAAGCGCGTGCCTTCCTCTCGAGCAAGGGAGAGGAAACGCTCAAAGCAAAGCTGTTGGAACAAATAAGCTTACTGGGCCCAGAGGTGTATCAAGACAAAACCATAGAAGTGTTTTTCTTTGGTATCCACGTCGCAACCTATCAAAACGGGGAAATCGTACTGAAACCATAAAAACGCGTGATGATTCTGATTTATTAAGGGGTATGTGATGAGAAGAAAGTTGATATGCATTTTCTTTATGCTTGCCGGTATTGCGACGATGGTTGGGACCGCTCTTCTCTCGCGCGGAAGGCCCGAGCAGCACGATGCGAGCCCGGTGTATACGCTCTTTTTCCTTTCCCTTATCACGATATCAGCGGCAGCCTGGTTTTTTAGCCAGGAGCTCAAGCGCAGTACTGTTCTTTTGTGGGTTTTCAGAATTGTGATCATTCTGCCGTGCTGGCAGGGTTTATATTCTTCGTCATTGCGTTGTTCCCTGAGAACCCCTTTTATTCGCTCATAATCCTTTTTGCCGGGGTTTCCATTGCGGCGTTAATGGCAGCTGCCTGGCACAATGAAAGCGAGCCGGACCTGACTGCGGTATCCGGGCGCGGTGTTGTTTTTCTGTGGGGCTTCCGTGTCGTGAGCGTTCTGGCTATACTGGCGGACCTGGCGTTCATTGTCATTATGTGGTTCCTGACGGGTGAATACCGTGATGATGCTTTGCACCACGGACTGCTTCTGATGGTCCTCGCAGTAACGGGCATCGGTGCGGCTGCACTGAGCCTGAAATTGCGCGCCCCGGTCACCGGGCGCGGCAAAGGCAGGGCGGTGCGGTGTATACCCCTGGTGGCTGCGCTCGCCATCACTTTCGCGCTTGGTTCGGTTTATCTGAACTATATGCCCAAATATACACAGGACGAGGGCTTGAGCATGATCCTTTCAGACAACGAGTTTGCGCAAAAGGATATTACGGGGTCCTATGAATCGCATGAGTTTTTTTTCGAGGATGAATTGTTCGCAGGCAATTCGCATTACGCCGAATTGTTCGGAGGCAATCCGTACTATACCGATTTGTATGACTATCAATGCGATTCGTTCGGCTATGACGCAGGCGGCCTGTATATTAAGAAAGGTTTTATACTATTTAATCCAACGAATGGCGATCATGAATATATTCGTACGGAAAAACAGGATAAGACCTACAGCCCCGGGGATTGGCCGGAGTTCGACGGAAAATTCCATGGTTGATAAGGAAGGGCGGCATGATGCCGTACTGAACCTGTATTACAGGGAATGGTGGGGTATGTACAAAATATACCCGGTATTGGACCGGATTCCTGTTGGCAGCGGCGAGTGGGATGCGAAGATAAAAGATATATTATATCCGCATAGCTTTCCCGAAGACGAGGCGCGTGCCTTCCTGCAAAGCATGGGCGAGGAACCGCTCAAAGCAAAACTGCTGGAGGAAATCAACGATCTGGGCTCTAAGTATCAAGACAAGACCATCGACTTATTTTTCTTTGGGTTCGATATAGGAACCTGTCAGAATGGTGAAATCGTATTGAAGCCATGAAAAACGTGCAATCATCCTCATAGAATATTAGCAGCCAACCAAACCCCATTTAACCACAGCAACAAGGCGCCAGCGGCCAATTCGCAGCGCCTTTTTGCTTTATGCTTTGATGTCCGCCGTCACGCCGGACTAGAATTTCACATAGACTTTGGATTTGTTTTGTGAAGTGGTTGGATGATCGATTCTTTTTGTCAGCTGATACTATGCTATAATTGAAAAAAGATGCATGATTCGTTATGTATAAGGCCACCCGGAATCCATCAAAAGGATCCGGGCCGTAATCAGGAGGATGACTGTGACGAAAACGCGGAAGATGTTACATGACTGGAGGGCGCCATATATCCAGTCGCTGATGAAACTGATTGAAACGCAGAGTAAGGCAACGCTTGCAAATTGGGCAGTGGATTATGCAGAAAAGGTGATATTACCCCTGTGGAAGAAATACAATCCGAACGACCCGCGTCCGCAAAATTCGTTGCACGCGGCCCGCGAATGGTTATCGGGAGCAATAAAGCTTCCTCAGGCGAAAGCGGCAATACTGGAATGTCACTCCGCAGCCCGTGAAGCAGAAGGAAACCCGGTTGCCCAGGCGGCGGCAAGGGCGATCGGCCAATGTGCGTCGACCGTTCATTCTGCGAGGCATTGCATTGGACTCGCTTTTTACGGAGCCATCGCGGTGGCCTATGACATGCTCGGAACAAGCGCGCCGTGGGAACAAATTGAACAATGTGCGGCAGACGAGTGCGGGCGCATGCTGGACGCGCTGCGTCTTGTTGCTGTGGAGAACGAACCAAATCCAGCGAAGATCGACTGGAAATGTTGAAAACCATATGTACGCAATGTTGCTTGCTTACACAGTATCCAAACATCGAACAGAGGGGCCAATACGGCAGGAATTGAATGCTTATTCGAATAATTAAAAAAGTTTGATAATTAATTCATAATTATTGAAATTATTTTTGTATATTATGTATATACGTGTTATATTAATTTTGTAATCTTCATCTTCATACACAAAGAGCAGAATAATGAGAATAATCGACTTTGTTGACTTTGATTCAATAATAGGCTTAATGTCGGAAAATCCCCTCATGCCAAGCTTATTTTTTTCCGTTACGGATTTGGAAGGCACAACATTATCATCGACCAGATGGCAGAAAGTTTGCTCGGAATTTCATAGAATTCATCCCAAGACCAGTAATTCGTGTGTGAAAAGCGATTCCGTACTTGCAAAAGAAATTAAAAGAGGGCAGGCCTATGCGTTCTATTCCTGCTTAAACCACCTGACAGACGCGGCCGTACCTATCCGGGTAGAAGATGAAATCATCGGCAATCTGATAATCGGCCAGGTTTTTATCAAGGATCCGAATCTGGATTTTTTTAAGGATCAGGCCACAGCTTTCGGCTTTAACGAGGAAGCGTATCTTTCAGCGATTAAAGAAGTGCCCGTAATCAATGAAGATGCGCTAAGAAGCCTGCTGGACTTTTATGCAAAACTGGCTTCAACTTTCGGCTTAGTGGCTAAAGAGTCATACCGGTATAAGCAGATTAACGACAAGCTCATGAAGCGGACTGCTGAGCTTGAATATGTAAACAGCGAGCTCGAAGCCTTCTCCTACTCCGTATCCCATGACCTCCGCGCGCCGCTCCGCCATATAACGGGCTATATTGATCTCTTCAACCGCAGATGCAGACAGGACCTTTCAGAAAAGGGGGCCCACTACTTTGATGCGATATTTGACAGCGCTCAGCAAATGGGGGTTCTGATCGACGATTTGTTGCAGTTTTCACGCAACGGACGCGCGCAAATAGCCCCGATTATTGTGGATATGAACAAGATCGTCCGTGAAATCATCGCAAAGTATAATGAAAGCCATCCGGACAGAAATATCGAATGGAATACGCATATGCTGCCCGCTGCTTTTGGCGATGAAACCATGTTGAAATTCGTATGGCACAACCTCATCGATAATTCGGTTAAGTTCACCAGAAAAAGCGAACGGCCCACAATTGAAATTGGTTGGCATCCTGAGCACGGCGCTTATTATATCAAGGATAATGGCGCGGGGTTTGATATGAAGTATGCAAGCAAGTTATTTGGCGTATTCCAACGCCTGCATACATCAGAAGAATTTGAGGGCACCGGTATTGGCCTTGCCTCAGTCAAACGGGTCGTATCCCGTCATGGCGGAAGGATCTGGGCGGATGCGGCGCTAAACTGCGGCGCTGTTTTCTATTTTACTTTACCCGGAAAGGAATAGCGAAATGATTGAAGTCAAAAGAATATTGCTCGCCGAAGATAATGCCTACGATGTGGAACTCACCCTGGAGGCGCTAAGCGAGAACAACCTGGCCAACCAGGTTGATATTGTAAACGATGGCGTCCAAACGATGGAGTACCTTCGTTATGAAGGCAAATATGCCTCCAGAGAAAAGGGTAACCCTGCCGTTATTTTGCTTGATTTAAAAATGCCAAGACAGGATGGGCTTGAAACGCTTGCGGAGATAAGGCGAGATGAGAAGCTGAAGATGATACCTGTCGTAATTTTGACATCCTCCAAAGAAGAAAGAGACCTTGTAAAAGGATATGAACTCGGCGCAAATGCATACGTCGTAAAACCGGTAGACTTTGATACCTTCAGGGAATGCGTTAAACTCGTCGGCGGCTTTTGGGCTTACATCAATGAAATACCGCCTGAGAAGGGATAACGTATGACCATTGAGAAAGACAGTTTGGATGTGCTTTATCTTGAAGATTCCAAACAGGATATTGAGATTGTCCATGAAAAACTAAAAGATAATTTTGATTGCCCGGTACTTCTGGATTCGGCAGAGACAAAACACGGTTTTCTTGATCACATAGAAAAAAAGAAATACGATGTGATTCTGGCGGACTATACGCTCCCTGAGTTTAACGCAGAGGAAGCGTTAAAGCTGGCTGTTTCCGTTTGTCCGGATACACCCTTTATTTGCGTATCCGGGACCATCGGAGAAGATATCGCCGTAGAACTGCTTCATCTGGGTGCGGCAGATTATGTACTTAAGGACAGAATCGGTCGGCTTTCTTTCGCGATTTGCAGAGCGATTCGCCACAATTCGGATGTAATAAAACGCAAAGAGCAGGAGATATATCTGCAGGAGATGAGTGCCCGTGATCGACTGATCCTCGAATCTATTAACGAAGGTTACGGTCTGTTTGATCGCGAGGGCATTATTCTGGATATTGGCAAGAGTTTTGCCGCGCGCTTCGGAAAAACGGTGGAAGAGTGTATCGGTAAAAAGCTTGAAGATTTTACTCCCGAAGATACCTATGGGGACCTTCCGCACTCCCGGATGCGCTTATTAAGAGAGGTCTTCAATACAGGCAAACCGGCTGCTTTTGAGGATACGAGAGACGGGCTTTGGTTTAATAACCGATATTGCCCGGTCATTAAAGACGGTGAAGTCGTGGCTGTTTCATTTTTTTCGTCGGACATTACGGATAAAAAGAAGGCGGAAGAAGAAGCCCGGAAAAATGCTGCACTCAGGATGGAAGCCGAATTTCTTCGGGCGAAAGAAAAAGAGTATCTGGAGATTCTTGATGGTTCCACCGAAGCATCATGGATTTATGATTTTAAAGCCCAAACACTTCGCTATTCAGTCAAGTGGAAAGAACGCATCGGCGGAGGAAATATACCTGACAATGAGATGAGTTCTTATGCCCAAAAACAGATACATCCGGATGATTTAAAGGCAATGGTTGAAAGAAGAGAGTTTTCAATAAAGAATAAACTACCCAAATTCCAATGTGAGTACAGAATAAAAGCAACATGCGGTCAATATATCTGGGTTTATGATCAGGGCAAGATCATTTACGATGATAACGGATTGCCTTTAAAAATTTATGGAACATCCATGGATATTTCCGACAGGAAAAAAGCCGAGAATGCGCTTCGGGAGAGCGAAAGAAGAGCCCTTGCGCTTGTTGCCGAACTAGAAGAAGCAGATAAAAACAAAAACCAGTTTATCAGCGTACTTTCCCACGAGTTAAGGAACCCGCTTGCCGCAATTTCTGCTGGAATCCAAGTGCTTGATATTACGCAGGATATTAACCAAGCCGCAAATGTCAAAGATATCATTAACCGACAGACGAACCAGTTATGCAATCTGGTTGATGATTTACTGGATATTACACGGATATCTCAGAACAAAATTGTACTTAAAAAAGAACTAATCAACTTGAATGATATCGTAGAATGTGCCGCAGAGGATATCATCTCTGAATATGATAAAAAAAATGTAAAGCTCGAAATAAAGATTCAGTTAGAGCCTGTTTACTTATACGTGGACCCTGTGCGCATAACGCAGAGCATTGGAAACCTGTTGACAAACGCGCTTAAATTCACCCATAAAAACGGTACTGTCCGGCTGACCTCAAAAACGGAAATGAACAATGCGATGATCATTGTGGAGGACGATGGCATCGGAATCAGCCCCGAGATCCTGCCGCGCTTATTCCGGCCATTCGCTCAGGCTGATAATTCGCTGGACAGAAGCAACGGCGGCCTTGGCTTGGGGTTATCCATCGTAAAGGGTATTGTAGAATTACATGGAGGCAAAGCAGGGGCATTCAGTGCCGGACTGGGAAAAGGGTCGACATTCACCATATCCTTGCCAATTAGCTCGAAAACCGGTTTAGAATCGCAAGCTGAATCGGTGGACAGCGGGGGAAAAACAGCAACATTATTAATCATTGAAGACAACCGGGATTTCGCTGATTTACTGAATACCATGCTTTCGGAAATCGGTTATTTCGTCAGTATTGCTTCTGATGGAATAGAGGGCTTAAAGTTGGCAAAACGAATCAAACCGGATGTGATTATCTGCGATATTGGTTTGCCGGGTATGAATGGATATGATGTCGCGCAATGTATCAGAAATGATCACGAATTAAAGCATATCAACTTAATTGCCCTGACCGGATATGCGGGTGAAGGTGATGCGGAAAGGATTGTAAACGCTGGCTTTAACAAATACCTGACAAAGCCGGTGGATTTTACGACTCTTAAACGTGCTTTAAAATAAAAGGAGAAAGTACAGGGAGAGAAATGTCTAAAAAGCGTATTCTGATATCGGACAACAGTAAGGATTTCGTGCAATTATTAGTTGTTTTTTTCTCCAAACAGCCAAACATTGAAATCGTCGGGGTTGCCTATGACGGAAAACAAACGCTGAAGATGGTTGAGCAGACCCAGCCGGACGTGTTGTTATTGGATTTAATCATGCCGGAAATGGATGGCCTGGAGGTAGTCAAAAAGATATATGAAAGCGATTATAAACCAAAGGTATACATCATTTCGGCTGTTGGAAACGAAACGATCAACGACATCGCAATCGGATATGGCGTCAATCAATATTTTATAAAGCCGATTAACCTTATTGAGATTCGAAATTCGATACTAAAAGAACAATAGGCTAAGCTGGGTTATTAAATATTCCGGGTTAACAGCGATCATATAAACGCGCGCGGGCATATAATATTCCGGTGATATTTATGAAAACGCTGAAAACGTTTGGTTCCCTGACCTTCGCATTGGTCCTCCTGACATTCCCTATCTGGGTCATCGCGGGCATCGTCGTCTTTCCTGCCGCATATTTGGCTGGATGGGTGTGGTCTGGTTACCGAATAAGGAAAAGTATGAAGTATTACTTACCTGCCTGATCATTGTACACGTTTAATCGGTCCGCTCATTCATCATACTGTGCATGCCATGAGGTAAATTTGCTCAAAATAAAAATGCAAAAAGGGATTGACAAAGTAAGTATTAGCGCATATTATAAATCATATAAAACATATATGAAATATAATTTAGGAGGCCGGATATGGCAAACGTGTATAAAAAGTTGACGGACCTGATCGGGAAGACGCCGCTGCTCGAGCTTTCCAACTACGAAGAAAAGCATGGACTACAGGCAAAAGTAATTGGCAAGCTGGAGTACTTTAATCCGGCGGGCAGTGTGAAGGACAGAATCGCCAAGGCGGTGATTGAGGACGCGGAGGAACGGGGCATACTGAAGCCCGGAAGCGTGATCATCGAGCCGACGAGCGGCAACACCGGCATTGGTCTGGCTTCGGTAGCGGCGGCACACGGCTACCGCATTATCCTGACCATGCCCGAGACGATGAGCGTGGAGCGCCGCAATCTGCTGAAAGCGTATGGTGCCGAGCTGGTGCTCACCGAAGGTGCAAAGGGTATGAAGGGCGCAATCGCCAGGGCAAACGAACTCGCCGAGGAGATTCCGAACGCTTTTATTCCCGGACAGTTTGACAATCCGGCCAATCCGGCTATTCACAAGGCGACGACCGGCCCGGAGATCTGGGCGGATACGGACGGCAAGGTGGATATATTCGTTGCCGGCGCGGGCACGGGCGGCACAGTGACGGGCGCAGGCGAATACTTAAAATCGAAGAACCCGAATATCAAGGTGGTGGTGGTGGAGCCTGCGGACTCGCCGGTACTTTCGGAGGGACGCCCGGGACCGCACAAGATTCAGGGCATCGGGCCGGGCTTTGTACCCGCAGTGCTCAACACGAAGGTTTATGACGAAATCATCACGGTGAAAAACGAGGATGCGTTTACCACGGGCCGTGAAATTGCCAGAGCGGAAGGGCTGCTCATCGGCATCTCGTCCGGCGCAGCGGTGTGGGCAGCCACGGAGCTGGCCAAAAGGCCGGAGAACTCGGGTAAAAACATCGTGGTAATTCTGCCGGATACGGGCGAGCGGTATCTTTCTACGCCGCTCTTCGCAGAGTAAAAAGTTTCTTCTCCTTTTCCATACTTGGCGAGAGCAAGGGGCACCTTGCTTTCGCTTTTTATCTGGATCAGACTGGCTTCACAACCTGCTTGATGTTATATTATGGTCGTATATGTCCGAGTATAAGGAATATAAGGAATGTTCAAAAACGCGCTGCCTGCTGCCGATAATGCCGCTGATCCGATTGACAGGGGATTTTTATAGTTTGTGCATATAAGGCATATATAAATAAATTAATGAAAATGAGTTATCCGGAGGCCTGATGAATCAAAACCGATTAATCGAAGAATTTACAAAGCTCGTGTCCATCGACAGCCCGTCTCTCTTCGAGCGGGAGATGGCGGATTATATAACCGAACAGCTTAAATCGCTCGAATTCTCCGTTGCGGAGGATGATGCAGGCGAGAGGCTGGGCGGCAGCAGCGGCAATATCCACGCCGTGCTGCCGGGCAGCTTGCCGGGTGAGCCGCTGATGTTCAGCGCACATTTGGATACGGTCGAACCGTCCCGCGGCAAACGGGCGGTAGTGCATGAGGATGGTACAATCACAAGCGCCGGGGATACGGTGCTGGGCGCGGACGACTGTGCCGCGCTGGCGGCGATATTGGAAGCGCTGCGGTCCATACGCGAGGAGGGCTTGCCGCACCGCACGATCGAACTGTTGCTGACGGTGGCGGAGGAGATCTACTGCGGCGGCTCGGCGCATTTCGACTTCTCGCGCGTGCGCGCGCGGGAATGCTATGTGCTCGATCTTACCGGCCCGGTCGGCACGGCGGCCGTGCAAGCGCCCACGCTAATCAGCTTCGAGGCGACTGTGATCGGGAAGTCGGCCCATGCGGGGTTCAACCCCGAAGACGGCGTTCATGCGATCGCGGCGGCTGCGGACGCCATCGCTTGTTTGCATATGGGCCGCATCGATGAAGATACGACGCTCAACATCGGAGTGATTGAGGGCGGGCTGGCGGGCAACATCGTGCCGGAGCGCTGCATCGTACGCGGCGAGTCGCGCAGCTTTGCGCATGATAAGGCAGTATGGCAGGTCGATCAGGTGCGGGAGCAATTTGAGCGTTCGGCGGCGCGCTTCGGCGCATCAGTGGAGTTTTTGTCGCGCTGCTGCTGCGAGGCCTACGCGACGCCTGCGGAGCATCCGGTCGTCAAACGGTTTGAGCGCGTCTGCCGGGAATTGGGCCTTTCCCCCGCGTTGGAGCGCACGTTCGGCGGGAGCGACAACAACGGTTTTGCTAAGCACGGCATTACGGGGATCGTCATCGCGACGGCGATGAACCGATGCCATTCGTGCGGGGAATATACGACGGCGGACGAATTGCGCCGCGCCGCGGCGCTGACCGCTGCACTGATGACTTCGGAGAACTAAAGCAGTATGAAGAACCCGCTCGGATACCAGACAACGGAATACGACTGTGGACCCACCACGCTGGTCAACGCCATAAGCTTCCTGTTTCACCGCAATGAGATACCGCCCGATGTGATCAAGCACGTCATGCTGTATTGTCTGGACGTGTACAACTGCAAAGGGGAGTTCGGCAAAAGCGGCACCTCCGGCATGGCGATGATGTTCCTATGCAACTGGCTTAACCAGTTTGGCAAGGTAAAGAAATTTTCGATACAGAGCGAGTTCGTTACGGGTTCAGAGGTCTGCCTGGGACAGAACAGCAAGATTACGGCGGGCTTGCAGCAGGGCGGGGCGGTGGTGGCGCGCGTGCGGTACGGCTGCTGGCATTATGTGCTGCTGACCGGAATATCCGGCGGGACGGTTTCGCTGTTCGATCCGTATTACCGGAGAAAGCCGTTTCAAGTACCGGGTGTGGGGATCATATTAAACGAGCCCGCGTTTCGAAACCGGACAGTAGACGAAGCGCTGCTTAATAGCGAAGAGAAAACCTCGTATGCGCTGGGCCCGCGGCAGACGCGAGAAGCGGTGGTATTATTTAACGAAAAGACGCGAAAAACGCCCGCCCGTACAATCGAATACTTTATATAGCTGGCGAATCTTGACACTATCCATATGCAGGGATATAGTTAATAGTTATAAACTTGATCGAAATGATATGGTAAGGGTGGCTATGGACGAGAGCATATTGCAGCTGAATGGTATCAAGAAGCGCTTTGGCGAGACCGAGGTGCTTAAGGGGATTGACCTTTCGATGCGCAGGGGGGAATTTATCACGTTACTCGGGCCTTCGGGGTGCGGCAAGACGACCACGCTGCGCATCATCGCGGGGCTGGAGCAGCCGGACGCGGGCCGCGTGCTGCTGGAGGGCAAAGACGTCACGGACGAGGAACCCAACAAGCGCAGCGTCAACACGGTGTTTCAGAACTACGCGCTGTTTCCGCATATGAACGTGGAGGCCAACATCGGTTACAGTCTGCGCCTTAAACACGCGGATAAGGCAGTGATTAAAAGGACAGTGGTGGAAGCGCTCGAGCTGGTACAGCTGACGGGATATGAAAAGCGCATGCCGGGGGAGTTATCCGGCGGGCAGCGGCAGCGCGTTGCCATCGCGCGCGCGATCGTAGGCAAGCCGGACGTGCTGCTGCTCGACGAGCCGCTGGGCGCGCTGGATTTGCAGCTGCGCAGGCAGATGCAGCTGGAGCTGAAAAAGCTGCAGACGCGGCTCGGCATCACGTTTGTCTACATCACGCACGATCAGGAGGAGGCGCTGACCATGTCCGACCGCATCGCGGTGATGCGGGACGGCCTGTTCGAGCAGATCGGAACCCCGTCGGATGTATATGACCGCCCCAAAACCAGTTTTGTCGCGAGCTTCGTCGGCTCCGCGAACGTGGTGAGCGGCGAGGTGTCCCAGGTGGATGCGGATACGGTTGAATTCTGCAGCGAGCATGGAAACGCGGCGGCTGCGCGCCGGGGCGCGTCCGTTGCGCCGGGGCAGCGCGTGACGGTTGCGGTGCGGCGCGAAAACGTTCGCCTGCTGCCGCGGACCGAAGCGGCGCAGGGGCTGACCGCGGTCGTGCGGGAAAAGAGCTTTGCCGGTGGCCTGCTGCAGATATTTCTGGCGCTCCCCGACGGCAGCGAACTGGTCGCGAGCCGCCACGGCATCGACACAGAATTTAAAGCCGGGGACGAGGTGTGGGCGACCTGGGCGGGTGAAAACGCCGTGCTGGTCGACCTGGAGGAGAGCCGTTGAAAACGAAGAATACTGCATTAACGCACAGACCGGGTAAAAAGAGGGACATTGTATCCGCGATCGGCATCACGCCGCTGTATGCGTTCACGCTGCTGTTTGTGGCGGGGCCGCTCATCTATGTGTTCATTCTGAGCTTTCTGCAGCGCGCCGAGGGCTGGGGCGTCGTCAGTGACTTTACTCTGCAGAACTATGCGGATATCGCGCAGCCGGTATACCTCAAAACCCTTGCGGAATCCCTGAAGCTCGCGCTCATTACGACCGCGCTCGTCGCGCTCATCGGATATCCGTTCGGCTATTTCATGGCGAAGCTGACCGCCCGCTGGAAGAAGCGCATGATGCTGCTGCTTATGATCCCGTTCTGGATCAGCTCCCTAATCCGCCTATACGGCTGGATCATCATATTCCGCGCCAACGGTGTGCTGGATAAGCTGCTGATGGGCGCAGGGCTTACCGACGCACCGATAAAGCTGCTGTACAGCTATCCGGCGGTGGTTGTGGGCATGGTATACGCGCTGCTACCGTTCATGATATTTGCGGTATATTCGAGCGCGGAGAAGCTCGACTGGAGCCTTGTCGAGGCGGCGAGGGACCTCGGCGCAACCCCGATGCAGGCATTTCGTACGGTGTCGCTGAAGCTGACGATGCCGGGATTATTGTCCGGCGTGGTCTTAACGTTCATTCCGTCGATGGGGCTGTTCTTCATCGCGGACATTTTAGGCGGCAACACGGTGGTGCTGGTGGGCAATGTCATTCAGGAGCAGCTTATGAAGGCGCACAACTGGCCGTTCGCGGCGGCGCTTTCCGTGGTGCTGATGCTCCTCACGTCTCTGATGATCTGGCTGTACCGCAGAATCACCAAGGTCAAGGATCTGGAGGGGCTCGTATGAAGAACCGCACGAAGCTGCCGAATGTTTATCTGGCCGCGGTCACCGTGATCGTTTACCTGCCGATCTTGCTGGTCATCCTGTATTCCTTCAACGAGAGCAAAATCAGCTCCGTGTGGGACGGGTTCTCACTCAAATGGTACGCGGAGCTTTTCAAGGATAAATCCATGTTCGAAGCGCTGCTTAACAGCATCGTGCTTGCAACCCTCAGCAGTCTGGCGGCGGCGGTCATCGGTACGCTGGGCGCGGTGGGCATGACGAAGGTGAGGCTGCGCGGCAAGGGCGCCGTGGAATACGTTTCCATGCTGCCCATCATGATCCCGGAGATCATACTCGGCATCGTGTTTCTGTTGTTCTTCTCGCTGCTCGGCCTGCCGTTCGGCATGACGACGCTCGTGATTGCGCATACCGCTTTCAGCATCCCGTATGTATACATTCTCGTCAAGGCGCGCTTGGTGGGCATGGACAAGAGCCTGCCCGAGGCCGCGCGCGATCTGGGGGCGAGCCAGGGGCGCGTGTTTCTGGACATCACGCTGCCGCTCATCAGGCCTGCCATACTCTCCGGTATGCTGCTTGCCTTTGCGATGAGCCTCGATGATGTGATCATCAGCGTGTTTGTCACCGGTGTGAACACCAACACGCTGCCCATCAAGATCTACACGCAGCTTAAAACCGGCGTGACACCCAAAATCAACGCGCTGTGCACGCTCATGTTTGCCGTGACGCTCATCATTGGGCTGCTGTCGCTCTATTTTTCAAAACGATCCAGAAAATATTCAAATATCAAGGAGGAAAAAGTATGAGAAAGCTGTTTGCACTGGCGCTGGCCATTGTGATGGTTCTGGCGCTGTTTGCGGGCTGCGGCAGTTCGCAGGGGACCCCGCAGACGAGCGGACCGGCTTCAAACGCGCCGACCGAAAGCGCTGTGCAGACCTCTGCGCACGCGGGCGGAACGCTCAACCTATTTACATGGGAGGCAATGTTCCCTCAGGAGGTTCTGGACGGATTTACGGCGGAGACGGGCATCGAGATCAACTACAGCAACTTTGACTATGATGAAACCATGCTCGCCAAGCTGGAAGCGGCGAAGGGCGGCGATTACGACCTCGTGATTGCGGACGATTACATCATCGAAACCGCCATTGCTGAGGGGCTCGTGCAGAAGCTGGATGCTTCGAAGATTGCGAACTACGCCAACATCAACCCGCTCTATCAGGGCCAGTTCTACGACCCCACCAACGAGTATACCGTGCCGTACGGCGCGGGAGTGCAGACCATCGTGTACGATCTGTCTCTGGTCAGCGTCGATATCCAGGGCTACAGCGATCTGTTCGATCCGTCCCTGGTGGACAGCGTGGGCGTGATTGCGAACTACCGCGTGATCAATGGCTTGGCGCTGAAGATTTTGGGCGAAAGCTACAACACCGAGGATATCGCCAAAATCCAGGCGGCGGGCGAAAAGCTCAAAGAGCTGGCGCCCAACATCCGCCTCATCAAGGACGACAATCTGCAGGATGATCTGCTCTCGGGCGAGATCAGCGCTGCGGTGATGTATACCTCCCAGGTGACAATGGCGAAGCTTGCAAATCCCGACCTCAAGGTGGTTTTCCCGAAGGAGGGCATCGGCTTTGGCATCATGGCGAACTTCATTCCCGCAAAAGCGCCCAACGTGGATGCGGCGTACGCGTTTATTGACTATATCTTAAGGCCGGAGGTTTCCGCGCAGTGCTTCGAGTGGCTGGGCTACTACAGCACCAACGCCGCGGCGGATGCGCTGATCGGCGACGAGTTCAAGGACTTCCTGACGCTGCCCGAGGGCTTCAGCGCGGACAGCATGGAGATGATCCAGAACATCAGCGCGGACGCGCAGGCAGCGCACGAGCTGGTCTGGACGGAATTCAAGACGGCTGCGGGCCAATAAGTAAACCGCGAGTCAATACGCAAAAAAAGGGCCGGGAGAACTGACTTCCGGCCCTTTTATAAATCATCTTGGCTCATAGTTCATCCCTCCACGCTTCAATGGTAAACGAGCCGTTAAGCGAAATGGTTACATAATAAAGCCGGTCAAAACCTTCTGACAAAGCCGGCAAATCAAGCTTGTTTGAAGTGGCGGCAACCGCCACATCGGGCACCCTCGCTTTGCCTTCG
Source organism: Bacillota bacterium (assembly GCA_023390815.1). Lineage (GTDB taxonomy): Bacteria > Bacillota > Clostridia > Christensenellales > SZUA-584 > JAEWCC01. The sequence goes on from JAEWCC010000009.1 coordinate 22,522, forward strand.
CGGTATGCGTTGCGCCGGATGCACTCCGATACGCCGGACTTAAAGTAGCAGCCAATGGCCTCATATCCTGCGCTGTGGGCTGACTCGATATATTTGTGCCGCTCTGCCCGGGTCGGATTCGTATTGTCAATGGCGAAGCTGACGCCGCGCAGGATGCAATCATCCATCGCCTGCCGCTCTTTGTTTCGGGTATGCAGGACGTCCAGGCTGATGTGTTCAAAGCTGTCCTTTAAATATCGGTCATAGAACGTGGTTTTGCCGCTCGCCTGAATTCCGATCAATATGACGACTTTCTTAGTCTGCTTAGGGATATCACCGAACATGTTTTCTCCTTAAGATTGCCGTGGAAATGGAGTCAAAACAAATAGAACAGCGGGAAAACTGCAAGCAGTGCGATCTCAATGTACAGCTCCCGGTTCTCCTGCCATTTCTGACTGAGCGCCAGAAACATGCGGAATATGTCTTCCAGCGCGCCGATCTTCTGACGCAGCGCGTCGATGCGCTCCCCATACTCGAAGTGAGTCATGAACGCATCGTAAAGTGCCCTCGCGCCGATATGCGCGTCTGCGATATCGAACCGCTCGAATACGCGTACGGTATACGCGCTTCCGTATTGGAATCGCACGATCTTGGCGACCTCCCGCGCGTATTTGACCGCGTGGAGGTTGACCCTGCCGCGGCCCATGCGCTGAATGAAAGCCTCGGCGTCGTCGAAGGTTTTGCCGATCTCCTCTTCCATGACGGCCAGCGCGGTGAGTTTGGCAAGGGCGTTGGCGATGGTCGGTACGACAAACCGGTCAAACGGCAGGGCGGAGTCGCCTTCAAACAGGCAGTATTGGTTCGTATCGCCCACCTCGAGTGAATAGCTCTCATGGTAATAGGAGCCGGTGCTGTCGGGTAAGAAGCCCGAGCAGATAAAGTGCAGCAAGCTGCGCGCCTCGTCCGTGCTGCAATTGACGAATGTGATACAGCCGTAATCGAAAAAGTAGGCGGCCTGGCCCTCGCGGGCGTATTTTAAAACCTGAGCAAGGCTGTCGCCTTCGAGCGCGACATACTGCCTGCGCCGCGGGGTCTCCTTCATGCCGAGGAACGCCCGAAGCGTGCTTAAGGGGAGCGAATTGCCGATCCGGTAGCAATCAAACGCGAACCTCTTCATACGCGCCTCACTTGAAAAGCTCCAGCACCATCAGCACCACTTCCACGACGATCAGCAGCACGATGATAAGCTCTACGCGCAGCCCGCGGAATGCGTGGCTGATGGAGGTGAAGCCGGAGATGATGTTGTTGGATACGGCGGTCTTGTTCTTGATGATTTCGTAGCGGTCGTTGAGTTCAAAGAATTCAGACATCTCGTTGTAGAAATCGTCCGCGGGGCTGTTGGCCCAGGCGATGTCGGGCTTGTCGAGTATCATGATGTAGCTGATGCTGTCGAACTCGTGCCGCGCAACCTTTGCCGTCACCTTGGCGAGCTTCTTGTCGCCGATCTGGAATTTGCCGTTCTCGAGCCGCTCGATCAGGCTTTCGAGGCTGTCGAGGATCTTGCCGAGCTGTTCTTCCACGCGCTCCAGCGCGACCGACTTGGCCAGCACGATCGCGATGAGCTCGGGATAGAATGGCGCAAATTCATTGATGATCGCGTATTCGTCCGTGAGCGCGGGTTTCTCGTCCGACACATGCAGCGCGTAATCGTCCTGATACGGGCTCCAGTCGGATACCGGCTCAAACTGTGCCAGGTATTTAAAAAAGCCCGGATAGCGCTCCGCAGGCAGATTGATAAATACAACGCTGCCGAAAGAGAACAGCATCACCTGCTGACTGTTCTGAACCGGATCGCCCAATATGCCTTCGAGCACGGCGTCCTGCAGCACGAGCGGTTCCTCCCAGGTGTATTTCTTGGAGATGCCGCAGCGCGTTGCGATCCTGTTCAGGTCAATTTCGCTGGTGACCGAATACGCCTTGAACTGGAAAGTTAACATAACCGCCTCCCTGGACCTGGGGCAATGTGCCTGTTTATGATCCTAATCAACACTATACCACGCTTTGCTGTATTCTGACATTCCTGTGCAAATAATATTTTAGGCGAAAGGCGTTCAACCTCACAGGAAATCATATCATATTATCTAAGAGAAAGCAGTAAAAATATATGAATAATATGATATATGTGCCGTGAGGATTTCGATCAGTGCGGAGCCTGTCTGGGGCGGGACGGGCTGATTGCCCGTGCCGTTGAGGGTATGCGGTGGTAGTGTGCACGAACAGGCACGCAAGGAGACGTTTGACGGCGCTTCGCAAACAGTCTATGATAGGCCTATGATTTATCTCGATTACGCGGCGCATACGCCCACCGACGAAGCGGTGCTGGAAGCTTTCTCGCAGGCATCACGCGACTATTTTGCGAACCCCAATTCCCCGTATCCGCCGGGACAGGTAGCGAAGGCGCGGCTCGATGAGGCGACAAGGCATATTGCGATGCTGCTTCAGGTGAAGGAAACGGAGATCATCCATACCTCCGGCGCGAGCGAGTCCAACAACCTCGCGATCAAGGGCATCGCGGAAAAATATAAAAAATACGGCAGGCATATCATCACCACGCCGCTGGAGCACTCGTCTGTCAACGGCCCGATGGCATATCTGCAGCAGCAGGGTTACGAAATCGAATATACGGACTTGACGCCCGACGGCACGATTGATCTCGCGCACCTGAAGACGCTGCTGCGCGACGACACCATACTCGTCTCGGTATGCTGGGTGGACAGTGAAATCGGCCTCATGCAGCCGATTACACAGATTGCCGCGCTGCTCGCGGATCGTCCACACTGCTTTTTCCATACGGACGCGACGCAGGCAGTAGGCAAAATCCCCGTCAGCTTCGAGGAGGTAGACCTCGTTTCCTTTGCGCCACATAAGTTCTTTGGTCCATGCGGCTGTGGCGTATTGGTGCGCAGGGAAGCGGTGATGCTGGAGCCGCAGATTCACGGAGGCGTCAGCACGACGCCGTTCCGCAGCGGAACGCCCGCGCTCGCGCTGGCCGTCGCCGCGGAAAAGGCGCTGGCGGCAGCAACAGAGGACTTGGATACGCGCTACCCCGTCGTGGAAGCGCTGAATCGCAAGCTTAGAGAAGGGCTGACCGGCATATCGGGTATTCGCGTCAACAGCACCGTTGCATCAGTCCCACACATCGTGAATATCAGTATACCCGGTATCCGTACGGAGGCGGTTCAGGCCGAGCTCGCGAAGCACGAAATCTATGTGGCGACCAAATCGGCGTGCTGCGCACCGGGTACGGTATCGCGCCCAGTATACGCGCTCACGCGTGACCGCAAGGCGGCACTTTCCACGCTGCGTATCAGTCTGAGCCATTTGACCGCCGAGGGCGATATCGACGTGTTCCTTGAGCGACTGGAGGAAAGCCTCCGCATTATAAAAAACAGAGGTACCCTATGAGCGATTGCCTGCAGGTGGAAAAGAGCATCGTCAAGAAATACCGTCACGAGATATGGAAGAAGTTCCTGTCCGCGATTGAAACGTACGGATTGATTCGGGAAGGCGATAAGATCGCCGTGTGTATGTCGGGCGGCAAGGACTCCATGCTGATGGCCAAGTGCATGCAGCAGCTGCACCGGTACAGCAAGTTCCGCTTCGAGGTGGAGTACCTTGTGATGGACCCCGGCTACAACGATCTCAACCGCCAGATGATCGAGGACAACGCCGAGTTTCTGAACATCCCGATCCGCGTATTCCCCGCGCCGATATTCGACTACGTCGCCACGCTCGACAAGTACCCCTGCTATATCTGCGCGCGCATGCGGCGGGGGTACCTCTATAAACAGGCGAAGGAGCTGGGCTGCAACAAGATCGCGCTGGGGCATCACTTTGACGACGTAATTGAGACGGTGCTGATGAGCATGTTCTATAACGGCGAGTTCCGCACGATGATGCCCAAGCTGCGCAGCACGAACTGGGAGGGCATGGAGCTGATCCGCCCCATGTACCGCGTGAAGGAGCGGGATATTCTCGCTTGGAAGAACTATAACAGCCTTCAGTTCATCCAATGCGCCTGCCGCCTGACGGAGCATTGCGTGCTGGACGACGGCGGAATGGGCTCCAAACGGCAGGAGGTCAAGCAGCTGATCAAAAAGCTGCGTCAGGGTAACCCCAACATCGACAGCAATATATTCAGCAGCGTCCACGATATTAATCTGGATACGGTGATCGGTTTCCATTTTAAGGGTAATAAAACCAGTTTTACCGAGCAGTATTTTCAGAGTGAATTGTCCGAAGACGACGAAAACGAAGATTGATCATGCTTTTGCGTGCGTCGGTCTATCTAAAAACCATGGTCCCCTTACCTCAACTCACCGACAGATTCGCGAGGCCATAGTGCATAACGTCTATCCCGTTGCTCAGATGCAAAAAATCCCTCCGCCAGCCTTGCGGCTGCCACCTCCCTTTAGGCAAGGGAGGCCAGGCTGTCGAAAAAGTACCTGATGTCATTCTGAAGGCGCAGAGCGCCTGAAGAATCTTTGAGAATAAAGTCCTTTAAGATTCTTCGCTTGCGCTCAGAATGACACTGAGATGGTTTTTTGACACTCTCACCTCCCTTTAGGCAAGGGAGGCTTTATTGACAAGCCATAAATCTACTTTTGAATAAGAGTTTTTGGGGTACAGGATTGTACAACACCCTTGTGGGTTAGGTTTAGCGTATTGCAAGCATGAAGAAGCGCGGGAACCGGAACAGGATGTCGCCGTTCTTTTGTACGGGGTATGCCTGCCGGATGCGTTCAAGAATTTCCGCTTCGAACCGGGGACGGTCCGCTTCCGGGAGTGCTTCCAGATAAGGGCGCAGCCCCGTTCCGCGATACCACTCCGATATGCCTTCATGAGACTCCATGACATGATAGTACGTAGTGTGCCACATGTTAAAACAGGACGCGCATTCGGACAGCAGATCGTAATATTCGCCAGGCGTCAGGTTGTGGAATACGCGGGGGTTCTGCGCGCCCAGCCACCTTGCGGACACCTCCTGAATGATGCGGTGGATCGGCTCTTCGTAATTCATGGGCGTCTGAATCGCAAGGGCTCCACCCGTACGCAGCATCGCCAGCAGTTGTTTCAGCAGCTTGGGGTGGTCCGGTACCCACTGGATGCATGCATTGGAGAATACGATATCGAAGCCTGTGCCGAGAGAAGGAAGATCACAGCTCGCGTCGCAGCGCTGGAAACGAAGCTGCGGATAAGCCTGCTGCGCGGCGGCGATCATATCTTCGGAACTGTCTACCCCCAGAATACTGGCATGCGGAAATCTCCTTGCTAGCACGCCGGTGCTATTACCCGGTCCGCAGCCGATATCCACGATGCGCACAGGGTCTTCAATCAGAATGCGATTGGCGAGATCAATGGCGGGCTGGGTTCTTTCGCTTTCGAACTTGAGGTATTGCGCTGCGTTCCATTCCGGCATAGGATATCTCCATTTTCAATATAAATTCTACGATTTACCGACAAAGACATATTATCATCCGGTCCTGCCGGATGCAAATAAGATCATTGTTTCAAAAGCCGGATGCGGCCGGTTCTTTTTCGGTTCGGAATTTTCGGGTCGGAAGAATTTTCGTGTTGCCTCAAAGGTTATTTCGATATATGCTATACGATATATCCGGCCTGAAGAAGTGATGTTGTACAGAAACACCTGAAAAGTCGCTTCATGAAAACCGTGCCGTCGGAACAAAATATGAGTGGGAGGAGGGATCATATGGCTAAATATCTGACGCCGCGCGAGGTTGCCGAGCTGACGCACAGGGTGGCGGCAAAGGCGGAAATTAATGTGCCGGAAGTGGAGAGCCTGAGCGCAGCGATCAAAGGCAGGAAGGATCAGCCGCAGTACATCACAGATGGGTACAAACAGCTCTGGTTCGAGAAGCACTATATCGCTTACAGCACGGTCGATGATCCGCAGATCCACTACGCCTACGTGACAGACCGCCACATTTTTGAGGAGGATCATTCCTATCAGCAGGCTGCGGAGATGCGCGATAACGGCGCCTCGCTTCCGAGACCCGTTCGGGACCAGTTCAAGTTTGCGCTTCAAATCATGATCGAGGACGACAGCAACTATGTCATCATCGAGAATGTATAAATAGCACTAACAGACAGACGAAAACCGGAAGCCGGTTTTTTGTTTGCAAAGCAGGTTGTTTCAAATTGTTCCTGGTGTGTTAATTATATGGCAGGATATACCGATATACTTAATACAAAGTCATTTCTCATTGGTGTTGCGCATATTTGCCGCGCAATATGAAAAGGAGTTTCAATGAGCGGGGTTTCCCTGGAAAATTTACGATCTTTGCAGCGTATCAGCACCAATACGGACGCGCTTTCAAATTCTTCGGCGGTTGACGGCGATGCGTTTGCCTCGCTTTTGGCTGAACAGTTGGGCGTCAGCGACGGTACGATGGCTGAACCCAGCGAATCCGATAAGCGCAAACAAATGATACTGAATACGTGTCTCGCGATGTGTGCGGATGGAAACGCGAGCCCCATGATGATGAGCCTCTATTCCGCGTTGTCGGGCTCTTCGGACTTGGACGCGATCTCCGGCTTGCAGGGTATCTCGGGCGGCTCCTTCATGAGCCTGTTCTCCGGTTCTTCGGAAAACCCGGCGGGCAATTCCGTGGTGCAGGCGGCGATGACGCGCCTGGGCGATCCGTATTCCACCACCTACAGGGGTCAGGGCGAGTATGTAGACTGTTCTTCTCTGGTGCAGTGGGCATACGGGCAGGCGGGCATTTCCCTGCCGTCCACGTCCGTGAAGCAGGCCAAGTACTGCTATGACAACGGATATACCATACCCAAATCCGAGCTTCAGCCCGGCGACCTGATATTCTGGTCGAATAAGGAGAGTACCGATGGCCGGTGGATGGACATCCATCATGTCGGCATTTATGCGGGAAACGGCAAGGTGATCGAGGCAAAAAACAGTTCAGGCGGCGTGGTGATCGATGATATTTGGGGCGAGAACGGAAGCAAATGGGAGATTACCATGTATGCAAGGCCCCGCCCATCGGATTCGAAATAGCCCGGTATCATAAATTCAAAGAACAACAACCTCATGCCGCAAGGTGTGGGGTTTTTTCATACAATCTCACAACCTGCAAAAAAAATAATAGAATAGGTACTGTGACTGCGATATAATGCTAGGAATAGGACAGCCGGAAAGAGGCGATACCTCTATGGCTGCCCCCTGAAAGGAGCCGGAACATCGATGAGGATACTGGTTCAAAAGTTCGGCGGTACCTCCGTCAAATCGAAGGAGATGCGTTCAGCCGCCATCGATAAGATTATTACCGCGCGGGAAAGCGGCTTTTCACCTGTGGTCGTGGTCTCAGCGATCGGCCGCAAGGGGGACCCCTACGCAACCGACACGCTGATTCACTTTGCACGCGGTGAAGCGGGCGGAGAACTGCGCCCACGCGAGAACGACATGCTGCTGTCCTGCGGCGAAGTCATCTCCGCGGTGATTTTGGCCGCGGCGCTCACGCAGCGCGGCGTGGCCGCAAAGGCACTGACCGGATGGCAGGCGGGCATCTACACCAACGACCGCTTCGGCAGCGCGGCGTATACCGAGACAGACCCGTCACGGCTTTTCGAGATGCTCAGCGCCGGGGAAGTACCGGTCGTCTGCGGATTTCAGGGCATTACGCGCGGCGGGGATGTGACGACGCTGGGGCGCGGAGGATCGGATACGACGGCTGCGATACTCGGGCTTGCACTCCATGCGGAAGCGGTGGAGATTTATACGGATGTGGACGGCGTGATGACGGCAGACCCGAGACTGCTGCCCGAGGCGCGCGTGATATCCGACGTTAGCTACAACGAGGTGTTTCAGATGGCCGACCACGGCGCCAAAGTGATCCATCCTAAAGCCGTGGAGATTGCGATGCGCGGCAACGTGCCGCTGATCGTACGCAATACGGCAAACGACGCAACCGGTACGCGCATATCGGCAGTCGTTTCTGCGGACGATACGCAGCAGGTGCTTTCGGGCATCGCCTACGCAGGCGGGCGCGCGCAAGTAAAGGTAAGCGGTCTGACCGCAATCACAGAGAAGGATCTGCTGGGCGCACTGGCTGCGGACGGCATCAGCATCGACCTGATCAACATATTCCCGGACAGCGTGGTGGTCACCATCGACGACGACCGGACAGAGAAGACGCGGGCGCTGCTCGAAAGCCTGGGGCTTGACTTTCATATCATCGGCGGGCTCGGTAAGGTTTCCGCGATCGGTGAGCGCATGCGCGGTGTGCCGGGCGTTATGGCGCGTATCATCCGCGCGCTCTCGGGCGAGGGCGTAGCGGTGCTGCAAACCGCGGACTCGCACATGACGATATCCTGCCTCATCCGCGATGAAGACGCGCAGCGGGCGGTGCGCGCGCTGCACGAAGAGTTTATGCTCGCCGAGCTAAAATAACATCGAATACATGCGAATTAAGGTATAAGAGCAAAATGCCCGCGGAATCTTCCCGCGGGCATTTGCAGTTGATGGAGAAAGGCTTTTAATCCTCAGGTTATTATCCGACCAACGCCAGCACCAGCTCATACGCGTAGCCGAGCAGTATGGCACCACCCAGAAGGAAAGCGACATATAAGACGATGGCTTTCTTCTTCATGATGGTGGCGATACCGGCGAGCACGCCTGCACTGGTTCCCGGGCCGGTTATCATGAAAGCCAGCATCGCGCCACCGCTGACGCCGCTTTGCATCAGCGACTGGATGAGCGGGAGCGACGAGTCGCCGTTGACGTAGAGCGGTAAGCCCACTACCGCGGATAAAGGAACGGCGAACACGTTGTCCGAACCGAACAGCACCGAAATCCATTCGGAAGGGATGAAACGGTTGATCAGATAGCCGATACCCGCAAAGAGCGCAAAGTATGGCAGTATCTTTTTCACTCCGACATTGAACGCGGCCTTAAATAGCTGATCAATCTTGTGCTTAATCAGGAATGCGCGAAACCGGTTTGCCTTGGACGGCTTTACCACGAGTGCGCCGCAGCAGCCCTGCGCGGAGAGCTCCGTCTGACCGCATTCGCATGATTCCTCCGGGGCGTTACAGCATGCAGGCTGCGCTGCTGCTGCCGGGGTACTCGTGGCGGAGCACCCGCAATCCGCTGATGCGGCGGGCGCTGAAACGATACGAAGCTGATCTTTGAGGAAGTGCGTCTTCTTCTCGATGATATGGGTGATATAGCCCGAGCCGATGCCGATGATGATCGATGCCGCAGCCAGCGCGATCGCGAAGGTGGGGCTGATGACGCCGGAGATCAGCACAAACCCTTCCGGGCTCATCAGGGGCGAAGAAGTCAGAAACGCCATGATGGGGCCCCAGGGCAGCGATGTGGCGAGCATTGAAATAACCACGGCCATCGTACCGCACGCACAAAACGGGGTGAACGCCCCAAACGCCACGGTGGCGGGGATCGAAACGGACGATCTGCGCATCAGCCAGTTTCTCATCCGGTCCGGATTGACATAGGTTTGAATGGCTGCCGCAACGAGCACGCCAAGCACCAGCGCAGGCAGATTGTGCAGCAGAGTACCCAGCACATATGACACAGTATCCTTGAAATAGTTCCATACCAGCTCCATATTCGTGACTCCTTATCATGATATATCGTAAAATTACGATGGACAAGATTAAAAAAAGGGATGCTATTCGATCAGCGTCTGACGAAGGGATTCGCAAAATTCCTTCAGCAGCGTTTGATTGAGGAAAAAGCAGGTCCATTGGGCGCGTTTTTCACGGATGATGATGCCCGCCTGTTCCAGCACCTTCAGGTGCTGGGAAACGGTCGATTGCGCGAGTCCGGTCGTCGCAACCACATCCGCCACGCTGATGCCGTCCTCGAAATATTCGATCTTATCACAGCATGTGCCGATCGCCTTGTTCTTTAATGCCTTGACGATCTGAAAGCGTGTTTCATTGCCGAGTGCATCGCATACCTGACTGATGTTCATGGAAGTTTCCTTTATAATCGTATTTTTACGATACTAATTTATCGTATTTTTACGATGATGTCAAGAGGAAGTGAGAAATTTTTTTAGAGATATCAGGCAATGAAAAACCCCGGTATCGTCGTCGGACCCATACCGGGGCTTCTCTCTCACATACGCTTTCGGATTTTTCGGTTTACGCGTCACAGGGCTTAAGCCGCCCCAGGTCTGTCGCTGCGCCTTTTCCCGTTCGCGCTTGACCTTCTTGGAAAGCTTCTCTTTCGGGATAAACTTCTCCATTGATATCTCCTCCTTAAGTTATAATTTCCAGTATTTATACAGTTCGCATAATGGGATTTTCAAGGGGTAGATCCCTTGAGCGGTGGTCGGGGTCCCCGAAAAGACAAAGGCTTTTTGGGGTGGGGTATGGAGGCAGAGCCTCCAAAGTCCTGCTCTCATTTCACTTCTCCTCGTCTCCGGCTTTAAAGTTGTAGACGGCTCGGATGACGCCGGTGATCTCGGCGGTATCGCCGATGTTGCGGACGATATCCTCCATGGTCTTGTAGGCCATCGGGCATTCGTCCAATGTCTCGCGGCTGACTGAGGTGGAATAGATACCGCCCATCTCGGCCTTGTACTGCGTGAGCGTGAAGCTCTGTTTGGCTTGAGCGCGGCTCATCAGGCGGCCCGCGCCGTGCGGGGCGGAGCAGTTCCAGTCCTCGTTGCCCTTGCCCACGCAGATCAGGCTGCCGTCGCGCATGTTGATGGGGATGAGCAGTTTTTCCCCGGCTTTGGCGGACACCGCGCCCTTACGCAGCACCATGGCGTCGATATCGATATAGTTATGCACCGTCGTGAACTGCTCCTCGATATGCAGCCCCATGCCGCGAATCAGGTCATCCATCATCGCACGGCGGTTCAGCGCGGCGAATTCCTGCATGAGCCTCATGTCGTGGATGTACTGCGTAAACAGCTCGCCAGAAACATAGGTCAGCTGCTTCGGGATATCCGTCTGCTTGGTGTTCTTGAGCGCCTTGATGGCCTTGCTGATCTCCTTCTCGCGGCCTTCGGCCTTAAGCTGCGCAATCAGCGCTTCTTCGTCCGCCTTGCTGCTGCCGTTGCACTGGTGGTACGCCTGCTCCTGATAATACGTCGCAACCTCGAGCCCCAGACGGCGGCTGCCCGAATGGATGACGAGGTACAGCGCGCCATCCTCGCCCTTGTCTACCTCGATAAAGTGGTTGCCCCCGCCCAGCGTACCGATGGATAAACTGCCGCGGCCCGTGTCCACATGTTTGCGGCAATACAGCTGACCTAAGTCGATCTGCCCCGCAAAACGGTGCGTCTTCTGCCGAATATTGAACCCGGACGGGATTGCGCTGTAAATCAGCTTATCCAGCTTACCTAGCTCAATATGCGTTTCGCGCAGCCGCACGGTCTCCATGCCGCAGCCGATATCCACGCCTACGAGGTTCGGCACGATCTTGTCGGCGATGGTCATGGTGGTGCCGATGGTACAGCCCGCGCCCGCGTGTACGTCCGGCATGATGCGGATGCAGCTTCCCTCCGTGAACGCCTGATTGCACAACAGCAGGATCTGCGCAACCGACTGCTCTTCCACGACATCGGTAAATACCTTGGCCGTATTATATTTCCCCCTGATCTCCAACATAGCTTAGTTATCTCCAATTCAAAAATAAAAAGCGCCTCCGGAACCCGGAAGCGCATGTGTCGTCAGCGTTCAAAAAGAGCAGCAGTGAACGCGCAGACAGAAATGTTTCCGGGTTATATAGTTACGTATACGATTGAGTTTTGTCATTCTGTCCACCGTCCTTTCAGTTAATTTCCAACCTATTATACCGACTTCCCTGATGCATGTCAATATCTGCAGGATATGCCGGACTTAAGGCGCGTGGTACACCAAAGTTTATCTTTTCATTTCGACAAAAATATCGTATATTGAAGCCAATATGCACGACTTTAACCACTAACTTTAGCCGCAGACATTATTATCATTTTTATCGATTACCAAGGAGCTGTGAATGAAACAGAAACTCACGCTGCAGGAAAAGCTCGAAAGAAAGCATATGAAAACGCCGCCCGCATTGATTTATCTCCTGCTCATCAACATATGGCGGCTGGCACTCAATAAAAAGCTCGGCGTGCATTTCACCTATAAGGTACGCCCGTCCAAGGATAAAAACCCATATATATTGATCAGCAACCACGCCTCGCGCGTGGATTACCTGTATACCGCGCCTGCGGTACTGCCGCACCGGCTCAACTATGTCGTGGGGTACAACGAATTTTTCCGCTCACATCTTTATCCGATCTTCTCGCTGATGCAGGTGATCCCCAAACGGAACTTTACGCCCGACTATCACACCGCGCGAGAGATCATCCGCGTGATTAAGGCGGGCGGACGCGTATGCCTGTTCCCCGAGGGTATGAGCTCCATATCGGGCGGTGGGCAGCCGTGCGCGCTCGGCAGCGGCAGACTGCTAAAGCACCTCGGCGTAACGGTGTACTATACCAAAATCGCGGGTGGTTATATGACCAACACCAAGCACTGCCTCGATACGCGTCCGGGCCGCGTCGATATCGTGGTGGACAGGCTGTTCTCGCCGGAGCAGCTTTCGCAGATGAGCGCGGAAGAGATTCAGGATACGTTGAACCGTGAGCTGGCGCACGATGACTACCTTTGGAATCGGGAAGCAAGAGCGAAATATGAGGGTCGAGGTGAGATGGCGAAGAATCTGCACGACCTGCTGTACCTCTGCCCGAAATGCGGCGCTCTCTACACGATGCGAGGCGAAGGGGATATTATCCGCTGCGAGCAGTGCGGCAACGGCGCGCGCTTAAATGAATGCTACGATTTGATCCCACTGGATGAACGTTGCGTGATTCCGGAGACCGTTTCGGAGTGGTATGAGATGCAGCGTGAGCGCGCAAGAGAAGAAGTGGTGGAACCGGGCTTTTCGTTCAGCGAGCGCGTGAAGCTGGGCGTACTGCCGCGGTATAAACGGCTGAAGAAAGACGAGACCTCCGTTATCGCGGGTGAAGGTAAACTGACGCTTTCGCGCGGAGGACTGACGTTTGACGGCACACGCGACGGGGAACCCTTCCGGTTTACGCTGTCGACGGACGCCGTGCCTACCTTTGGCATGTGCACGGATATCTCGCGGTTCTATACGTTCTACAAGAGTGAGTTTTATGAGTTCTATCCCGAGCGCAACGATACGATGCGCTGGTTCCACCTGACGGAGGAGATGCACCGTTTCTGCGGCGGCAAGTGGCGGTATGCGGACGATGAGCCCTTCTTCGAGGCTACCAGCGTGACTTCGGAGGGAACAGCGTAAGCGCAATATAAACCATCGCGGTGATAATCATCATACCGCACAGGCAGAGAAACGACAGTAACACAGCAGCGACCCTCATCATACGCCCTCCCGTACTGATATATGCGCGGGCGGCGCGAAAAAGTAGGGCCGCTTTTTCGTACTCCGTATTTATTGCACCCCATGGCTGTTAAATTCAGGGCGACAACGCGATTGGTTTATGGTATAATGCGAACATAGGTTTGTATGATAGAGGATAAATGTGGACAGAACGATACTGCACTGCGACCTCAACGGCTTCTACGCCTCGGTGGAATGCTTGAAGAGGCCCGAACTGAAAAGTGTCCCCATGGCGGTATGCGGCAGCGTAGAAAACCGCCACGGTATCGTGCTGGCCAAAAATGAAATGGCCAAGGCGTATGGCATCGTCACGGCGGAGACGGTCTGGCAGGCCAAGCGCAAATGCCCCGAACTCGTAACCGTGCCGCCGCGCCACGGGGAGTATTCCAAATATTCGCGCATCGTGAACGCCATATACGAGCGCTATACGGACATGGTGGAGCCGTTCGGTATCGACGAATCGTGGCTGGATGTGACGGGCAGCCTGCACCTTTTCGGTACGGGCGCGCAGATCGCCGACGAGATTCGCGAGGTGGTGAAGCGCGAGGTGGGGCTTACCGTCTCGGTGGGCGTATCGTTCAATAAGGTGTTCGCCAAGCTCGGCAGTGATTATAAGAAGCCCGACGCGACCACGGTCATCAGCCGGGAGAACTATCGGAGCATCGTATATCCGCTGCCGGTTTCGAGCCTGCTCTATGCCGGAAAGTCGGCAACGAAAGCACTGGAGCGCCTCGGCGTGACCACGATCGGGCAGCTTGCGGCCTTCAGCCGGGAAGCTGCCGGTGAAAAGCTCGGCAAGCTGGGCGAGATGCTGCACGACTACGCGTGCGGCCTTGACGACAGCCCCGTCGCCGTGGTCGGACAGAACAGTGCGCCCAAGTCTGTAGGCAACGGCATGACGTTCAAGCGCAACCTCGTCGGCATGGAGGATATCCGGGCGGGCGTCATCGCGTTATCCGACAGCGTGGCCTCGCGCCTGCGGCGCTGCGGCATGAAGTGCGGCACCGTGCAGGTGACCATCCGCGACCCTCAGTTCAAGACTATATGCCGGCAGAAGAAACTCCCGTCGCCGACGCACCAGACGAAGGAGATCAGCGAAGCGGCGCTGGCGCTCATCGCCGCGTCGTGGCGTATGAACGCACCCATCCGCATGCTGACCATTACCGGGCAGAACCTAACTACGGGCGAGGAAGAACAACTCACGATGTTTGGCGGGGAGCATGATAAGGCGCATCAGAAACGTGAGCGTATTGAGCGCGCGGTGGACCTGATCCGCGGTAAATACGGGCGGGAGTCCATTTCACTCGCAGCGAGCTTTCGCGACGACATCGGCATCGGCCCCGCTCCGGGGCACGATCATTCCGACGATTAATCCCACGATCAAATTACGCATACCTGCGCATACCGACGCATACCGATGCATACGCATATGCCGTTTGCGCCTTTCACATTAATGTTGCTTTTTGGGATTTCAGATACCGGCATGGAGCGTGGTATCATTTGAATATCCGTTGGAAACATTATGAATCAGAACGCAAGATGGGGGGATTTTATGAAACGCAAAAACGTCATCATCATCGGCGCGGCGGGAAGAGATTTTCACAACTTTAACATGGCCTACCGGGACAACGAAGCGGCAAACGTCATCGCCTTTACGGCGGCGCAGATTCCCGATATCGCTGGCCGCAAGTATCCGGCGGCGCTCGCTGGCCGCCTGTATCCCGAAGGCATCCCCATATATCCGCAGGAGGACCTGGATCAGCTGATCCGCGATTACGACGTGGACGAGTGCGTGTTCTCATACAGCGACGTGCCCTATTCGTTCGTGATGGGCATTAGCGCAATCGTCAATGCGGCAGGCGCAAACTTTGTGCTGTTGGGGCCCAAGGCGTCCATGCTGAAAAGCCGCAAGCCGATGATCGCCGTAGGCGCGGTGCGCACAGGCTGCGGCAAGAGCCAGACCTCGCGTAAGATCGTGGAGCTGCTGATGGCCAAAGGGCTCAAGGTCGTCGCGGTACGCCACCCGATGCCGTACGGAGACCTGCTCGCACAGAAATCTCAGCGGTTTGCGAAGATTGAGGACCTGAAAAAGCACAGCTGCACGATCGAGGAGATGGAAGAGTATGAACCGCATATCGAGCGCGGCAACGTGATATACGCGGGTGTAGACTACGAAGCGATTCTGCGCAACGCGGAGAACGACCCGGACGGCTGCGACGTGATCGTCTGGGATGGCGGCAACAACGATTTCCCGTTCTATCGGCCCGATCTGATGGTAACGGTGACCGATCCGCACCGGCCCGGCCACGAGCTTTCGTATTACCCGGGCGAGGTGAATCTGCGCATGGCGGACGTGGTGGTCATTAACAAGATCGACAGTGCAGACCCGAAGGACATTGAAACGGTACGCGCCAACATCCGCCGCGTGAACCCATCTGCGGCGGTCATCAGCGCCAATTCCGCGATCGAGGTGGATGACCCGTCGGTGATCGAGGGCAAGCGCGTACTCGTCGTGGAGGACGGCCCGACGCTCACGCACGGCGAGATGAAGATCGGCGCGGGCGTGGTGGCGGCACGGAAGTTCGGCGCAATGGAGATGGTGGACCCGAGGCCGTATCTCGCCGGGAAACTCGTCGGCACGTTCGAGAAATATCCGGGCATCGGTAAACTGCTGCCTGCCATGGGCTACGGCGATCAACAGATACGCGATCTGGAACAGACCATCGCGCGCACGGATTGCGACTCGGTGATCATCGGCACGCCCATCGATTTGAGCCGTATCGTCAAAATCGACAAACCCAACACGCGCGTATACTACTCGCTCGACGAGGTGGGCTCGCCCAACTTAAGCGAGATCATCGACGACTTTGTACGGCGCAAGGTGAAATAGAATGACCGAAACCGGTACCTCGTATGACATCATCGTCGTGGGCAGCGGGCCCGCCGGGATATCCGCCGCGCTCTATACGGCGCGCGCCCGGATGAAAACGCTCGTGATCGGCTCCGGCGACGGTGCGCTCTCCAAGGCCGATTGGATCGAAAACTACTATGGCTTCGCGGAGCCTGTGGCGGCTGACAAGCTGCTTGCGGATGGCAGGCGGCAGGCGCAGCGCGTGGGTGCGGAGCTTGTAACCGCGCAGGTCGTCGGCGTGGGCTACGATGGTGAATTTGTGGTAAAAACGAATGAAGCCGAGTATCATGGCAAAGCGGTCATCCTCGCAACGGGTTCCAACCGTACCGCGCCCAAGATCAAGGGCTTTTCCGGCTTCGAGGGCCGTGGCGTCAGCTACTGCGCCGTCTGCGACGCGTTCTTCTACCGCAGCAAGGACGTTGCGGTGCTGGGTTGCTGCGAATACGCGCTGCACGAAGCGGCGGAGCTGCTGCCGGTCGTAAAGTCTGTGACGCTGCTGACCAACGGCGCGGCACCTATCCCCGATTTTCCGCCTGAAGTACGCGCAATCACGGACGAGATTGCAGCGCTGGAAGGGGAGGAGCGGCTGGAACGCGTGCAGTTTAAAAACGGCGGCTCGCTTGATGTCGCAGGACTATTCGTCGCCATCGGCGTGGCGGGCAGCAGCGATCTGGCCCGAAAGCTGGGCGCGCAGACCGAAGGCCTGAAAATCGTGGTAGATGAAAATATGGCGACGAGCATACCGGGGCTGTATGCCGCAGGGGATTGCACGGGCGGTATGATGCAGATTGCCAAGGCAGTGTACGAAGGCGCAAAGGCAGGCACCGAAGCGGTGCGATTCGTCAGAAAGAGTAAAGAATAAGTATCAGGGTCAAAGCAAAAACCGCGGAAGCTTCCTCCTCCGCGGTTTTTGTTTGGTCAGGAACGGAATTAACCTTTGCAGAGCTCTGCCAGTTCGTCCTTGCCGTCTACAATGCCCAGCTCGATGTCGAAGACGCGCTGCTCGCCCGGCTTTAGGAACGTCAGCTCGCCGCGTTCGCGCGCCACGGCGCGGCTGATCGGCGGGTTCGTGCAGGGCTCCATGCCCACAATGTACTCGCCCTTGCCCATGTGCTTCCACTCGGTAAAAACGGGTAGCTGGCTTTTGCGGAAGGAGAGGTAGCAGCCCACGCCCAGCTTTTCGTTGTACAGGCATGAGAAGGCTTTATCGTCCTTTGTGTCCATATCGTAGAAGAACACCTGCTCCTGATAGCCCGCCGAAGGCGCTTCAAACGCTTCGCAAGTATCGAGGCCATACTTCGCGGCCTCGTCGCGCGGCACAATCTTTGCGGGCGTGTGATAGAGCCTTGTATCCGGCCCAACGAGCGGGTGGCCGAAGTTGAAGTGGTACAGCAGCATGAGCGGTGCGTCGTGGAAACCGCAATTCTCTACCACGTCGTGAATCTGCAGCCGGTTTTCGCCCATCACTGCAGTGACGCTGCGCGTCAGCGTAAGCTGTTCCGCAAAGTACGCGCCCTCGCGCACCTTGCCGCGCACCCGCATCACAAACTCATCGCCTTCCCATTCCTTATAGACGGCGACGTCATCGGCGGGAATGTGGCTGATGCGCCCATGGATACCGAGCGGCTCGCCGTTGTCGACGCAGCCCGGGCCGGTCTGTGTGAGGCCGCAAGTGGTAAGCAGTCCCGCCGTAAAGCTGCGGAAAAAGCCCATTCCGGCACCCTCATAAAACATGGGGGAGACTACGCCGCATTTGGTGATGCACGAGAGCGGTATGCCCTTGTAGCTCGCCCACGCCATATCCATGCCGCGGTCGGGCAGTATCGATACGTTGAGGCCGCCGCCTGTGATGACGTCGATCACCGAGACACCCTGCGCCCGGCCGGAGACCAGCTTCGCGTGGCGCGCGTCCGCCACCTGAGAGATGTCCCCGATATACTTCATCAGCTCGGCCTTGGTATAGCTGCGGTTAAAAAGTTTTGCCACGGATTTGCCCTCCTGAATTTTTAACCCTGCTGCATCGTGGGGGCCAGCAGCACCTCGCGGATGCACACGTTCTGCGGCTGATTGTACACGAAATATACGGTATCCGCAACCGCTTTTGGGCTCATCGGCCCGCCGATCTCTTGTTTCCAGTCGTTGTAGCTTTCCTTGATGGAATCGCTGGTGGTATGAGACAACAGCTCGGTATCCGTCACGCCCGGCCCGATCACGATCACGCGGACGTTGTCCTTGCATACCTCCTCGCGGATGCTCTCCGAAAGCGCGTGCACCGCAAACTTGGAGGCGCAGTATGCGGCGTGCTGGGAGAAGGTCTTTCTTCCCGCGATGGAGCTGATGCTCACAATAGTGCCGCTTTTGCGCGCCGCCATATCGGGCAGCACGAGGGAAAACCCGTTCATCACGCCTTTGACGTTGACGTCCATCATGCGGTGCCATTCGCCCACGTCCTGTGTCCAGGAGTCGCCCAGCAGCATCACACCGGCATTGTTAATGAGAAGCCCGGTTTTGCCGTACCGGCTCTCAGCTTTTTGAACCGCCGCCCGGTATGCGTCCAGATCGAGGATGTCAACCGCCTCGCAAATGCAGTCCGGCAGATGAAGCGCGTCCATATTCTCTTTTCTTCTGGACAACAGAAGCAGGGGATGGCCTTCCGCGGAGAAACGCTTAGCAAGCTCGCTGCCAATGCCCGAACTCGCGCCCGTAATAACGACCAGTTCTTTCATTAGATTGGCCTTCTTTCATGTTTTATTTGCGGAAAACATCTTAAAAAATCGGTTCGTGAATGATTATAGCATATACGACAGAAATTTGCCAATGTTTTTCCGGTAAAAAAGATGGGCCAGAGGCTGAGTTTAGTCAGCCTCTGGCTGGAAAAAGGATTTTGGTACTGGCAAATCGCCGCTCAGCGTCCGCCTACGGAACCGTCCCAGGTATCCACAGTCGTCTTCTTCATCTCGTGCTCATCGAACCAGATCGAAGTGACGCACTTGGTTTCGGTGAAGAATTTCACGCCGTCCTTGCCGAGCGCGTGCAGGTCGCCGAAGAAGGAATTCTTGTGGCCTGAGAACGGGAATATACCCACGGGAACCGGAATGCCTACGTTGATGCCCACCATGCCGCCGTGTGTGAGACGGGCAAATTCGCGCGCGTAGTAGCCGTTTTGCGTATAGATCACCGAGCCGTTTGCGAAGCGGTTGCGGTTCATCAGCGTGAGGCCTTCCTCGAAGCTCTTTACGCGCTTGACGCAGATGACCGGCCCGAATACCTCTTCATCGCCGATGGTCATGTCCGGCGTTACGTGATCGAATATTGTCGGCCCTAAATAGAAGCCATTTTCAAAGCCGGGAACCGTCACATTGCGGCCGTCCAGCACGAGCTTCGCGCCCTCCTGAATGCCCTTTTCGATCCATCCCAGCACGAATTTGCGGTGTCCTTCGGTGACCACGGGGCCAAGCTGAGAGGTCTTGTCGTAGGCCGGGCCGATCTTGAGTTCTTTGGCATACTGGACGAGCAGCGCCACCAGCTTATCCGCGATGACTTCATGCGCCACGATGACCGGCAGCGCCATGCAGCGCTCGCCCGCGCACCCAAACGACGAGTTGATGATGCCGCGCGCCGCACGTTCCAGCGCCGCGTCCTCCATCACGAGGCCGTGGTTCTTTGCTTCGCAGAGCGCCTGTACGCGTTTGCCGTGTGCCGCCGCGGTGGAGTAGATGTGAAGGCCGACCGAAGTAGAGCCGACAAAGCTGACGCCCTTGACATCGGGATGCGTGAGGAATATCTCCGCCTCGTTGCGGCTGCAGGTTAAGATGTTGAGCACGCCGTCCGGAAGCCCGGCTTCCTGCCAGAGTTCGGTCATGCGCATCGCGGTCATGGGCGTCATGGAGGCCGCCTTGAGTACGAGCGTGTTGCCGGTGGCGATGCAGAGGGGCGCCATCCAGCCCATCGGGATCATGCCCGGGAAATTGAACGGCACGATGCCCGCAAAAACGCCGACCGATTCGCGGTACAGCACGGTGTCATATCCCGTTGAGGTGTTCATCAGCGATTCGCCCATCATCAGCGACGGCGTGCCGCAGGCCATCTCGATGGGTTCCTTGACCTTGAGGATATCGCCCTCGGCTTCGCTCCATACCTTGCCGTGCTCGCGCGCAACCAGATGGGTCAGCTCATCCATGTGCTTATTCAGCAGGTCGCGGAAGTTGAAGAGCACCTGTACGCGTTTCATCACGGGTGTCTGGGACCACGCCGGGAACGCCGCGCTGGCTGCCGCAATCGCCGAATTTACCTCGTCTACCGTGCAGCAGGGCGTTTTCGCGATGACTTCGCCGGTGCTCGGGTTAAAGATATCCATGGTTTTGTCCGATTTGGACTCGAGCCATTGTCCGTTTACAAAGTACTTTAGTTTCTGAATGTCCGCCATTTTCTTATCTCCTTTCAAATTACGCACCCAGCGCTTTTTTCACGTCATCTGCGATACACCCGGGCGTAAAGCCAAAGTAATTCAGCAGGCTGTCGTAATCGAGCGTGGAAAATCCATATACATCATTGAGAGCCACGGGGACCACCGGACCGATATAGCTGCCCGCAAGCGCCTGACAAACCACGCTGTTAAGGCCGCCCACGATGGAATGCTCCTCTGCGGTCACGACGGCGCGCATCCCCTCCGCAAAGCTGCGGATATACGCGTTGTCCAGCGGCTTTAAGGTGCTCACGTTGAGCACCTTTAACGAGATACCGTCTTTGGCGAGCAACTCCGCCGCTTCGAGCGCGATAGACACCATGACGCCGCACGCATACACGACGGCATCCTTGCCTTCCCGTGCCGTATAGATCTTGCCGATTTCAAATTTCTCGTTTTCCGGGGTGATTACGCGCAGATCGTTGCGGTTGGTGCGGAAGTATACCGGGCCGTGGTACTCCACAATGGTTTCGAGCATCGCACGCACCTGATTGGCGTCCACGGGTTCCAGCACCACCATGCCGGGGATCACGCGCATCGTGGCGATATCCTCGATGCACTGATGCGTCGCGCCATCGCCAAAGTCCGAAAGACCGGCGCTGGAGCCGCACACCTTGACGTTGAGATGACCGACGCCGACGCATTGCCGCAGTTGCTCGAAGCAGCGGCTGGACGAGAACACGGCAAACGAATGGATAAAAGGAATTTTGCCCGTGAGGGAGAGGCCGCCCGCGAAGGTCGCCATGTTCTGCTCCGCGATGTTCATTTCGAAGAACCGCTCCGGGTATTCCGCTTCGAACATACAGCTCATCGTAGACTTGCCGAGGTCCGCTTCGAGCGCCACGATATTTTTGTTGGTCTTGCCCAGTTCCACGAGCTTCTGGCCGTATGCCGTGCGCAAACTTTCATGTTTCATGATCGTCTCCTCCTATAGGTAGCATTCGAGGTCTTTGAGCGCCTTGTCGAATTCCTCGGTGTTCATGCTGTTGTTGTGGAACGACGGCTGATTCTCGGCAAACGGCACGCCCTTGCACTTGATCGTATTGGCGAGGATCATCACCGGGCCGGCGGCATTGTCCGCAGCGTCCAGCGCGCTGACGATCTGACTCATGTCGTGTCCGTCGATCTCGATAACCTCCCAGCCGAATGCGCGCCATTTTGCCGCGATGTCGCCCAGGTCGTAGCGTTCCGCGATGACGCCCATCGAGCCGAGCCCGTTTTTGTCGAGTATCGCGACGAGGTTATTCAGCCGGAAGTTATACGCCGCCATGGCAGCTTCCCATACCTGGCCCTCGGCCAGTTCGCCGTCGCCCAGCAGCACATAGACTTTGGACTGGATGCCATCCATCTTGAGGCCCGCCGCACAGCCCGCCGCGAGCGATATGCCCTGCCCCAAAGATCCGGTGCTGCCCTCAATGCCGGGTGTTTTATGCATGTCGGGATGGCCCTGCAGGCGCGAGCCGACTTCCTTCGCGTGAAACAGCTCCTCCTCCGGGAGCACGCCGAGCAGCGCGAGCGCCGCGTATTGCGTATAGGCGGCATGGCCTTTGCTCAGGAAGAAACGGTCGCGCCCGCTCCATTTCGGGTTTTTCGGGTCGTACTTCATCTTATAGAAATACAGCGCGGCGATGATGTCGGCGGGGGAAAGGGAACCACCGTAATGTCCCTTCTTGTTCGCGCCGATCATCTTGACAACGTCGTACCGGATGTGCGCGGCTTTTTTATTCAATTCCTCAATGTTTGCGGTTTTCAAAGCAACCCCTCCTTAAAATATGATCTCGGCCTTGACCAGATCGTCGTTGCCCGCAGCCAGATACGCGAATACCGCCGGGGCATCCTCGATGGGGATGCGCTTGCCGACGAACGCCTGTGCATCGATGCCCATATCCGCCATTTCGGCGATCGTCTCGCCGAAGGCTTCGTGAGAGTACGTATAGGTGCCGTAAACCGTGATCTCGCGCGTGACCACGCTTTGCATATCGATCACGATCTCCTTCTTGGAATTGCCGACCCATACGCAGTCGCCGCCTAGCCGGACGCAGTCGATCGCCGTTTTCACGGGTCGGTCCGCGCCGACCGCTTCGAGCGAAGCGTCCGCGCCGAGGCCGTTCGTCACATCCTTAATGGCGGCGACGACGTCCACTTCGGACGGGTTAAACGCGTAGTCTGCACCGACCGTCTTCGCGAAGCTAAGGCGGTTTACACTCAGGTCCGAAGCAATAATCGTGTTGGCGCCGCGCGCTTTGAGCACCGAAATGATCAGAAGCCCGATAGTGCCTACGCCCACGACGAGGATGTTCTTGCCCTTGACGTCGCCCGGCAGCTTATCGACCGCGCACTTGGCGACCGCGAGCGGCTCGATGAGCGCGCCTTCCACAAAGCTCATGCCGTCCGGCATGCGGTAGAGCAGCTTGGCGGGTACTGCCACGTATTCCGCCATCGCGCCGTTCACATCAAACACGCCGAGAAACTTTTTGTGCAGGCAGAGCTGTGTCTTACCCGATTTGCAGTATTCGCATTCTCCGCAGAATATCGAGGGCTGTACAACCACGCGGTCTCCCACGGCCCAGCCGCGTACGTTCTCCCCGAGCTGCGCAATTTCTCCGCAAAACTCGTGGCCCATGCAATAGCCGGGGATGCGCCGCCCGGTGCCGCCGAGATAGCCGTGAATATCGCTGCCGCAGATGCCGCTTGCGCGGACCCTGACGAGCGCGTCGTCGCCGGAGATCTCGGGGACGGGTCGTTCTTCCACCTCAATCCTTTGCGGACCTTGGTACACCAATGCCTTCATGGATATGCCTCCTTGATCAAATTCACTTAAACACGGAACAGGTTGTGAAATTTAAAATCTTCTGTAGATATGGTTGACGGTAAGCAGCGAGACGGGTTGGTTCGTTTCGTTGATGAAGCGATGCACGTTGCGCGAGTCGAGATACACCGAGTCGCCTTCATTGAGCGGATACACGATGCCCTTGTATACGATTTTGATCTCACCCTGCAGCACGTAGATGAATTCTTCCGCATCGTGCGAAAAATCTGTGGTCTGGCCGGGTTGCAGCGAGAGCAGAAAGGGAGAAAGCGCAGTGTTTTTATAGGAAGTCGTTAGCGGAATCATCGAGTAGCCGTCGTTGCCGTCGTCCAGTTCCTTGTGATTCTCGCGGCGCAGAATCATGATGTCCGCATCGCCTTCTGTCTTTTCCGATGCCTGCGGGCTTAACAGCTCAGTCATGTCAAAATCAAGAACGGTCGCAAGCGTTTGAAGCGTTGCAAATGGTGGTATCCTGTCCGAACGCTCAAGCTTGGACAGATAGCTTAGTGACAGGCTGGTCAGCTTAGAGAGCTCCTCGAGCGTAAGGTTCTTCTTTGTACGGTACTTTCTGATCGTCTGTCCGGCTTTCATCAGCACACCTCAATTTTCATTATGGGAGAATAATAGCATCTAAATTTTTAAAAAGCAATACAAAAAGCAAAAAAATTGTCCTTAAAGTAGAAATATTTTTGTATAGACCCTGCCACCACGTAAGAATCAAAAGGCCGCACTCAAAAAACATTTATAAATACTGTTGATTGTGATAAAAAAATGATTCTATTCGGCAGGAGAAACGAAACGCATGTCGAATTAATATACCTGAAACGTTTCAAATGAAATCACCTCTATTTTTTATTAAGGAAGACATACGCGTGCGGGTAACGATTAAGGATATTGCCAGGGTAGCCGGAGTATCGGTGGCAACGGCCTCCATGGCGCTCAACGACAAGCCGGGCATCAATAAGGAGACACGGCAGAAGGTGCTCGACGTAGCCGAGCAGATGTATTATCGCCCCAACTACTCGGCCCGAAGCCTCATCACCAAAAAGAGCGGGATCATCGGGCTCGTCGTCACGGATATCCGCAACCCCTTCTTTTCAAAGCTGGTGGACGTATTCAACCGCGAGGTCGAGAAGAACGGTTACTCGCTGCTGCTTGGCATCTCGAGCGACAAGGTGAGCCTCGAAAAAAAGTGTATCGATCTTTTTGTAGGACGGAATGTGGAAGGCATCATCGTCGTACCGACGATCGAGACCTCGCCCGATCTGGAGCACTTGTATATGCTCAAACGCATGAAGATTCCGTTTGCGCTTTGTACCACAGCCTATAACGGCATTGAAACCGATGTGGTGATGACCGACCTGAAGGAGGGCGAGTACCAGGTCGTACGGCACCTCATCGGCAAAGGCAGAAAATCCATCTGTTTTGTGACGTGCGACCGCAGCCTGCTGCTTTCGCGAGAGCGTCTGGAGGGGTTCAGAAAGGCGCATCTCGAGAGCGGACTCACCTACAACAACGAGCAGATCATTGAGACGGAACCGGATTATGAGCACGGATATGATATAGGCAAAACACTTGCGGGCGGCAAAGCCGACGCGGTGGTTGCCGTCAACGATTTTGTTGCCTTCGGCCTGTCCAAGGCGTTTAAGGACGCTGGCGTACGTATACCGGAAGAAATTGCGGTAGCGGGATATGACGATCTGTTGTTTTCAAACTTGGTCGATCCGGCGCTGACCACAGTGAAGCAGCCGATCACGGAAATATGCGTCAAAACCCTCGAGCTGTTGTTTGACCGCATCGAAAACGGCCCGGGGAATGCTCAAACTTTTTCACTGCCGCCCCAATTGATCATTCGCGATTCCACGGTCGGCCAGAACAAGGCTGATATTACGCAATAAGGAGAAGACATATGAAAAGATCGGAAATCAACGCCATCATGAGAAAAGCGCTGCTGTTTGCGGACAGAATGAACTTCGCGCTGCCTCCGTTTGTCTACTGGGGTCCCAAAGACTGGGAGTCCAAGGGCCACGAATACGACGAGGTGCGCGATAACATGCTCGGCTGGGACATCACTGATTTCGGCAGCGGCGATTATTACAAGGTCGGTCTACTGATGATCACGCTGCGCAATGGTAACTTCTCAAACAAGGATCAGTACGTCAAACCCTACGCTGAAAAGCTGCTGATCGTGGAGGAAGAGCAGATCACGCCGTATCATTTCCATTGGAGCAAGATGGAGGACATCATCAACCGCGGCGGCGGAAACCTGATGGTGCAGGTATATGGTTCTACGAAGGAAGAAACGCTTTCGGACGCGCCGGTGATGATATCGATGGATGGGCGCAACTACGAAGCGCCTGCGGGCACCATCGTGCGCGTTTCGCCCGGCGAGAGCATCACGCTTCCGGCAGGGCAATACCATAAGTTCTGGGGAGAAAAGGGTACGGGCACGATCCTGGTCGGCGAAGTATCGAAGGTGAACGACGATAACGTAGACAATCGCTTTCTGGAGAAGGTGGGCCGGTTTCCGCAGATCGAAGAGGATGAAGCGCCGCTGTATCTGATGTACGGAGAGTATCCGCCTGCGAAATAAGCCTGTTATTTGCCCGCGTAGTGCCGCGTGAATTCTTACGGGAGGTAATGATGATGGACCCCAAGACGAGGATGCTGAATGCCTATCAAGGTATCAAGTCGGACTATATCCCCTGCGCCCCGGAGTTCTGGTTTTACTATCCTGCCAAGGTGCTCGGGATCACGATGGTGGAGTTCCAGCGCGAGGTGCCGCATTACAAGGGCATGATCGCGGCGTTCAAAAAGTTTGGCTGCGAAGGCTGGGGGATTGCGACGCCGACGGAGATCAATCCCCATGTGGGAGTGAAGTCGGTTGTCAGGAAGCTCGATAACGGCACCTATCGCGACGCGCAGAGCGTCATCTGCGACGGCAAGCCGTTTACGCGCAGTTACATCTATTCCGACGACGAGCCATTCTGGAGCGAGGAATTCGCCGTCAGCAGCCCGGAGGATGCGCGTACCTTTTTTGACGCACACATTAACGAGGATGTCACATTTGATTTTACAGCAGCGATTGAGGCGCACCGCGAAGTAGGAGGGACGTTTCTACTTGAGATGGACCTCGGGCTCTCGTTCTTCGACTTTTTCGAGCAGGCGATGGGATTTGAGAACGCGCTGTTCTACTTCATGGATGAGGACGAGGCAGTATTAAAAGAGATGCTGGACCGGTATATCGCGTTCAAGCAGCGGCTCGTGCGCGAAGCGACCCAAAAGACACCGTATGAATCGTACTTTATCGGCTGCAGTTCTTCGTGCGTTCCGCTGATGGGCCCCGCGCTCTGGCGGAAGTGGGATAAGGTTTACGAGAAAGCCGTCACGGATGTTTGCCATGCGGGCGGGCGGCTGATACACAACCATAACCACGGGCGCGTGATGGAGATTGTCCCGGATTTCGTGGAGATCGGCTTCGATTGTGTATGTCCGTTCGAACGGCCGCCGGGTAACGTGGAAGGCGTGGAAGGCATCCGGGCGGTGCGGCGCATGCTGCAGGAGAAGGTGACGTTCAACGGCAATGTGCATACCGTGAAGGCGCTGCTGCAAGGCACCCCTGAAATCGTGCGCCAGCAGGTGCGCGAACTCAAGGAAGCCTATGCCGGTTCGAACCGGCTCATCGTGGGCACGGGCGACCAGGTCGCGGGCGGCACGCCCGACGAAAACCTCTGGGCGATGATTGAGGAAACGAGAAAATAATCGGAAAGTGTGACATCATGAAGTTTGCTTTATTCTTCGGAAACCGGGGTTTCTTTCCTGAGAAGCTCATCGACGAGGCGAGAAGAGAGATCAAGGGCGTGGTCGAGTCGCTTGGATACGAGACGCTCATCATGCCGGAGGGGACGACCAAATACGGCGCGGTCGAGACGATGGAAGACGGCAAAAAGTACGCTGCGTTTCTCAAACAACACGAATACGACGGCGTGATTCTCTCGCTGCCCAACTTCGGCGATGAGAACGGCGCCATAACGGCGCTTGAGGACGCGGGCGTGCCCATACTCGTGCAGGCTTATCCTGATGAGATCGGCAAAATGGACTTTGCCAACCGGCGCGACGCGTTCTGCGGAAAGTTCTCCGTGATGGATGTGTTTTATCAGCACCGGCTGCCCTACACCACGTTTTCGCACGTGTGCGATCCGAAATTGGAAGCGTTTCGGCAGGAGGTTGCCGAATTTGCCGCGGTTTGCCGCATCGTGAAGGGCATGAAGCGCTTCAACGTCGGCGCAATCGGCGCGCGCACCACGCTTTTCAAGACGATCCGGTTCGATGAGATCACGCTGCAAAAGTACGGCATCAATACCGAGGCGATCGATCTGTCCGAGGTGTTTCATCGCATGGAGGAAATCAGCCCCGCGGATGCGGCGGTGGAAGCGAAGAAAAAACGGTTCGCGGAATATACCGACTTTTCAAAAGTGCCGGAGGCAAAGGCCGATGCGATCGCAAAACTCAGCGTCGTGGTGGACGACATCATCAAGGATTACGCGCTCGATTGTCTCGCGCTGCGATGCTGGAACGAGTTTGAGAACTACCTCGGCATCGCGCCGTGCGTAGTGCTGTCCGAGCTGAACGACCGCGGATTTCCGGCGGCGTGCGAACTCGACGTATGCAACGCGATTGCCATGCGCGCGATATCGCTCGCGACGCAAAAACCCGCGACTTGCCTGGACTGGAACAATAACTACGGGACGGAGAAGGACAAATGCATCCTGTTCCACTGCGGTCCGGTGCCGAAATCGCTGATGGAGGCGGGCAGCGGTCATGTGACGGACCACAAAATGTTCAGCAAATCGTACGGGACCGGCAGCGGCTGGGGAAGCAACGAGGGAAGGATTGCCCCGGGGGATATGACGTATGCCAGTGCGAAAACGCACGACGGCAGCCTCGTTTTTTACATAGATGAAGGCGAGTTTACATGCGACGCAATTGAAAAAGAGTTCTTTGGATGCGGAGGTGTTGCGAACATACCGGAGCTGGAGAAAAAACTAAATATCATTGGCAGGAACGGATACCGCCATCATGTGTCCGTGGGCAAAGGCCACGTTGCGCGCGCAATTCGGGAGGCGTTCGGTACGTACCTGAAATACCGAATCGAGGATTTCGGCCAATAGAAAAGGACCGCGTAAGCGGTCCCGTGATCACAGGTCGATGATGTTGGGCGCGTTGGGATTGGTGCTCTTGCCCTCGATCAGCCGCGTGGTGAATATCGCCTGGCGGTTCTTGGACTGAGGATGCTCGATCTTATTGATCAGCATATCCACCGCGGCCTTGCACATCTCGGCGATGGGCATCGCGTGGGTGGTGATCGACGGGTCGTACAGGAAGGCAAGCTGTACGCCGTCATGGCCGGTTACGGCAATATCCTCGGGTACGCGGTAATGGTTCTGCTGCAGATACTTGATGCACCCGATGGCGAGATAATCGTTGGCGCATACAATGGCCGTGGGCGGGTTCTTCATCTGCATGAGCAGGCTCGTGTGATAAAACCCGTACTTGGGACGGTACCGCCCGTTTTTCACGAGTTCGCTGTCCACTTCGAGCCCGGCCATACGCATGGCCCGTTGAAAACCGTCGTACTTCTCGCGCGTGATGCGGCTGTCGGCGGGGCCGTTTAAAAAGGCAATGCGCTTGTGCCCCAGCTCGGTCATGTACTGCGTAATCTTGAATACGCTCTCGTTAAGGCTTAATACCACCGAGTTAAAGTTGGTACTGTGGATCTCCCAGCCCATGAGGGTTACAGGAATCTTGTTGCGGATCTCGTCGAACTTTTCGATGATCTCGTCCTCGTCGAGGAAGCAGATGATGAGACCGTCCGCGAATATGCTTTCGATGTTGTCCATGTATTTCTTGAGATCCTCGAGATCGTCCTCGGTGGAATAAACGATAACGCGGTATCCCTGAAGGGTCGCATATGCGCGCAGGTTGCTGAAAACTTCCGAATAGAACGGGTTCTCGATATCCGGAACGATCATCGCAATCTGATTGGTCTTTTTGGTACGCATGCTCTGCGCGATTTTGTTGGGCGTATAGTGCAGCGCGTTGACCGCATCCTCGATACGTTTCCGGTAATCCTCCGTCAGCTGGTCGGGGTTGTTAAGGAACTTGGAAACGGTGCTTTTGGATACGCCCGCGTATTCTGCGACGTCCTTGATAACTGCCATAATAATTCACCACAAAAATCAGTTTTTCAATGCTATTTATTATACTGTAACGATATATCCGTCGTCAATAGCTTCGCGAAATTCATTTTTCCTTTTTGGAAAAGGAAAAACATGGTTAAATTTCTCGTAATATTGATATATGCTGGAAAAGATAGCACCATAAGTACCTTGAAAAGTAAATATAAGCCACACCATTCGAAGAAAATGATCTTTTTTTAAAAAGGGTCTTGAAATCGTGTGTAGGGTTGATTATAATATGACTGAAAAACCGATTTTTCAGAAGTTCACAAAGCCATATTCCATAATAACGCGAAATCGATGAGGATGAACATGAAAGTAAGCTGTTTGCCAGTCTCGCTCTTCAAGGAAATCATCGACGGAAAAATTCCGGTAGGGCAATGGGCGAAGGACGCCAAAACAATAGGGCTTGATGGCATCGACATCAGTATGGCGTTCATCAAGAACCATACCCCGACGTACTTAAAAAGCTTAAAGCAGGAGATTGCCGAGGCGGGACTGCCTGTCGTCATGGCGACGACATACCCCGATTTCACGCACCCGGACCCGATGCAGCGCGAGCGCGAAATGGAATATCTGCGCCGGGACATCGCACTGTGCTCCGAGCTCGGCGTGATGTATCTGCGCGTGCTAGCCGGTCAGGCGCACCCTGCGATGGGCATTCCGGAGGGTACGGCGCTTGCCATCGAAGGGCTTCGGGCAAGCGATGTGATCGCGCAAAAATACGGTGTCAAGCTGCTTTACGAGGATCATGCCAAACCCGGCGCGTGGGAATACATCGATTTCTCCTATCCGCCGGACATATTCCTTACTGTCTATGAAGGCATACGGGACACGCACATCGGAATAAATTTTGATATCGGCAACATTGTGGCGTATGGCGGCGATGTGCTTAACGTACTGAGCAAGGTGATCGGGAGCGTCGAAACGATCCACATATCCGACATGAAGAAGTCCGGCGAGTTTTCGCCCGTGCTCATTGGCACCGGTGTGGTGCCGATGAAGGAAATATTCACATACCTCAAGTCGGTCGGGTTTGACAAATGGCTCTGTATCGAGGAAGCGAGCTTTACCGGTATGGATGGCATTATAAAAGCGGCCGAATGCGTCCGGGAGACCTGGGACAAAGCCTAGAATGCCTCTCGTCTGCGGAAAGAACATTGATTTCATCGAGTGGGGGAAACACAAATGGATATGCTGCTGAATGGCAAGGTAATTATCGTATCGGGGGGAACCAA
Source organism: Bacillota bacterium (assembly GCA_023390815.1). GTDB lineage: Bacteria > Bacillota > Clostridia > Christensenellales > SZUA-584 > JAEWCC01. The sequence goes on from JAEWCC010000009.1 coordinate 53,628, forward strand.
GGGCGTCGGACGCGGTGTCGTGGAGGAATGCGCGCTGGAAGGCGCAAACGTGGTGATCGGAGGCCGCGATGAGGCGGCTGCGAATGAGATTATTGCGGAGGTTACAGCGAAAGGCGGGGTTGCGCCGCATTTTGTGAAAACCGAAGTGACGAAAGAGGAAGGCTGCAAGAAGCTTGTGGACGAGACCGTAGCCAAATTTGGCCGCATCGACGGGTTTGTCAATTACGCGGGCATACTGCCCGAAGGGTATATCACCGACACCGAGGAGGAGCTGTTCGATAAGGTGATCCAGCTCAACGTCAAGGCTGCGTTCTTCTGCGCCAAGTACGTCATCCGGCAGATGAGAATGAACGGCGGCGGCTCGCTCGTGTTCGTCGGCTCGGCACATGGCTACGGCGGTGAGAAAGACCGCGCGGCATATGCGGTTTCCAAAGGTGCGTTGCTTACGCTCTCGCGCCACATCGCAAAGAACTATGCATCGGAGCAGATCCGCTCCAATTACATCATTATGGGTTGGGTGGCCACGCCCGGCGAGCTCGCTTTCAGAAAAACGCAGGATAGGGATCTTAATTGGCTCGAAACGGAGGGTGTCAAATACATCCCGATGGGCCGCATGATGACGGTGGAAGATCACGTTCCTGGCATCGTCTATCTGCTTTCCGACAGAGCTTCGGCAGTCACCGGCACGGAACTCAACGTCACGGGCGGCTTCTCGGCATAACGCTCAGAACTTTCGGAGGTACGTATGAAAAAGGCGGAACTTCTGGTCAATCTCGGCGGCATACTCGGCGAAGGCATCTGCTGGGACGAGACGGACAGCATGCTGTACTGGATCGACCTGTTGGACAACAAGGTATTCTCCTATGATATCAACACCCATACGATCAAGATTCTCGACGTCGGTCAGAATACCGGCTGCATCGCGGTGCGCGAGAAGGGCGGCCTGATTGCAGGCCTGCAGCACGGCATCTACTTTGTGGATATGCAGACGGGCAGCATGGAGCTGGTCGTGAGTCCGGAAGCGGATAAACCCGGCAACCGCTTTAACGACGGCGAATGCGACTGCATGGGGCGGCTCTTTGCGGGCACGATGAGTAAGGCGCTCGACAGCGGCGCGGGCGACACCACGCCGCGCGGCTCGCTCTACCGACTGGACCCGGACGGCCACACCCTGAAGGTGCTCAGCGACGTCACGATCTCCAACGGTATCGGATATTCGCCCGACAACACGGTCATGTACTATATCGACTCGCCCACGCAGCGCGTGGACGCATTCGACTATGATAAAGCAACCGGCGCGATCACCAACCGCAGGATGGTAGTGGACGTACCCCGCGAGCTGGGCATGCCGGACGGCATGACGGTGGACGCGGAAGGTATGCTTTGGGTCGGCATGTGGGGCGGCGGGGCCGTGGTGCGCTTCAACCCGGCAACCGGCAGAATGCTCGAGAAAATTGAGCTGCCTGCGCCCTTTGTCACCACGATGGTGTTCGGCGGCAAGGACATGGATGAAATGTTCGTCAATACCGCCAAAATGAATACCGATCTCAATCAATATCCCGACGCAGGCGGCGTATTCCGCATCAAGATGGACGTCAGGGGACAGTACACTTATAAATTCAAAGGCTAATCCGGGAGAAAACAATGAAAGCGTTGGTATTGGAGGAATACGGGAAGGTCGTCGTGAAGGACGTGCCCAAACCCGCAGCCGATGGTAATAAAGTTCTCATACGCGTCATGGCCGCGTCGATATGCGGCAGCGATGTGCACGGCTACGACGGCAGTTCGGGACGTCGTCGCCCGCCGCTGATCATGGGACACGAAGCGTCGGGTGTCATCGAGGAAATCGGGCCGCTTGCCAAAGGCTTCGTGCCCGGCGACCGCGTCACGTTCAACTCAACCGAGTATTGCGGCACCTGCAGCTTCTGTGCGCGCGGCAAGCAGAACATGTGCCTGACGGGCAAAGTGTTTGGCGTCAACTGCGAAACCTACCGCAAGGAAGGCGCGATGGCGGAATATATCGCGGTGCCGGATTACATTACCTACAAGGTGCCAGAGGGCGTGTCCTATGTGGAAGCCGCCATGGCGGAACCGCTGGCCATCGCGCTGCACGCGATCAACCGTACGGAGATTGCGCTCGGGGATACGGCGATCGTATTTGGCGCGGGAACGATCGGCAGCATGGTCGTCAAGCTGCTCCAGATATCGAATTGCTCGCGCGTGATCCTCGTCGATATCGACCAGGCCAAGCTGGATCTCGCCGCGGCGCGCGGCGTTCAGCACTGCATCAACTCCGCGCAGCAGGACGTGGTGCAGGAGGTCATGAAGCTGACCGACGGCAAAGGCGCGGATATCGCGTTTGAGGCGGTGGGCATAGCGCCCACAGTAGCGGCGGGCATCGACGCCCTGAAGAAATGCGGGAAGTTCACGCTGCTCGGTAACGTGCGCAAGGAGATCGAGTTCCCGCTGCAAAAGGCCGTGCTAAAGGAGCTTTCCATCAACGCGTCTTACGCGTGCACGACCGAATACGAAAAATGTCTCGAACTGATTAGCCAGAAGAAGATCGATGTACTCGATGTCGTATCTGAGACAGTGCCCATTGAGCGGGGGCAGGAAATGTTCCAGCGGCTGCTGGCCGGTGAGAAAGGACTCATCAAAGTCGTACTCACACTCTAAAGATGCAAACAGCGGGTTGTAAAAGCTGTTGTATATTTGGTTTCCATTCGAAACGAATGAGAAAAAAACAGGAGGGAAGAAAATGAAGAAGAACTTAAAGGTTTTTGCTGTCGCGCTCGTCGTGTTGCTTCTGGCCGGCGCATTCGTAGCATGCGCGCCCAAGGTAGCCGAACCGGAAGAGTCCACTGCGCCGTCTGTTGAGGTATCGGCTTCCGAGGCCACAACAACCGAGTCGGCTGCGCCCGCAGATGAGAAGCTGCAGTTCGCCTGGTCGCCTGCAACGCTGGACAACCCGTACTTCATCACTGTCACCAAAGGGTTTGAGGACCGGTGCAAAGAACTGGGTATCGAGCCGCTCGTTGCTGACCCCGCTTATGACGCGGCCGCTCAGTACAGCCAGTTCGAAACATGGATCGGCATGGGCGTAGATGCGATATCGGCTTGCCCGGTTGACACCAAGAGCCTTGAAGAAGTCACTGCAAGAGCGCAGGAAGCCGGCATCGTCGTCGTGGGCGAAGCCCAGGGTATTGCGAACGCAGACGCGAACGTCATCGTGGACGACTATGGCTATGGCGTTGCGAACGGTGAAGCCGCTGCGAAATGGATCAATGAGAAACTCGGCGGCAAAGCCAATGTGCTGCTGCTCTGCCTCGACCATGTGGAAGCGGTTATCCTCCGCGGAAACGGCATGAACGACAAGATCACAGAGCTTACCGATGCGACGATCGTGGCCCGCCAGAGCGCGCAGACGATTGAAGAAGCCATGAACGTGACCGAGACGATGCTGCAGGCTCATCCGGAAATCAACGTCATCTCCTGCGTAAACGATCAGCTGGCGCTGGGCGCATGGCAGGCAGTTCAGAACATGGGCATCAAGGACGAGAACTTCTACATCGGCGGCGCGGACTATACCGATGAAGCCATTGCTGCGATGAATACCGAAGGCAGCTACTTCCGTGTAAGCACAGACATCATGCCGCTCAAGACGGGCGCTGACATCGTGGACGTAATGCTCGACTACGTGAAGACCGGACCCAAAGACCAGACGACCCTTTACTTTGACATGGTTCCGCATTGGCAGGATGCGCTCGGCTGGTAGTCGTTAGGCTGGAAACACTTAAAAATCGGGACAGGTGTGAATTGACGCAGCAGGACCCGTTCCTGCTGCGTCCCCTACATGGGGGGGAGTAATATATGGGCACAATTTTGAAGATGAGCAACATCACAAAAATATTCCCCGGCGTCCTGGCGCTGGATAATGTGAGCATGGAGTTTGAAGAAGGAGAGGTTCATGCGATCATCGGGGAGAACGGCGCGGGAAAGTCGACGCTGATCAAAATACTGACCGGCGCGCACGCACCGACCAGCGGATGCATCGAGCTTTTTGGACAGACGTATACCCATTTTACGCCTCATGAGGCGATACAAAAGGGGATATCGGCGATCTATCAGGAATTTATACTGATTCCGTATCTGACCGTGACAGAAAATATATTTTACGGCAGAGAAGAGATGAACGGAATCTTTTTGAAAAAAACGGAGATGCAACAGAAAACCCGGGAGCTCTGCAGGGAGATGGGCGTCGATGTGGACCCCAAAGCCAAGGTGCAGGACCTCGGGGTTGCGTATCAGCAAATCGTTGAGATCGTTAAAGCGGTATCCCACAATGCCAAGGTGCTGGTGATGGATGAGCCGTCTGCGCCGCTCACGACCAAAGAGATCGAAATGATGTTTAATGTCATTCGGAAGCTGAAGGAAAAGGGAGTCACGATATTATATATTTCTCACAGACTCGAAGAAATATTTGAAATATGCGACCGCGTATCGATCATGCGGGACGGCAAATATATCAAGACTGCAAAAACCTGTGACATCACGAAGAAAGAACTGATCGCGCACATGGTGGGGCGCGAACTCGGCGAGAACTTCCCGGGCGGGGCGGGGAACGCGGGAGAAGTCGTGCTGAAAGCCGAACATCTGGTGACGGCAAAAATCAAGGATGTATCATTTGAATTAAGAAGGGGAGAAATCCTCGGCTTTGGCGGGCTCGTCGGCGCGGGCCGCACCGAAACCGCGATGGCGCTGTTTGGCGTGGATGCGCTGAAAGCCGGGCACATCGAGTTGAACGGAAAACGGATACGTGTGAAATCTCCTAAGGATGCAATCAGCAAAGGAATCGGCCTTATACCCGAAGACCGCAAAAAGTTTGGGTTGGTGCTGACGATGCAGGTTAAAGAAAACATCACCTACGGTATTCTCGGCAGTATTTCAAATGCCTCGTTTATTAACGTCAAAAAAGAAGATGAGATATCACAGAACCTGCGCGAAGAACTGAAGATCAAGACGCCTACGCTCAAGCAAAAGGCGAAGAACCTCTCAGGCGGGAACCAGCAAAAGGTCGTACTGGCCAAGTGGCTGGCAACCAAGTGCGACATATTGATTTTTGACGAACCGACGCGCGGTATCGACGTAGGCGCCAAGCAGGAGATCTATTTTCTGATGAATGAGCTGACCCGGCAGGGCAAGAGCATCATCATGATATCGTCAGAGATGCCGGAGCTCATTGGCATGTCGGATCGGATCATCATCATGCACGAAGGCGTTGTAGCGGGTGAACTGTCAAAACATGAATATACACAAGAAAAAATTCTCGAAATTGCATCCGGCCAATAAGGAAGGGGATAGAAGGTTATGAAAAGCAAATTCAGACTTGGCGATTTTCTTGCAAAATATGCGATCATACTCATTTTGATCGCGTTATGTGCCGTATTCAGCATCGCAACTCCGACGTTTTATAAAGAAGCGAATATATTCAATATCCTGCGGCAGGTCGCCGTGGTGGGTATCGTTGCAGTCGGCATGACCATGGTGCTCTTAACAGGCGGCATCGACCTTTCTGTCGGCTCGATCATTGGCGTCGCATGCGTGACGGCAGCGGAGCTGCTGCTGATGGGCATGAATGTTGTGCTGGTTGTGGCAATCACGCTGGCCATCAGCGTGGCGCTGGGCCTTCTAAACGCGTTCTTCATCAACGTGGCAAAGATTCCGCCACTGATTACGACGCTCGAGATGATGACGACGCTGCGCGGCGTGGCCTATCTGATCACGGGCGGCATGCCGGTGTTCGGCTTCGACTCAGCGATTCTGGTGCTGGGTAAAGGCGAGCTGTTCGGCGTGATTCCGGTTCCGGTCATTATCATGATATTCTTCTTTGTACTCGGCTGGCTGTTCCTTGACAAGACGCGCTACGGACGCTACATCTACGGCGTAGGCGGCAACGAGGAAGCGACGCGGCTTTCGGGTATCAATGTCAAAAAGATTCGCTATATTGTATTCGCTATATCGGGCTTTCTCGCCGGCGTTGCGGGCGTCGTGCTGCTCGCGAGAATCAACAGCGGTGCGCCGAAATCCGGTCAGGGATATGAAATGGACGTGATCACGGCGGTCGTGCTGGGCGGCGTGAGCATCACCGGCGGCGAAGGGAAAATCGGCTTTGTCGTCATCGGCGTATTGTTTATGGGCGTGCTGTCCAACGGCATGACGCTGCTGAACGTTCAGGAATACGTGCAGTGGGTTATTCAGGGCCTCGCGCTGATTGGTGCGGTCAGCTTCGACCGTGTGGTGCAGTCGCGCAAAGCGAAAGTCGATTAATTAAGCATTCAGACTAGCAGCATCTGTATTGCAGTGCCAGGGGGGAGAGCGGCGGCAGGTGATATGCTGAAGGGCCTTGCCCGGGAATGAAGTATTCGTTTCTGCAGCATATCCCTGCCGGTTCTGCGACGGATGCCTGTAGCCTGGTGAAGTCAACCTGTACATTCAATGGATTTAGCGTTTCGTCACATTCAACAGGCTTAGTCGCCTGAAAATCAGCAAATACGTGAATTAGCCATGCAAAATGCCGCTTGCTGTGTTAAGGTTATATTGGAACGATATGGAGCGGAGGAAAATCACTTGGCGTTATTGGGTATAGACATCGGAACCACCGGAGCCAAAGCGACGATATTTGACAGCGAGGGCAGGATCGTGTCCTACGCGTACGGCGAGTACGATATCATCAGTGAAGGCGAAGGGCAGTTTGAAATCAGCCCGACCCGGGTATGGGAGACCGTAAGAGGGATCATAAAAACCGCGGCGCATGCAGCGGGCGGCGCAGACATCGAGGCGATCTGCACATCGTCGCTCGGCGAAGTGTTCGTGATGCTGGATCGCGAAGGCAGAGAACTCGCCAATTCGCCGACCTACATGGATCAGCGGGGCGAAAGCGAATGCGAAGCGCTGACTCGCGCGCTGGGCGCGGAAAACATCATGCGCGTTACGGGCCATCCGCCGCACTCCATGTATTCCGTTTGCAAGCTGATGTGGTACGCGAAGCATCGGCCGGAGCTGATGGCGCGCACATACCGGATACTGTTTTACGGAGATTACATCCTGCATAAGCTGGGCGGTCAGTACATATCGGATTACTCGCTCGCGGCGCGCACGATGTGTTTTGACGTTACGTCTCACCAATGGTCCCGGCAGATTATCGAGGCTGCGGGAGTGGATATCGGCATATTCCCGGAAACGCGCGTGACGGGGAGCGTTATCGGAGAAATCTCTCCGTCCATGGCAGAGGAGCTTGGGCTGAAACGCGGCGCAAAGCTCATACTCGGCGGTCACGACCAGATCATGGCCGGGGTCGGCGCGGGTATCATTGACGTGGGTCAGGCGGTCAACGGCATCGGTACGGTGGACTGCATCACGCCGCTGTTTAAAGGTGCGAGATTAAGCGCGGATATGATGCGGTATTCGTACGCGAGCATCCCCTATCTGTTTGAAGATACTTTCGTTACCTATGCGTTCAATATGACGGGCGGCTCGCTGCTCAAATGGTTCCGGGATACATTTGCGAAGACAGACAGGGAGATCGCGCAGCGGGAGAACCAGGAGATCTATGACCTGCTGGCGGACGAGGTGCCGGATGGGCCAACCAACCTGTTTGTGCTGCCGCACTTCGCGGGTTCACCCGTGCCGCGGCCCGACATTCACGCCAAAGGCGCGATATTGAACCTGACGCTGGGCACAAAGCGCGGCGATATCTACCGCGCGTGCATGGAAGGCGAAGCGCTGGAGATGCGCCACAACCTCGAAACGCTCAAGCAGCAGGGCATCGAGGTGAGCGAACTGCGTACGGTGGGCGGCGGGGCAAGGTCTCCGAAATGGCTGCAGATGCGCGCCGATATATTCGGTAAGCCGATCGCTCGCATGCGGTTTGAGGAGGCGGGCACGCTGGGCACCGCAATCGTGGCGGGTGTTTCCGCAGGCTGCTATCGCTCGCTGCGCGAGGCGACCAACGCGCTTTGCGCGGTGGACCGCTACTATGAGCCCAATGCGGCGAATCATGAATTTTATTCCGAACGGTACGGTAAATACCGTCAGCTATACGATCTGTTGAAGCAGGTAAGATAGACCGCGGGCATACCCGCGGCAAAGATAGAGCGCAGTCGCCAAAAAGGGTGATAAGCGAAGGGCTTATTAATTTGATCGGATGGATAAGGAGGACGAAATGGCAAAGGTAAAGGTAGGCGTCGCGGGATACGGCGTGATCGGGCAGCGGCTGGCGGACGGCGTGGCGCGGCAGGGAGACATGGAGCTCATCGGCGTGGCGGATGTAGCCCCTACGTTATCGGTGCAGGCGCTCAAGGAAAAGGGCATGCCCTATAAGATGTTCAATGTGGACCCCGCGAACAAGAGCATGGAGCAGGCGGGCATACCGGTATCCGGCAGCTTTGAGGAGCTCGTGCAGGAAGTGGACATCATGCTCGACAGCGCGCCGGGCGGTATCGGCGCGAAGAACAAGGAAATATACCAGAAGTATAACAAGAAAGCCGTGTTCCAGGGCGGCGAGAAAAACAGCGTCGCGGACGTGTTCTTCCACGGCTACGCGAACTACGAGCAGGGCGTGGGGCAAAGCTATCTGAAGCTGACGAGCTGCAATACCACCGGCCTCATCCGTGCCGTGGATATGCTGGACCGCAGCGTCGGCGTGGAGAAGGTTGCGATCACGATCATCAGAAGAGTGGCCGACCCGGGCGATTATCACAGAGGACTCACGAACGCACTGCAGGTGGAGAAAGCCCCGAGCCATCAGGCGCTGGACCTCATGACCATCATGCCGCACATTCCGTGCACAGGCATTTTGGTGCATACGCCCGTCACCCACGGACACATCATCACGGTCACCGCGACGCCCAAGAAGGGCATCAGCAAGGAACAGCTTTGGGAGATGGCCTGCGCGCATCCGCGCATCAAAACCGTCAGATTGGCGGACGGGTTTCTCGGAAACGCGTCGC
>JAEWCC010000020.1 GCA_023390815.1 Bacillota bacterium
CGGATGTAAGGGTGCTCTTCTATCGGCTTTTCCGACAGGCAGCATAACGCGCCCGCGTCAAACGCGGCTTTGATAAAATCGTGCCCGTCGTACCGCTCTCCGCGTATGGGGATGTATAACGCGCCGCGGCCCACGGTGCGGCTGTCGATCGACACGCCAAGCACTTCCTGGGCCAGCAGACGCTTATCGCCAAAAAACTCTCCGCCGCACGCTTCTGCGGCGCTGGCAAGGGTGAACGGAACCATGGAATGCCCTCTCAGTATTTATTCAGGGACAGCCGGATGATTTCTTCGCACAGATCCTCATACGAAATCCCCACGGCTTTGGCTTCCTGCGGCAAAAGGCTCGTCGGCGTCATGCCGGGCAGCGTATTCGCTTCAAGACAATAGATGCCGTCTTTGCCAAGTATGAAGTCCACGCGCGAATAGACGCTGAGCCCCAGCGCCTTATGAGCTTTCAGGGCCGCCTCCTGGATCTTTTTCGTGTTCTCGCCGTCCAGTTCGGCCGGGCAGACCTCGTTCGTGATGCCGGCCTGATATTTGTGTTCGTAGTCGTAGAATCCGTCGTTGGGGATGATCTCGACCAGCGGCAGGGCCCGGTCATTAAGTATCCCGCAGGAGAATTCTCTGCCCTCGATGAACTCCTCTACGAGGATTTCGTTTTCGTATTTTAGCGCGGCGTCTATGGCCGTCTGCAACTCTTCGGGTGTTTTCACCTTCGTTACGCCAATGCTTGAACCGCCGGAGACGGGCTTGACGATGAGCGGCAGCGAGAAATCCTTTGCGACATTAACGCTTTCCGCTTTCGAGTAGACCTTGCCCCCCGCCATCCTGATTCCGTTATTCGTAAATATCTGCTTCGTAAAGCCCTTGTTCATCGCGAGCGCGCTGCCGAGATACCCCGATCCGGTATACCGGATGCCCATCACGTCAAAAACCGCCTGCAGTTTGCCGTTCTCGCCCGTTTCCCCGTGCAGCCCCAAAAACACGATATCCGCAGCGCGGCACAACTCGATCACGTTCTTACCGAGTTCGCCGTATCCGCTGTCTCCCCGCATCGCGCGCACCTTACCCAGATCAGGCGCAATAGGAGGAACCTGATAGGGCTCAAGCTGACCCGACACATTAAACGCGTCGCGTATGTTTTCGGGAACATGCTCCACGCCAAAAAAAAGGTCGACGAGTATCGCGCCGTGCCCGCTGCGCCGCAGCGCGTTGCATATGAGCGTTCCGGACGTCAGCGATACGTCGCGTTCACCGGAAAGACCCCCAGCCAAAACAACAATATTCATCCGTGTTTAACCACCTTATTCAATATTGAAAAACGCTGAACAACGTCAGGTATCCATATTATATTCTAAGCATTCCTGTGTTTTTCCGTGTCGATTATACATGGAAGTGCGCCCCTGTTCAAGGCGAGTTTTCAGCGGGCGTGGTTTCGGTACTTGACGTACGCCACATGATAAGCGCATCCTCGACCGGATTGGTGTAATAGTTGCGGCGATATCCCACGCCGTAAAAGCCGAACCGCTGATAGAGCCGCATCGCGGCATCGTTGGACCGGCGCACCTCGAGCGTGTAACTGCGCACATATTCCGGCGCGAGTGAGAACAGCGTTTCGAGCAGCTTTTGACCGACGCCCAGCTTTCGGTGCTCCTCCAGCACGGCCATGTTCATGACATGCCCCTCGTCTACGACCACATGCATGCCGGTAAAGCCGACAACGTGGCCGCCTTTTAGCGCGACAGCGTAGATTGCGTCGGGGTTGACGCAAACGTCAAATTGTATGGCCTCGCGGGACCACGGTACGCGGAAGCAGTGCGCTTCCACGAAATAAATGCCGTCAGTATCCCCGCACCGCGCCTGCCGGTATTCGATATCCATGCGTCAGTCCTTATCAGGCCCCGGAAAGCCGCGCTTCTCGGGGGCTACATAAAGTCGCTCCGCCTGCGTCTCACGCAAATAAAAAGGCTCCAGCGAGTATGCGTCGCCGCGCTCACCCTGCTGATACCGTTCAAACGCAACCAGCCCTACCGAGCCTGCGCGCTGCAATGTGATCCCCGGATGCGCAATCCGGTAGTTTTCGGACGCCGCGCGGATCTCTGCGGCGTATCGCAGAGCTGCGTCGCCGGTAAATACAGCCTTGCTCCCCTGCAGTTCTTCCAGCAGTGCCGTCAGCAAAATAGCGCGGTAATCCCCAATACGCGTGCCTTTGCAGTAGGCAGCGGTATAAACCTCTCCCCGGCGCGCGTCGATGACCGGACAAATCGTCTCGTCTGTGCCGCTCACGTTAAACGCCAAGGCGTCGAGCGTATTGATGCCGAGCGCCGTCTTACCCGAGGCGTGCGCAAACGCCTTGATCAGCCCCGCGCCGATGCGCAGCCCCGTAAAAGAACCGGGGCCAATCGCGCACGCGAACAAATCGATATCGCGCACGGAAAGCCCCGCGCTGTTAAGACACGCGTCCGCCATAGGCGCAAGCGTCTCTGAATGTGTTTTTAAATTATCGACATAGGTTTCGGCAATGATGCGTTCATCGCGCAGCACCGCCGTCGAGCACACGTTGCCAGAGGAGTCCACCGCGAGTATGTTCATGGCCGTATATCCTCGATTTCAATGACGCGCGGGTCCGCGCCCGTGCCGGAAAGCGTGACCCGGATGCAGGGTGGCAGCCATTCGGCCCGCTCCGCCCACTCGATTACGGCAATGCCGTCGCCGAGCGTATCGTAAAAGCCGATATGCGTAAGCTCTTCCTCGTCCTCAATGCGGTACAGGTCGAAATGGTTCAGCGTCTGGGTACCCCGATACGTCTTCTGGAGCGTAAACGTGGGGCTTACCACCTCTTCGGTGACGCCGAGCCCCTCCGCGATGCCCTTGGCGAATACCGTCTTGCCCGAGCCAAGCTCGCCCGTGAGCGCGACGATGTCGCCCTCCTTCAGGTTTTCGCCCAACGTTCTGCCGATGGCGCGGGTCTCGTCCGCGCTGCGCGTTTCAAATCTGCCGACCATTGCCGCTTCCTTTCTTTGTATACAGCAGTATACCCGAAAAGGACGGCGATTGCAAATGCGCTATCGCTGCGCGCTTAAGTCGCGCGGCGTGCCTTTGATGATAAATCTCCGCAGCGGTTTATAGATCGCAAATGTGATTGCGCTGTTGATGCCCGCCTTAATAAGGTTGAACGGGATCAGGATAGGCAGGATCAACGGCTTAACCGCCTCCGCCGGAACGCCGTAGAACAGCGGCTGTATGATGAGGTTCGCGGGCACCATGATCGCGGCCATTGCAATCGTACCGGCCAGAAGCCCAACAATCGCCCCACCAAAGCTATGCTTGCGGCGGTAGATCAGCGACGAGATCGTCACCAGCGTTCCGGTGGCGATGAAGTGCATCAGGATACCTACCCATCCGGTTGTCGCAACGGCTACGCCCTGTATCACGCATGATACCACCGTAACCACGAGCGCCGCGACCGGGCCGTACGCAAACCCGGCGATCAGTATGGGGATATCCATCGGCTCGTATTCCAGATATGGCGCTGCCGGAAAAATCGGAAAATGCACCAGCAGCATCAATACGATCGATAATGCCGTCAGAATTGCCAGCGTGGTCAGCATGCGGATATTGCCCTTGAGTTTCATATTATTCCTTTCCTCGGGACAATAAAAAGCCCCGAAAATCTCCGGGGCTAAAACACATAAAGAAATGTGTTGCCTCTCCCATCCAGACTTTACTGTCGGTTACGGAATTGCACCGTATCAGCTTACGCTCGCGGACTGTTACCGCCGGTCAGGGAATTTCACCCTGCCCCGAAGACAAACATGATTCAGTTGATGTCACTATCATAATACTATATTCAAAAAACGTCAAATGGCAATTGTTGCGCCTATTGAACGCTATTCGTCAAAAGATCATAGATATATGCTTCCGTGTCCTCGATGCTGTCAAAAACGCGGCCTGTCGTGAGTACGTTCTGCTCCCCTTTATCGATGCTGGAAAAGCGCGCATGAACCAAACGGACTATGCGTTGTTCGTCCGTACCCGGTTGGGTACGAAATACGGCCAGCTCATCCTCGTTCTTTTTAAGCACGTAATGCTCCGGGCAATAACATGGGAAGCTGCGCCGCAGCACGACCTGATTTACATCAAAAGATGCAATACGCACGTCCGGGAACTTTTGCTGCAGCTGCGTAAACGTGAGACCCGCTGTGGATTTGTCCACGGGTGCCTCAACGACGACGGTATGGCTGCACATCTCGTAAACGTACTCCCAGCGCAGCGTCGCGTTATCCGAAATCCGCACATTGTCCGCTTCGGCGGCTACCGCTTGGGACGCCTGCGGCTCTTCGCGCAGCCGCGGCTCCTCTCGGGCAAGCACATATCCCGTAATCCCTGAAGCAGCGAGAACCAATATCGATATCAGAAGCATGATATGCTTTCGCAAAAAAATATCCCTCCGAACCAAAGCTCTTCAGGATAGTTTTTTGTACTTAATCGTGGGTTTATGCGTTTACATGACCCCGTTGTGATAGACATTCTGTACGTCGTCGTTGTCCTCGAGCATATCGAGCAGCTTCTGAACGGTTTCCTGCGTGTCTTCGGATACGTCGACCGTATTGGAGGGCACCATCTGCACGTCCGCCTCCACGAAACTAAGCCCCGCTTTTTCAAGCGCTTCCCGCACTGCCGAAAACGACACCGTATCGGTGATGACCTCGAGCACGTCTTCGTCTGTCTGCACGTCGCTTGCGCCCGCGTCAAGCGCCATCAGCATAACCTCATCCTCATCGACGCCCGCAGACTTTTCGATGGCAATCACGCCTTTGCGTTCAAACATCCACGCTACGCAGCCGGTCGCACCGAGGCTGCCGCCGTTCTTGTCGAAGCTGTGGCGTACTTCGCTTGCGGTGCGGTTGCGATTATCGGTCAGCGCCTCGACGATGACGGCGACGCCGCCAGGGCCATAGCCTTCGTATACGATGCTCTCGTAGTTGATGTCGCCCAGTTCGCCCGCAGCTTTCTTAATGGAGCGTGCAATGGTATCGTTCGGCATGTTGTTCGCTTTTGCCTTGGCGATGATGTCCTTAAGCTTGGAGTTGGCATTGGGGTTGTCCCCGCCTTCCTTAACCGCCACGGCGATCTCGCGGCCGATCTTGGTAAATATCTTGCCGCGCTTCGCGTCCGTGCGCTCCTTCTTATTCTTAATGTTGGCCCATTTCGAATGTCCTGACATACGGCTCTCCTGATTGATTATTTCCGGCATATCATAGCATAAAACCGCAGCGCATTCAATCATGAAAAGCGCTTTCTAATCACCCGGGAGTAAGTTCAGGAGTTGATCCTGCGTGCCTTGAAAATAGTTCTGAGGTACATCGCCGATGATAATCGTATCCGATATAAGCACCTGCGAGGAGATGTCTACGGACTGGGAGGCATTGCCCACCACGATTTTAACGGTTGCCGTCAGCACGATGTATATCTTATGCCTTGTCTGGTTGATGCCCGCATCCTCGAATGCCGTCTTGAATTCCGAAGTCACGGAACCTACCGGTTCGATCTTGACCTTAACAGCCGGACCGCGGCCCGAAAGGAACTGACCTCCGATAATAGTGCCGAGGGGAATACTGATTCCCTGCTCGCCGATGCTTAAAATTTTGTCCTGCGCACAGTTGGCCGTTTTTGCGGCAAGGCTGTTCATCAGCACCGTGTTGGCCGAAATCAGCGCGATGTTGCCTTCGTTATCCTTTTGTATGCTGATGAGATCCGTATAAACGAAGCCGGTGCCGATGGTCTCCTGAACCGCGTCGTTCATCGCCTTTACCCCGATGGAACGCAGCCGCGCCTCGGTCAGGCTGAGGATGGACGGCCGCACTGCATTGTCGATCATCAGATACGCGACGACAAAGAGCGCAAGCAGCAAAAGTACGATCCATTTCACATATCTTCTTTTTCTACGCGACATAAACTCACCCTTGTATAAACTATGCGCGGCAATTTTCCGCGATACACTTTAACCGCCTTCTTATGGCGCGAATTGTAAACAATCCGCGTCGAGGGTGCGCAATATGCCTTGCTGTGGTATAATAAACAAAAACCGCAAAGGAATGGCCTATGAACGAAAACCGCGAGGCAGAGCACCGCTCCGCCCGGCATTCGTCCTTTTTTCATAAAATTTTCGTATTCGCCAAACAAGCGGCTGCCCGTATTGCGTCGCTGTTTCGGCGTTTCACGCAGCGTATTGCTTCGCTTTTCGGCGGCAGAAACAACCGGACGGAAACCAACGAGCAGACACGCAGACTGGACGAGGTGGAAAGCGCGATAACCCACGCCACCGCGTCCTCCGTGCCCCGGCCTGCACGCGAGCTGCCGCATATCACGCGCGAGCACCTCTCCGGCGAAGGCAAGGAACACATGTCGATGTTCGCGCCGCATCATCGCCGCCCGGGCTTTGTTATCAGCATCATACTCACATCGTTCCGGCTCATGCTTGTGCTCATCTTCATGATCGGCGCAGCGGGCCTGGGTGCGCTGGCGGGCATCGCCAAAGCGTATATGGAGACCACACCTATGCTCGATACCGCCGATATTGAGGAACAGGCGGAAACATCCTACATTTACGACTGCAACAACCAGCTGATCACCCCGTATACCGGCACCGAAAACCGGGACTGGGCGGCGATCGATGAAATCCCCGTACAGCTACAAAACGCCGTGATCGCTGTCGAGGATGTGCGCTTTAAATTCCACTCGGGTGTCGATATCAAGCGCCTCGTCGGCTCGTTCATCAGCAACCTCATGAACAACAACGTTCAGGGCGGCAGCACCCTGACGCAGCAGCTTGTCAAGAACAGCCTCCTCTCCACCGAGCGCACCTACAAGCGTAAAATCCAGGAAGCGTACCTCGCGATGCAGCTGGAGCAGGAGTACAACAAGGATCAGATTCTGGAGGCATACCTCAACACAATCAGCCTTGGCGGCTCCAATTACGGCGTGAAAGCCGCGGCTATGGACTATTTCCGCAAGGACCTTTCCTCGCTTTCGCTCCGCGAATGTGCGATGCTGGCAGGTATCACGCAATATCCGTATAAATACAATCCCCGGCGCTGTATCTACACCGTGAAGGACCCGTCCATCATCAACGAGCGGACCGACCACGTATTGGAGCAGATGTACATCGCCGGGTTTATCACCAAGCAGGAATATCAGGACGCATTAAGCGATACAACGTTATACGTGTATCCGGAGTCCAGCGTCAACAAGATGTACGATATGCCGTACTTCGTGGAGTACGTCGTATACGACGTGATCACTCATCTGCTGGATGCGCGCAACTTGCAGGATACGGAGGAAAATCGCGCGGCAATCGAAACAGAGCTTCGGACTCAGGGTTACGACATTTACACCACCGTGGACCCAACCGTGCAGCACACGGTGGAGCAGTGCCTTACGGAGTGGGACAAATACCCCAAGATGGAGAACGCCGAAGACGAGGTTGTGCGATATGAAAACGGCGATGGCTCCGTGGGCGAGATCGTACAGCCGCAGGCCGCATTTGTAGTAATGGACCAGCGTACAGGGCAGCTGAAGGCTGTTGTGGGTGGCCGAACAACGCCGACCGCCAAAAAGACGCTGAACCGCGCCTATCAGTTTAAGATGCCCATAGGCTCGTCGATCAAACCGATCGCCGTATATGGGCCTGCAATCGATCTGGGGTACTCAGACGGCACCGTAGTACCCAACCTGCCGCTTCCGATCGACGGGTGGAATACCGAAACAGGCTACCCCTCGGGCGGAAAAGGATATTACGGGCCGGTGACGCTGCGAACCGGTCTGGTGCAATCGCTTAACAGCGCGACCGCATGGACGCTGCTCAATCTCGTGGGGCTCGATAATTCGTATAACTATCTCATATCTATGGGAATTGAGCCGACACACATCAGTAAAACGCCCTCCGGTCTTGCACTCGGGGACTCGGGCATCACGCCTATCGAGCTGGCCGGGGCTTACGCCACCATCGCCAACAGCGGCATCTATCAGGAGCCTTTGTCGTTTACGAGAGTGGTGGACAGGGATGGCAACGAGATCCTTAACGCAGATAAAATCCGCGATCAGCGCCAGGTATTCGAGCCCTCCACCGCATGGGTCGTGACCGATATGCTCGTCAACGCGGTGCAAAGCGGTACCGGTAAAAACGCCAAGATTGACGGCGTAACGGTAGGCGGTAAAACCGGCACCGTGCAGGACGCCACCGGCGTGTTGTTTGCAGGCATCACCCCGTATTACACCGCAACGCTCTGGATCGGCAGCGATCGCTACAAGCCACTCAACGACGACGTATACGCGTCCTCTTCCGCCGCGCCCCTTTGGCAGTATGTGATGTCTAAGATTTACGAGTCAGGCGACTACCCCAATAAAGGCGGCTCCATCCAAAGCGCCTCCGCGGAGGATACGGGTCTTGTTCAAGTGAAGGTTTGCAGCGTTTCCGGCATGGTTGCCACGGACGACTGCGAGACGGATATCGGCGGGCACAAGCCGGTAACGGCATATTTTGTGAGGGGCCATGAGCCCACCGAAACATGCGATGTACACACGCATCTGGCAATATGCAGCGCGAGCGGAAAGATGGCTACGGAGTACTGCCCGCAGGAACAAGTCACGTTCAAAAGTGTGTTGCTCCTGCCCGGCGATTCGATCTATTGGAAGCTCACGAAAGCACAGCGCGACGAATATCTGCCCGGCGCGTTCTTAAAGCCGGATATACCTGTGTCGGATATGTCGCCCGATGCACCTGGATATTACGACTACTACTGCAATATCCACACCAAGGAGTGGTGGGACGCTTACGTGATGCTACAGGACGCGATCGACGCAGCCAATGACCAGATCGCCGTATCGAGAGGGGTGCTTGCGAATACCTCCCTGTCGATCCCGATGGAGGAACGCTCGGGGCTGTCTGCAATGATCTCGGAACTACAGGCACTCATCGCCTCGCCCGATGCGACCGCGGGGGCGGTTGAGCAAAAGACGAGCGAACTGAAATCGCGTACCGATCAGCTCGTCATGCTTTATTCGGGCCCGTAAGGGCTGTCAACCGTATAAGTAAGGCGGAAGCGTCGCGCTTCCGCCTTTTTGATATCGTCTCACCGTATACAGATATTTAATTCAGCTTAATCTCGCCATCCGTGATGGTGTATATCCGGTTGCAGGCGGAGCCAACCTTTTGGTTGTGGGTGACAATGATTACCGTCTTGCCTTCGGCATTCAGCTCCCTCAGTATCCCCACCATCTCGTCCGCCGTTTTGCCATCCAGTGCGCCCGTAGGCTCATCTGCAAGGATCAGGTCCGGTCCGTTAACCAGCGCCCGCGCAATGGCGACCCGCTGCGCCTGTCCGCCCGACAGCTCGCCGACGGGCTTCCTTGCAAGTTCGGCTATGTTCAGGCGCTCCAGCACATGCCGCACCTTTTTCGTGATGTCCCGAAACGACAGACCCTTCATGAACAGCAGCGGCACCATCACGTTCTCCTCCACGTTCCGGTCGGGCAGCAGACAAAAATCCTGAAACACAAAGCCGACGCGCTCACAGCGTATGCGCGCGAGCTGTTTCTGCGAAAGCGCGTTGATTGCCTGTCCGCCCAGCCGGTATTCGCCCTGCGTCGGCGTAAGCAGGCAGCCTGCGATCTTGAGCAGCGTGGATTTGCCGCTGCCCGACGGCCCCATGACCGCGATCATGTCGCCCGGCTCCACCGCCAAGTCGGCATGCTTCAGCGCCAATACCGCGTTGGCCTTGCCCTGATTGTATTCCATGCAAACATCCGAAAACTCTAAAAAGCTCAATGATGCAACCTCCTTAATTTCCGCCCAATATCTGCGAAGGGTCCGTACGCGCGATCAGCCGCGCGGCAATGACAGATGAGATCAGATAAAGCAGCGCGATACCGGCCATGGTGACGGCGCAGGCAATGGCGTTGGTATCGGCAGACATGGCGCGCACCTCGTTGACCAGCCAGATGCCGCACGCAGTGCCTGCCAGCCCTGCCACGACAAACACCAGCAAATTCCCCGCCAGGCTCAGCGCAAGTCCCTTGCGCCA
The DNA here is from genome assembly GCA_023390815.1 of Bacillota bacterium. Lineage (GTDB taxonomy): Bacteria > Bacillota > Clostridia > Christensenellales > SZUA-584 > JAEWCC01. The sequence goes on from JAEWCC010000020.1 coordinate 10,088, forward strand.
CGACATGCCCAGCGCGTAATACAGCGCCCAGGTTTTCTTCTGCCGGTACATAAGCAGCAGGTTATAACCGAACACGCTGGCAAGCAGCATCAGCCCGGACATGATAAGGTGCACGATGTAAGATTTACTGCCCTCCTGAAAGCTCGCCTGATCCTGCCGGGCGATATCCGTCAGAGAGGAGAACCGCCCGTATTTTCGGAGGTCACCCGCGTTCCACTCCGTTACGGACGCCTCGGCATCCTCCTTGAAGACAAAGCAGGTCATCTGCGAAAATGCTGTCCACGTCTGCGTATCCGCGCGGGTACCGTCCACGATCAACTCCGGAGCGATCACAAAGGGGGTCGTGATATCGGAAATTGTCGCCTTCATGAACAGCCCGTCAAAAGGGGTCAGCGTAACGTCATTCATCATATAAATATACGCGTCGCCCGAAAACCGGCCGATCACGCGCAAACGCAGCGTTCCCTTCGGCACATGGTAATCGTCCGTTGTCTGCGAGGATATATCAAGATCGTCCACCCTCGCCTCAATGACATCCCCCACCGCGTAGCATGAGTCCCAATCCTTGCCCAGAATCACCGGGATTTCCGTATTCTCGCTGCACACGATTCCCCCGGCCTCCGCGTCGGTAAACCAGCGTCCCTCGCTCACCGAAATGGGGTAATTCCTCAGCGTAAGCGGATCGTAGGAGATCAGGTTGCGATAGATGTTGCCTTCAAGACTGACAACCCCGCCAGCCCGCCCCCTGAGCGGGTTCTCTGCCCAGCCGTCGATCGTGATGGGAAGCTGGCTGAGCCGGCTCAGGCCCTCCGCTTCCGTAACCTTCATAATCTCCTCGCGGGCGTTCCTCCAGAGCGGGCGTTCGCTTAAGTTCTGAAACTCGAGCTGATCGGACTGAAGCAAGTCGTCCCGAAACTCCTCGTCGAATATGAATACGACCGCGTTATTGTCGAATGTCCGCTCCACATACCGCAGTTTGGCAGAGGCCTCGAAGGCATAGCACATCGTGTAGGCAAACGACAGCGCCAGCACCCATACGAGAAACAGCATGGAAAGCTCCGAAAGCGCCATGGAGCGATAACGTTTCAACAAAAGATAAAGCGTTTTCATAGGGCGTCCTCCCTGCGGCGGCGCACCGATCTCGTCATGCTCCGCAGCGTCATCAGCAGCACCGCGGCCAGCAGACTCACCAAAAGCAATGCATAGGTGGCGACAGATACCTCGCTGATCCACCGAATCAACCCCGAATATGTGGCGAACAGGTGGCCTGCCGCAAGCCCGACAGTAAACGCGACAACGCTGTACGCCGCTAACTCCGCGATCAAGAGCGCCAGCAGGTATCCTTCCGTGGCTCCGCACAGCCTCAGTACCCGGTTTTGCTGCTTGTTCATCTCCATGATCGCCGTATAGAGCGAAACCACGTTGATCAGACTGAGCGCGATGGCGAGAATGTACAGCAGCAGCCGGGAAAGGTAGTCCGTAGAGTAAATCTTTCGAATATCCGCCCACCCGGCAAACAGCGTGGCGTGATCGCTCTCAAACGCCGCCCGCATGCTCTCCTCGCTGTCGATGCCCATCATAGCCGGATCGACGATAGCCTGTGAATACAGCGCAGCCTCAATGGCATCGCGCTGCGCGTCGGAAATCGGCTCCGCATAGGAAACGCGCAGCGAGTTCACCGTATAGCCCGCTGCGATAAAATCGTCCATGGAGATGAATACGCCCGGCAAATCCCGCTCCATCATGCTTTCCGGCTCTTCCATCCGCACACCTGAAACGTCGTAAAGCGAGCGGTTGATCCGCCGTAAATCCACGATTGATGCGTCATACATCTCCTGACTATAGACTGCGGAAATGGAGTATGATGTTCCCTGTAACCGAAAGGGTTTGCCCAGTGTGTCTTCAGGCAAGCTGTTTTCGTCTCCCTCGGGCACGAGCGTTTCGGGGATGAGCACATTGCCCGGAGGAATTTCCTTGTCATAATAATCTTCCCCCACCATCATCAAATAAGGGACGCTGTTCGCGCAGGCTCCGAGGATATCCACGCGCTCGCTGTCATATGATACCGCGAGTATATACGATGTCTCCGGGCTTGTGCCCTCCTCTGCCAGCGCGCGGATTGCCGACACGAGCTTTCCGGCATCCAGTTCATAAAAATCGCCGTGCACCTCCACGCTGTTCGACGCCCCCGACATGTTATCCCGCAAGGTGACGAGCTGCATGGAAAGCTGGTAATACACGCCCAGCGCCATGCCGGAAATCGCGAGGCCGATCAGCAGGATCGCGAGGATACCTGCGTGCCTTTTCGCCATGCGCTTGATATTCAGCCGGAGTATCCGGATAAAGCCGACCATGGTGCCTCCTTATTGTTAATGAGAATACTTGTGAAATGCAGGGAGTCGTAGGATTTAGCTGCGGAGAGGCTTAATCGTCATAGGCTGTGCCAGTCTTTGTCGTATTGCTTGTCCTGCAAGTTGCAAGCCATGAGTTTTTCGCCCATTCCATTGCGAAACTTTCGCTAATGGTATGCAGAGAGGAAACCGAAGAGCAATAACTAGAGTCTTTTGGTTGTCCGTATACAGTCTGGGACCCCGCAGCCGGATTAAGTACGGGGAAAATACTTGCCCGGGGATTACAAGTAAGTCTGTTATTATAAGCACCATCACCAGAATGTATTTTCCCCGTTGTTGTCGAGGTTGCCCTCATGCGATTACTCGCAATTGACACGGAACCCGAACCGGGAGTCGTGCATGCCAATGCCGAAGCCATCGAAATACAAAAAACGAGCAGTATAACTACAGATACCGAAATCACAAAATACCTTTTCATAATTTGCGCTCCTTTTTAAATGTACCCGCATTTCACAAACTAAATATACTATTTTTAAAGTAAAGGCTTAGACACGAGAAACAGTTAATTCGCTCCATGTTGATGTCGATTTTTGGGTTTAATTAATATTAACATGCTTTTTCTGTCAAGTAAATGTATTTATTCTTTTATCATACAATTTATTGATTATTCTGTTAACCACATGTTTTTCCATTGTCCACATACCTTACGGCATATATTCCTCCTCTTCTTGCAGCGCGATCTCCATCCGCGCAGATTCCGCGCCGGTCAGCGGCTGCCCGTCCACCTCAATCTCCGGATGCACCGGCAGCACAAAGTACTGATAGGAATGACCGTATCGCACGGTATCGTCGCGCAGAGATACCTTATTCTTGCTGCCAGAGAACTCCCCAATCTTGACGGTCTGTTCGGTGGCGATGTCGATACGCATGACGCGGTAAACCACCCAGCTCTCCAGCGGGGTGAACGAGATCTCCGGATACCCTCCCCCGCCGTTCGTCACGGAAAGATCGGTCGGCGGCTTGGGGACTGTCCAGTAGGTGGAGTACTGGGTAGGTGCTTCTCCCTTCAGGAAAAATTCATCGATCGCTTGGTCCTCCGGCGTAAAAGCGCTCGCGAGCAGGGGCACCTCTTCCACGAAAAGCGACTTCCGGTCGATCGTCGCCTCCACGACTCCATCCGGCTGCACGAACGCGGGCGCGGCCTGTTTGCTGTACAGGTACTCATAAACCTGTTTGATGAGCAGCGTGGGGTACGTGCCGCCCGTTACATCGGCAGGCAGGCAATGCGCTTCGTCGGTCGAGTCAAAGCCCATCCAGGTACACACCGTATATTCCGGGTTAAACGCAACCGTCCATGCGTCCTTATTGCCGCTGATATTATCGGTGCCCGACGTACCCGTCTTGGCAGCCAGGCTCACGCCGTCGATTTTCATCCTGCGGGCGGTTCCGCCCTCCACCGTACTCTCCAGCACCGAAGTCATCAAAAATGCTGTATCCTCCGAAAGCACAGACGTTTTCGTTTCGGGGCGTTCGTAAACCACCTCGCCGCGCGCATCCTCGATGCGTACTATGCAGCTGGGATACGAATAATACCCGCCGTTCGCGAACGGTGTGAATGCGTTGCACAGCGACAGCGGGGTAACACCCTTGGTAAAACCGCCGAGCGCCAAAGTAAGTCCCGTATCCTGCGGTTCGAAGGGGATGCCCACGCGCGAGGCGTACATTTTGGCCGTTTCGACGCCCACCGCCTGCAACGTACGCACCGCCGGGAGATTCAGCGAGGACGCAAGTGCCTCTCGCACTGTCACCCAGCCCGCGTAACTGTCCGAGAAATTCTTGGGCATATAGCCGTTGAAATCGGCCTTTTCATCCAGAACCAGCGTTGCGGGAGAATAGTCCAGCTTCTCCATGGCAGGCGCGTAAACGAGTACCGGTTTAATCGTAGAACCCGGCTGCCGCTTCATATCGAGCACGCGGTTGAGACCGCGCCGCGTTTCATACTGCCTTCCTCCCATGATCGCCCGGATCTCGCTGGTTTTGCTGTCCAGAATGACGAGCGCCGCCTGGCACGGTTCGCCGTCCGTAGCGTTTCCCGGAAAATTGGCGCTGTTTTTAAAGAGCTTGTCTACTTCGTTTTGCAGGTTCTGGTCAAGCGTCGTATAGATACGGTAGCCGCTGGCAAGCAGCTCTTCCGTCTCCATATTCAATACGTCCTCCGCTTCGCAGAGCACCATATCGGTGAAATAGTCAGATTTGGCTTCCACCTCGGGCACCAGAACGATCTTCTCGGCTTTGGCCTGCGCTTCCTGTTCTGGCGTGATGAATCCCTGATCGGCCATCAGCGACAGTATGAGGTCGCGCCGTTCGACGGACCGATCCATGTGCAGATGCGGCGCATAGTTCGTGGGAGACTTGATTACCCCGGCTAACAGCGCCGCCTGCGATACCGATAGCGTCTGCGTTGTTTTTCCGAAGTACACCTTGGCGGCGGCTTCAATACCGTAAGCCCCGTTGCCGAAATAAATATAATTCAGGTACATTTCCAGAATTTGATCCTTGGTATATACCTGTTCAAGCTCGTAGGCCATCACGGCTTCCTGCAGCTTTCGCGACATGGTCTTGACGCCTGTCAAGCAAGTCAATTTAACGAATTGCTGTGATATCGTGCTGGCCCCCTGAGAGAGACTGCCGCTCTTGATATCTTCGAGAAAGGCGCCCAGAATACGCACAATGTCGACACCATTATGTTCGTAAAAACGCGAGTCCTCAACCGCGATAAATGCGTTCTTCACGTATTCCGGAATATCCTTGATGGGCACATAGACGCGATTTTGAAGCCCGTGAAGCGCAACCGTCTCGGTGTTATCGGCGTCGTAGATCAACAGGGTCTGCTGCATGTCGCCAATATTCTTCGGATCGAATTCCTTCCATTCATCAAGACCCATCAGATAGGAAAAGAAAAAAAGGAAGCAGGCAAATCCCGCAACCAGGCCGGACAACACCAACCTTTTGATCCATTTCCACACTTTGCTCTTCTTTTTCAATTGTCCATGCCTGCCCATGCCGTCATTTTCCTTTTGCACTTTTGCTGGATTTAGCCTGTGCGAATTGCGGTTTGAATATAATTTTCGACATAAACCAAAATGTAACATCAAAAGAAGTGTTTTTCCGCTAAAACCTCTTAAAGGAAAGCGAAGGCGCAGACCGAATAGGCTTTAAGATCACCACGAAAGGAAGATTGGCATGCGGGTAAAATTGCAACACAACACGGGCTGCCTGACCGCCAGCCTATACGGAGAGCTTGATCACCACAGCGCGCCGGAAGTAAAAGGGACGCTCGATGACGCGCTGCAGCGGTTCGCCGACGCAGATCTGATCCTGGACCTGAAGAACTTAAGCTTTATGGACAGTTCGGGATTAGGGGTGCTGCTGGGGCGATACAAATTGCTCAAGTCGCGCGGGCGGGGTCTGTACGTGAGAAACGTGGGGCAGCAGATCGAAAAAGTTTTCAACGTCAGCGGAATATACCGCATCATACCCAAAATAAAATAGCGGGGGCGCATATGAAAAACATAATGGAGCTAAAGCTTTTAAGCCTTTCGGAAAACGAAAGCTTTGCCAGAAGCGTTGTGGGCGCGTTTGCCACTCAGCTCGACCCGACGCTTGAAGAGGTTGCGGACATTAAGACAGCCGTTTCGGAAGCGGTAACGAACTGCATCGTACACGCATATCCGGGTACCGTCGGTGAAATCATGATCATCGCGGAGCTTGGTGAGCGCCGCATTCGCGTTCGCGTGACGGACTTTGGCGTCGGCATACAGGATGTCGCGCAGGCGCGCCAGCCCTTCTACAGCACGGCGGGCGACGATGCGCGAAGCGGCATGGGCTTCACTGTGATGGAAACGTTTATGGATGAAGTCAGCGTGGACTCGGCACCCGGAAGCGGAACCACGGTGGAGATGATGAAGGCCATCGGCCGATAGGATACGATATGTCAGGCAATGGCGTGCTCGGACACGAGGAAAGCCTGCGGCTGATCAAAGCCGCTCAGCGCGGAGATGAGGAAGCGAAGGAAACGATGATCGTCCGCAATACGGCGCTCGTGAAAAGTATTGTAAAAAAGTTTTTAAATCGCGGTGTGGAGTTCGATGACCTCATGCAGATCGGCAGCCTCGGTCTGGTGAAGGCTGTTTTGGGTTACGATCCAAGTTATGACGTTCGTTTCTCCACCTACGCCGTACCCATGATCGCGGGAGAAATCAAACGCTTCCTGCGCGACGACGGCATCATCAAGGTGAGCCGTTCACTGCGCGAGAAATCGTTCGAAATTTTCAGCATCAAGGCAAGAATGAAGGAAGAGCTTCAACGCGAGCCCACGGTAGAAGAACTCGCTGTGCGGCTGGAAATGTCACCCGAAGACATCGTTTTTGCGATGGAAGCGGTACGCAGCCCCGTATCGATCTATGAGCCTGCTTTCGATGACGACACAAGCAAAACGCTTCTCATCGATACGATGTGCGAAAACAGCGATAACGACATGATCGACAAGATATTGCTGCGCGAATTGCTGGGCAAGCTGACACCTAAGGAACGCCAGCTCATTATGCTGCGATTTTACAGCGATAAGACGCAAATGGAGATTGCCCAGATCCTTGGCGTCTCACAGGTGCAGGTATCGCGCCTGATCACGAAAACGATCTCAAAACTCAAAAAAGCCGTCGAATAATTCAATAATTACGGCCGCACTGCAAATAATACAAATGCGCCCTTTTTAAGCAAAGGGTGCATAAAAAGCGTGCGGCTTTTTGCTGCCGCGCAAAGGATGGGAGCGGAGCGTTTTTGCTGGACTGGCTGCAACAACACCGACGCATGGTCACCACGGCGTTTTGTTTGCTGATTGCTGCGCTGATCATACTGATTATTGCGTTGGCATTGTTTTCGGGTAACAAAACGTTTATCAACGCCTGGTATGTATGATGGACATGCCGCTGTATTTCAGTCTGAACGAGTCAGCCTATGCCGACAGCGCAGGCTTATCGCTCAGTGATATATGCGCCGTATCAGGTGCCCCTGCAGGGCCGCTTTCAGGCGTGCGCATTCCTGTAAGCGGTCAGCTCACGCGGGTCAGCGCGCTGTGGGCCGCAGAGACGTTGTGCCGGCTGTATCCGGGCCGTATGCCGCTCAGCGTGGGTGCGCCGGAGTGCCGCGTTTTCTTGCGGGAAAAGCATCCCCGCGGGATTGTGTCAGCACTGAAAGCTGTGCTGCTGGCTGTGGTGATGTTTTTCGGCGGCGCTGTGGCGATCATGACGTTTCACGAGGATGTGAATATGCCCGCGGTGCTGAGCGACATCTATGCGTTCTTCACCGGCGTGGAGGCTGGAAACGTACCCATCGTGAGCGTCCCTTATTCGGCGGGCGTCGTCGCCGGCTTCGTCGTGCTGCTGGGCCTTGTCCATCGCAAGCGCCACAAGCCCACACTGCTGGAACTGAGCGTTCAGCAGCAGGAGAAGGCGCAGCGCGACTATATGGCGGAGAAGGATACCCATGGGTGACCTCCTCGCCGGGTTTACGGCACTTTGCGCGGGGCTTGTTTCGGGCGCGGCGCTGTGCGCACTTTATATCGCGCTCGGCGTTTTTACACGGCCCGCGAAGCGACTGGGGCTGCGGCCGGGCAGACTGTCAGCGTCGGCAGCGGCAGCAGGGTCTGCAGCCGGAGCAACCGTCACGCTGTACAACGTCCGTTTTCCGATTGGCGGAGCTTTTGCGGGCGCCGCCGGGCTGTTTGCAGGGATATATACCGGCATTCTGATCGCCTGCCTTGCGGAGGTAGCGGACTCCATACCGCTGCTGCGCCGTTTCGGCGTTTCCGCACGGCTGACCGCAGCGATTCTCTTTGCCTTTGCCGCGGGCAAGCTGCTGGGGTCACTCGTCTATTGGCTGATATTTTAACTGGAAAGGAAGCGTCATGAGATACCAAAAGATCCCCGGGATCAACACAGGGCATATGCCCAATGTTGGAGAAAATGAGGAATTCATTAAAACCATTACGGACAAGCAACAGAAGGTATGATATGGATATCAATCATGTGATCGAAAAACAAAACTATCAGCAGCATGTCAAAAAGGTCATGCCCAAAAGCCACCTGTTCAAAGAGATTGTTATGGCGTTTATCGTGGGCGGCCTCATCTGTGTGCTCGGTGAAGCACTGAATGATCTTGGTGAAAAAGCGCTGGGATTGGATAAAGAGGGCGTCAGCACATTCCGCTCCGCCGTACTGATATTCCTGGGCGCGCTGTTTACCGGCATCGGCATTTACGACGTGCTCGGTCGCATTGCGGGGGCGGGTTCCATCGTGCCCATCACGGGCTTCGCGAACTCGATCGTTGCGCCTGCGCTGGAATACAAGTGGGAGGGCTATATCCTGGGCGTAGGCGCGAAGCTGTTTACCATCGCGGGTCCGGTGCTCGTGTATGGCATCAGCACCTCCATCATCGCCGGGCTTCTCTATTATATCTTTGGAGGCACACTATGAATAAACGCGTAGGGCCGCGCACGGTGCAGTTCGAGCATCCGCCGATTATTCTCTCTACCGCTTCTGCGGCAGGCAAGGCGGAGCGAGAAGGTCCGTATGGCGCGGAAATCGATATCGCGGTAGAGGATGATCTCTGGGGCGAAAAGACGTATGAGCTGGCGGAACGCAAGCTGCTCGTCAAAGTGACCGAGGCGGCCATCGCGCGGGCGGGCCTTAAGACCGACGATATATCGTTCATGCTCGCGGGTGATCTGCTCAATCAGATTATTTCCTCCGGCTTTGCCGCGCGGCAGCTTGGCCTCCCCTTCATCGGCCTGTACGGCGCCTGCTCCACAATGTCCGAATCGCTGATGGTCGGCTCAATGTTCGTCGACGGCGGCTTCGCGGACTACATCGTATGCGCCACCAGCAGTCACTTTGCGACGGCGGAACGCCAGTTTCGTCTGCCGCTTGAGCTCGGGACTCCTAAAACGCCTACCTCGCAGAATACCGCGACGGCTTCAGGCGCGGCGATACTCTCTTCCGTGCGGGATGTAAATTATCCCGCGGTGACGTTTGCCACCACGGGACGTGTGGTCGATTTCGGCGTAAACGACGTCAACAATATGGGTGCCGCCATGGCGCCTGCGGCCGCCGAAACGATACTGTCGCATCTTCAGGAGACAGGCCGGACGCCCGACTATTACGATCATATCGTGACGGGCGACCTCGGGACCTTTGGCAGTCAGATGTTAAGCGAGATTACGGAGTCTGCCGGAACACCGCTGCCCAACCATTTGGACTGCGGTGCCATGATTTACGCGGGCAACGATATGATGCATTGCGGCGGAAGCGGCTGCGGCTGCAGCGCATCCATGTTTTGCGGGCATTTTTACAAACGTATGATGGCCGGTGCGGTATCACGGCTGCTGTTTATTGCGACAGGCGCGCTGCACAGCCCAACAAGCGCGCTGCAGGGTGAAACGGTTCCGTCTATCGCCCATGCCGTCGCAATCGAAATGGGGTGTGGAGCATGAATTATCTCGGCGCTTTTCTGGTGGGCGGCGCGCTTTGCGCTATCGGCCAGGTGCTGCTTTCCAAAACACAATTAACGCCTGCGCGGATCCTCGTGCTGTACGTGACCGCAGGCGTGGTGCTTACCGCAGTCGGGCTATACGAGCCCCTCGTCGACATCGGCGGAGCGGGCGCGCAGGTGCCCTTGACCGGTTTTGGCTATGCGCTTGCCAAGGGTGCGTTCCAGGGAGTGGATGAGTCGGGAATTCTCGGCGCGCTCACCGGCGGCGTCACCGCCACGGCGGGCGGCATCGCAGCGGCAGTTCTGTTCGGATATCTCATTGCGCTGATATTCAAGCCAAAAACAAAAAAGTAAGCACAATGGCGCTTACGGCAATTGCATACAGAGACATTTAGGGCAAACGCGCCTAACGAACCTTTTGAGAGACAAGCCGCCTTACGATTCTCGTCCGTTGCGTAACCGCTTGCCCTGATGAGTAGCACCCGAAGACGATGCTTCACCTTCGGCTCAGCACTACAAAACAGGATTTTCAGCAATCTATAATGCCCTTTACGGGCATTTTTTACGTCGCGGCAGTTCTTTAAGCTAATCAACCGTGCGGGCCTAAGAGCGATAACTTCATCTTATTTTTTTTAAGACTTGGATAAAGAATGGGGTGCAACAACGCAGTCGTCACACCCCACGGTTTCAGGGCCCCGAAAAGCCAGAGGCTTTTGGGTACATTTTAATTGGGGCAGATTACTTCGTCTTTGTCGGACTGACTCCGCCCGATACTCCAGGACTGACTCCGCCACTCGTGCCAGGGCTTACGCCCCCCGTCGTGCCGGGGCTGACCGTTGTTACGGGGCTGACATTCGTCGTCGGAGCCTTAGTGGCCGACGCGGTCGCCGAGAACGACGGCAGCAGACTGATGGTCGGAACCGGCGTGCTTGGCTGGTTATTGTTTCGCGTACATCCCGCAAAAACAGCCACAAGCACCGCAATCAGCATGATCGTGATGATCAGTTTTTTCATCCAATTCGCCTCCTTCAGTTATATTTTTTACGAACATTGGTCGAATTATTTCACCAAGAATATCCTGAAAGGCAAAAAGAAAATGCCTTGTATTACCAAAGCACCTTCTGTCTCTTTTTTCGTATTTATGGTGTACCTGCCACAGACGGCACAACCGAGAATGATACGGTTGGCGATACTGCAGATATCGTCGGACTGACCGGTATGGTTGTGGGTTTAATCGTCGCAGTTGGTCTTACGGAAGTCGCCGGTGCCGTAGGCTTCGTTGAAATCGTTGCTGTAGGCTGCCCATTGTTGTTTTTATTGGTACATCCGGCGAATACCGCGACGACCATTACAACGATGAGCATCACGATAATCAATTTTTTCATACAATTTCCCTCCTTTTGTTTTATTTTTCTCAAATCTGCAAAAAATATTATCCCAAATATTCCTAATCACAATCATCGTATTCGCAGATCACACCAAAACATTGGACGTATGGCGGGAGTGTCGTCGGGCGGAACCGGCCTATCCGCCCTGGACTGCGTCAATAGCGGCACAGGCTCTTTGGATTCACTGCTATTATGGCGCTGACATGCCATAAAAAAAACGATCATTGAAACAGTGAACAAAACCACCATCACTTTTTTCATTCCCTTCGCCTCCCTCTTTATTCTCTGCAAAGGAGGCTAAAATATTGCGCGAGGTTCGTATTTGGCCCAAGTTTTTGCAATAGATGCCTGCTACCAGCCATATTATCCTGTTTCGTGGGTTGAATGAAATACTCATATGGTTTAATATTACTTACGTACCGGTTATTGATTTTGAAAGGGCAATGAAAAATGGGGACGATTCTAACCGCTTCGGCGGAACTGAAAAATGACAAAATGATGTTTTTAGGGGAATCCGGCGGAAATACGGTGATAACGGATTATGTCCCGCCGTATGGGGACGATCAGGGCTTTATGCCGCTTCAGCTTTTTCTTGTCAGTCTGTCAGCGTGTCTGGGCGGAACGATTCAGTTCCTCGCGAAAAATATGCAGCGCCATATCGGAAGCCTGAAGGTCTCGGCGCAAGGGAACCGCCGCCAGACACATCCCACGATTTTCGAACACTCCTGCTCAGCGTCCGCATCGTATCAAGCGACCTGACCGAAGATGAAGTGCGCGGTATGCTCAAAAAAGCCGAGGAAACGCTCTGCCCCGTTGCGGCGATGGTGAAAAGCACCGTACCGCTCGAAATGACGTTTGAGTTAGCAAGAAGCTGACTTTGGCATATTGTAAACGAGCGGCGCAAAGTTCATTCGGTAATTATTCGGAACAAACGACCTCCGGTAACCAGCTGTTAGGATCAGCGCAAGTTTACAGGCCCGATAAATTCTCTCAGCAGGCTGCCTGCCGGGATTGCGCTTTCGTCGTCCATGCTTAAAAAATAGTTCAGGAACTTGAGCAGGCTCAGCGCCTCGGGATAATTAGGCATGTCGGGCGTAAAGCGTTTGAGTTCGCCATAGCAGTATTTTTTCAGCACTAACGGCTCATAGATCAGCGTCGAATTGAACATCACGTCGGCGCTCTCCTGATATGGCAGGATGTATTTGAACTCGCCGCGGCGCACCGAGTCCCATAGCGCAAGCGTCTGTGCGAACGAATACCCCCTCGTGCGCTTATCGCGCACGAGGCGCCGCATCAGCCGCAGATCCTCCGGCATCACGACGCTGTGGTTATCAACATTGAGCGTGGTAAGCGGCGATATAAATATCTTGAATTTTACGTCGTGCGGCACGTTTTTTGTAAGGGCGTCGTTGAGCCCATGCAGCCCCTCGATCACGAGCATATCGCCCTCGCCAAGCTTCATCGCGACACCCTGCTGTTTTCTTGCGCCCTTGATGAAGTCGAACCGGGGCAGCTGCGCGGTCCCGCCTTCCAGCAGCCGCTCCAGATCCTGCCCGAGTTTTTCGGTATCCAGCGCTTCCACACACTCAAAATCGAGCTTTCCCGCTTCATCCAGCGGAATATCCTCGCGGTTGTGATAATAATCGTCCACGGAGATGGGCCGGCACCGTTTGCCGAGTACGCGCAGATGCACGGAAAGACGGTGCGCGAACGTGGTCTTGCCCGAAGAAGACGGGCCCGCAATGAGCACGATGCGCACGGTTTTCTGGTTCACGATGCTCTGTGCGATATCGACGATGGTCTTTTCATGCAACGCCTCGTTGACGCTGATGAATTCGTTGATATCGCCCTCCCGGAACATATCATTAATATCCGTAACGGTAGACGCCGAGAGCACGCGCGCCCATCGCTCCGCCTGAGCAAAAACCGCAGCATATTTAGGCTGCTCCATGATCGAGGTGCGCGCTTCCATATGCGGCGAAGGAAATTTAAGCATGATGCCACCCGCATATGCAAAGAGCCGCAACCCGCGCAGATACCCGGAGCTTTTGGGCATGATGCCGTGAAAATAGTTCCTGCGGCCATCAAAGGCAAACAACCGGTAATAATCAAACGGGCGGTAGTTAAGCAGTTCAACTTTGTCCATAAGCCCTTCGCGCAGCATGGCCTGCCTCGCCTCCTCCACGCGTATCACTTCCAGCGCAAAGTCCTCGTCACGCGCAATATACTCAGCGATCTTCTCCTCGAGCGCTGCGATATCAGCATCCGTAACGTCCCCCAGTTCGCAAAATATGCCGCCGCACAGCGCATGATCGACGATCAGCATACGCTCCGGAAACAGCGCGCGTGCCGCACAATAAAGCAGAAACGTTGCGCCGCGCAGAAACACGCGCGAGGCCTGCTCGTTGCTGTAAGGCGAAAGGAACCGGATGCGCTCTCCGGGCTGCGCGGTTTCACCCAGCGATACGACGCCGCCGTTCACCAGTGCACAGATCGCATCCGCAAAGCCCTTGTCGCGGGCGATGTCGCAAAGGCGCGCCCCCTCGCCGAGTGTAAATTCCTCGTACTGTTTGCCATCGTTCGAAATACTGCATGTTTTGTCCATATTTCACCTCGCTGCGTCGTATATTAAGTATAGCCTAATTCGGCGTCGAATGCCAGCGCTGCCCAAAATCGCATGCAGCCTACGCGAAAGCGGATTGACTGGCCGAAGCGAATGGATTATGGTTATGAGGTACGGATGGTCAAGCTTACGAATTTATTGGTGGTTGTGGAGGTGTACCCTTGAATAAGGTGCAGATGATTAAACGCGCCGTCACGGTGATCGCAGTGACCGCAGCCTTGAGTTGCGCCATTTTTGCTGTAGCGCCGGATAGCGGAGATAGTCCCCATAGCTCGCAAAGCGCGCTTCTATCCGCCCCGGCGGTAGAGGCTGCGGCTCAGATTGCGCCCGAGCCGTCACCCGAACCCACATCCGTACCGGACCCCGCTCCTTTGAGCATTGAAAAGCAGCCGCTGCCGTTTGCCGAGCTTGCGCCTACGACGATCATGTCGTTTTCGGAACTCGTGGGCGACAATGGCGTGTACGAGGACGAGACGGAAATACCGCCGCTGCCCTCCCCCGATACCTATAAGCTCGTGGTCAACGAATATTGGCAGTTCGCGACCGTCTTTACGCGCGACGCAAACGGCGAGTACACGGTCCCCATACGATACATGATCGTCACCACGGGCGCAGACGATACGCCGACTCCCGGAGGCACCTTCCATATGGACGACAACTACGTACGGTTCGGGCTGTTCAGCGTAGGCGTTTACGGGCAGTATTGGCGCCAGATCACCGGCTCGATCTATACGCATTCGCTGCTGTACCTGCACCGCAACGCCAACAGCTATACGAGTTCGTACTCGCACTTGGGCCGACGCGGCTCGCACGGCTGCGTGCGCATGACGGTGCCCGACGCGCGCTGGGTCTATTACAATATCGCGCCCGGCAGCGTCTGCGAGATCGTCCGCGGCGACCGGCACGACGAGGCGGCCAAGGCCATCAAAAAGCAGCTAGTATTCCCCCGCAGGCCGGGTTCGCGGCCTGGGCTGAAGGCTGGCCGTATCCCCGTCACCGAGGCTTGGCCCGGCTGGCAGGGCAATGCATACGCAGCGTATCAGAAGTACCTCGCTTCACAGGAAGAAGCCGAGCAGCCGGATGCCCCGGCCCAAGGGTAGCGGCACACGCGCCCCGCAGCGATGCGGGGCTTTTTCATTGCATCCAGCCGGAACCAGTAATATAATGGTTCAATGAACCTATCGGAAGGACGATTATGAGCCAATCCAGCTTTTTTGCGCAAACAGGTCTGATCATTCTGCTCGCCGTCGCCGCGGCGGCAGCCATCGTCTACGCGCTAATACGGTCACGCCACAAGTTCCGTGAACGCATCGCCGCGCAATTCGGCAAACCGCCGAAAGCTATGGACGAGAATCTGCCCGGCCAGCTCGCCGACGCGTGGCGCATCTGGCACCGCAAAATCCCCAAGCCGCGCTGCATCGACGACATAACCTGGAATGATCTTGAGTTGGACCGGGTGTTTGCACGCATCGACGCGTGCCATACCACCGTGGGCGAGGAATACCTTTATGCGCTGCTGCACTCGCCCGAATACAAGGAAGCGCCTCTGCAGCAACGCGAAGCGTTGCTGCGCGTGCTGGATGCACACCCTGATCTGCGGCTGGAGTTACAGGTGACGCTCGCCAAAATGGGCAAATCGCCTGCAAGCGGCCTCTTGTCCTTTGGCTGTTCGGCTGCGTCTAAACGCCTCAAATATCCGGCCCTTTACACGATACTGACCTTCGTACCGCTGCTTTGCACCGGGCTGTTTTTCGTCAACTGGGCCGCCGGGCTGTTCGCCGTGCTGTTGTCACTGATCGTCAACATCGTCGTCTACTCGTTCATGAAGGTATATATCGACCGGGAGCTTGCCGCGCTGCGATACTTTTCGACGCTGCTTTGGTGCGCGAACCGGATACGCCGTCTGAACCTCTCCCCCGAAATCACGGCGGAGCTTTCGGCGAACCTGCGTGTATTCAAAAAGGTCGCCGGAAAGATCTCCTCGATCTCCAAAGACAGGCTTTCCGACGCCGACATGTTCTTCGAGTACCTCAAGATTCCGTTCCTGTCGGATATCCGCAATTACAACAAGGCGGTAAGCCTGATCGAAAAGAACAACGCTGCCTTCCTCGCGCTGTACGAGCATATCGGCGCGCTCGATGCCGCCGTAGCCATACTTTCCTTCCGCAAAAGCCTGCCGCACTGGTGCTGCCCCGAATTTACAGGGGAACTGGCGGTCACCGCACGGGGCTTATATCACCCGCTGCTGGATGACCCCGTTTCCAACGACGCGCGCATTGCGCGTAGCAGTCTGGTCTCCGGCTCCAACGCATCGGGCAAATCCACCTTCATCAAGGCGCTCGCGATAAACGGTATTTTTGCGCAGACGATTCACACCTGTACGGCGTACGCGTTTCAAACGCCGCTTGCGCTCGTTTTAACCTCGATGGCCGTGCGGGATGACATCTGTGCGGGTGAAAGCTATTTCATCACCGAGATCAAATCGCTGCGGCGTATACTGGACGCAGTGCAGGGCGGCATATGCATATGCTTTATCGACGAGATATTGAAAGGCACGAATACGATCGAGCGCATCGCGGCTTCGGCTGCCGTACTGGGCTTTTTGGGTGCGCAGTGCTGCCTGTGCGTGGCAGCCACGCATGACATCGAGCTCACGCGTATTCTGGAGTCAAGCTTCGATAATTACCATTTCGAAGAACAGATTACCGGCGAAGGCATGCGCTTTGACTATCTGCTCAAACCCGGCCGGTCCAATACGCGCAACGCGATACGGCTGCTGGATTACATGAAATTTGACGGGCGCATCATCGAAGAAGCGCAAAAGGCCGTAGAACGTTTTGAAGAGACGGGAACGTGGAACGCATAACGCTGATCGGTGCGAGGCACAGGATAATAAAAATGCGATAGCCCCCCGCCTATAACAGACTACAAAAACGGCACGGACGTGCGCCCATGCCGTAAAAGAAACCCGTAAGATTGGCTCGGTGCGGATGGACGCCGCTTAAGCCTTTACGCCCATCGACGCCGAGACCTGTTTGATGTACTCCGCGACCTTTTGTATGGACGCCTCCACATCGCTGCTGGCCTGTGTAATTGCGCCAATCGCGTTTTTCGCCAGCGCACTGGTATCCCCGGTGCTCACCACCGCGTCCTGCGACTGCGCCGCGAGGTCCCGGATCGCCCCCGCCACCACGCTGAAGCCCTTGCCCGCCGCTCCCGCGCGGGCCGCCTCCACCGACGCGTTGAGCGAGAGGATCTTGGTCTGCAGCGCCATATCGTTCACCGCATTGGCCATGCCTTCGAATTGTTCGATGGTCGTGCTCACATGTGAAACACAGCGTAGTACGTCCCCGAACAGCTTCTGAATGTCTTCGATCTCTTTGAGTATCTGCGTTACATTGGTTACGCTGCTCTCCTTTTCGCGCAAAAAGGCTTCGTGTTCGCGCAGGATATCGAGCCGCGTCTTCTCGATACAGTTTTCGGGAATGTTAATGCCCTTCGCAATCCGGACCGCCATCTCCTGACAGGTCTCGGAACCGCAGGCGTAACAGTTGTGGCTGCATTGCTCCTGCGTCTTCTTGCCCAGCATTTCAAACGCACGCTCCACGTCCAGCTGCGTATACGGTATGGAATCCACGGCCCTTTTTGCGTAGGTGCGGATAAAATCTTCTAGCCGGAGACGCCGGTCGAACCGCGCGAACAACTCCGTCATTTGGGCTTCGTCTGTTTTGCTGTGCGTCCCCAGCGCTTCCTGCCGCGTATCCTCCATGACCCGGTTGATCTCGAACAGCGACGGGCTGTGGGCGCAGCCGGTTCCGCCATTGCAGCCCTCCGGGCAGTTGAGCACGTCGAATACGGGCGGCATGTTCTTTTCATCCTCCTGCGCGAGCAGGTCCAGATGCCGGTATACAACGCCCTGCCCCTCCGATTTATCCACGCGCACCCCGCTGCCCAGGTAATATTCGATATTGGCCTTGAGCCCGCCCGGCATCGGATAAATTCTGCCCAGCGAGGATTCGAGGTGGTCGAACTCAAACGCCGCTTCTAAGACCCGGATGTGATGGCGCCCCATATATTCCGCAAGCTTTTTGAAGGTCACGTTATATTGGATCAGACCGGTCTCTTCGAATTCACCCTTCTTGGCAGCACAGGGCGAGAGCGCCGCGATGGCCCCAGAAACGTTCATGTACTTCTTCATCAATATCGCCGTGCAGGCCATGGGGCTGTGCACCGGCGAAAGCCGTCCCGTCAGTTCCGGTCGGTATTTGCCAATATAATTAACGATAGCCGGACAGGGCTGCGTAATCAGCGCAGCCGGGGCTTCATTCTCAATATAGCGGATATGCGCCCAAGTGCAGATATCTGCGCCGAGCGAAACATCGAACATCAGGCGCACGCCCAGCTCCTTCAGCCACGCCAGCACCGACTGCCAGTCGTGCAGGTTGGTGCGCACCGCGGGCGCGACCAGCATCGATATGTCCGCGCCGCTCTGCACATCGCGCATGAAGCGGTCGGTATCATCCTCGTAATCGCGCGCGCCATGCTGGCACGCCTGAATGCACGCGCCGCAGGCGATGCACTTTGCCGCGTCGACACGCACCTTGATCTTTCCGTCCTGCATGAATGCTACATTAGCCTCCGGCGCCGGGCAAACCCGGACGCAGCGGTTGCATCCCTCACATTTTGCAATATCCGTTGTAACAATTTCTTTCATATGCGTTCCTCAATGCTGATCATGTTGTCGTCATGATGTTTGTCATGCTGCCTTATGTGATTTATCGGTAACTAATGCCATTGAAATTACCCGTCACCGATAAATTTGTGAAAAGTTTATCATATCTAAAGATAATTTGGGGTAAAATGTCCGCCAAGATTCAGAAACGGCATGGATTGTGATATTTTTGTATAGGATGAAGGAACTTTTTTAAATTCATTGCGTCTAAGCAGAGGATCAAACCAACGCCGCATGCCGGTGAGAAAGGATATGCCAATTGGAACTGCTCAAAATTGAAGGCCTGACAAAGGTCATCAGGAAGAAGAAGATACTCGACAACATATCGCTTAAGGTGAATTCAGGCGAAATCGTGGGCTTTTTGGGGCCGAACGGCGCGGGTAAAACCACAACGATCAAAATGGTGATGGGTCTGTTCACGATCACATCGGGCCGTATCTCCGTGTGCGGTCACGATGTTGTGACCGATTTCGAAAACGCGATGCGCAATGTAGGCGGCATCGTCGAAAACCCGGACCTCTATAAGCGCATGACAGGACGGCAAAACCTCGAATATTTCGCCTCGATGTATGACAAGGGCGCGAAGGAACACATCGACGAGGTGATCAGCCTCGTGAAGATGTCGCAGCGTATCGGCGACAAGGTCAAGAACTATTCGCTGGGTATGCGTCAGCGCGTAGGTATTGCGCAGGCGCTGCTGCATACGCCCAAGCTGCTCATACTCGACGAACCCACGAACGGCCTTGACCCGATCGGCATCAAAGAACTGCGCGATCTGTTGAAATATCTCTCCAAAAACGCCGGCGTGGGCGTATTCATTTCCAGCCATCTGCTCGCCGAGATGGAACTCATGTGCGACCGCATTTATATCATCGATAACGGCGTGATCATCGGCGAGAAAACCATCGAGCAGGTACAGGAACAGGACGACAACGATTCGATCTACAGCTATACCTTCAGCACGACCGACAATGAAAAAGTGCTGGCGTATTTCAAGAGTCTGGAAGCCAACTGCAGCCAGGAAAACGGCAACATCACGCTGGTGATGAAGCGGGCACAGATACCGGATATCGTCAATGCGATTGTCGGTATGGGCGTGGGCATCTACGCGGTAAACCAGCAGCACCGCACGCTCGAGCAGGACTTTATATCCATGACGACCGGCACCAAGACCCAGATTCGGTAACCGGATATCCCAAAACGGAGAAAGGACACAAAGATGAGTTTCTTAAGGCAGATCAAAACGGAATTCAGGAACATACTTCGGGTAAAATTCCTGCTGATATTCGGTATCCTGGTATTGGCGGCCAGCGTTATATTCCCGATATTTACGGCCTTGACGGCTACGGACGGGCCTACGTATCCGGGTGGCCCCGGCGGCCCGATCATGTACACCGAGGCAGCAGTGGCGCGTTACGATATCAAGGAGCCGGGTTATCCCAGCGACCAGCAGCCCATTACGGTGGACGGCGTAACGATAATGCCCGACAACCCGTATTACTGGAATGTCATGAGTCTGCAGCAGCAGCAGACATCTATGGACAGCAGCATGTTCACGACGCCCGGCGCGCTCGATATCGCGCTGCGTTTGATCGATGATCAGCTCAGTTACTATGTGCAGTTCGCCACCTATGTGACGACGTATCAGGATTATCGGGTGGACCTCGCATGGAATACGCAGCCGCTGTTCGATCGCTTCATCTATCAGAATTCGGACACCGAGGATCCGGCTGAATTGAAGGAAGCGGTCCAGTTCTTCATGTATATGGACCCCGCCTCGTATGACGAGAAATATATCAATATTACGGCGGAAGAGCGGCTTGCCGCACTGGACACGGCGGAGACCTATATCGAGTCGCTGTACAGCATACTGCAGAACAACGATTTCGCCAAATACGTCGAGATGCGCATTCAGCAGGAAAACGACAACATCAAGAGCCTGCAGGACCAGATCGATATTCAGGAACAGGCGATTATCGATAACCCCGACCAGGAGGACAGCCTGAACCAGATTATAGAGGATTTGAAAAAGCAAATCGCTTTCATCGAGTCCAACAATATCCCCATTCTTGAGTACCGGCTTCAGAAGAATATCATTCCGTATACCGATGTGTGGCAGAATACGGCGCTGGACGACATTACGAATTGCCGTCAGCAGCTAACCTATACGACCATCATGAGCGAGGAAGATTTCAACAAGGATCAGTATATGGCGATCCAGTACGGCTCTTACTCCCGATATGTTGCGGCAATACAGGCGCAGATCGACGAGCTCAACAACAAGATCCTCATCGCACAGAGCTGCCTTGATGCGGATAAGCCGGACATGAAGTATGTGCCGAACGGCGCGCGTAGCGTCACGGTGCAGGCGCTGGTTTACTCCATCGTGGTTGCACTGTTTGGTATCCTCGTGGGCGGCTGGCTGATGGCGAGCGAATTCCAGATGGGCACGATCCGTCTGCTGATGATTCGTCCCAAGACAAGGCTGAAGATTCTGATGTCCAAGTTCCTCGCGGGGCTGCTGATTTGCCTTGCGCTGTACCTTGTCGGCACGATACTGAACATCGTCGTCAACGGCATCTGCTTCGGGTTCGGAGACTTCGCATTCCCCAACTTTACGATAGCCGGTGAGATCGGGTTCTTTGCGTTCTATATCCCCAAATTCTTCGCCTGTATGGTATCGATCATATTTGCTTACTGCATCGCCTTTATGATGTCTGTGGTAGTGAAAAACATTGCCATCGCGATCATCGTTCCTGTGGTCTGCTTTATCGGTTCTGTGGTATTGATGGGTATGATCTCCTACAGCATGATGGACTGGATCGCGTTCACGCCGATCCCCTATATCGTCATTGCAGACTTCTTTAAGCCGGTGACGAATTATGTGCTGCCTCCTGTTCAATCGATGATACAGAGCGGGGTGCCAATCAGCCTGACTTATGGTATAATCATGCTGTTGGTTCTGTCCGCGGTAAGTGCGGTCGTATCGATACTGGTATTCAGGAAGAGGGATATCACGAACTGATTGAGGAAGGCGTATGAGTGACAATAATAACGACTTTTTAAACAGCTATGGCAAGACCAACGCGGAAAAACCGGATCCGGAGAAGCCGGACAAACCGGCAAAGCCGGAGAAATCGGTAAAACCGGAGAAGCCGGCGAAGGAGATCGTCGTCAAAGACGCGCCGCTTCCCGCGTATAAGTATGAGCAAAAAAGCGACTTTGTTCCGCCGGAGCGCCCTTACGAGGCGCCTCCGGCATCTCCAAACCGCAAAAAGCTCATCATTGGCATTTCGGCAGGCGTCGTGGCGCTGATCGTGATCATCATCGTACTGGTGCTGCTGCTGAACAGCGGCATCGAGATGATCGATCTGAAGGGCATGGAGTACACCAAAGCGCAGCTTTGGGCGCAGGACAAGGGTGTGCAGCTCGAGTCCACCGAAGAGTTCAGCGACGCCTATGCGGAAGGCGTGATTTTCGAGCAGGACGTGGCGACTGGAGAGCGCGTGCAGAAGGGCGATTTCATCGCGGTGACCGTGTCCAAGGGCCACGATCTGTCGGTGACGCTGCCCCTGCCCGACCTTAAGACCATGACCATGCAAGAAGTGCAGGCGTGGGCCGACGAGAACTTCATGACCAAGGTACGCATCACGACTGAGTTCAGCGACACGGTGCCCACGGGCAACGTGATCCGCTACGAGGTCAACGACGACCGGGTCACTGGCGAAGAGGTTCGGCGCGACTCGCCCGTATACGTGGTGGCGTCCAAGGGGCCGGAGGACGAAGCCGCGCTGCAGGTGACAATACCCGACTTCAAGACGAAGACGCTATCGGAATGCTACGCGTTTGCCAACGAAAACGGACTGACGCTGATCGTGGATGAGCAATACGACGACTATGTTGCCGCTGGCTCCATCATATCGCAGAGCGTCAAGGCCGAAGAGAAGGTCAGCCGCGGCAGCGAAATTACGCTCGTGGTGTCCAAGGGCAAGAAGGTCACCGTCCCCGATTTTTCGGACTATACGAAAGAAGGGGCGTCCGCCAAAGCCGCGGAACTGGGCATACCGGTGACGGTTACGGAAAGATATTCCGGTTCATCGGTCGGCAGATTCATTTCGCAGAGCATCGAAGCAGGAACGGTCTATGAAGCGGGCGATATCCTTGAGCTCAAGTACTCGCTTGGCAACAAGGTCGTCATCGCCTCGTATGTGGGCCAGACGCTGGATGCGCTGCAGACGTGGGCGCAGGGGCTGAACGCGCAGGGCGCGAGCATCAAGGTCAACCCGCCCACATACACGTCGAGCAGTTCTCCAGCCGGGACCGTGCTGAGCCAATCTCCCGCAAACAAGGAGATCAGTTATAAGACGACGATTACCGTCACGGTATCCTCGGGCAAGGTGGTCTATGTACCTGACTTTGCAGATGAAGGCGCAACTTATAATCACGCGATTCTTCGTGAGGATGCGATTGCAATGTGTGATGCACTTGGACTGGTTCCAGTCTTTAAGGAAGCAACGCCAACTATAAGCGGCACCTGGCTGCCCGGCGAGGTGTGGAAGCAGGATTTGGCCGCGGGTACTGAAACCACTCAGGGCAAAACGATCACGCTCACCTACGTGAAGTCTGAGACGACTGGCGTACCCAGCAACCTCATTGGGATGAACCAGACTGACGCCGTCAATACTTATGGCAGTCTGCTACGAATCGTATTTGTCGAAGGCGATACGTACGACCCCTTAGGTACGAATGTCGTCGTGGCCCAATCGCTGACCGCTGGCAGTACAGTAGCAAAGGGCACAACGATTACGCTGACCCTTGGCGCACCTATACCGTAAATCCCAGTAAAAACATAGAAAGGCGTCCAGCTTCGGCGGGACGCCTTTTTGGTTTCTATGTCAATCGTGTGGTTTCTCATTTGGCAAGAAGCGAGTGACTGGCGGATTGCTTCGCTTGCTTGTGCCCATAATGGGTATCATTGCGAGGAGCATAGCGTACCCAAGGGCACTTACGGCAATCGCAATGACAGCCCAGGAAGTACCTACCGTCATTGCGAGGAGCGAAGCGACGAAGCAATCCAGACCGGAATTAATGCGGTTGCCGATACTATCAGCACGATTACAGTAATCTGGTGTGGTCACTAATTAGGTCAAGCCGAGTTCTCGCTATAACAAAAAGGACGCCCAGCAAGAACGCCCCTCGTTTTATGCGCTATCCTCTGCGGTTGCTGGCGATCAGGTATCCCGATGCGATGAGCACCACGACCCCATAGATGGCAAGCAGAACCTTGAAAAAGCCGTTCCCCACGAAGTTCATGCCAGGATTGAACTTGTCCACGATAAAAAACGTCAGCATCATCAGCGAAATAATAATGCAGATGTGCGGTATGATCTTCTTCAGCATTTCCTTCCTCACTCTCCCGCGATGTCCGCGATGTACAGAATATCGCTCGTGCTGCGGCCCCCGTTGTAGGGTTGGTTTGCCATTGCGCCCATAAACGCCATCTCAGAGGTTTGCCCGCCGTCAAGATTATATGCGGCGGTGCATCCCATATCGGCAAACAGCTGCGACATCTCCGCCGTCGTCATACCGACCGAGTAGCCCTCCTGCCTTCCGTCAATCACGACGAAGCAGTAATGACCCGGTTCAAAGTACCCGACCGCGGTTCTCGGATTCTTCTTGTTCACGCTGCTGTTGAATTCGGTCATCGGCTGCCCGTCCTTAAGCAGCATCGGCCCGAACGTCCATATCTGCCAGGCACCTTCTGCCTTGACTTTATCGAGATCAAATTCCTCCGGCGAATACGTCGTCATCACGCCATCCCAGCCCAGCACGAGCACATCCGAAGTAAAAGTCTCATCGCGCTGCATTTCGCCGTTGCGCACAACGGGGCCATGGTTATCCACGCAGTTGTCCCCGTTGATCGCGACAATCGCGCCGTTCTGCTGAGCGACTACGTCGGTCGGATCCGAATATCCGAACGTTCCCTGCCCGAAAGCCGTTCGGAAGCATTCGAGGTTCCTGATGTAGATATCGGCAACGTAGTAGGTGACATCGTTCTGTGTCTTTTTCTCGATTGTCACATTGACGTTTGCGCTCTTATATCCGTTCTCGGTCTGCTCGACATCGCCGGTGGTGAACTTGTCCGAAAAACGCGCGCCAAAATCGCTGTTGTCGGCCACCGCCGAAGTCTGCGGCGTGGCGGTCTCGCTCTGCGTTTCGCCCGGGCTGGACTGCTCGGAGGGCGAAGCCTGCGATGTTTCCGTTCTTGGGGGCGTAGGCAGGGTTACGGTGTTGCCGCTCATATCCTTCGGCAGTATAAAATAGAACAGAGAGAAAAGAAAAAGCGCCAGCGCTGCGATCACAACGTCGATCGCGATTATATACGCGATTGGCAGACCGCGTTTTTTGGCGGGTTTCCGCGGGCCTCTGCCGCCCGCTGCGGGCTGCGTCGGCCTTCCGGCGGGACGCTTTTCGTCCTCGCCCAAATAAGTGTTTCGATGATAATTCGTGTAACGGTTCATATCTGCTCCGTTTCCGTCTAATAGAGTATTAACGGCATTATACCCTTTTCTGTGTCGCTTGTAAACTTTTGTTGCCGGCATATCCCGCGGAGATTCGACGCGGCAGCGGGTCTGAACCAATGGCGCTGCATGTTCATACTATACAACAGAATGGCAGGATTGCCTGTGAAAGGAGACTCTTATGCCCAATGGCACTTATCCGCCCGGAAGCGGATGCCTTGGCGGCAGGCCTCGCGGCGGCGAAACCCCGGGGCATTTTCCGCGGTTTCTCTCTCCTCCGTACCTTTCCGGATTTCCGCGCAGCCGCTGCGAAGGGTACGGCTTGAATGACAGGGGCCGCAACCCATCCCGCGGGTACGGCTGCCGAAATGAAAGGGATCTGCGGGTTTCCGCTCTGAGTCCGCAGGGCGGCTGGTATGGGATACCGGGCGTATGGGACATGATGCCGGGCCCGGATGCCAGCGACCGCACAGAGAACATATGAACCGGGTTTTCACGCGAAGCATGTATAAAAATACCGGCGAGCAGGGCAACCTTCTCTGCCGGTATAGCGGCATGCCTTACAGGATGGCGTTTTGAAGCGGCTCCTGTATCGTTTCAGTAAGGACGCTGCTGGCTGCCCATATCCAGATGGCGGTTTAAGTAAGTAATGCTTTCCGATATCATCTTCTGATACTGGTTTACCGCCGCAACAAACCCCTTAATTTCCTCCCGTTCAAGCAGCGGGCTGTAATCCGCGTTGAGTTTCTTGATGCGCCCCGCGCGCTCCGCCTCGGACATGTTATAGCTGTTGAGCCGCGCATACTCGTGTTCAAACGCGCTCATCTGCCGCGCGATCTGCATATTCTCCATCACCTTTTTCCGTACGCGCATCATCTCTGCGTATTCCGAAGACTGCGTGAGCGCGCGTACGAGCTCCTGAAGTTCCTTGGTTGGCATCATAAAACGCCACCTCCTCTTTGCGTGTGATGCTACATTATATTGCGGTACGCTTATCCATGTGCGGGGCTGCCCAGATGCCAACGCGCATATAAAAAAGCACGGACATGATGCCTTCCCGTAGCAACATGTCCGTGCGCGGTGTCTTTATTCTTCATTCGACCAACTGATATCCTTTTTCAAAAAGCTTTACGCAAACATCCACGACGTTCGGGTGATAGAGGAAACCGCGTCCCTGCCTGATCTCGTTGAGCGCCGCTTCCTGCCCCAGGCCCGGTCGGTACGGACGGTGCGATATCATCGCTTCGACGACGTCCGCGACGGAGATGATGCACGTTTCAAACCGGATATCCGCTTCCTTGAGGCCATGCGGATATCCGCTGCCGTCCAGCCGTTCATGGTGCTGGTAGACGATTTCCGCAACCGGCCAAGGCATCTCGTAACCTTTGAGCAGCTCGTAGCCTTTTTGCGGATGCTCCTTGATGATCTCATATTCGGGTACGGAAAGCCGCCCCGGCTTGTTGAGAATGTCCGTCGGTACGGTGATCTTGCCCACATCGTGGATGCACCCCACCATATAAAGTCCTTCCAGCGTATCCTCCGGCATGCCGATCTCCCGTCCGATGGAACGCGCCAGATCCCCTACGCGGCGCTGGTGACCGGCGGTATACGGATCGCGCAGTTCGATCATCGCCGCGGCCGCAAACACGGTATTGATCATCGCCTGCCGCAGCTTCTGGGTACGTTCCTCTACGATGCGCTCCAGATTCTCGTTCTGCTCGCGTATCTCCAGTTCCAGGGTCCTCTTCTCGTCAAGCAAAAGCTTGTAATTGACCGCATGGCGCACCGCCTTGAGCAAATCGTCCTTACAGATCGGCTTAGAAAGATAGTCCCGGGCGTGGTAGCGCACCGCCTCCACCGCGGTTTCCACCGTCGGTTCGCCCGTAATCATAATCACCTGGATATCCGGATAGATGTCGTGGATCAGTTTAAGCAGAGACGTGCCGGATTGCCGCGGCATTACGATATCCGAAAGAATCGCGTCCACCGGGTGCACCTTCAGCAGCTCAATGGCGGTTTCGGCGTTTTCAGCGGTAAACACGTCGTACCCTTCCCGCTTCAAAAACTCGGCAAGCGTGATGCGTATGCTTTTTTCGTCGTCTACGATGAGTACACCAGGCATATCATACCTCCGTCAAATTCCAGCCGTTATCTACCGGCAGTTCGAGTATGGCGCGCGTATATTGACCGGTTTCAGAATCAAAATACAGCTCTCCATGGTGATCCTTGACGATGCCGTGGCTGATGGACAGTCCGAGGCCGGTTCCCTCGTCGCGCGGCTTGGTCGTAAAAAAAGGATCGAATATCTTATCACGGATTCCCTTGGGGATACCGGTACCGTAATCCTCCACCGTCAGGCGTATCCAGCGCCGTCCCGCGCGTTCAAACAGCCTGCAGTCAACCCTGATGGCCTTGTCCGCGTTAAAACCTTTGTATCGGGCGTTGAGGGCGTCCCGCGCGTTCGTGAGCAAGTTCATCAGCACCTGCTGTATTTGCTGGCTGCGGCACTTAATGCTGGGAAGACCGTCCGGTATATTGACCTCAAGCCCAATCTGATCGTGGCGAAACAGTGTGCGGATCAGCGAAAGGGTCTCGTCGACAATATCCTCGATGCGCGCAGGGCTGTGGCTCTGCTTTTCCTGCCGCGAAAACCGGAGAAGGTTTCGCACGATCGCACCGATTCTTTGCCCCTCTCGGATGATCTCGCGGCTGTATTCGTATACCGCTTCCGTCTCCCCCTCCGAAATCAGCTGTGCGTAATTGATGATGCCGTTTAAAGGATTGTTGATCTCGTGCGCCACACCTCCGGCCAGCAGCCCAATCGACTCCAGCCGCTGTTTCTGCCTCAGCTGGGCTTCCATCTGCGTTTTCTCGTTTTCCAGGATGCGCCGGGCTGTGATATCCCGCATAAACACCAAAGCGCCGTCTTGTCCCTCGTGCCGTATGGGTACGGCGGAGACTTCCACTTCCACCCGTCCGCCATCCATTCGTAGTATCGCTTCCTCAGTCAGCGGCACCGGCTGGCGGGTTTCGTTGAGCGTCCGGATACGCTCAATAACCTTTGCCCGGCAATCCTCCGTGAAAAACTGCGGCACGCTGCTCCCGAGCAGCTGGTCCGCAGATTCGGCGCCCAGTAATTCGATCGTTTTTTGGTTCACGTAACCAAAACAGCCGCCCGTTTGCACGAAAACACCGTCCGGCGCGCTCTCCACGAATTGCCGGAAGCGCGACTCGCTTTCACGCAACTGGGCTTCCGCGGTTTTTCTGTCGGTGATGTCGTGAATGATGCAGTTGACACATGGACGGCCATCGATTTCTACCGGTCCGGTAAACGCCTCCACCTGGCGCCAGCTTCCGTCTGCCATCCGGTGTGACGCTTCGAACCGTGTCTTTTTTACCTGATAAGCCATGCGCAGGTTATTTACCGCTGTTTCAAGCGGCTGTCCGTTAAGCTCGGATACGGATTTGCCGATTAATTCTTCGCGGGTATACCCGTAAAACTCAGCCGCAGACGGATTCAAATCAATGATTTTTGCATCTTCTGCGCTGAGGACCAACCGCACAGCCGGATGTTCGTTGAACAGCGCTTTATAGGCATTCTCACTTTCGGAGATTCTGCGCTGCGCCTGGATCATATCCGATATATCCTGTACCACGCCCACCACGCGCAGGGGGCTCCTGTCCGCATCGTATTCGGCCTCGGCGACGGAATGCAATACCCGCACCTCATCGTCGCTTTGCCTGTGTATTTGGAATACCACGTCATAATTGATATCCCCTCGGATCAATCCGGTAAGAGCCCGGTCCATCTTGGGTCGGTCTTCCTCGATCACCATCCGCTGTGCGACATTAAGCGGGATTATTCCATTCTCGTATGACAGGCCGTATATACGAAATGCCTCTTGCGAAGCCCACATCTGTCTCTTCGCCAGATCGATCTCCCAATTGCCCACATGCGCGAGCGCCTGCGCGCGCTTAAGGCGCTCTTCGCTCGTCTTTAGCGCGATCTCCGCCAGCTTTTTATCCGTGATGTCAAAATTGATCCCCACCATGCGTATGGCACGGCCGAGTCCGTCGCAGATGATATTGCCGCAGCTCCGGATATACCGGGTGCCACCATCCGGCAAAACGATCCGGTATTCAGTCTCAAGGGCTTGATGGCTCTCAATAGCCGCAAGAACCTCACCTTCGCACCGTGCCGCATCATCCGCATGCACGCGTGATATCCAATCGGCGTGCGTCACCATTCTTGGTCCGGGTTCCAGGCCATAAAGGCCCGACAGCTCTGTATCCCAATTCAGCGTATCATGCTGTATGTCCCAGTCCCAGACGCCGACGGCGCCTGCGTTTGCCGCCAGCACAAAACGTTCATTTGCAGCTTTAAGGTCATTGATGCTTTCTTTCGCTTTTTTAAGATTATCTCTGTCAACCAGTGCCGCCAAATCATCCTGCAGGAAACCAGCAAACAATCCCAGCAGCTGCTGTTCCGCGTCTGAGTAACCCCTCTCCCTCGAATCGAGCACGCAAACCGTGCCAAAAGCGCTCCCATCGGGCCAGAGCAGCGGTAATCCAAGAAACGCAATCATATCAGGCTTTGCATCTTTGCAATGGCGCCGCTGATCGCCGTCCATGGCATTGGAAACGGTCAGCATGCGGCGCTCAGCCATCACGGTCTGGCAATAGGAACTAAAAGGTTCCCGCTCTTCCGTTATGCGAAGGCGCTCCTCGCCGCCGCTGGCCGCAAATAACCCAATTTCATCCGCGTGAGCGCACATCACAATCGCAGCGGAAACATGCATGATCTCTCTAATCATGTCGAGGAACTTTTGCCACTTGCTTTGTAGTACGGACTCCATCTCGGCGTCACCGATGACCTGATGTTGCGGGTCCCGCATACAGCTTACCCCTGACTTATTTTTGCTGAGCACAGTGTTATGCTTGCATTATTCAACAAAAAAGTATAATAACCTTCATTTTTATCTAAAAATCGTATAATAAAACGGCACGCCGTTTTTAATAGGCATGCCGTCCAACAAGCGTTTATTCATTTTTTCCTGTTCCCTTGCGGCTTATTCCTCGTCTCCGAGGAACTCGGTTACCTTGTCCGTAAACAGTATGCCATCAAGGTGATCGATCTCATGGCAGAAGCATTTGGCCATATCGTCTTGCGCCGAAAGATCGAGAACCTCGCCGTTCTCGTTGAGAGCGCGTACCTTCACACTCACAGGGCGCTTTAGCCGCCCCCATACCCCTGGCACGCTGAGGCACCCTTCCTCCACATCGTGTTCGCCCTCGGCCTCCACGATTTCCGGGTTGATAAGCCGCAGCAATCCGTCCGGAGTATCTACCACGATGAGCCTGCGCAGCACGCCAATCTGAGGCGCCGCAAGGCCTGCCCCATTGCCGACGCTTTGCAGCGTATCCGCAAGGTCGTCAAGATGCTGCCGTATCCTTGGGGTTATTTCCGCAACGGGCTTGCATTTCCCGCGCAGCACCTCGTCATCCTGCGTGCGTATTTCCTTGAGCGCCATCCAATACCTCCGAAATTCCTGCGAATTTTACACACTGCGTATAATAAATCAAAATACGTTCCCCGGCAACCTTTTTTATCGTTTTTATGCGAATATTCAAGGCAAACTTGACATATTATCCAATAGACACTATAATAAATACAATATCCAGTTGCTGAATCTCCGGAAACGGAGAACGGGAGAACCAACTTTTGGGGTGAATCCGATTTATCGGTAGGGTACCTTTCAACCCGAACCCGTCAGCTAATCTCGTAAGCGCATGAGGGGGGAATTTTTTTAGTATTCTAAAAATTTATCCTGCGCTTGCTGCTTTGCGAGCGCATTTTTATTTGGGCAAAAGCGGTGTGCAATAAAACGGACTATGGCGGCAACGCCAGGAAAGGAGCAGGAAATGATCAACGTTGCGATTTGCGGAATCGGAAGAGCGGGTCTCGAAGTTGTGCGCACGGTGCGCGACAGCCGCAAATACAATATTGTGGCCGCATTCTGCCGGGACCAGAGTGAGAAAGCGGGGCTCGATGTCGGCGAGTTATCGCTGACGGGCAAAATGGGCATTGATGCGACGCCCATCACAAGGGCACACGAAATTTTCTGCAGCACACGGATAGACGTAGTCATCGATTTTTCCAGTCACGAGGCAAGCTGGCAGCTGCTGAATGTTTGCAAGTCCTACGCAGTGCCATGCGTTGTATGCACCACGGGTTTTACCGAAGATGAGTTATCGCGCATGCAGCGGCTGGTCCGCAGCGCAAAGATGGGCGTTGTATACGCGCCCAATGTGACAGTCGGTATCAACGTGCTCATGTCTCTGCTTAAAACCGTAGCGCATGCGCTCCCCTTCTTCGACTATCAGATCACTGAGATGCACCACAGCCACAAGACGGACCGCCCCTCGGGCACGGCAAAGCGTATCGCGGAAGCTTTGGAAGGCGAGCTGCCCGATATTCCCGTCAGCCATATTCCGATCAACTCGGTGCGCGCAGGCGGCTTTATCGGCGTGCATGAGGTGCTTGCCGTGGGCGAGTACGAGAAAATCTCGATATCTCACGAATCCTTCTCCCGCAAGGCGTTCGCGCAGGGCGCGCTGATGGCGGCCGACTTCATCGTAAGCCGCAAAGGATGGTACTACATGGAGGATGTCATCGATGTCCGCTCCATACTGCGCAATGACGAATATATAGAGCCGCGGAAGAATATCATCCAGGCATAGGATTATTCTCCGTGTGCGTTCCAGGTGCCCGCAAGGTATCTGATATCGTTCTACCCTGCAAAGCCGGTTTCCTCCTGCCGGCTTTGTTCTTTTTGTCCGCTAGCGCAGAGGCCGCTTACGGCGTCCGCCAAAGCTTTGCCCAGTGTGGCGTGCGCATCCGCTTCCAGATGGATGCCGTCTGCTGCGCATACCGATATCACAGAGGATGCATCGAAAAAGCCGCATCCGCAGCGCTGTGCAACAGCGGCATAATGCGCCGGCATGCGCTTGCTGCGCTCCCGGGCGTCTTCGCCGAACATTTCCGCGAAATCGGTTAGGGCCCGCACGCTCGCCGGACACACGAGCAGTACCTTGGGCGCACGGTGCTGCGGCCCCGCTTCACTCGAGAGAATCAGCCGTACCAGCTTTTCTGCCCCCGCCGCAATATCATAAGCGGACAGCGAAAACCGCCGTTTTAAGTCGTTCGTGCCCAGCATCAAAACCACGAGGTCGATCGGCTTTTGTGTTTCAAGGCAAGGACGCAGGTACGTTTCCCCATTCTTATCGCCTTCAATCGGGTCGTCCCACACTGTCGTGCGTCCGTTGAGGCCCTCTTCGATCACGCGGTATCCCTCTCCCAGCGCTGTCTGCATGACGCCCGTCCAGCGCACGTCCGGCGCAAAACGCTCTCCCGTGCCGCCCACATACCCCCAGGTATTCGAATCCCCGTAACAAAGCACCGTCTTCATACTGCTCTCCTCGACTATAATTTCGCTGTATTATTCTTCACACACCTGACAATATCCTTCAAAGGATTGAACCCCCATGTATATGATTTGAAATCGGAAGAGATGATGTCACCAGCCCTCGGTTCTTTTGCCTGTGCTCTGGTGCGGTATAAAAAAGCAGCGTCCATGCTGCTTCGGCTCTTTTCCGGTTTATTTCGCATCCGGTCGTTTACGTTTCAGAGCTATTAAAAGCGCAGTGACATTGGTTATCAGTATGGTGATGGCAAAAACCCAGTCAAACCAATCGTCAATGGACAGTACATTGGCCTTGTCTAAAAAATACAGTACGGCTATAACAATTATCATCAATAACAAAATGATTAAAGGGACTTTTGTCCGGTTCATCCTGTACACCGCCACTTCTTTGATTTACCCTGCCTGTTTCTGGAACGCGCCGCATACGGCCTCGATGATGTCGGCCCGCGCCAGCGAGTTCAGCCATTCCGAAGGGATGCTGCCGTATCCGTAGCAAATACCGGCCATGCCGCCCGCGACAGCGCCCACCGTATCAGTGTCCTCGCCGAGGTTGACCGCGCACAGCACGCACTCGCGATAGCTGTTTGTATTGAGCAGGCACCATACAGCGGCTTCCAACGTATCCACAACGTAACCGCTGGAGCGGATCTCTTCCTCCGGCAATTCCGCAATATTGCCGAACAGACGCTGATAGTGACTCAGCTCGCTTGCGTGATCGCCGGTCTCATAATACCCCCGGCATTCCTCGAGCGCGCGTGATACCGCGTCCGCCGGGCTGCGCCCGTCCAGCAGCGCAACGCCAATGCGCACGTAAATGCCCGAAGCGATGAGGGCGCGCGGATGCGCGTGGGTCAGCATGGTCAGGCTGTGCGCGATATCCATGCATTTATCCATCGGCATATTCCGGACGATATACACGGCCGGCAGCATGCGCATCAGCGCGCCGTTGCCGTTGTCGCGCTCGGTACGGCCTCCGCAAAGCAGCGGCGGCGTGCCTTCGCGAAAGCGGCTCAGCGCGCGCCCGGTTGCAGCGCCGATGTCGAACGCGTAGCCATGCGGCGTGTACTCGCCTCCGATCCACCAGCTGCAGAATTTCTTCATGATGTCGTCATAATCGACGCCGCCCGCCGATAGGCTGTCGGCCAGACACAGTGTCATTGACGTATCGTCCGACCAGGTGCCTTTGGGCTGATGATGCGTTCCCTTTGCACGCATGTCCGTCACAGGATTTTCCCGCAGCGTTTCCCGCTGCATAAACTCCACCGGCACGCCCAGCGCGTCTGCGACCGCCAGGCCGAATATGCCGCTTCTAACTTCCATCATTGCCTCACTCCGTTTTGATATATCGGTGGTAGCGCCTGTCGTCCTCGAACATGTGCGCCTGCCAGTAGTCCGCATAATGCAGCAGCAGTGTCAGCGGTTCTTCGCGGTGCGCGACCGGCTCGTTTTCGGGGATATACTGCCCGTCGTGGCAGCAAATTGCCTGCGCCTCCTCGTCGGAAAGCGGGATATGCTGCGCCACGAGATACAGGCTGCGCACTCCGAGACCCATCGCGGTCACTTCGGGATTGTAAAGGTAGCCGCCGCAGCTGCTGTTGTCCTTGATATACAGCGGTTTGCCCGGCCCGCCCAGCTTGCCCACGTCGTGAAAAAGCCCGCAGATTACCGCACTCTCGTCATCCACCGACGGCAACAGCGCTTCTTTGAACGCAATCAGCTGATACGCCACCCCCACAGAGTGCATGAGCAGGCCTTTTTCGCAGCTCAAATGAAACCTCGTGCTTGCGGGCGACGTAAGCCATGCCGTTTCCTGCTCCAAATACGTAATAAAGGCTTCAAATGCCTCTTTGCGGCACGTGATGCGGGTTTTGAGTTCTTCATACAGCGAGTCCACATTCACGGGCGTTATACGCATCGATAGCTCCTTTTTCTCCACGTCTGCGGTCCGTAGCAAAACAAAATCGGGGCGGTTTCGTACCCGTCCCGATTATTATAGCATACAGTTAAACCTATTTCTACCACTTAAATCATATTTTTACCCTATGCAGCGCTGGGCTCACGATGGCGCAGCGCCCGCGCAAATGCGGTGATGCTGTCCACGACGTTGCCGAATACCGCGAGGCCCACCAGGATCTTGGGGAATATGCTCCAGATATGGGCAACAGTCGAATCCGCGCCCCATCCCGCGCTCAACGTGGTAACAAAGTTCGGATTCCATATTGCGGGACCTCCGTATACCCAGATAAACAGGATCAGCGAGGCGGCGTTGATGATGGTGGTTGCGATAGCCAGACGCACCGTGTAGCGACCTTCCGCAAGGCGGAATACCTCTTTGACAATGCCGAGACATATGATGATCACGACAAAGGGCATCAGCTGCTGCAGCGCCGTGAGGTTGAATATCGGCACAATGTTAGGTACCGTCGCCCCTATTACGCTGGCCGATTCACCCGGCTGAAGGAAATACACGCCCAAAAGCTGCGGAGCAGTCGTAATCAGTATCAGCCACAGGATCGAGAAGATGATACCCACAATGGGCTCGCTTTTCTTGATCTGCGCTTTCTGTTCCGGTACGGGCGGCAAATCGCCCGGTTTCCATTCGGAGCGTTTCCATGGCCTTTCGCGCGCAAAGTGTTCCATGATCGCAAACACCGCCGTTACCCACGCAAACGCCTGCACCAATCCGGAGAATATTGTCGCAAAGAACATTCCGATCGTCACCCAAACGTTTTGGGGCGGCGTCACGATATTTCCGATGATCTGTGCGAGCGCCATGCCAAACGCCACCGCCGCCAGCACGATCTTGAGGATAAGCCAGTACGTATCGAAATATTCCGGCCCGATCAAAAACCGACTGTTGCCCTTGTATTTGGCAGCCAGCTCGAACGGATGCCCCAATTCCTTCAATACTGCCTCGACATCTGCCTTGCCGGGGCTGGCGGTGCGCGCCGACAGCATATCGTCGATGAGCCCGCGCAGTTCCTTTTCGATATCCGCACGCTGCGCCTGCGGCAGCTGCTTCACCACCTGATAGACGTAGCGGTCGATCAGGTCGTTCATTCCCTTCTGTTCATTTTGCATACCCTTTCCCTCCTTCAATCATCGCGTCCATGGTCCTCTCCATGTCCGCCCATTCGGCACACAGCCGCTGATATACCATTGCGCCTTGCGCGCTTTGCACATAATATTTCCTCGGTTTGGCACCCGAGGTCTCCCATTCGCTTTGCAACAAGCCCTGCTTCTCCAATCGCCGCATCAGCGGGTAGAGCGTACCCGGTTCGATGCGCATCCCTTTTTGCTCCAGCGCCTCGGTCAGCGCATACCCGTAGCGCGGTTCTTTGAGCAGCGCGAGCACGCTTAGCACCACCACACCCCGCCGAAGCTCCTGCTGCAACCCTGAAAATACGCTTTCCATGTCTTCCATTGGTCTCACCTCACCCGTATTATACTGTACGACGCACACTATTGTCAATATTACTTTATATCAAATTTTTTATTAATAATTAATTTTTATTGATACGCTATACATTTTATTAATTTTTCGAGGTTGCGCTGGCCCCCAAACAAGAAAAGGCTCCGCAAAGCGGAGCCTCATCACTCAATCCGTTATTCGAGATCGTCTTCCGGGCTGTCGTCCGATTCGCCCGCATCGTCCGGCACTTCCGGCGCAAACAGGCTGTCCGCCGCCGCGGCTTTGGGCCGCCTTCTGAACAGACCGGAGCGCGTAAACACCATCGTGAGCAGCATGCCGATCAGCGCGGCGGCTACGAGCGCGACAATCAGCGGCGCGTAGGGGATACCAAACCACTGCTCCATCGGGCTCAGTGCCGATACAGCCAGACCGTCGTTCTGTGCGGGCTGCGCCTCCGGCGTGACAGTCGGCGCAGGCGTGGGTTCCGGTGTGGCGGTGGGCTCGGGCGTGGGCTGGGTCAGAATGCCCGCTGCGCCTTCAATCAGCGTATTGGAGATGAAGTAGCTCGAGCAATGGTAAATCTCCACGGTTACATAGCCTTCGCCGTCCACGATGCACTGCTGCTTGCCCTCGACAACGCCCGACTCATTGTAGTAATAATACAGGTATACGACGTCGCCCGGCAGGTTTTGCTCCGCCTTGAAGCGGTACGTGAAACGTCCGGGGAGAGCGCCGGAATGCTTGAAGTGCAGCTGATAGGCGTCCGCGCCGCCCGCGGCGGTGGAAAGCGCCCCATCCTTGTCCATCGTCAGGCCTAAATCGATACCTGTCAGACCCTCCGGCAGCGCACTCAGCGCAGCGCCGTCGATGGTGCAAGAATACGCCCCGAAATCCACCTTGAGCACGCCCTGCTTCTCCTTGAGCGAAGCCAGCACCGAAGCGGGCACCGTGGTATCGTTAGTCATCTGCATGTCGTACTCGGCACCCTGTGCAATAGCCGGAACCTCGATCGCCGCGAGCGCCCAGCCCGTAGGTGCGGGCGTCGGCATGGCGGGAGCCTGTGTGCTTTGCGAACCGGATGAGCCGGAGTGGCTGGAAGAAGGTTTCGACGTGGAAGCAGGTCTCGGCGTGGAAGCAGGCTTGGCAATTACGGTAATCGTTTTTGTTTCATTGAAGCTATGCTCTGAACCGTCTGCATCCACCGAATAAGACCCGCTTAAGGTTATGGTGTAGGTCTTACCGGGAGCCGCATCGGATGGTATCTTTACAGAAATTGATGCGCTGGCCGATAAAGATACATCTCCCATTTTAGTACCGTTATCAGCGGCCAATGTCCCAGTCTGCCCCAATCCGGAAACAGTCGCCAATAAACTGCTTCCCGTGTAACTTGCCTTGCCCTTATACTCGTATGTGGAGCCTGCGTAAACCTTGCTATCCCCACTGATGCTGCAACCTGCAAAAGCGGTTAAAACCCCTACCGTTGAAACAATGAGCACTGCCGCAACCAGCAGCGCAAGAAATTTTTTCATAGCCTCTCCTTTTCTGTCTTCAATGTTGCCGCCGCCACCAATTAATAGAACACCCTGCGCCCGTGGCTCAGCATGGTGTCGTACCAGCCCTCCACCCGGCAGATTACGACATAGCCGTAACTCGAGCTCGCGTGAATGTGATAACCGTTGCCAAGATAGATGCCGGTATGCCCGATATGGTCCCCGTCCGATGGGTTATCCGAGTAATAGAACATCAAATCGCCCGGCTGCAAATCGTCCTTGTCCACGTACTTCCATGTCGATCTGCGGCTGTAGGTGTCCGCCGTCGTGCGCCCCACGGCATAGCCCGTTTGATTCAGGCAGTAGTGTATGAAGCCGGAGCAGTCGAAGCTGTCCGGTCCTTCCGCTCCCCAGACATAAGGCTTGCCCTGCTGCGCGAGCGCCATGTTGATGAAAGCGCGGATGCGCGGGTCACTGACTGCGGGGAGGTTGGGCGTGGCCGGCTTTGAATCGTTGATCTGCTTTAAACCTAAAATATCATAGCGCATGGCAGTATAGTCGGATATCGAGACTTTACCATCCCCATTGACATCCCCTGCGGTGTGAAAAGCACCTTGAAGCGGCTTCAACGCTAAGATGTCATAACGGGTGAGCGTATAGTCGGTAATGGATATGGTTCCGTCACCGTTGGTATCCCCGTTCACGATAATCGTGAGCCGGTCCCGCTCTACGCCGCCCACCGAAAGAGCGACCGTCATCCCTGTGCATATCGTTCCGTTGGTGAGTTCCTTCCCGTCGGTTTTGTACACATGGATGCCCGCACTGCTAAGCAAACCTGCTTTAAAGACCAAAATGCTCGTGCGCTTTGCGACGCGGCTCAGTCGTCCGCCGCCAATCAAATATTTGGAGGACGCGATCTTGTCCGCCTGAATGGTAACGGTACAAACCGCTTTGAAATCGCCGTCGTGCGTGACAGCCGTGATATCGACCGTGCCCATGTTGACCGCAGTCACCAAGCCATTTGAGTCAACAGAAGCGATGTCCTCATTCGCCGAGGTCCAGGAAACCGCCTTATCCGTCGCATCGTTCGGAGCCACAGTAGCCGTGAGCGTCACTTTGTCGTTCGGGCATATCAGCAGCGAAGTGCGACTGAGC
Source organism: Bacillota bacterium (assembly GCA_023390815.1). GTDB lineage: Bacteria > Bacillota > Clostridia > Christensenellales > SZUA-584 > JAEWCC01. The sequence goes on from JAEWCC010000020.1 coordinate 48,792, forward strand.
GAGATGCCGCTCACAGGGACTTTCTGAGGCTCGGAGGTTACCGTGCATCCTGCTCCCTGCAGCGTTGTGATGACCGTCATGTCGCTGCTGCCCGCCGACAGATCGAGATAGTTATCGCTCACATCCAGCGAGGTCAGAGCAAGGCCGCTCAGTGCGGATATTTCACGGATGGTATTTCCCGAAAGATTGATCTGCGTGACGCCCTTTGCGAATTCAAGTCCCGTGATGTCCGATATCCCCAGGCCGCTCAGCATCAGCGGGCCGGTCAAGGCTTCCATCTCCCCTTCGGTCAGTGTGCCGCTGCCATCCGCATCCGCTCCCGGCAGCGCAAGCAGCGCATTTTTCAGCTTAGCATCCGGAAACGATACCGCGTCGTTGATATCCGCAAGCGCTGTGCCGGTCAGCACGATTACGAGCACGACGATCAGCGCTGCCGCTGTGCTGATTCGACGCATCCCCTGAATCTTTTTCCTCATTCGCTACCCCTGTTATGATATGTTATAAATTTCGACAAACTTGGCTATGTTACCCCCAATATGACAGACATTTCACCAGTTTGTCAACCTTCAGGAAATGCTTTTAAGGCCAAGGATATCATACCGCAGCAGCGTATAGTCGGTTATGGATACTTTCCCGTCCCCATTGACATCCCCTCCCGCCAGATAAACGCCGGTAAGCGGTTTTAAAGCCAATATCTGATATCGCATCAGCGTATAATCCGTAATCGAGATTTTCCCATCCCCATTGACATCGCCTTTGGTGATGATCGTCAGTCGGTCTGCCTCGGCCCCGTCCTTGAACAGCGCGACCGTCATGCCGGTGCCTACGCTGCCGCTCGTCAGCTCCGAGCCGTCTGCCTTATATACGCGCAGGCTTGCCGCGTCGTTGCTCAGCCCCCCGATGAACTGCGCAATCGCCGTATTATCCGTTATGCCCGATATCGTGGCGGTGTCGATCTTGTACGTGGCCGAGGTGATGCCGTTGGACTTTACGGTTATCTTGCATGCCGCCGCAAAGCCTCCGTCCGCCGTCACGGCCTTGATGTTGGCGGTTCCTTCGGCTGCCGCCGTCACGACACCGCCCGAAACGGCGGCGACCGCCGTGTTGTCCGAGGACCATACGACCGCCCGGTTTACCGCGGTTGCCGGAGATACCGTCGCCGTCAGCGTCAGGCTGGTACCCGGCGCCATCGCTGTGGCGGAAGCGTTCAGCGTAACACCGGTCGCCCGCTTAATTACCCGCGGATTGTCAAGCGTCACATAATCTCCGGAAACATAGGCCGTCGTCCCGCCGTAGTTGATTTGATGCCAGCCACCGCCTTGATAGAAATCATCGGTGACCTCGATGCGCGCGCCTACGGGCAGAGAGCCCAACAGATTCGCGTCGGACGAAGCGCTGGGTGAACTGCGCACATTGAGCGTATCGGTGTTTGTGATTTTCGCCGTGCTGTAATCCGGTGCCGCGTTGGCCGTAAGCGTCGGACGCGTAAAGCTTAACGTCGTCAGCGTGGTATTCGGATAATAAAACAGCAGGATCTGACCGTAAGCTTGTCCGCTGTTCGCGCGCTGCTGCGCGCCTCTTTGTGAGAGGCCGATGCCGTGGCCGTAACGCCGCATCGAAAGGGAAAAAGCGGTCAGCGTGCTGCCGTCGTACACGGGCTCCACAAAATATGCGCCCAGGCTCGCGTAAATGAACGCTGTGCCGCCCTCCGAGCTGCAAAGGTTTCGCATATCAAACGTCACGTCGTTCACGGTAACCGGCGTGCCGCCCACCGATACAGTGAAGTCGCCCGTAGCCATCACCTTATCGGCACAGTCGTTCACACCGCTGACTGGCATGCGGCTGTGATCCTGTCCGCTCGAAGTATCGTAAGTGTTCGCCGACAGATCGAGTACTCCCGTCAGCGTAAAACCGTCCGCACCGCTCACCCCATAAGAGGAAAGCTGTCCGCTGGCGAATATCGCCTGACGGATCAACGCAACAGCCTTGGCCGAATCGACCGTGCCGGACAGGTTTGTTGACGTTTTAATGGGGTGCGTGTCGTCGATAACGACCGGGAACGTGATCGTCTCGTACCGACTGGACGGGTTGGCGACGTCGAACGGGTCGCTGGTGATCTGGTAATAGTTCCATGTCCCGCCTCCGCCCCAACGATGATAAGTCAGCTCTGTCCAACCGCCGTTGGATGCGGAATAATACGCGTCGATGACCGTCGTGCCGGACATCAGTACCTGCCCGGCGGTCGCATCCACCGCCGCGCGCGCGTTGGACGCGGAAGGGCTGTATCCTTTATACACCTGATCGTCTGACGAGGTGTCGGTAATGTCGTAACTGCCGCCCCCGCCCAGGCGTTTTACGGCGTAGTTGCGCGCGGCGACCGCCTGGCTTTTCAGTGCCTCGATCGGCCAGGAATCGCTCATCTCGTTGGGCACTACACCATAGAGGTATTGCTCGATATCGATATTGTTGACGAGCAGCAGATTTCCCCCGCTGATCGAAAAGGTCATGTCACCAAGGTAACTCCGGTATCCATATAAGGAATTCTTAAGCCAGATGATATTATTGTATCCGGAAGTCGCCGTGTGCTGTTTGATGGTAATGGCCGAGCCGAACGATACCAGCTTGCTGCCGTAGTACAGGTTGATCTTGCCGCCCTCGACCTTGGCGGTATAAAGCTGGCGTTCCAGTGGGCTACCGCCCACGCTGTAGTTGCCGTCGGCAAAAAACGAGAAGCTTGTGACCGATCCGATCGATAGCTTGACACGCAATACGCTGCTTTGGCTTGCTGCCTGCGCAGCCAGGGGGATTCCAACCAGCAGAGCCGCAGCCATGCAGATGCTCAATATGAATGCCAATACCTTACGCCGCAATTCTATCCTCCCGGTCTCACTGATGGCTAAAAAATCAATTCTTAATAATAACGAAACAGAATCGTAATATTTATATCTTAACTTATAGCATATATCACACCTTTTGTACAGGTTTAAACAAAAATCGTAGAATTTTAATTGAACAAAGCCAATTAAACTGGTTGATTTTCCGCCATGCGGTGCATATAATGTCATATAGATATTTATCTATATGATTGATTCTTGTCTATATACTTTCCCAAAAGGAGGGAACTATGGCGTACGGATACGCGGAGTACATCCCGGTTTTAAAGGCTCTTTCCGACGAAACACGGCTGAAGATTGTTGATATGGTTAGCTGCGGCGAGTTGTGCGCGTGCAAAATTCTCGAGCGGTTTTCCATTACTCAGCCTACGCTTTCCTATCACATGAAAATACTCACCGAATGCGGCATCGTTGTGGCAAGGCGCGACGGTGCATGGATGCATTACAGCCTGAACGAGGAGCGCGCCAAAGAACTTACCGAGTTTTTGGATAGGCTGATGCTATCCAAACCGGACTGCATATGCCATAAGGAGTGTGATTGCAATGAGCAAGAATAGCGGCATCGGATTCTTTGAGAAATACCTCTCGCTCTGGGTGATACTATGCATGGCAGCCGGTATCGCCATCGGTCTTTTACTTCCCGGTGTGCGCGATTTTCTGGGACAGTTTGAATACTACAACGTATCCATCCCGGTGGCCGTGCTCATCTGGCTGATGATCTACCCCATGATGCTGAAGGTGGACTTTGCGAGCATTAAAAACGTGGGCCGCAATCCCAAAGGCCTTCTTGTCACCTGGGCAACCAATTGGCTCATCAAGCCTTTTACGATGTTTGCCCTTGCGTATCTGTTCTTCTTCGTGATCTTTAAAGCATTTATCCCCGTAGAGACCGCGAAGGATTACCTCGCGGGCGCAATCCTTTTAGGCGCCGCGCCGTGTACGGCGATGGTATTTGTCTGGAGCCACCTGACCAAAGGCAATGCGGCACATACCCTGGTGCAGGTCGCCACCAACGACCTCATCATACTGCCCGCGTTCGCGCCGATCGTCGGCCTACTGTTCTACTGGGGCGGCATTGAGGTGCAGGGAAGCGTTCAGGTGCCGTGGGCGACGCTGTTCCTTTCCGTCGTACTGTTTGTGGTAATCCCGCTGGTTGCGGCATGGCTCACACGCAGCATCCTGACGCGTAAAAAAGGCAAGGAATATCTGGAGAAGAAGTTCATCCCCAAGTTCAATAACGTCACGATCATCGGGCTGCTTTTAACGCTCGTGATCATATTCTCGTTCCAGGGCGAGACGATCGTATCGGAACCCGTGGATATCCTGTTGATCGCGGTGCCGCTCGTCATCCAGACATTCCTCATATTCTTCATCGCATATCTGTGGAGCAAAGCGTGGAAGCTGCCCCACAACGTCGCCTCTCCCGCCGCCATGATCGGCGCGAGCAACTTTTTCGAGCTGGCTGTAGCCGTGGCGATATCGGTGTTCGGCCTTCGCTCGCCCGCGGCGCTTGCCACCATCGTGGGCGTGCTCGTGGAAGTGCCTGTGATGCTGACCCTTGTACGCATCTCCAACAAAACACGGCACTGGTTCCCGCAAGGCCCGGAGCCGGATAAACTGCTTGAAGTGATCTTGGATGAACCAACTGAATCCGCTGCAAAGGAGGATTGAGATGACGGTTTTCTCCTGGCTTAACGACCAGCTTTTAAAAATGCAGTGGCTCAGCGACCTTTTCCGCTGGCTCGTGCAGGACGTATTTGGCCTCAGCGTGCAGGAGCGCATCGGCGGCAGCATTCATTTCTTCCTGTACGATACGGTCAAGATATTCATCCTGCTGTCCGTGCTGATATTCGTAATATCGTATATACAGAGCCACTTTCCGCCCGAACGCACCAAAAGAATTCTGGGGCGATTCCATGGCGTCGGCGCAAACCTGCTCGGCGCGCTGCTGGGTACGGTGACGCCGTTCTGCTCCTGTTCGTCGATCCCGTTGTTCATCGGCTTTACCAGCGCGGGGCTGCCCATCGGCGTCACGTTCTCGTTTCTGATCTCTTCGCCGCTCGTGGACCTCGCCTCGGTGCTGCTGCTTGCAAGTATATTCAATTGGAAAATCGCGATCGCGTATGTCGTGGTCGGCGTCATTTTGGCCGTAGTCGGCGGCACGATCATCAGCAAACTCAAGCTGGAAAAATACGTGGAGCCGTTCGTTTTTGAAAACCGCATGGCGGAGATCGACGCGCCCGAGATGAAGCGCAAAGACCGGCTCATCTACGCAAAGGATCAGGTGCTCGCCATCATCCGCAAGGTATGGCTGTATATCCTGATTGGGGTGGCCATCGGCGCGGCAATCCACAACTGGATACCGGAGGATATCATCGCAGCAGTGCTGGGCCAGCAAAACGCGTTTTCGGTGCTCATCGCGACCGGTGTAGGCGTGCCCATGTATGCGGACATATTCGGCACGCTGCCCATTGCGGAGGCGCTTGTGGGCAAAGGCGTGGGCATCGGCACGGTGCTCGCGTTCATGATGGCGGTCACAGCACTGTCACTGCCGTCGATGATCATGCTTAAAAAAGTCGTCAAGACGAAGCTGCTGCTGATATTCGCGGGTATCGTGATCATCGGCATATTGATCATTGGCTATACATTCAACGCATTAGGATATCTATTGATATAGGAGGAACCTATGAGCCGACCCAAGGTTGCATTCATCTGCGTACACAACTCTTGCCGATCGCAGATGGCCGAAGCGATAGCAAAGCTGCTTGCCGCGGATGCGTTTGACGCGTATTCCGCCGGGACTGAGACCAAACCGCGCATCAACCCGGATGCTGTCACGCTCATCCGGGAACGGTATGGCGTGGATATGGAAAAGACGCAGCGTTCCAAGCTGCTCTCCGAGATCCCGCCCGTGGACGTCGTAGTCACCATGGGCTGCAACGTTTCGTGTCCTTATTTGCCCTGCCGGCACCGCGAGGACTGGGGACTCGAGGACCCAACCGGACAGGGACGGGAAGCGTTTGAGCGCACGGCGGACATCATCGAGCAAAAGGTGCTGGACTTAAAACACAGAATCAACGATATACTGAAGGAGAAGTAAGATGGCAAAAGCATGGTATCCGATGATCAACTATGAGTTGTGCGCCGAGTGCGGCACATGCGTCGATAAGTGTACGCACGGTGTGTACAACAAGGAAAAGCATCCGCGGCCTGTCGTGGTATGTCCCGAGGGCTGTGTGCAGGGCTGCAAGGGCTGCGGCAGCCTGTGTCCCTCCGGCGCGATCGAATATTTCGGCGACACAAAGTGCGAATCGGAAGGTTGCGGCTGCGGCTGTGATTGTGGGAGCGGCTGCGGCTGCTAATGAAAGGAGAATACCGATGGAAATCAAAGTTTTGGGTTCGGGCTGTGCGACATGTCACAAGCTGCACGAGTCCGTGAAGCAGGCCGTGGCCGAGCTGGGCGCGGATGCACAGGTTCTCTATATTACAGATGTGGCGGAGATCATGAAAACGGGCATCATGCATATGCCGGGGCTCATCATGAACGGCAAGGTCAAGGCCATGGGCCGCGTACCTTCGGTCAAGGAATTAAAGGCGATGATCTCGGACGAGATGTAAAGGAGCCATGATGAAAAGTAATGATTGCTGCAGCTGCGGCGGGTGCTGCTGCGGAACATCAACTGGAAAGCAGTTACTGATCGAGTTCCTCTATCTTGATCTCGATACATGCGACCGGTGCCAGGGCACCGAAGCGGCGCTGGACGCTGCCGTCGCCGACGTAACGCCCGCGCTTGTCAGCGCAGGCTATCGTGTTGAAGTGCAAAAGGTATTGATCGATACGCGGGACATGGCATTACAGTACAGGTTTCTGAGTTCCCCGACAATCCGCGTAAACGGGCGTGACATCGACGCGCAGGTGAAGGAAACGCAGTGCGAATGCTGCGGCGACATCTGCGGCGAAGATGTCGATTGCCGTGTTTGGGAGTACGAAGGCCGGGAATACACGGCCCCTCCCAAGGAGCTCATCGCCGCGGGAATATTGCGCGCCGCGTTCACGGACGCGCCTCAGACCGAAGCGCCCTATACGCTGCCCGATAACCTTGAGCGGTTTTTCAGCGGGAAGAGCGCCCGGAATACAGATACCCAGTAACGTGTAAGAAGGCTCCGGACTGTCGGAGCTTTTTTATTTCATCGTATCCAACATGGCAAGCCTGGTCAGCCTGATGCGGCATACCTTTGAACCGCTTGTTCAGCCCTGCCGCCTGTGATATAATGCACCAGCTATATCCATATATCACACAGGGGGACCCCCATGAAAATAATGAAACGCATCGTCATCATTGTCGCGAGTATCGTATTTATACTGATCGTCACTGCGGTGATCGTATTCTTCAACGAGCTGCGCAGCCTTGCGTCGCTGCGCAAGGCGGACGATTACCCGATGTACCGCATGACGTACTACGGCGACTACGGGTTCGACGAGTTCCTGAAAACCGGCGCGAAAAGCGACGGCGACATCGAGGCGTTCGTCACCAAGCGGCTGCTCAAGGGGCTGCCCATCGACCTCGGCGTCACAGGGGATGGCTGCACCGCGTTCGTGACGCATAACCCCGAAGGCGACGTGATATTCGGACGCAACTTCGATTTTGACTATACGCCGTCCCTGCAGGTATTCACCCGCCCGGACGACGGCTATGCATCCGTATCGACCGTGAATCTGACGTTCGCCGGTTATTCGGCGGACAAGCTCCCTGCCGAAGGCATCGCCATGAGCAGCTTTCTGACGCTGGCCGCGCCGTATCTCCCGTTTGACGGCATGAACGAAAAGGGCGTCTGCATGGCGCTGCTGGCCGTGCCCGAGGCGCAGCCGCCGCAGGGCGACGACCGGGTGACGCTCAACACCACCACCGCGATCCGGCTGGTGCTCGACAACGCGGCCAACGTGGACGAAGCCGTGGCGCTGCTGCGCCAGTACAACATGTACTTCTCGGCGGACGTGCAATGCCACTACCTGATTGCGGACGCCTCCGGCGCTTCGGTGATTGTGGAATACTGGGACGGCGCGCTGCAGGTGGTGGAGCCGGACGCGGACTATCAGATCGCGTCCAACTTCGTGGCGTATAATGGCATGAACCTCGGCGAAGGCTTTACGGAATTCGACCGTTACGATGCCGTGAAGGCCGCCATCGAAGCGGGCGGCGGCGTGCTGACCGAAGACGATTCCGCCGCGCTGCTTGCGCAGATCGGCGTACGCGACGGCAACGAGGATTATTTGCAATGGTCCGTAGTGTACAACCTGAACGACTTGACCGGGCGCATCTTCGCGCACCGCAACACCGGCAACGTGATGGAGTTTAAGTTGGAGTAGTGCAAGCGCCCGCATGGCTGACAGGACAGACAGGCCTCTCCGTTACCGGGGAGGCTGTTTTCTTCCGGGCGGAAATGTGATCCTTTTGGTATAATAGGAATGACCGAACGACCCAAAGGGAGCGCTTATGGAAACCAACAATGTATTTGAAATGATGGCATGCCGGTACGATACCGAAGAGAGGGTACATAACGCGAAGATCATCGCGCAGGCGATACGCGCCGAACTGACGGACACCAAGCAAAGAACCGCTTTGGATTACGGCTGCGGCACCGGCCTCGTCGGCCTTGCCCTGATTGACTTGTTCAGTTTCATGACCCTTGTGGACGCGTCCCTGAAAATGGTCGAGCAGGTCCGGCTGAAAATCGAAGGTGCACGCATTGAAAACGCGAGCGCGCTGTGCGCCGACTTTTTGCAGGAGCCGCCGCAGGTGCAGGCCGATTATGTCCTTGTATCGCAGGTGCTGCTGCACATCCGGGACACCCGCGCTATCCTGACGAGGCTGTTCGACGCGGTAAATCCCGGCGGCCATCTGATTGTCGTGGATTTCGACCGGAACGAGAGCATCGTATCGGACCGGGTGCATCCGGGCTTTGACCAAGCGGCGCTGACCGGCTTGCTCAAGGAAATCGGCTTTGCGTCCGCCGCCGCGCACACGTTCTATCACGGGCAGCAAATCTTCATGAAGCAGGACGCCTCCATGTTCATTCTGGACGCAAGGAAATAGCGGTGGCTGTATATTTAGCGCCATCATGCCTCCCTCAGACGAGGGAGGTGGCACTTAGTGCCGGAGGGAGTGACCGGTTTTAAGCCATTTTTCTCTCCCCCAGTCACCTGTCGGTGACAGCCCCCGTACCTGGGGTCCCTGAAAAGCGCAGCTTTTTGGGGTGGTCGTCCGAGGGGGCCTACTAAGTTTTTTACAATGTGCGACCTCCCCGCACATGCCGGGGAGGTTTGTTTGTATTCGGCAAAATCCGATTAATTTTTACATTATAGTATATATTATGATGCAAAGTGTGGCTGGAGAGGTGTATAATAATGTTGGTATATATTATGCTTATAATGATCTAGGTAGATACTATCGGAAAGGAAAGGAGATAAAAACATGAGTAAAGATAATATTATAGGTATGCCCATAAAGACTTCGCAAATTATAAAAAATAAGCGAGGTAACATTTCTGTAGATTGTATAGTTACAGATAGGTGGCTAAAATTCTCAAATAGTTCAGCAATGTTTGATTGTGGAGAAGTATACACTGTTGATGTAATGACAACAAACGTTGATGGAATTGATAAAAAGATTTGCCAGCTCATTATAAAAAAAGATGAACTGATTAATGTAATTAACAGTATAAAATGTACTAATTGATACGGCACTACCATGTACACTAATTTAATATATTTATATGCATTATTCTGATAAATAAGTGGTGATTTAATGTTAAATGAGTTATCTATAGTATTTTCTGTATGTATTTCAATTGTTTCGCTGATTATCTCCATTCTTTCATATAGATTAAAAACCCCTAAAGTAAAAATTCAGATAATCGATAAAAGGTACGATTCTTTTTTTGGAAATGTGCAATGTGAACATAATGAGCACGTTCACAAAAACAGAATATCAGGTGCGAGATTGCGGCTTATAAATAATTCTCCAAATGAAATCACAATTATGGGTATTGCACTTAAATGCAAAAAAGAGACCTTTAGGTTAATTGATCCTTCAAATGATTATTGGGAAATTGTTGAGTTTCTATTTAATGACGAAAACGGCGAAGAAACATCAGATGGAAGCGCAATATATTATAGTAATGATGGTATAATCTTGCCATTAATTCTTAAAGCATATGACGGGAAAGATGTAATTGCACTATTTTATCATTTTCCTATAAAGATCAGAAAAAAAACATGGGCGAAGATTATCGTACAAACCACAATTGGAGTAAAAACTAAAAAGGTCCATTTAATAGAATATGATAAACAATACGCGAATAAAGATTACAGGGATTACCTGCAATACAAAGTATTGAAGATGAATGAAATCTTATATAATCCTACTTAAAATACAATTATTTACATTCTCCTGATATGATTTTAGCGATAATTTGCAGATAATTAGGGTATTCGAGAATGTTCTATCGCTTATATAGTGGCGGATTAAATGTTGCAACAATACAAACTCAGAATTGTATAGACAAAGTATATTTAACTTTTTGGGGGATAAAAAAATGGGAGATGAGCACGCGTCTTTTATATATCCTGCATATATATCCGAATACCAAGAATTACACAAAGCGATATGTTTAAACCTCAACAGAATGATTTGGAATATAGCTTTTTTGAAAAAGGCTAAAGAGGCGCAAGAAAATGGTGCGCGCTGTCGCAATGATTTTATTATTGAGCACCTTTATAAAAACGAATTTGAGTTATTAGTTTTGCGATTGAATAGAACTTTTTTTGACGAAGGACAGGACGTAATTACTTTGTCACGATTGAAAGACAACTTATTTGCGAAATATTTATTGCCAGAGTATAAGATTATCTTGAGTAAATCGTTGCATGATGTTACATGGGACTCATGTGAAATTGTTGCTGCGAGGCGGAGATTAAAAGAGGCTGTACCAATCTTTAGAAATCAATTTATTGCCCATACACTTATGGGTGAAATTGATGAGCTCTCCGTTTCTCTTCTTGATAGCGAAAAAGTTGTAATGGCTTCTTGTGACCTTTTCAGTAGACTAAGCTATGGAGTGGATTCATTTTACTTAGGAAAAGAAAAGTTTTATTTAAATTTTGCAGATGAAAAAACAGCATCCGAGCACTTCCTCGAAGAATTTTTCCTGTTTCAACAAACAAGCGCATGGTGCATTAATAAACTAGATGTGACTGTTCCATGATGAACAAACGGAGATAGAAAAAGAGAAGGTAGCGAAAACCAATTTGCTTATTTCTGCCTTTATAGACTTATAGTCTGGGACTGAAAAAGTGATCTTTTCATAATATGCATATGGCTCAACCTTCAGTACCCATAAAACCCAGAGAACCAGCGATGCCGATCCATCCCCCCGCAATAAAATGAGGCTGCGTACAGCCCCATTCGCTTATCTTTGTTGCTTACAGCTTTGCGCCGCAGTCGTGGCAGAACTTCGTTCCGGGCGGGTTTTCCGCGCCGCAGCCTGCGCACTTGGGCGTAGCGGACGTACCCAGCTTCGCGCCGCAGTCGCGGCAGAACTTGGTTCCGGGCGGGTTCTCCGCGCCGCAGCCTGCGCACTTGGGCGATACCGGGGCGACGAGCTTTTCTCCGCACTCTTGACAGAACTTCGTGCCGGGCGGATTCTCCGTACCACAGCTTTTGCAGATTCGCGCATCCTGCTCCAGCTGCTCCGCGCGCTTCTTCTCCTCCGCAGCGCGCTGCGCCTCTTCCACTTCCGCGCGCTTGCGCGCAAGCAGCTTGTCAATCTGCGCGGCTTCGTCGCACAGCTCGGCGAACTCCGGGTAGCGGCCGCTTCGACTGCCCTCCAGCACGGCTGCGCCGATGCGCGCAAGGACGTCCTGCTTTTTCTTGTCCATCTCGTTTAAATCGGTCTGAAGCAGGAACGCATTCATCGACGCGTCCTTCTTCGCTTCCTCGCCCATCAGCGGCTGCATGCCCTTAATCAGCCCGCCAAGACCACTGAAAAAATCGCTCATACTCCGCCCCTCCGCTTGGATTTGCTTCCATTATATCCCGAATAGACGGCAACGGCAATAGGCTGCGTATAGAGGCTTTATACGGTCAGTTCGGGCAAAGCAGCGCCATCGCGCGCCGCATAACGCTCTCCCGCGCGGCCTCCATATCCCCCGCCACATTGCCCAGCATGCCGCAGTTGTAAAGCGACACGAAACCGTGCAGCATGGCCCATGCGCCTGCGATCCGGCTCTGCGGCGGCTCTGCGTCCGTGCAGCCCGTCTGCATCACCGCTTCCCCGATGAGGCTCACGATGCCGAATGAGATGCGCTCCGCCTCCTGCGCTGCGGCGGCCTCGCGCGGGTCCCCGTACTCCCGGCATTCCGGGTAGTCGCTGGCGAACATGATGTTGTAATAGCCTTTTTCCTGAATGCCGAAGCGGATGTATTCCTCCAGCGCGGCTTGAAGCCTTTCGCGCGGCGTTTGCTGCTCCGAAATGCGGGCCGCGATACCCTCGTAAAGACGCGTAAAGCCGATCACCAGCAGCGAAAGATACAGTTCTTCCTTGCTCGCGAAGTACCGGTAGATCGTCGTCGCCGTGACGCCGAGCTTTGCCCCGAGCTTGCGCATGGAGATATGCTCAAACCCGCCCTGCTCCAGTAGGCGCTGGGCCTGGGTCAGTATGCGCGACCGTTCCCGCTGTACGCTCTCTGCATCCATCGCTTTTTTCGCCAAAGCCTCACTCCCGCTCTATTTTACGGGTATCATATAACAACATGCGTGTTGATTCAATCGCTCCGGACACATTCCCATGATATCCCATGAATAGTTCGCGCCTCATTCATGAACATACCGTAAATTTCAACCATGAAGATTGTGAAACAAAAATGGCCATGATATATTGTAGCGGGAGAAGAGCATGTTCGGATATGTGCAGCCTTTGAAGCCGGAGTTAAAGGTCAAGGAGAACGAGGCGTTTCAGGGCTACTACTGCGGCCTGTGCAAGGCGATAAAAGAAAATTATACGAATGCGGCGCGTTTTATGCTAAACTACGATTGCGCCGTGCTGATGCTGCTTTTCTCGTCGATGAGCGGCGAAACGCCTGCGGTACGCCGCGAGCGCTGCATCGCAAGCCCGCTCAAAAAGAAAACGATCGTGTCGTCGCCCGAAGCGCCGTACGCCGCGGCAGTCAACGTGCTGCTGGGTGTCAGCAAAATCGACGATACCGCGCGCGATGACCACCGTTTTTCGGCCCGTGCGCTGTCACTGTTTTACCGCCACGTGCACAGCCGCGCCGCAAAGGATTATCCGGAGCTCGCCGGGGTGTTTCGTCAGCGGCTTGAAGCCTTGAGCGCTTTGGAGCGGCAGGGCTGCACGGAAATCGACGCGGTATCAAACGAGTTTGCGCAGATGCTGGCTGCCGTGTTCTCGCTGGCGCCATTCGAATTCGTGGACGAGGCGTCCCGCAGGGCATTGTGGCATTTCGGCTACAACCTCGGGCGCTGGATCTATATCGCGGACGCGGCGGACGACCTCGAGAAGGACTGGAAGGCCGGGAGCTACAACGTATTCATCAAGCGATCAATCGCAGACATTGCGGAGCTGCGCGAAGCCGTAAGCGAGGAAGCGCAGTTCAATCTGCACGTTTCGCTGGCTGAAGCGTGCGGCGCGTACGAGCTGCTCGATATCAAAAGAGACAAACCGCTGCTCGATAACATCATGTATCTGGGGTTGGCGGACAAGACACAAAAGGTGCTGAAGGGGAAAGCAAATGGATCCGTATAAAGTATTGGGGGTCAGCCCATCCGCAACGGATGAGGAAGTGAAAAGTGCATACAGGCAGCTTGCCAAGAAGTATCACCCCGACCGCTATCGCGGCCACGACCTGCAGGACCTCGCGGGCGAGAAGCTAAAGCAGATCAACGAGGCATACGATACGATCCAGAAGGATCGCCAGAGCGGCCACTACAGCAATACGGGTGCGGGTTCATCCTCGTCAGGCTCCTCGTCTTACTCCTCCTCGTATTCGGGGTCATCTCAGTTCGCAGAGGTACGCCGCGCCATGCAGACGGGCGACCTGACGCGCGCGGATACGTTGCTCGATACCATGAGCAACCGCAACGCCGAGTGGCACTACTGGAAGGGCATGGTGCTGCTTCGCAAGGGCTGGTACGACGGCGCACGGCAGCATTTCGCGACCGCGTGCAGCATGGACCCCAGCAATCTGGAATATGCAAACGCGTACAACACCCTCAACCGCAGCGCGGGCGGATACGGCCAGACGTTCTACGGCAACCAGCGCACGGGAGGAAACAGTGACGTGTGCGGCATTTGCTCCGGGCTGCTCTGCGCGGACTGCTGCTGCGAGTGCGCGGGCGGGGACTGCATCCCCTGCTGCTGAGATTTTAAAACGCCATGAGAGGAAGATACCGCAATGCCAAGGTTTAAACGCACATCTCACCGAGTAAGCCTGACCGCGATGTTCGCCTCAATGTCGCTGCTGTTTTTATACCTCGCATCCGTGCTGCCTTCGGGCCGCATTGCGATGTTCTTTTTAAGCTCCATATTCGTCATGGGCCTCGTGCTGGAGGAGGAGATCGGCCTCGCGTTTCTGATGTTCGCGGCCGTTTCGCTGCTCTCGCTTCCGCTGCTGCCCAATCCGTATCTCGTGATTCCTTATGTGCTGTTCTTCGGCCATTACGGCATCGGCAAATTCTATATTGAAACCCACTTCCGGGACAAAGTCGTGCGCTATATCATCAAGCTGCTCTACTATAACGTTGCGCTCGTGCTGATCTACTTGCTCATCGATCTTGCGGATGAAGACCTGTTGGATACCCTCATATCCTTCGACAAGATCGCGATTTGGATTCTGATCCCGCTCGCGGAACTCGCCTTCGTGGTATACGACTACGCTTTCACCAAGGTCACCGGCTATTATTTCAACAACATCCGCCGCAAGCTCATGAAGGACTAAACCGGCACGCCAAGCATTCACCATTGTTTGTCACAAACAAGGTATAAGGTGTCGAAGATTACCTTGTTTCAGTTCAAAAAAATCATGGAACATGACGTATTATCCAAACGTTTGTGTATTGAAATTCACTTTTTCATTGATGATGATGTTAAATACGCTTCATGTTGGACGGGTAAACTGCCTTCAGCCGGAGAAGTTCCACACGAAGTATTTTGGTATGGGCTCGTGCCAGATGGCTCTCAGGCGTTTAATTTCAATTCGCTTGATTTATTAAAGGCTCCTGTTTTTTACGGACGCAGCATGATCGAACTCTGGGATCGCGTTACAATCGACAGTATCGACAGCCTCGACACAGAATACCGCCTGCCATATTACTTATAACCCCTTCTGGTATCCCGTCATTGCCCTGATTAGACCTTATCGTGCGTCAAATCGCTGCTGCCCCATATCGGGATCGCTTCGCCCAAGTATTTCGGCTGCGGTAAAAATATGTTGACGTAGAAATAGTCTTTCGCGCGTGCCAGCGCTTCGCGCAGCGCCTGCTGCCCTTCGTTCCCGTATTCGCGCGCTTCGGTGTTGACACCATACGCGGCAATGCCCAGCCTTCGCGCGTCGTACACGGCGCGGTCAAGATTCACCTGCTGCGTCACGATGATGGCGCTTTCCACACAAAAAACGTCGCGCGCGCGGTACATGCTCTCGTAGGTCGAGAAGCCCGCGTGGTCAAGGAAAATGTCCTCCTTCGGGACTCCCTTCGATACGGCGTAATCCATCATCGCGTTCACTTCATCATAGTCGGTCTGCCCATGGTCGCCCGAAAGCAGCATCACGTCCGCCTTGCCCGCCTCGTATACCGCAATTGCGGTATCCATCCGGTCCCTCAGCACCCCCGAAAGACGGTCCCCGCTGTACACCTTTGCGCCCAGCACCATCACGCAGTCGGCTTTTTCAAACTTTTCCACTTCCTCGATGCCGGTGATATACTGCGACGCAAGCCGCGAGACCTCCGCATTGGTCAGTCCTATCGTCAGCACGGCAGCCAGCGCCAGCCCGCCCACCGCCAGCAGCCATATCCAGCGCTTTTTTAAGCGTTTCTTCGTTCGCACAAGCTCTCCTTCCGTCATTGCCCCGCATACGGGAACACATAATATCCCCGTCCTGCTGTTATCTCATATTCAATGGTCGAGGTCTGCATGTCCCCGTTCGCATCGGGCAGTGTCTGTACCTCCGATTGGACCACACGGGTATTTCCATAGAATTCGAAGTGATCGTCAATCGTCGCGGCAAGGCCGTTCTCCCGGATAAAGTCGGCAATCGCCTGCGCGTCGCTGTCCTGCGTCAGGCCCGCCTGCATCGCGAGCGTGATCGCGTCGTCGTCGAGATAATAATAGCGCTGATCCGTCACTCGCCCGCCACTGATCGAGTCGATGCTGACGGCGAACAGCTTGTCGAAAACGCCGCTCTCCGACGCGATGAACTGCGCTCGGAGCTGCGCGTTGCTCAGGATATACAGCACCGTAACGTACTCTTGTTTCTGGCCTGCTTCATCGAACCGGATGTTGTGATACGTCACCCTGCCATTTTTATATTCGATTGCGGCGAGGTCCTCCACGCCCTGGTAAAAAGTCAAAGCGTCGCTCGCTTCATCGTACGAATATAGCCGGACCACCGAGTTGTACTGGTCCACCAGCCTGCCCGGATCGTCGATATCGCGGATCAAAATCGTGTTACCGGATCCGTCGACCGCTTCCTTGTAGGACTCGTGCAGGTAGAACCTTCCGCCCCTATTGCCGGTATTCTTCAGCTCGCTCACCTTATCGTACCATGTCAGCGTCTTTACGCCGTTTTCCACATGGATGATCGCGAGCAGTTCGTCATCCGCATCCTTGATCGCGTAATCCCCGTCCGCGCTGACGAGCGCCTTTAATACCTCCGGGTCGCGGCTGACCGGCACCTTGATAGTAAGCGGCAGTGCAACAGCCGCCGCAATCACCGCCGCCGCCAGCACCAGCCGCAGCACCATAAAAAAGCGCTGTGCAAACTGCCTGTCGGCAAAATGCCTCTGCGCGAGGCTGCGGGCCGTACGGCCCTTCACCGCTTCCTCCGTACCGCACAGGCCGCATACGCTTTCGTAGCGCACGCGCAGCGGGATCAGGTTGATGCCGAATATAACCAAATATCGGACCGTTTTCTCCATCCGGTATTCGATGCTCTTTTTGCACGACGCGCATTTGTCGCTTGTGAACGATCCGAGCACGGTTTTCTTTTCGCGTATACCAAATATCATGGCTTCTCCCATCATACGGCGCACTTTTGTCTGATTGTACCATACATTTTCCATTTTGTTTGTGAATATTCATAGTACAAAGGAGGCCGCTATGCCGCTCTATCCCATGCGATTTGCCGTATCGCCCGAAAAAAATGAACGCATCGAAGCCGTGGTGACGCTGCCTGAAGAACCGCGCAGCATACTGCACGGGACGGTATACGACTCCGAGGGAAACCGCGTCAAAGACGCCGTCGTGCGCCTGTTCCAGTGTTCGGACGAGAAGCTCACGCCCGCGGGCGACACCTTTACCGACGCGGACGGGGAGTTTGTTTTCGGGCCTCTTCTCTGCGAAAAACGCTACGTCGTCAAGGTCTATGTCAGTGGCGTGATACTGCGCGAGATGACCGTGCGCCCGGAAAAAAAGCGTGCCCCAAAATAGTCCTTTTCCATTCAATCCATCCTGATATTAACATCTAGCCACACTTTCTCTGTTAAGTTTACCTGCTAATATACCGATATTGTTAATAACAGTGGATCAAATGTCTGCGCGCCGCGCATGGAAGCGCTGGAATTCCTCGCGTGCAGTACGCCGGCAAGCCACGGACAGAAGGCAGGTGGCTTATTTTGCAACTAAACGTACTCAGTGTCCTTCTTGAAAAGACGCTCGATTTTGGCGCAACCGACCTGCACATTTGCGCTGGGGCGCATCCTTTGATGCGCGTTAATTCGCGGCTGCAGAAAATCCCCGATACGAATGTATTGAGCGCGGGCGAGGTGCAAAACATCGTATTCCAGAGCCTCGATACGGAGATGCTCGCCCAGCTGCAGCGCGACCGGGTTGTCGATTTCTCCTACTCGATGCATGGCTATGGGCGGTTCCGCTGCAACTTCTATAAGCAGCGCGGCACCTATGCCATTGCAATCCGCATGCTGCCGCTGGCGATTCCTTCCTTCGATTCGCTGCATTTGCCCGAAACAATCCTGCGATTCACTAAAAAGAGCACCGGGCTTGTGCTTTGTACCGGTTCCACGGGCTGCGGAAAGTCCACAACGCTCGCTTGCCTTATCGATGTCATCAATAAGGAAAACGCATATCACATCCTCACCATTGAGGACCCGGTGGAATACCTGCACACCCATCAGAACAGCATCGTCACACAGCGGGAGATCGGTGAGGACGCGCCGTCGTTCGCGGATGCACTGCGCAGCGCGCTCCGGCAGGACCCCGACGTGATCATGGTGGGCGAAATGCGCGACAAGGAAACGATGTCGATCGCACTGTCCGCCGCCGAAACAGGCCACCTCGTTTTCTCCACACTGCATACCATCGGCGCGGTCAAGACGATTGACCGCATACTCGACTCGTTCCCGGCCGATCAGGTCAACCAGGTGCGCAGCCAGCTTGCGACCGTGCTCGAGGGCATCGTCTCCCAGCAACTGCTACCCAAGAAGGACGGGGACGGGCTGGTGCCTGCGTGCGAGGTGCTGGTTGTCACGCCCGCCGTACGCAATATGATCCGTGAGGAAAAGCAATTCCAGATTCAGAACATCATCCAGACCGGCAAAGATCAGGGCATGTGCTCGATGGAACGCAGCCTCTCAGAGCTTGCGGCAGCCGGACTGATCGATGAAATATACGCAAAATACAAGGCGCAGGACGCGAGGTTATTCGAACAATACCTGAACCTCGCGAAGCGTTAAGGAGTACCTATGAGCAAGCAGTTATCAGGCAAGGAGCTTTCTTCCCTCTCCCGGGAACTCGCGCTAGTGATGGATTCCGACCTGTCCCTGCAGGAGGGCATGGCGTTGGTCAGTGCGCAGACACAATCGAAGCCGGTGCGCCAGATGCTGGACCGCGTCACCGAGCGCCTCAACGAAGGGCATTCGATGGCCGAGGCGTTCGCGCAGGAGAATCGCTGCCTGCCCAATTTCTACATTGAAATGATTCGCATGGGCGAGCAGAGCGGCAATATGGACAAGGTTCTGATCCGCCTCGCGGACTCGTACGACAAGGACGCCGAAGTTTCCGGCAAGGTGATTTCCGCGGTTACCTACCCCATCATCCTCTCCGTGCTGATGCTCTGCGTGATCGTGCTGCTGATCGTCGAGGTGTTGCCCATGTTCGAGGAAGTGCTCGCCTCACTGGGC
Organism: Bacillota bacterium; assembly: GCA_023390815.1. GTDB lineage: Bacteria > Bacillota > Clostridia > Christensenellales > SZUA-584 > JAEWCC01. The sequence continues at coordinate 68,116 of JAEWCC010000020.1, forward strand.
GGACAGATGCCCGGCATCACGCGTGCGCTGCTCGATATCGGCCGCTTCATTGGAGACTATTTCTACATCCTGCTCGGCATTATCGCCGTGCTCGTGATTGCAGCAGTCTTGATGCGCCAAACGGTGGAAGGAAGGGAAAAGCTGGACCAATGGGCGCTTCGCACGCCGATACGCGGGCACATCCAGCGTGACATCGCCTGCGTACGCTTTGCGCGCAGTCTTTCAATGCTGATTAAAAGCGGCATCGGCATTGCGGAAAGTATGCATATGGTCGCCGCGACGATGACCAACACGTTTATCCGCGTACGGCTGCGCAAGGCCGCCACGGATATTGAAAAAGGAAAGACGCTGCAGGAGGCAATCGTACCGCTCAAGCTGTTCCCCGACCTGCTGCTGAAGATCCTCGCCGTCGGGGAGAGCACGGGTCATACCGACGACGTGCTCGACAAGACCGCCACCGTAATGGAACGCCGCCTCGATGAGCGGCTCGCGCGGCTGACGACGGTGCTTGAACCCGCGCTGATCATCGTGTTGTCATTGATCGTGGGCGTCGTGCTCGTGTCGGTGATATTGCCGGTCGCGCGCATCATGAACGCCGTAGGATAACCGTATGAAGAACGCCAAATTGCCGGTGATTAGCTTGATTGCCAGCCTGCTCATCATTGCGATTGCGGGCGGGGCGCTGCTCATCGGTCTGTCCGGTTTTGCGGGCAGCTACAGCGATCAGAAAGCCGCCGAGGTGCGGGAGACGATACTCTCGTATGTCGCGCAGTGCTACGCGCTCGAGGGCGCGTATCCACCCGATCTCGAGTATCTGGCAGAGAAATACGGCCTGCAGCTCGACAAACAGCGGTATATCTACTTTTACGAATTATACGCGTCCAACATGCTGCCCGTAGTGCGCGTATTCCCCAGAGAGGCGGGTGACTGATATGGCTTCGCGAAGCCGGGCGCTTTCGGTGGAAATGGTGATGGTCATGCTCGTGCTCGTCATATTCGCGCTCGTCGTGTTTACGCTGATCGGCGCGGGCGGGAGTGCGTACAACGGCATTCTGGGCAATAAGGAGAATATGCAGAGCGCGCGTGTGGCGTATTCGTATGTCAATATGAAGCTCAAGCAAAACGACGCGGAAGGCTTGATCAGTGTGGAAAAAACGGAGTTTGGGAACGCACTGATGATCCAATCGGCAAGCGGCAACTACCAAACCTACCTGTTTTTCAGCGAAGGCGCGCTATACGAATGCGTCACCGTACCGGGCAGGCAGCCTGCCGTAGCCGCAGCCAACCGCATCACCACACTCGATGATTTTGATGTGGAACGAAGCGGCCAGTATGTGAACATCACCTGTGCATGCAAAAACGGAGACCGCCTTCTCACCGTGGAAGGCACTATAGGATTACGGTCATGAGAAAACTGGGGCTGAAAAACAATAAAGGCTTTACGCTGGTTGAGGTCATCATCTCCATCGCGGCGCTCGGCATCATCTGCGCCGTGTTGCTGCGCCTGTTCGTGCTCGCAAGCGACACCAACCAGCTGGCATCGGATAAGCAGTTGGCCGCGCTTTATGCCTCCTCGGTGGCCGAAACGCTGCTGTGTGCGGATACGCTGAGTGAAGGCCTGGGTGCGCTAGGCGCGGCTCCCTCTGATGCAGAGGATACTTACACGATCAGCAAAGACGGCTGCGACGTATCGCTTCGGGTAACGCCCCGCGACGATAACTACCCCGGCACGTTGGTCGATATCTGTGTGCAGGCTTTGCAGGACGGCAGCGTAATCGCCGAGATCAACACAGCAAAATATTATCAGGAGCAGAACGGTGCTTAGAAACGTGCTTGCGTCCAAAAAGGGCGCTTCTTCCATACTCGTCATCATGCTGCTCGTGGTGCTGGTGGTGTTCGGCATCGCGGCGCTGACGACCGCGCTTTCCAGCATGCGCCTTACGCAAAAGGTTACGGACTGGAACGCGCAATATTACGAGGCGGAAGCCGCCGCGTGGGAGCGCTGCGCGCAGATCGACCGCGCGGTAAAGGATGCGCTCGCCGCTCCGGATACGGACGAAACTGCCGTGACAGCAGCGCTCTCGGCGCTGGATTTTGATACACAGCCCGAGGCCGCAGAGTCCGGTATGCGTATCGGCTATGAAGCATGGTCCAAGGACGGCGCGGTCGGTATCCGCGTCAGCCTCTCGCTCGACCTTTCGGACGGGAGCCTGCGCGTCGTGCAATGGCAGGAAACACAGCGGGAAGGTTCGGCATGAAGTCAGGACAACGCCACAACTTCAAAAAGCGGGCGGTATTCGCGCTCTTTAGTGCCTGCGCGGTGCTGCTCTGCGCCTGTACCGGCGGGAGCGAAGCCGAACATCCCGGCATGGCATCGGTCACTGATGTCGCCATATCCGGCGAAATCGACGCGTTGTTTGAAGAGAAGCTGCCCGGCCCGGCCCTTCCCCCCGACGAAAAGCCGGACGAAATATTCTGCACCGACTATACGTCCATCGGACTGCTGCGCATCAGCTATTTTAACGACTCCGGCAAAAAGCTCAAGCTGGAAGTCATACACGGCGAAGACTTGATACGGTATAACCTTAATGGCGAAGGCGGCATCGAGGACTTCCCGCTGCAATACGGAGACGGCGAATACACGGTGCGCATCATGGAACAGATTGAGGGCGATCAGTATTACGCGGCGGAATATACCACCTTTGACGTGACGCTCGAGGAGCAGAGCCGTGTGTTCCTCAACTCCGTGCAGAACGTTAATTGGAACTACGAAATGCAGCCCATCCACGACGTACGCTATATCGTGGCAGACTCGCTCGAGGAAACCGGTGAAATGCTGCCCGCCTGTACGGACAATATCTATCGCTATGTCGTGGAGAATATCCGGTACGATTCCGATAAGGTATTCGACCTGCTGTATAACTATCTGCCCGATATCGTGGAAACCTACACGACAAACGAGGGCATTTGCTACGACTACGCTTCGTTGTTCGCCGCGATGCTGCGCAGCATCGGCATACCGGCGAAGCTCGTCAAGGGGTACGCGAGCTATGCCCCCGATACCTATCACGCCTGGAACGAGGTGCTGCTGGACGGTGAATGGATCACCGTAGACCCCACGCGAGACGCGTCGCTGTACGTTTCCGGCGTGGGCTTTGATATGCAAAAGACAGACACAGACTATACCAAAGTGTACGAATATTAGCGCTGGGGCCGGGCGTGTAAGGATGCGCGTCGCCCTGCAGCGTTACATATTGATAAAGGCCTTAAGGCCTCTTGAAAAATGCGTCTCCGGAGCGTTCCGGGGCGTATTTTTTTATTGACGTATTCAGGCAATGTATGGTTTAATATAGCTGCTTTTTGTTTACAAAGAGTAAACTTTTTGTTTAATATCATGAACTTTTCGACAGGGAGGAAGCGTCTTGAACATCGGCAAAAAAGTCAAGAATCTGCGGCTTCGCCTCGGCCTCACCCAAGAGGATCTGGCCGACCGTGCCGAGCTTTCCAAGGGCTTTATCTCCCAGGTAGAGCGGGATTTGACTTCACCCTCCATCGCTACGCTGCAGGGCATACTGGAATGCCTCGGAACCAACCTCAAGGAATTCTTCTCCGAACCGTTGGAGCAGAAGATCGTATATAAGAAGAACGACCTGTTCGTGAAGACGGACGACGAGCGGGGCACCGAAATCGTCTGGCTGCTGCCGGGCGCTCAAGGGTGCCAGCTCGAGCCCATTTTGCTCACGATCTATCCAGGCGGCAGCACATGGCCCGATTCCCCTCACGAAGGCGACGAGTTTGGCTACGTGCTTGCGGGGTCGATCAGTCTGCACCTCGGCGATACGCAACACCGCGTACGCAAGGGCGAAAGCTTCTACTACTCGCCCAAGCAGACACATTATCTCGAAAACACGGGCGCACAGACCGCGCGGATCCTTTGGGTCGCCGCGCCGCCCACTTTCTGACGGAGGCACTATGGAAAACACCGTACTGGAGCTGAAAAATGTCCGCAAGGATTTTGATAAGGACGATGTCTTAAAGGGCATCAGCCTCTCCGTTCGCAAAGGCGAATTTCTGACGCTGCTCGGCCCCTCCGGCTGCGGCAAAACCACGCTGCTGCGCATCATCGGCGGCTTCGAGACGCCCGACGAAGGCCGCGTGTTCTTCAGCGGCAAGGACGTGACGGATATGCCGCCCTATCAGCGTAACGTCAATACGGTGTTTCAGCACTTCGCGCTGTTTCCGCACATGAACGTATTCGACAATATCGCCTTCGGGCTCACGATCAAAAAGCTGCCCAAAGACGTGATTCAAGCCAAGGTGACCGAAGCGCTCGGCCTCACCGGACTTTCGGGCTTTGAAAAACGGCAGATCAGCCGCCTGTCGGGCGGCGAAAAGCAGCGCGTCGCGATCGCGCGCGCGCTCGTCTGCGAGCCTTCGCTGCTGCTGCTCGACGAACCATTGGGTTCGCTCGACTTAAAGCTGCGCAAGCAGATGCAGCTGGAGCTTAAGAACATGCACAAAAAGCTCGGCCTCACATTCATCTATGTCACGCACGACCAGGAGGAGGCTATGATGCTTTCCGATACCGTCGTCGTGATGAAGGACGGCCTGATCCAGCACGTCGGCACGCCGGAGGACATCTACAACGAACCGAAGAACGCGTTCGTCGCCGACTTTATCGGCGAGAGTAATATATTCCCGGGCGGGACGGTCCACTCCACGCTCGTCCGTTTTGCCGGCACCGATATCCCCTGCCTGCCCCACGGCTTTGCGGCGGGGCTTAACGTAGACGTGGTCGTGCGGCCCGAAGATATCGAACTGGTACCGGACGGCGCGGCAATATCGGGGCTTTGCACCTCCTCCGTCTTCATGGGCGTGCACTACGACATCCGCTTGACGGACGACAACGGCTTTGAATGGCTTGTACAATCCACCAAAACACCCGGCGAGGGCAACCGTACCGGGCTCTATATCGGCGAGGACTGTATCCACATCATGGAGAAGGAGGGCGGACAGTGAAGAGCAAACGCGTCGCACTCCCCTATGTGATCTGGGCGCTGCTGTTCATACTCGGCCCCATCCTCATCACGCTGTTTTACGCGTTCGGTCAGGATCAAGTTACGCTGGCCAATATCCAGAAGGCGTTCTCGGGCGAATACTTTGCGATATTCCTGCGTTCCATACTGACGGCGCTGATTGTGACAGGCATCTGCCTGCTGCTGGGCTACCCCGCCGCATATACCGTATCACGCATGAAGGCGCAGACCGCGCGGCTCGTAAT
>JAEWCC010000071.1 GCA_023390815.1 Bacillota bacterium
ATTTCATACCGGCGTATTCGATCCTTTAAATCCCCTTGCGGGTTCGCGCAATGCAGCGTCACGCGCAAAGCACACGGAAAAACCATCTCTGTATCTCCTTTTCCCATAACTAGATATAGGTTGCGCAAGGAGAGCGGGAGATATGCGAAATTGATCTGCTTTTCGGAATTAAGTGTCAGAGCTTTTAATTTTGCTCATAATTGCTGTTACTGCATCGTTTTCTTTTGGATTGTTCATATCCCTAACGACTGCAATGAAATCAGCAATAGAGATGCTTATATTCTGTAACCGCTTTAATTCAAACATCAAGGTATCTATATTGGCTAATATACCACTTTTCATCGCCGATTCAAGTTGATTATACTTATTAGCCCAATAGATCGAATATTCGACTGTTTTTATAGGGTCATAAATGCTATCATCCACAACAATCGGAAATATCCGATTTGTATAATTTGGCGATTTTATCATCTCTAAAGCTTCAAACATGCAGTTGCTTGAACGGAGATAATTATCACTGATAAGGAAAATTGCATAATCTTGCTCTTTAATCGATTTCATAAATTTTAAAATACTATCGTATATTTCGATATCACGAATATCGCGCTTTACAGATAATTTATTTTTTACTAACCCACTTTCTATTTTATCTGCAATCAAGTTGTCTTTTTGACAATATGACAAAAATATTGTTTTATTATTGCATTTCACTGGTATTTCAATTTTGCTTTGTTCAATCAATACTTCTTTCAGGAGAGGAATTTCAGCACTATCAAATTTACATAGGTTAAAATGCGTATATTCATTGATCACTTTGAGAACGTCTCTTCTATTTTTTTCGTCGCAATAAAGCCAAACAAAGGTAGACTTCACAGGCGGCCCACTATATACATGCTCACCAGTACTGTAAATTGTATGATTGGTTTTATCTACACCTACAATATCAACATTAAAAATATTATTGTTTGATGTATATAAAGCTAATAATGCATCCCATTTCCCAATATCCTGCCAACCAAAAGAGCCTTCAATTACAATAATATCTTTCGGAATCTTTTCGAGTATTGCAACGTCTACCATTGATTTGTTTAATCTTTTATAGAGTTCTCTCCAATAATCATGAATAATCATGCTATCAAAGCTCTGTTTTTTAAGAACTCCGTAAAAATCGTTATAAATGTTAGGATGAAGTCTACTATAGTGACAAAGGATAACATCCAAATCCCATATAAAAATGCCACTATTCCAAAAATACTCTTTTGATTGGATGAACTTTTTTGCATATTTTAATTTTGGTTTTTCTTTGAATCTTTTAACACTGTAGCACTTTATCGTGGGCTCCGTATGTTCAGAATCATCTGATACTCTTGTAAAACGTATATAGCCATATGCTGTTGCTGGAAAACTCGGTTTTATACCAATTGTAACGATCTTCTTCTTTAAACTGGCAACTTCAATTGCTTTTTTAAATATTCGTTTTATCTGTGGGTCGTCATCAATATCGTGATCACTTGGACAAACGAGCATGACTATCTCTTCATCTTTATACTTCTCTTTTAAATTTAACGCCATAAACAATATGCAATAAGCTGTACCTTTCGGCTCTGGTTCAGTAATAATATTGTCTCTGTTCATTCTATAATTTTTGTCACTATCGGTTAACTCTTTTGATTCTAGAACATGTAATATTAACTTTTTCTGATCTTCATTTGTGATAATATATATATCTTCCATATCACTTATAAGTTTACACCTAAGTATTGCTTCAATAATCAGTTCATTTCTTTCGCTAATTTTAATAAATTGCTTAGACCCTACATATTGTTTAACAGGGCCAAATCTCATTTCATTACCGCCAGCCATAATTACAGAACATACTCTCATAAATGACGCCCCTAAAAATAGTGTTCTAATTATAACACCAGTCATGTTCTCATACAATATCCGCCATCTCTTCCAATAACATCGCCAAACTCAGACATCTTCTTCCCCTTCGTCCATTCCACTTAAAATACTAACAATATGTTAAATCCTTCTCCCTCAGTTTTCGTGCTTCCCGCCGCCGGTGTATACTCTCAAGCAAAAAACAGATTGACTCCACCACCGTCAATGTATAGCATCTGCAGCAGTCTCACCTCTACCTTTCAATCGATTTCGCGTACTTACTATCAGATGATTTGGTGATATAATACCCTCGCGAGGTGCGGTCATGAAAAACAGGAAATTAAGAAAAACGCTTGGGAACTTTCAGTCCCCTGATATCATATCTCTGATGCGGCTGATTGAAACGCAGAGCAAAGCGACGTTAATCAGGTGGTCTACAAGCTATGCCGAAGAACATGTTCTGCCGATCTATGAGCGTGACTATGCTTTGGATACCCGCCCAAGAGACGCCTTGCGCAATGCAATCGGCTGGCTTGAGGGCAGGGTCAAATTTGTGGATGCCAAACACACCAATTATGACGCCCATGCCGCGGCGACCCAAGCGGAAGGCAACTATGCTGCACAGGCCGCCGCAAGAGCCTGCGCTCATGCGGCGTTAACCATTCATGTTCCGGCTCATTGCTTAGGGCTGGCCTTTTACGGCACAGTGGCGCTCGCTTATTCACAGGCAGGGTTCAATGAAGAACCTGAAGTTTATGACGAAATCGCCGCCAAGGAATGCGCCAAGATGGAGGCGGCACTGCGCGGCATGGCTGTGCCTGATGAGCCTGAACCTGCGAAGATCGACTGGAAATTATGGTACTACGTCATTAAATAACAATGGGACATTTCACTGACTAACCCCAGTGGATAAAAGGATTGACCGCAGCCACCGGATAGCGCCTGTGCCCAGAACGGTATCGCTCTGCCCGCAATGACAGGGTTGTGCTATCCTCATTCCGCAATATCTTTGGTTCCGCTCTTTTGCTGTCGTTAAAATCCTAATATTGTGTTAAATCCTTCTTCCCCGCTTTCATATTTTCTGTCGCCGGTGTATACTCTCAAACAAGAGAAACTGGAGAAACACCTATGGAACAAAGCATCGTGAGGCTTGGCCTCGACATCGGCTCTACCACCGTCAAGTGCGCGGCATCCAACGCAGAGGGCCCTGTTTACAGCTATTATGAACGCCACTTCAGCGACATACCGGGCGCGGTACGCGCCATGCTGAAGGACGCGTATGAACACCTCGGGGATATTCCCGTGCGCGCGTGCGTCACTGGCTCGGGCGGGCTTTCCGTCGGCGAGTGGCTTTCCCTGCCGTTCGTGCAGGAGGTCATCGCGGCGAGCCATGCCGTGCGGCACTTCATCCCCGGCACGGACGTCGCGATAGAGCTCGGCGGCGAGGACGCCAAGATCACCTATTTTTCGGGCAGCGCGGAACAGCGCATGAACGGCACCTGCGCGGGCGGTACGGGCGCGTTCATCGACCAGATGGCGACCCTTCTTGAAACCGATGCGGCGGGGCTGGACGCGCTTGCCGCGAAGGCGGAGCATGTCTACGAGATCGCCGCGCGGTGCGGCGTGTTCGCCAAGACGGATATACAGCCGCTCTTAAACGAGGGTGCGGCGCGCGAAGATATCGCGGCCTCGGTGCTGCAGGCCGTCGTGAACCAGACGATCAGCGGCCTCGCGTGCGGCAGGCCCATCCGCGGCAAGGTCGCGTTTCTGGGCGGCCCGCTGCACTTTTTGCCCGCGCTCAAGGCGCGCTTTGTCAAGACGCTCAAGCTGACCCCTGAGAATATTGCGGATACCCCCTATGCCATGATGTTCGTCGCGGCGGGCGCGGGGCTGATGCCGGACGCGCGGGAAACCACGCTGGGTGCGCTTTGCGCTTCGGCGGTGCAGCCGCACGATTTCTCGCAGGAGGCCAGCCTCCTGCCGCCGCTGTTCGCGGACGAGGCGGCATACGAAGCGTTTCGCGCACGTCATGCATTGGCGGATATACCCGCAATGCCGCTGGCAGCAGCGAAGGGCGCGTGCTACCTCGGCATCGACGCGGGCTCTACCACGACTAAGGCCGTGCTGATCTCGGAAAGCGGCGAGCTGCTGTTCAGCCGTTACGGCTCCAATAAGGGCCGTCCGCTGGACGTTATCCGCGACATCCTGTTTGAGTTATACGGGAGCCTGCCGGAGGGCGCGTATATCGCGCACGCGGCTTCGACGGGCTATGGCGAGAACCTTGTGAAATCGGCGTTCACGCTGGACTGCGGCGAGGTCGAGACTATCGCGCATTACACCGCAGCGAAGTATTTCTGCCCCGACGTCGAATTCATACTCGATATCGGCGGACAGGACATGAAATGCATGCGTATCCGCGAGGGCGCCATCGACGAGGTCATTTTAAACGAAGCATGCTCGTCGGGGTGCGGCTCGTTTCTGGAGACGTTCGCGGCATCGCTCGGGTGCGGCATTCAGGAGTTCGCACGGCAGGCGCTTTTCGCGCCGCAGCCGGTGGACTTAGGCTCGCGCTGCACGGTTTTCATGAACTCCAAGGTGCGTCAGGCGCAGAAGGAAGGCGCGACACTTGCGGGCATCTCCGCGGGACTGTCGTATTCGGTCGTCAAGAACGCGCTGTATAAGGTCATCAAGCTTAAGAACCCCGGCGACCTCGGCAAGCGCGTCGTCGTGCAGGGCGGCACGTTCCTTAACGACGCGGTGCTGCGCGCATTCGAGCAGTTGACCGAGCGCGAGGTCACGCGTCCGGCGATCGCGGGGCTGATGGGCGCGTATGGCGCGGCGCTGATTGCAAAGCAGCGTGCGCCGCAGGGTGCGCATTCCTCCATGCTCTCAGCGGAAGCGCTGCGCGCGATGGAGATCACGCAGACGTTTTCGCGCTGCAAGGGCTGCGAAAACAAATGCCGCCTGACGTTGAGCCACTTCGGCGACGGACGTCGCTTCATATCGGGCAACCGCTGCGAAAAGGGTGCGGGCGAAACCACATCCGCGAGCAAGCTGCCAGACCTCTACGATTACACTTACAAGCGGCTGTTCGCGTACGAGCCGCTGGCCCCTGAACAGGCTGAGCGCGGCGATATGGGTATCCCGCGCGTGCTGGGCATGTACGAAAACTATCCGTTCTGGCATACATTCTTCACCGCGCTCAAATACCGCGTCGTGCTGTCGCCGCGTTCGTCGCGCAGCGTCTACGCCGCGGGCATCGAGAGCATTCCATCCGAGTCGCTGTGCTACCCGGCCAAGCTCGCGCACGGCGCGGTGCGGCTGCTCATCGACAGCGGCGTCAAGACGATATTCTTCCCGTGCATTCCGTATGAGATGAAGGAGCAGAAGAAGGCGGCGAACCACTTCAACTGCCCTATCGTGACGTCCTACGCCGAGAACATCAAGAACAATATGCCGGAGATCAAAGAAAACGGCGTAGCTTTGCTAATGCCATTCCTGCCGATGGACCATATCGGCAGGCTCAGCAAGCGGCTTGCGGAGGAATTCCCCGCTATCCCTGCGGATGAGGTGCGCCATGCCGCGCGGCTTGCGTGGCGTGAGAAGCTCGTGTTCCAGGCCGATATCCGCCATCAGGGCGAGAAGCTGCTCGCGCGCGTGCGCCGGGGCGATTTCCCCGCCGTCGTGCTGGCGGGCCGCCCATACCACGTCGATCCCGAGATCAATCACGGTATTCCGGCGATCGTCACATCGCTGGGCTTTGCGGTGCTCACGGAGCAGAGCGTCGCACACCTCGGCGAATACCAGCCGCTGCGCGTGCTCGATCAATGGATGTACCACACGCGCATTTACGCGGCGGCACAGCTCGTAGGCCGTGTCGAGGGGCTGGAACTCGTGGAGCTCAATTCGTTCGGCTGCGGCCTTGACGCGGTGGTGACCGACCAGGTGCATGATATACTCAAAGGCTACGGCAAAATCCATACGCTGTTAAAGATCGATGAGATCAGCAATACGGGCGCACTGCGCATCCGGCTGCGGTCCCTTGCAGCAGCAGTGCAGGAACGCGAGAAGAAACGCCTGCTTCCTCAGATTGCGCAAACGGTCATCGACAAAGCCGCGGCAGTCAAGGAACTGGCGCTGGACAAGGCATCCGCTGTCAAGGATATCGCGCTGGGCAAGGCCACGGCGGTCAAATACAAAGCGGTGGAATATAAGAAGGTCGTGTTCGAGAAGTTCATGAAGAAGGACTACACGATACTTTCGCCGCAGATGTCGCCCATCCACTTCGACTTTTTAAAGGCGGCGTTCCAGGCTTCGGGCTTCAAGTTCGAGCTGCTGCCGTCCGTGGATAAATCGGCGGTCGACGAAGGTTTGAAATACGTCAACAATGACGCGTGCTACCCCTCCATCCTCGTCACGGGGCAGCTGCTGGAAGCGGTCAAGTCCGGCAAGTACGACACGAACAAGCTCGCATGCATCATATCGCAGACAGGCGGCGGGTGCCGTGCGTCCAACTACATCGGCTTTATCCGCAAGGCGCTGACCGATGCGGGTTACGGCCACATTCCGGTGATATCGCTCTCCGCCGCGGGGCTGGAGAAGCATCCGGGCTTTAAGATCACGCTGCCGATGCTGCGCCGCGCGATGCGCGCGATGATCTATGGCGACCTGTTAAATCGGCTGACGCTCGCGACACGCCCCTACGAGGCGGAGCCGGGCAGCACCGACCGCCTGTATGTGCATTGGCGCGACATCGCGCTGGCCGATATCACGCGCTTTTACAACTGGCGCATGTGCAGAACCATCACCGATATGGTGGCCGCGTTCGATGCGCTGCCCATCCGCCAGGAGCGCAAGCCTGTCATCGGCGTGGTGGGCGAGATTCTCGTCAAATACCACCCCACCGCGAACAACGAGATCGTGAAGGTGCTGGAGAGCGAGGGCGCGGAGGTGAAGGTGCCCGACCTGATCGACTTCCTGCTCTACTGCGCTTACAACACGAATTTCAAGGCCGAGAAGCTGGGCCGCCCCAAGCTGTTCGCCATGTTTGGCAATGCCGTAATCGGCGTTATCGAGCAATACCGTAAGCTGATGCGCAAGGTGCTCACCAACAGCCGGCGTTTCTCGCCTCCCTCCTTTATAGAGGACAAAGCCAAAGCCGCCGCTGAGTTTCTCTCCATCGGAAATCAGACGGGTGAAGGCTGGTTTTTGACGGGCGAAATGGCGGAGCTGTTAAAAGAGGGTGCGGACGGCATCGTCTGTGTGCAGCCGTTCGCGTGCCTGCCCAACCACATCGTGGGCAAGGGCGTCATCCAGCCAATCCGGGCCAAGTACCCCGGTGCGAATATCGTCGCGATCGACTACGACCCGGGCGCGAGCGAGGTAAACCAACTAAACCGCATCAAGCTCATGCTTTCCCTCGCGCACGAGAAGATCACCAAGGCGGGATGAGACACAATCCAGATAACAGCGAGGCCGCCCCATCGGAGTGGCCTGAGAGTGTCAAAAAGCTCTTTTGATGGCCCCCTCTGACGAGGGGGCTGTCACCGATAGGTGACTGGGGGAGAGAAAATAGCTTGAAACTGGTCACTCCCTTCGGCACTGCGTGCCACCTCCTACGTACCCGGAGGGTGCTCATCCGATGGAGGCATAATATGCCTTTATCGACAGCATGGAGGCTGCCCCGTCCGGAGCGGCCTTTGTCATGTCCAACTGTCATGGGTGTCACTCCCAGAACAATTCATCCAGTGTTTTGCCGAGCACCCGGCAAATCGCGATGCAGAGCTTGATCGTCGGGTTGTAGTCGCCGATCTCGATGGCGTTGACGGTTTGCCGCGACACCCCCACGCGGTCGGCAAGCTCCTGCTGCGACATATCCATCGCGGCCCTTGCGGATTTAAGCTTCAAGTTCTTCATGGTCGGCCTGCGCATTCTTTCGTTTCTCGTGGATGCGGCGTGCAATGAGTGCAATGAGCCCTACAAAAAGCATCAGGGCGACAACGAAGCTCATCGCGTGGTAGTTGAGCATGCCGTCGGTAAAAAAGCTCGTATCCTCGTCGATCACGTTAAAAAGACCCATCGCCAAATTAACGATTATCAGCACACTGAAGAGCGCCATATAGGCCCACGGCCGCTGGTTGATTGCAAAGTATGCGTCGTTCTTGATGCAGATCACGACAAACACGGTCATGGCAATACATATGCCGATGAACGAGTTGGTCATCAGATCCGCCCATTCCATGCCGGTCGCGAGGCTGAAAAGCCCATTCGCGCACAGATATCCGATCAGCACCCAAAATGCCACCTGATAGGCCTGACTGCGCAAAAGCTTTTGCCGCTCGTCAAACTTTGTAGTTTGTTTAAACTTCTTCTTTGCGATTAGCGCGACGACCAGCGCAATGATTGTGACGATTGCGAGGCCTGTAATGAATCCCCACGCATATGCCATGCTATTCATAAGAATCCCCTCCTTCAGTTATCTAAGGGGAATATAGCACGCATAATAGCATTTTGTCAAATATATTTTACATTTTAATATTTTTATTTTACTTTTAGCCAATATGGCAACGTCGCACGCTGAGCAGTCACTTTAAATGATGATAAAAACGAAGATGAATATCCATAGCCATTTTATATTGAACTCTCGCTGTCGTTCCAGTTCGTCTGTGGGTCCATTACCAGCACGAGCAGCTCATCCTCCAACGAGCGCAGCCGCGCCTGCTCGGTTTCGGCCTTGTCTTTCAGCCGCTCCAGCGTGGAAAGCACATCCGCCCTGGCTTTTTCCACATTCTCAAGGGATCTTTCCAGCCGGTCGAGCTTGAACCAGTCCAACACCAGCCCGTCGAAGAACAGCTCCGCAAAGCGAAGCGCTGTGTCTCCCCCGCCGCCTGCGGCCGGGAATACGCGGATATCAGCCAGCTGCGCATTGAAGTTGTCAAGCGCCGCCTGGGCATCCTGCGCGGCGCACTTCGCTGTTTCGATTCTATCCATTCTTTCCAGCCCGCTTCCCCGGCCAAAACAATCTCCGGCTCGGTCCAATTCTTCATACGCGCAGTCAAGGTGCCGGGCGACGATGTTCCCGGCTTCTGCGGCCTCGCCGATTTCACGCAGATTGGCCTTGATCTGTTCGATCTCCTCGAACAAGGCTCCCGTGCGGAACTCTGTATTGCTGCCGCTACGCATCAGCATATGGATCTTCTGCGCATAGAGTTCGGCATACGCCTCCTCGCTCCCTTCCAGCGAAATCCGCTCCATCTCGAGCCCTTCAATATTGCGGCGGATTTGTTCGAGTGCATTAACGGCTTCTTCGTATTTAAGCCTGGCTGCAAAATAGTCCGCCTGTGCCTGTTCAACCTGGGCTTCATGCGTACCCAGCAGCCGGGAAAGTGCGACGACTACGCCGCCTGCCTCCAGCTTTTCCGCATGACCGTTTACCTTTTCCAGCATGCTTTCAAGGTCTTTTATTCTTTGTTCCTGCGCCTTTATGTCCGCGCGAAGCTGCCCCAGCAGCGCATTTACTCTGCGGTATCTCGCAGCCTTCCCGTAGGCTTCGCTCAATTGGCGTCTCGTATCCTCCATGTTAAACCCCTCCGCATCATCAACCACGATTTTAACCTGTCAAGCCCGGCTTCTTATCCTTCCATCACCCGCTTGTGCAGCTCATCCTCCAGCGCGCGCTGGCGTGCTTCCTCCTCACTAGCCATGCTTTTCAGCCGCCTTAGTGCCATTTCCACGTCGGCCTTCGTTGACGCCACCCCCTCCAGCGACTCCTCAATGCCGCGCTGCGCCATCCAGTCCACGATAAGTCCATCAAAGAATGTATCGGCAAACCGCATCCCCTCGCTCATCGACACATCGCCCATCGGCGCGATTTGAATATCGGCAAGCTCCGCGTTGAAGCGATCCAACGCGAGCTGCGCTTCATGCGCGGCGTCCGCCGCGTTGTCTATATGGTCGTGTTTGATGCTGCTCGCGATCATGCCGCCGCCAAACATGTCGTAACGTCCCCAGCTCTCCGCATCCTCAAGCTCCTCTACGGCTGCCTGAAGCCGCCCTGCCGCATATTGACCGGCGCTCAGCGCTTCGCCGATCTCACGCAGCTTTGCCTTCGCACGTTCTATTTCTTCAATTAAAGTCGTAATACGCTGCGCGGCTTCGCCGCCGTTATACAAAAGCAGCTGTGTCTTCTGCGCATACAGCGCCGCATATTTTTCTTCGCTTCCTTCCAGCGATGCGCGTTCGGCTTCGAGCTCCGCGATGCGGCTTTGCAGCACCGCTTGTGCCCGTGTGCTCTCGTCAAATTTCAGCTTTGCGGCCAGCCACTCTGCGCGCTCCTTTTCGAGATGTTCATCATATTTGCCGAAAAGCCTGTAAAACGTGCCGGATATGCTGCCGGTCTCCAGCTTGTCTACATCCGAGGACTCTTTTGCCAGCTCGTCCGCCAGCATCCGCAGCCGCTGTTCCAGCTCCGCTTCATCGGTTCGCGCCTTTCTTAAGAGCTCGCCTGTCCGGCGATAGCGCGCCGCCCGCTCGAACGCTTCGCCCAATTCACGCCTGATATCCTCCATAAACCCCTCCTGCACATGTATACCCTATTATAGCATTCATCCCAGTATTATGTATATGTCCAAAACAAAAGCGGCCACCACTCCAAAGGGAAACCGCTATAAGCAATCTATATCATTATAAAGCGAGCGCTGGACCCCCTATATGGGCAAGGCATTACTCTTCCGCGTTCATCACCAGCACGTCGCCCGCCTTGATTACCGTCTTACCGCTGGGGATTACAATTTTGTCACCGCGGCGGACCATGATTACGAGACCCTCGTTACCGCTGATATCCGAGAGACGCTTGCCGTTCCATTCATGTTCCTTGCCCACAGCCATCTCACAAAGCTGGATATGGATATCGTCCTCAACTGCCTTGGCGCTCAGCACCAGCGTATCTCCTTCCAGCAGCTGCGTACCTCCGCCCGGCGTAATGCGCGAGAGGCCGCGCAGCACCATGACAAGCAGCGTATCGGGCGGCAGACAGATATCACGCACGCGCTTGCCCTCCCACGGATGCCCCGGCTTAATGGCAAGTTTGACGAACTGCACCGGCACCTCCTCCGAGAAGTCATTGAACGTACGCAGCACATTGGCGTTATCGTCAATCATGCCCAGCCTGCGCGACAGGACGGGAATCAGCGAGCCCTGCAACGCGATGGAAAAGAGCACAATACACATCACAATGTGGAATACATCGTTTTGAAGGGCTGCCGGATGAATGGTCGCAACAATGGCGAACACGATGGAGGCGGCACCGCGCAGCCCTGCCCATGAAACAATCAGCTTCTGGCCCATCGGGCAGCGGAATGGCGAGAGGATCGCGAACACCGCCGCAGGGCGTGCAACAAACGTCAGGAACACGGCAATCGCAAGCGATGTCAGCAAAACTGCAGGCATGTGGGACGGAAACGACAGCAGCCCAAGCAGGAAAAATATCAGCATCTGCATGAGCCCGGTCATGCCGTCAAAAAAGTGTACGAGCGAACGCTTGTTGGGAATACGCTGATTGCCCAATATGATGCCCACAATGTATGCGCTGATGTATCCGTTGCCGCCTGCCAGCGCCGCTGCCGCATAGGATAAAACCGCGATACCGAGCACAAACGCCATATCAAAGCCCGAAGTAAGGCGCAGCCGCCGCAGCACAAACAACGCGGCGAATGCAATCGCCACGCCAAACGCCGCGCCGTAGACGATCTGAGCGAATATCATATAGGCGAACTGCCCGCCCGACGCCTCGCCGTTCATCGCGGTCAGCACGATGATCGTCAGCATATAGGCAAACGGGTCGTTGCTTCCGCTCTCCACCTCCAGCATCGAAGCCGTGTTATATTTCAGGTTGAGACGCTTCGAACGCAGGATAGAAAACACCGAAGCCGCATCGGTTGACCCGACGATCGAACCGATCAGCAAGCCTTCGAGTATCGGCATTCCAAGCGCATAATGGCAGAAAAGACCCGTCAGCGCTGCGGTTATCATCACGCCAAACGAGGAAAGCAGCACGGATTTGACCGCAACCGGCTTCGCCTCGCTCCACTTTGTGTCGAAGCCGCCGTAAAACATGATGAGTATCAGCGCCGCCGTACAGATGCTCTCAGTGATATCATAACGATCAAAAGAAATCTTGACGAACCCATCCGAGCCAAACGCCATTCCCAGCAATATGAACGCAAGCAGCACTGGGATGCCGAGACGGCTGGTCAGCTTGTTGAGCAGTACGCAGATCAATATCACCGCAGCCAGTATCAAAAGTTCAATTGCCGATGAAAACACCTCCTTATATATTTGCAGCAGCTGCATCAGCAAACCCCTGCCGCCGACTAAAAAAGAGGCTGAAATTCAGCCCCTTCATCGCGATTGTTGGTTCGGGCATTTCAGCCCTCAATCTCAGTATACCGGCTCATCGCTTCATTGTCAAAGCATTGCGCAACCGAAGAATATTATGTCAGCAGCGCTTCTTCCTTTGGCTTCGGCTTGCCCGCTTCCAGCACCACGCGGCTGCGGCGAAGAATCAGCGTCTCCAATGCCATCAGCGCACCGGTACCGACCAGCAGCCACTCGATCTTTACGGTATCCGAAAGCGGCCCGAAGAAGATCATCCCGAGAGGCATCGTAACGCTTGCGATCATATCGAGCACGCTGAACACGCGCCCCATGTAATTCGGTTCCACCTTCTCCTGCAACAGTACGGTCGCAGGAACGTTGAAAAACGGGATGAGCAAGCCCATGAGCACCATGATCACGAGATAGATCGAAAAGACGGGTACAAAACCGAGCGCCAGCGTAAGCATCCCGAGTATGAGGCCCGCGAATATCATGGAGTGGGCACGGTTCTTAAAGCCGCCCCAAAGGGTCATCGCAAGGCCGCCAAATACCATACCACCGGAAAACGCGATTTCGATAGCGGGCAGGAGCCAATCGTCCTGACCGAAGGTGCGCGTAACCTGCAACGGTGTCAGCAGCGCGACAGGTACGACGAGTATCTGAAATACCGCGAAGAACGCGATAAACACCCTTACAAACGAATGGCTGCGTATATACCGGATGCCCAAACGCAGGTCGCCGAAATATCCGCCTTCCCGCGCTTCCTTCTTCGGCTGGGCGGGCATGCGGATGGACAGCAGGATCGGCACCGCGATGGCCGCGGTGATCACATCGACAAAGAATATATACTCCAGCGGAGCGACGCTGTACAGCAAACCAGCCAGCGCAGGCGAAGCGAGCAGCATAATGGACTGGAGGCTGCTCTTGATGCCGTTCACGCGCGTCAGCTTATCCTCCGGCACCAGCTGCGGGAGCAGCGCCGAGACGCACGGCGAATGCACGCCGGACCCCAGCGCGCGCACGGCGGAAATCACGAGCAGCAGCCATATCTCCCTGTAACCCAGCAGGAACACCACCGCGAGGGCCAATGTGGCCACAGCGATGCTAGAATCGGCGATAGCCGCCTGATATTTACGATTGAACCGGTCCGCCCAAACGCCCCCGAACGGGGATATGAAGAGCGTCGGCAGATGGCTGCAAACGATATAAAGTGTCAGCATTACGCCTGACCCGGTGGTGCGCGTAATGTGCCACATGATGGCGTACATGACGAGGGAGGAGCCCAGCAGCGATATTGTCTGTGACGCAAGGAACAGTGCCGTGTTCTTTTTCCAGTGTTGGCTCATGGTTTAAGCGCTTTGTTGCGCTCCTTTCTGTAAAATAAAACAGACGCGTTCTCCGGGCGGCGAACTTGCCGCGCAAGCGTCGGCGTCTGTAATAACCCGTTGTCCCGACCGGTCACTCCACGAGTTCACCCGGCGGATTGCCTGTGCGCAGCGGAAGTTTTTCCTTGCCCTTCAGCACGGCATCAAATACAATACCCGTGGCGGCCATACCGGCGGCCTCCAAACTTTTACGCGACAGTGTATTATAATACCAGCACCCTGCCAC
>JAEWCC010000008.1 GCA_023390815.1 Bacillota bacterium
TATGAAGGCAAGCGAGACGGCGTGATAGCCTGCCATATGCAGGCGGAGCAAATCCCTCCTTCTCCGCCAAAGAGAAAGGTCCACCTTGTGTGGGCTTTTTCTTTATTATCCTTAGGATTTGAACGCGAGATTGCCGCCGCCAGTAGATAATCGAGCGGCTGCTGCCAGTGGCAGATAAAAGCCGCGAGATTATCTGTGAGCATGAGGCGAGTGCAAGCGCGAGTGATGAACGAACCCATAGCGAACAGAGGACGATGAAGGCAAGCGAGATGGCATGATAGCCTGCCATGGGCAGGCGGAGCAAATCCCTCCTTCTCCGCCATTAAAAAAGCTCGTAAATACTGCATTTACGGGCTATTTCTTTCTTGAAAATGGGGTTGCGTCTATTATTTTACTCCTTATAGATTATTTTGCAGCCTTGAATTGCCCACTCTGATTTTTATGCTTTAGATTTCTTTTTCCGACGTATTGTAATTATGCTTGCCGTGACCGTCGAAAGCATTCCCGCGCCTAACAATGCGAAAACCAGTGTAAAGTCCTGCCCCGTTCTCGGTAGGGTCGTGGCTTCTATCGTTATGTCGTAATACACGCTTGTGCCTTCAACGGTATACGTTACGCGCGTCGTCCCGGCTTTCAGCCCGGTAAACGTTGCAGGGCTGTTGAATGTTGCCGAAAGGTATTCTTCGTCCCAATCCCATTCACCGCCGTCTATGTTGGGCGTCAATGTCACCCGCCCGCCAACATAGATTTTGGCGTCCGCATCTGTCGACGTAAGTTCCGGATGTGCTGCCCACCTAGCATACAGCGTTACCGTTGCGCCATTCGTCGCGGTCAGGTTCGATGCGCTCTGCCCATCGGAATACACAACAGGGCCGCCGCTGCTTTCGGCCCATCCCAAGAATGTATAGCCTGTTCGGGTAAATCCGTTCGTTGTCAAATTTTTCGCCACATCGTAGGTATGCGAACCGGAAGCCATTGTTCCAGCTCCGCCGTTCGCGTCGTATTCCACCGTGTAGGTATTGGGTGTCCAATTGGCGTATAGTGTCATGTTGTCCGCGAATGTAAACGTGCTGCCCGGCGAATAGTTTGTGCCGCTGCCCTCGGCTTTCGTGTTCCAGCCGATGAAGTCATACCCCGTGTGCGAGAGGCCGCTCCCGTCCGAAACCCCGGCGGTCGTATTATGGAGCTGCGTTAAGGAGGCAGGCGCTGTGCCGCTTCCGTTGTTAAGGTCGTAGGACAACGTATATACCCTAAGGTAAGCGCCGAATTCCGGCGTCCATGCCGCGGGTATGTCATAGCCGTAAGATTCCTCGGTATCCTCGGAGTATGTGGTATGCGTATGCGTCGCCGTTGTAACAGCAGAAATCATGTTTCTTTTTGCAAAGACAGCCGCAGTGCCCGATATATTAACGCTTTCGCCGGTTTCGCAGCCGATATCGTGGATGTCTATACCCGCCCCCGATGCGTATAGAACGCCACCCGTTATTGTGATATCGATATTTCTGCCGCTATAACCTGAGCCGACGCCCGCACCGTATTCTGTGCCCGTTGCCGTAACGGTTCCTCCGGAAATGGTGATACTGCCCCCTTCGGCGGCAGTCCCTCCGCCGATGCCCGCGCCGCCCGGATGAGAAATCATGCCCCCGACGCCTCTGCCCGTAGCGTTTATCGTGCCGCCGCTGATGTTTATAGTTCCCACGCTGCCCAGGTCTCCGCCCCCGATGCCCGCGCCGCCAAAACTACCCGTGGCGGTAATATTTGCCGTACCGGATATCTGGATATTGCCGCCGCCGCCATTACGTCCGCTGCCTATGCCCGCTCCGCCAAACATGCTTTCGGCCTCTGCCGTAACGGTACCGCCGGATATGATTATAGTCCCTCCGCTGCTGCCATATCCTCCGCCTATTCCTGCGCCGCCGTCATAGCCCGTTGCATTGACGATTCCGCCTGTTATCTCGATTACAGGGCCTTCCGGGTCGCCATACCCGCTTCCTATTCCCGCTCCTCCATACCCTGTAGCGGTTACGGTACCGCCCGTTATGGTGACGTGCGCATTTACGTGCGTCTGGGGAGCTGCCGCTCCGCAGCCTATTCCTGTCGAGCCTTGTGCCCCGCCGATTGCCGTTACCGTTCCGCCGGATATCGCAATATCGCCGCAGGGTGCGTTTTGTGCTCCACCGATCGCCGCGCTGTTGTCCCCTCCCGTTGCGGTGAGGCTGCCGTCTCCATGTATGTTTATAATATAGGCCGGGCCGCAGTTAAGCCCCGGATTATCGCTTGTACTTTTTAACGTGTTATTGCCGATAAGATTGATGTCTACAATTGAATTATTAACACTTAAGGGTGACAAATCGTCCGCATTGTTTGTAATATTTACGTTGAACAATATTATATTCGCTGCATTCCATATCGCTACCTCGTGTTTCGTCGTCGTTCCGGTGATAAGATATGTCCCGCTTTCATTTACCGAAAAAAATTCCCCTGAATATTCATATCCGGAGCCGCCACTCGTTGACGAAACGTCGATGATCGTACCGGTATACAGCGTTCCGTCAATATAAAAACCGTCCGTTATGGGTTCATAATCGGCAGGGTGGGTACATTTGTCCAATATATAGCAGTCGCCCAGCGTTACGACCGCGTTCGTTCCAGCACGATTTAGCGTTACGCTCGCCCCTCCGTCCACGCTTAATGTGCCGCCGCCCGCTCCGCCTATATCCGCAATACCGTTGCCCTCAGCCGTTACCGTTCCTCCTCTTATTGTAACGCTGCCCGCTTCCGCGCCGCCGCTGCCGTTGCCGCCTCCGCCTATACCGGCGGCGTCATCCCCGCCCCGCGCATAAACGATTCCGCCCGATATCGTGATATTGCCTCCGCTGCCCCTGGCTCCGCCCCCGATGCCCGCTCCGCCGTAAACCGGCAATATACCGCTGACAGTGGCCGAAATCGTGCCGCTCTTTATTTCTATGGTTCCGCAGTCTCCCATCAAGTTGCCTCCTATACCGGCTGCGGCGCTTCCGCCCGTTGCATTCAGGCTGCCTGTACCCTCAATAATGAGCTTCGTCGACCCCCCTGCATGCACAGCGGACCGCTGAGCGCCGCCTGTCAGCGAATTCACAGTGCCAGCAGCAAGTGTCAGTGTATTGTCAACGCCTGTAAACGAGAGCGGGCAGACGAAGTCATTCATCGTATTGTCTATCGTCACGCCGGAAAGCGTCACATTCACCCCCGCTTCGCAGATAACAGCTATATTGTTCCGGCTGCCCGAAATCGTTACGCTCGCGCCCGTGGCTACCCTGACAATATCCCCTTCGCTGCAAGTGGAGATGTCAATCGATTCACCATTTGCAAGCGGATGTTCTGCCGCTAAAGCCGTCGCAGGCAACATTAGAAGAACCAGCATTACGGATAATATAATAGCCGCAAGTTTATATTTCATGGGGAGTGCCTCCGTTCATGGGGATTGTCTAAAAACCTGATTTGACAACATCATTTTGAATATACACAAAATTACCTTATTTTTCAACAAAATTACCTTAATTTCATCAGGATTATAATTCTGGATTCATTATCGTAATATAATTCCCTTTTTAATTAATCAACTTAAAAACTTAATAAAGTTTCTTGAATACTGGAAGAATATACAGTATACCTTTAATATTTACACTATATAAATTGTTAATTCTGTAAATACTTTGGCGGTCTTAATAAGGAACTCCAAACTTATGGGTGATTCTGATAACGCTCCTTCTCCGCCAAAAAGCACAGTACCCGTTTAGGTGCTGTGCTTTTTTCGTGATAATAAGAGGGATTTGAGCGCGAGCTTGCCACCGCCAGTGTCGGATGAAGGCAAGCGAGACGGTGTGATAGCCTGCCATGGGCAGGCGGAGCAAATCCCTCCTTCTCCGCCGATTGTATCCTCGCGAAATGCCCTACTTTATCGAGCAAAGCCTCGATCTGGGCGATAAAAAATAGGCCTCTGGCAGCGGCCAGAAGGCCGTTTTTATTTTTGCTAAAAGGGATTTTTAGGGACATTGGAACTGATTGTAAAACAAAAATAAACGGTTAGTGTAAAGAAAAAGCCTATTTTAAGGCTGTTAATGGAACATTCTGATTGTTTTTTACTATAGCCGCGGCTTTTTTTAAATTAGCCTTGATTGATAGGTTTATTTCAGATACACTTAATTCAGTAAGAGGCGTACTACATATTGTATGCGTGACACTCTCCTGCTACAAGAAGACTCAAACGTTAAATACGGTTTGAGAATTCAGAAGAAGGAGGAAAATACAATATGGAATTGCTTTACGTAAGCATCGTGGTTTTTAGCATTTTCTTGATCGTAAGGGAAGCTAAAAAAGAATAACAACCGCAGGGCCTGCAAACTCAACGGTTGTTAGTTCGGACTGTAGAGGGTGCATCGACACATATATGTACGGTGCGCCTCTTACAAACATTATTTTTTCCCATAATGAAGACTTCCCAAACCGGACAAAATGTCTCATTACACTTTTATTATATAAAACCAAAGACGTATGTCAAGTTTTTAAAGCAATTAACTCAAGCAGAGGTATTAAAAATGGATGAAACTGATAATTTCAATTTTAATAAGTATTGGGGTCCTGACGGTTATCGACCAAGAGTTGTTTTTGAACGCGGCTCAAATATGCAATGCGTATATTGCGGAGAAAAGGCTACTACAAGGGAGCACTGCCCTTCGAGGGTCTTTTTATCTAAACCATATCCACCTAACTTGCCAACAGTTCCTGCTTGTGTAGAATGTAATAACGGGTTTGCCTCCGATGAATTATATACAAAAGGGTTTATTAAGGCGTATGAGCAATATTGCTCATACAAATCAAAAACGCTATTGTCCGAAAGAAGAGAGGTAAAAGAGGCTGAACAAAAGTTCGAAAATTGCCTTAATTCCAGAAAAGTTCATTTTGATGACCGAATCGCCAGAATCTTAATTAAACTCGCAATATGCCATATAACTTATGAACTTACAACTGGATTTCATACTGACTCTTGGGAGGGGACGCCAGAATATATATCCTATATTTTTCGACCAAACATGCAGCCCACTGAAATTGATTCTTGGGGCGATTTCATTCCTATGAATGATAATATCTTGCCCATTATCGGTTCTCGGGCATTTAATCATATATATGTCATTAAGCCTGTACTTCTTAAAGGAAGCATAGAGAAGGGCGTAGCACCACTTGCTGTCATGGACTGGATAGATATTCAAGACAACAATTACAGGTATGTTTGTTGGCTTGACAAGGGCCATATGCATATTAAGATCGTCATTGATGAATTCTTGTTTGCATATGTTGTCTTTAATGGAGCAGATGGGCATAATTAGACTGGACTCGATAATCGGCATGATAGCCTGCCATAGACAGGCGGAGTAAGTCCTCCTTCTCCGCCATAACCCCTAAAGCATTGGCTCCTTTCCAAACGACTACAATCTTCTTCGTAAAACCAGTACCCCACACACCGCAGCGCCTGCAAAAAGTACTGCCGCGGCGATCAACTTCCAAGCCGATACGTCATGCGTTACTGCATATCCCGCCTGTACCCCCTCGACGCTTTTCGCGTGAATATCCATGTCCCCGCCATGCTCCGGGCATGCGCGGTTGAATACGCCTGTGATCCTGACCGTATCGCCGTGCGCCGTATAACCTCCGAGGATATTGATCGTATTCGCATCGCTGCTTTCGACCCATACGCCGATTGCGTTGCTGCCATCGAAAACATTGATCCAGGCGTGGTCACCCCTTGTGAGGATATCGCCGATCACCTCGCCGGTATACACGATCTCCGCTCCGTTATACTCGCCTGCTTCGTTGATCAGATCGTTGCTGGTGACTTCCGCTCCGTCCGCCAGTGCCAGCCCCGGGCATATACACAGCACAATTGCCACTATGATTGAAATCTTCGTACGCATCTCTTCTTCACCTTCGTTGCGATATAAACGCCGAGCGCCAGGATAGACATGAACTCCAGCCGCGCGAGCCACATGATCAGGATATACACCAGCTTCAGTACCGCGGGCATTGCCGCGTTGGTCAAACCGATACTTAGGCCCACGTTGCCCGTTACAGACGCCGACTCAAACGCGGCTTCGCCGAACGGATAGCCGCAGAGCATTCCGGCCAGCGTTCCCAGCGTAAACGTAACGGCATACGCGGTTACGATCAGAAAGGCGCTGCGCACTACCTTATCCTCCAGCACGACGTCCCGGATATGATGATACTTCTTAACGGACACCGCGGATTCGGGCAGAACCATCTGCTTGATGTCCTTTTTGAACGCGTTGAACAGGATACCGATGCGCAGTCCCTTAAAACCGCCCGCCGTCGAGCAGGCGCTTGCACCAAAGAGCATTGCGAGGATAATCGCGAACAGCGCGATATCGCCCCACTCGAAATAGAATTGCTTCGCGTAGATCGTCATGAATCCGGTGGTCGTATGGCCGGAGATGAGCTGATAGAAGCCCTTGCGGAACATCGATACCGCGTCGGTATAGATCCCCTGCTGCAACAGACCCAGCGTGGCGACCAACGTCAGCACGGTCAATGTGATCGTGAAAGACATGGTTTCGATATTCTTTCGCAGTTCGCGTTTCTTACCTGTCAGTACAGCATAGTGCAGCGCAAAGTTGAATGAACCGATGACAAAGAATACGATCGTGGCAATCTCGTAAAACGCGCTGTGGTAATAGAGAATGCTTTGCGACATCGGCGCAAAGCCGCCTGTACTCCACGCAGACATAAATATCCATAGTCCATGCAGAAATGCTCGCCCAACCGGAAGGCCCGCAACAATTCCGGCAACCCACATCACAACCGTACCCACGCCGAGATAGATCAGGCTGATCAGCCAGATGTACCTGGCTGTGCTCACAGCGTTGGGCATCAACCGCTCATCCTTGGCTTCACCAACATACATCTTGTACGCGCCGTTCGTACCCTTGACGAGGAAGGATAACGCCAGAACCACCATGCCCTGCCCGCCTACAAATGTTAAGAGCAGCCGCCACATGTTGATGCCGTTTGAGATATGATCCATGTCCTGAATCAAAGCCAGGCCAGTGGTGGTAAACCCGCTCATCACGTCAAAGCAGCTGTCCAGATAGGACAGGTAATTGCCGCTCAGATAATAGGGAAGCGCGCAGAGCAGCATGCCTACAAACCAGGCACCCGCCGTCACGACCATACCCTCTCCCCAACTCAGTCGCTGATGCCTGTATTTGCCGAAGCACAGCATCAAGATACCGCCTAAGATGAGTGCGAATGAACTGCTGATAATAAACACAGTCAGAATGTCCCACTCCGCATAAATCACCGAAACGATGACCGGAATGTATTGAATAGCTCCCAGGCCGATGATGACGACGCCAATATAATAGCAGATCGGATACAATCGGCTCACATGTTTTTCGATCATAGTTGCCTCACAATGCCAGCAAGGATATCAGAAGTCCGATCAATATCAACACGCCTGCGAACAGAATCTCCGCCAGTACGCCGGACGTATAGCCCCATATCTTTTTCATACGACCCCCTGCTTTTAGCTCGAGAAATACGTCGCGATGCTTCGCATGTTGCGCTCGTTTGTGAGCGCAATCACGGTATCCCCCGCAATCAGCTGCGTTTGTCCGTTCGGAATAATCGCTTCTTTTTCGCGGATGACCGAGATTAATATCGTACCCTTGGGGATATCCAGCTCTTCAACCTTCTTTCCCGCCGAGGCGGAACCATCGGCCACCTGGAATTCCCGAATGCGCACGTCCCCTACCTTCTCCGCAAGCATGCGGTTGATACCCGTCCAATCCACTTCCTGCTCGATAATCTCTGCGATATGCGCGGTGCTGCTGACGACGCTGTCCACACCCAGTTGCCTGAACACGTTGATGTTCTTGGGGTTGTTCACGCGGGCGATGGTGCGCGTTACGCCAAAGTACGTTTTCGCCAGCTGACATGCCACTAGGTTGTTCTGGTCGTGTCCCGTCACCGCGATCAGCATATCCGCCTTCTCGATCTCCGCATCCTTGAGAAAATTGATATCGGTACCATCGCCATGAATCAGTTCCACCCCTAAATCGATCAACTCACAGGCGATCTTCTCGCACAGCTGGAAGTCCTCTTCAATCACAACGATCCGGTGTTTGTCGGGAGCAAGCGTTTTAGCCAGGTAGTATCCCACCTTGCCGCCGCCGATGATGATTATATACATGCCGCTTCCCCCTCCTGCATGGCATATTCCGGCACGACCAGCGTATCCTCAGCCTCAATAACAGTTTTGCCGCCTGCAAACAGGAAAAGGTTATTACGGATAATGCCGAAAATGGGTATCTCTCTAATCTCCGCCACGCTCTTTCCGATGAACTTTTTCGCCGGTTTTACCGGGCGGAAGCTGATGCTCGTACCGCCGATGTCGATGGTTGCCAGCTCGCTTTGCGGCACCAGCATGCTTTTAAGCCGATCCACCGCGAGCGTCGTCGGACAGATTGTAGTCAGCCCCAATTTTTTAAATACTGCCTCTCGCACCGGGTCGTACAGCCGCGTAATCACTTTGGGTACATGGAATAATTCCCGCGCGATCTGTGAGATCATGACGTTCATATTATCGTCGCTGGTGACAGCCGCCAATGCGTCGGCACGGTCGATACCCGCGCTGCGCAACACATCCTCATCGATTGGCATCCCCGCGATGGTGACGCCGTTAAATCCCGTACCCAGCGTATCAAAATTGTTCGGGTCACTGTCGATAACCACCACATCATGGTTCTCTTCCGACAGCATCAGCGCCAGATTGGAACCGATCTTTCTGCAGCCTGCTATGATGATATACATTCTTTTTACTCCTTCGCACTATGCCGTTCCGAGGCCTTCCCGCTTAAGCTCCGGAATAGCCTGCTGGTGATCTGCGTTTTCAACTTGTTTCGGTTCCACGCCATAGTCGTATTGGCGGTTAGCGGGGCCCCATTCAAAGCGGACAAGCCGCTCCAGATTGCGGCACGCGGGCTTGTAGGTAGGATCCAGTGCGTATGCCGCCCTGTAATGCCTTCGCGCACCGTTGTCGTCGCTCTTCATTTCGCAAAGGATGCCGAGCAGATTATGCGGCTCCGGCGCATCCATACGGAGCATCATCGCTTCCCGGATACATACCAGCGAAGCTGCCGTTTCCCCTGCACGCAGCGCATCCGCCGCATCCTGCACCATTGCGGCATATTCACCTGATAAAGTCATTTTCTTGTTCACCGTTCACCCTTCTTTCATCTCATGGTCTGTTTTGATCAT
This sequence comes from Bacillota bacterium, assembly GCA_023390815.1. Classification (GTDB taxonomy): domain Bacteria; phylum Bacillota; class Clostridia; order Christensenellales; family SZUA-584; genus JAEWCC01. The sequence goes on from JAEWCC010000008.1 coordinate 9,310, forward strand.
AGCGCGTGCCGCATCAAAACGGTGTTACGATATGCCAGCCGCGCGTAACAATCCTGTAAAGACGCTTACTCGTCCGCCATTCGGTAACCTACGCCAATTTCGGTGAGCAGATATCGCGGCGCAGCCGGGTCCGCTTCGATCTTGCGGCGAAGGTTTCCCATGCACACGCGCAGGGACTGAGTATCCTCCGGCATGGATGCACCCCATATCTCATCGATCAAAAAACGATGCGTCAGTACCCTGCCGCTATGCAGTGCCAATAACGTCAAAAGCCGATATTCGGTCGGTGTGAGGTGCACGTCATTGCCGCATAGCGTTACCCGCCTTTTTTCGAAGTCGATCGTCAGCTCTCCCAGTGTTACGGTGGCATCTTCCGATTTGTTTCCCAGGCTCTTATGCCGCAGCGCTACGCGGATGCGCGCCAGCAGTTCGCCCACGCCAAAAGGCTTTGTCAGGTAGTCGTCCGCGCCCGCATCGAACGCCTGAACCTTTTCGCGCTCCTGTCCGCGCGCCGAGACCACGATGACCGGTACCGTCGACCACTCCCGAACCCTGCGAATCACTTCGAGGCCGTCCATATCCGGCAGGCCCAGATCGAGTATCACAACGTCCGGCTGATGGGATGCGGTCAGCGACACGGCTTCCATGCCATTCTGTGCTTCGATACAGCCATATTGCTCTGTCTCCAGCGAGACTTTCATAAACCGGCGTATCGGCTTCTCATCATCCACAACTAGCATCAACGGCTTCATTTCGTCGTTCCTCACACAGTCTTTGTTGGTCGGGCAATTATGTCTTTTATGTTTTAATCATAATGCACAGCATATAAAAACGGTGTGAAGCTGTGGATGATGCGTATAAAGATTGTATAAAGAAAAACCGCCCGAAGAGCGGTTGTAAGATATTCGATGAATTATTAATCTTATTCGTCAAGCAAACGATAACCCACACCTACCTCGGTAACGATATACCTCGGCTGTGCCGGGTCTTTTTCGAGCTTGCGCCGCAGATTGCCCATACATACGCGCAGCGATTGTGCATCGTCCGCCGCAGGGCCCCCCCATATCTCGCTGATCAGAAACCGATGTGTCAGCACCTTGCCGCAATGCTTTGCCAGCAGCGTCAGCAGGTTATACTCCGTGGGCGTCAGATGCACATCGCGGCCGTCCAGCGTTACGCGCCGCTTTTCAAAATCAATTTTAAGCTGATCCAAAGAAAACACGGGATCCGCCGGATGCGCTTCGGACGCGCCGCGTCTTAAGGCCACGCGGATGCGCGCGAGCAGCTCCGCCACCCCGAACGGCTTGGTCAGGTAATCATCGGCGCCCGCATCCAACGCTTCCACCTTCTCGCGCTCATGCCCGCGCGCGGAAACCACGATGACCGGTACCGCCGTCCATTCCCGCATTTTTTGAATCACATCCAGGCCGTCCATATCCGGCAGGCCTAAGTCCAATATCACGATATCCGGCCTGTGTGAGGCGATCATCAGCAGTGCATTGGCGCCATCCTGTGCTTCCACGCATCCGTAATGCTGCGTCTCCAGCGCCACCCGGATAAAATGCCGGATCGGTTTTTCATCTTCGACGATGAGTATCAGCGGTTCCATGCGCTACTCCTTCTCCGGCAGCGTGAATTGGAACACCGCGCCGCCCTGAGGGCCGTTTGTCGCCGTGATGCTGCCGCCGTGTGCCTCAACGATGGACTTGCATATCGCGAGGCCGAGGCCAAATCCACGGCGGCCTCGCCCGGCCTGCCGTGATGTATAGAAACGGTCGAAAACGGCCGAAAGCTCTTCCTCCGGAATCCCCAAACCGTTATCACTGACTGAAAAAACGATGCTGCCCGCATCCTTCTCCACCGTGACGGATACCTTTGAATGTTCGGGCGTATGCTTGACCGCATTATCGATCAGATTTACCAGTACCTGCTCGATGAGTGTTCCTTCCACCGGGATCATGATGAGTTCATCCGGCATGGTAACAGCAATCTCGTTGTCCTTAGCTCGTTTGCGGATGCGCGACACAGCCCCCGCAACCAGCTCCTCCACGGCTTCCATTTCCTTGTGCAGTACAATCCTTCCTTCGCTGAAGCGGGTCATGCTTAAGATGTTGTCCACCATGTGGTTCAGCCATTCGGCATCGGTGCATATCCCCTGCAGAAAATCCTTGCGCACATCGTCCGGCAACTGCTCGTAGTTCTCCATCACCGTACTCGCCGCACCGAGTATACCCGCCAGCGGCGTCCTTAAGTCGTGCGATACGGAGCGCAGCAGATCGCCGCGAAGGCGTTCGCGCTCGACCTCCATCTTCGCTCGCTGCTGCTTTTCGTACATCTGCTCACGCTCAATCACCAGCGCAATCTGTGCGCCTACCGTTTCCGGGAACACCCGTTGACCTTCCGGCATACTGTAACCGTCCGGCAGCGCGATGCCGATTACGCCCAGCACACCATTTTGGCCCTTGATCGGCTGGAAATAGGCTCTGCTGTCCTCAAAGAGTGGCGTACCCGCGCCGCAAGCATTACCGGAACTGAAAGCCTCTATACAGGCACGAATTTCTCTTTCCGATCCGAATACATTCTCGCCCTCAATATAGCCCCTCCCGAGCTGTCCGCTCATATCCGCGACCGTAACGAGCACAGAACCGCCGAAAAGATGCTTCACGTCCTTTGAGGCCACCTGCGCCACCTCCCCGATATTCCGGATCGCCAGCAAATCGCGTTCCAGTTGATACAGCATACGCATCCTGGTTTCACGCATCTCCGCGCGCTGCGTCTCGTATTTGACACGGGTGGTCAGTGTGCTCGTAATCAGCGCAACGATCATCATTACAATGAACGTTACCGGATACTCGGGGCTGTAGGCCATAAAAGTGTAGTACGGCTCGGTAAAAAAGTAGTTGAATACCATTACCGACAGTAAGGAAGCGATGATGCCGTACACGTATCCGTTTGTCAGGTAAGCTACCAGCAGCACACTCAGCATGTATGTAATGATATAACTTGACTCGTTAAGATGCAGCAAAGCCCGGAGCGCAAAGGAAATGAGCGTCGCCAGTGTGACGATGCCGATCGTAATGCCTATGTATTTCAGCGTGGAAACAAAAGCCCTTGCAGGGTCTCTTTCAACGAGCTGAAACTGGATATCCTCATATCGATTTCTTTTCATAACGGCAGCCTGCGTTTTTCATGATTATACCATCAAAAATAACGATAGGCCAGAAGTTGCTATTCGAAAAAACATCGGCAAGGCCCTTGCGAAAGGCCGGGGGCCAAAGGTTGCCGCGCTGCCCCCATATTTATGATTCTGCATGGTTAAAAGAAAAGAGCTATTTTGCGGGCTTTTCCGGATATGGCTGATGCATTCTACTGCATTATATCTGCACTTTACGGTTCTACCCTCCTTCTCCGCCAAATAAAAAGGTCCGCCTTGTGTGATATTATTCTTTGCATCGGAGGGATTTGAACGCGAGCGACACGCGTCAGCGCTCAAAAACGCACCAGTGGAAACAACATTCTTGTTACTTTCTCGATTGGTTTATTGTAGAAAAATAGAGTATTTTGTATAATGAAAATACATATTACTTAAGGGAGGATATCACTTTTTTGAAGCTCTATTTCGGAAATGTGTCTACCATTATATCCACCATCCTGATACTAGGTTTCGTTATTTTATTTTCCATTGTATTCGTAAACCGCGCAAGCATCAATCATTGGGGATTCCTCGTACTAAGTATGTTTATTCTTGGATTGGCAATGTCGATTTTCAGCGGCATAAAGGATGGAGTCGGTACGCCAAACATGTTGATTCCCGCAAAAGGGTGGGTAATGACCACGCTGACTCTGCTTGGCATATTGGCCTTTGCCTTGGGGGTTGTGATGCTTTTCGTCCGGAAGCAAAGTTTCTGGCAGTTCAGGTTCTATGCATTATCGGCGGATATCATATTCAAAACCATCATAGTGGAAATCTTCAGAATAATAGCGTTCTGCAAACTTCCTTAGTCGGAAAGGGCAGTTATCAATCCGGAGGTCGGTCTTATCCCCAATCGCTTTGCGGTTGGGGATTTTTCGATTACTTTCCGTCATGCCTGCTTTCCTCAAAAAGTCTTTCGAGCTTTGTGTGTGTTCTCATACGTTTGGCAGTCCCATTTCGATCTGTATTTTTCATATTATGATTTTCGGATTACGGCGGACGATTAACACTTATGCCACAATTACAAGGGCCCCAACAAATTGGGCATTGATACAAAATCGATACATTAACACCGTTACCCATTAAATAGCGATTTTAACCATTTGGTTACCAGTAACATATTTATCTTCTATTATTAAGGCTTTTTCAAGGAATCTGTCGAGAGTTTCCTTTATAAAAATACAATAATGTATATTTTACACCATTTAATCTTATTGACATATATGCCCATTGTACCGAGAATATGATTGATTGGTTCTCGTAGGAAAAATGTACAGTGTTAAGTTTTATAGATATAATATAGCACTTTGTTACAGCCATACGAAAGACCATCAAAAATCGACAACGGAGAATGGTATGAGGTACAAATGCTCAGAACCCGAAAGAATGCGGGATATCCGTGAACTGGTGGTGCGCGCTTCTAAACTTTATGCCGAAAAAACCGCATTCAAAGAGATTGGTCGCGATAAACAGATTATTGAGTATTCTTATACCCAGCTGGAGCAGGACCGTAATGCACTGGGGACAAAACTTTTGGACTTGGGCATGGATGGCTACCACTTTGCATTGATATCGGAGAACAAAATTACCTGGGTACTCAGTTACCTTACGATTACAAGCGGCGTAGGAGTTGCGGTACCGCTTGACAAGGAACTTATGGCCGATGATATCGCGGCGTTGTTAAGGCAAAGTGACGCGAATGTGGTGATTTGTTCCGAAACATATCTCCCCATGGTCACAAGCATATTGGATGAATGTCCGGATATAGAGTCCGTTATCGTCATGAACCCGAGTAAAGCGTATTTGCAGAAAAAGAAGAATGTCAGCTTCTACGACCTGCCTACACTCATTGCACAGGGACGCAAACTGCTACTTCAGGGAAACCATGCTTATCAGGAAAAGGAAATCAATCCTGAGGACATGTGCGAAATTCTTTTTACCTCCGGTACGACCGGTCCCAACAAGGGCGTGATGCTGAGCCATAAGAACCTGTTAGCCGACCTCTGGGGCTTTATGCATTATATCAAAGTCACGCCGGTCAGCATCTCCGTGCTGCCGATCCATCATTCCTTTGAAAGCACCTGTCATATGTTCGGCATCTTATTTACCGGCAATACGCTGTGCTTTAACGACAGTCTGAAGCATATGATGGATAATCTTGCGCGATTCAAGCCGGGTATGAGCCTGATGGTGCCCCTGTTTATCGAAGCGATCTATAAGCGCATATGGCAGGAAGCCAAGCGTGAGCACCTCGACACCCACCTTCGCTATGGCATCTGGTACAGCAACTTCATACGGTTGTTCGGTATCGATTGCCGACGCATATTCTTTAAGCCGATACTCGACAAGTTTGGAGGCGATCTTCGGCAGATCGTTTGCGGCGGCGCTCCGCTTCGAACCGATCTGATTAAAAAGCTGGACGACATCGGCATTAATATCATCAACGGTTATGGCATTACCGAATGCGCGCCGGTGATATCCACCAACGCAAGCGATTGGAAAAAGTCGGGTACGATCGGCAAAGTGCTGCCCGGCTGTAAGGTGCGTATCGCGGATCCGGATAAATCGGGCATTGGCGAGATCCAGATCAGCGGGGATATCGTCATGATGGGTTATTACAAGGATGAAGAGAACACCAAGGCGGTGTTTACTGAAGACGGCTATTTTAAAACAGGCGATATGGGTCGCCTGACCCGGAGTAATTTCCTCTACATCACAGGACGAAAGAAGAACCTCATCATCCTATCCAACGGCAAAAACATTTGTCCCGAGGAACTTGAGGAAGCCATTTCCGGTGCGATCCCCTATGTCAAAGAAGTCATGGTTTATGCCGTTTCCGCAAGCGATCAGGAGATGATCAACGCAGACATATTCCTGGACGCCCAATATATCGCGGACAATCATATCACCAATTTTAAGGAGCAGTTGAATGCCGATATCCGCAGGCTCAACAACACGCTTTCTGTCTATAAGCGCATCAACAACGTAAACATTATGGAGCGTGAGTTTGAAAAGACCACGACCAAAAAGATCAAACGGCAAGTCGAAATGAAAAGGAGAGAATATAATGACGGGTTATGTGTGCAAGAAAATTCTTGAGTATGTCGATGTAGACGAAGCGTCTTTGACCGAGAACACCAATCTGGCGCTCGATCTGCATATGAATTCCTACGATTGCGTGAGCATCGTAGGCCGGATCGAAAACGAGCTTGGCATCGAAATACCCGATATCGAAATACGCAATCTGCAGACCGTGGGTGAATTGTCGGAATATCTGAAAAACAAAATGCAATGATCTATCGCCTGTACTATGACCCGGATTCAGAGGATGAATCGGACACAGCGCACCGATACTGCGAATTTTTGCTGGGGTTTGCGCTTTTTCGCGAGAGGCAGCTCTGTTATCAACAACAAACCATCGTCCGTAACGAGTGGGGCAAGCCCGCCCTGCAAGATTATCCGCAGATACAATTCAATATCAGTCATTGCAAAGGGCTGGTTTCGTGTATATTATCCGATACTCCTGTCGGCATTGATGTGGAGTATGTTCGTCCATATTCGCCATTTACAGCCATGCACGTGCTGGGGGCGCAGGAACTGGACGACGTCACTCGCGCGCCGGACCCCGACCGTCGGTTCTTCATGTACTGGACGCTCAAAGAGAGCTGTGTTAAGGCGATGGGTTTGGGTCTCGCGTACTCGATGAAAAAAGTCGTCTTTTGCATTGAAGACGACACTGTCCGGTGCCTAACGCAACCGGAATACCGATTTGTGCTGCTGGAAGATGCCAGCCCATATATCACTGCGGTTTGTTATCAGGAAATTGGAAAGTCAGTACACGTTTATGAAAACGTATAATGCTTGGAGGGCGTCTTATGGGAATATTCAAAATCAGACAGTCTTATTGTAAGCCGCATGATTCATCCGCATCCGCCGCTGTAATTGCCGGCGGCGGGATCGATACCGCCGCACAGCCCATGGTTCTGGAAGCCGCCGCGCGAAGCGGAGCGGCAACCGCGTTGGTCGAGGAAGACTATGAATTCGGCTCGATCGAGGCACTCAATCCCCAGGGCGAAAAGCCAGCCCTTGACGCGCAAGAGGACTATATCCAGTTTAAAAACGTTCGGAAAATCTATCACATGGGCGAGGTCGAGATCGAAGCGCTCGCGGGTGTGGATTTTTGCATCAAAAAAGGCGAGTTCGTCGTAATCACCGGCGCCAGCGGTGCAGGCAAAAGCACCATACTCAACATTCTTGGCGGTATGGACAGTCTCACCTCCGGCACGATCGTCGTGGATGGAGAAAATATCAGCCGGTATAACCGCAACCAGTTGATTACCTACAGGCGTTACGACGTCGGCTTCGTATTTCAGTTTTATAACCTTGTGCAGAACCTTACAGCCATAGAAAACGTCGAACTGGCCGCCCAGGTCAGCAAAAAGCCGCTCGATATTCATCAGGTAATCGCTGATGTTGGGCTTGAAAGCCGCAAGAACAACTTCCCCTCTCAGCTTTCTGGGGGCGAGCAGCAGCGCGTCGCCATCGCGAGGGCGCTGGCTAAAAACCCAAAGCTGCTGCTGTGCGACGAACCGACCGGCGCGCTGGACTATGTCACCAGCAAATCCATATTGAAGCTGCTGCAGGAAACCTGTAAAAGGACGGGCATGACAGTGATCGTGATCAGCCATAACCTTGCGCTGACAGCGATGGGCAACCGCGTAATCAAGGTGAAAAGCGGCAAAGTGGACTCGATGACCGTTAATAAAACACCCGCGGACGTTGAAAGGATTGACTGGTGATATGTACAAAGTCATATTGAAGGATCTCCTGAGGGAAATCAGCCGTTCGTGGGCACGGTTTGTCTCCATTTTCGCGATCGTGATGGTCAGTGTCGCCTTTTTTGCGGGCATCCGCGCTACCGCGCCGGATATGCGCTACACGGCTGACCAGTACTTTGACCAATACAATATGATGGATATCCGCGTGATGGCGACGCTCGGACTGACTCAGGACGACATCAACTCCATTGCGTCCACCAAAGGGGTGAAAGCCGTTCAGCCCGGCTATTTTGCGGACGTCGTCAGCGTAATCAATTCTTCCGAAACCGTAATGCGCGTACACAGCCTGCCTGCAAAAGCCGATGACAGCACCATTAACCGGATTGAAGTGACGCAGGGCCGTTATCCGGAAAAATCCGGAGAATGCCTGATTGAAGACACAAGCATCCTGAACCTTGGCCTTAACATCGGCGATACGATTCATGTGGCTTCAGGCAAGGAAGCTCCCATTACAGACGAGACGCTCAAGCTGGACAATTACACCATCGTGGGCAAAGCCATTACGCCTTATTATCTGACCTATGATAAGGGCTCGACGGAGATCGGCAACGGCAAAGTCAACACCTTTATGATGATTAGAGATGAGGATTTCATCTATCCCTGCTATACGGAAGCGGTGATTACCGTTCAGGGAGCCAAGCCGCTGAATACGTACAGCACAGCTTATGACGATCTGATTGAGGGCATCACCGTTACGCTCGAAAACCTGGGCGTAGACCGCAGCAATATCCGGCTTGCGGATGTCAAAGGGGAAGCACAGGCCAAGTTGGATGATGCAAGAGCGGAATACAACGAGGGGAAAGCAAAGTTTGATCGGGAAATCGCGCAGGGCGAGGCGGACCTTGACGACGCCCATATGAAGCTGGTGGAGGGTGAAGCCAAGCTGGCGGAAGAAAAGGAGAGCTTTGCCGCGCAGACAGCAATGGCTGAGTCACAGATAAGGGCCGCGAAGCGGCAGCTTGCTGAAGGTGAACGGGATTATGCGGAGGCGGAAGCCCAATACAACAGTACAGTGGCGGAGTACGGGGATGAGCTTGAACAGCTTGATGAAGCCGCAACCTCTCTGAATGGTATACAATCGGACGCGAAAGCCAACAAGGCTGATCTGGAGAAACAGCTGGAGGATCCAAACCTTACCGATCAGGAACGCCAGAATATCACGCAATTGATCGGGTTATACGATGAACTGCTGTCCACAACCGATCAAGGCGTAGGTACTGTCTCCGGGCTGAACGACCTCAGCCAGGGATCGCTGGAGAATGCCAAGAAACAGTTGGCAGACTCCAGAGCAGAGCTGAATTCCGCACGCGCCGAGATCAACAGTGCGGAGCATAAACTCGCTTCATCCAAGGCCGAAGCAAACGCGAAGTTTGCCCAAGCTGAAACCGATCTCGCCAAAGGCTGGGCAGATTACGAGCAGGGCAAAAAGGATCTGGAGCAGAAACGTGCCGAAGGGCAGGCAGAGCTTGATAAGGCCATGGAGGAAATCGTTCGCGGCGAAAATGAGATTGAAAAGATCAACGCTGCCTCCTGGTACGTACTCGACCGGCATAAGCAGATCAGCTTTGCCGATTATGAGGCTACGACCAAATCGGTCGATTCCATCGCAACCGTATTTCCGATATTCTTCTTTTTGGTGGCGGCACTGGTATGCCTCACGACCATGACGCGGCTGGTCGCGGAACAGCGCGGCAATATCGGCACCTATAAAGCGCTCGGGTACGATAACCGCTCCATCGCCATCAAATACGTTCTCTACGCAGGTGTGGCCAGCGCGCTGGGTGCCGTAGCGGGATTTTTGATCGGCATGCACATTTTCCCCAAGGTAATCTATCAGTCATGGCTGCTGAAATACACGATGCCGCCGCTCCAATATGTCGATCAGATACTCCTGGTCGTTATCAGCCTCATCATGGGAATTTCGGTAACTACGGTAACCGCGTATCTGGCCTGCAACAAGGAACTGGTCGAGATGCCTTCGCTGCTGATGCGGCCCAAGTCGCCCAAGGCAGGAAAAGTAATCTTGCTGGAGCGCATTACGTTCCTGTGGAAGCACATGAGCTTTTCCCAGAAGGTGACGGCGCGCAACCTGTTCCGATACAAAAAACGTTTCTTCATGACCATTATCGGAATTGCCGGATGCACGGCGCTGCTGCTTGCAGGCTTCGGGCTCAATAACTCCATCAGTCAGGTCGTCAACAGGCAGTTTAAGGAGATCTTTGCGTACGATCTGAATATGCGGTATGTAGCGGGCGTCACCGACGAAGGTAAAAACGATGTTCTTCAGATATTGGATAACGAGCCCGATGTGAAGTCCTATATGTCCGACACCGAACTCAACGCCACATGCAAGAGCACCGGAAACGAAATTTCGTCTACCCTGATCGTTGTCGCCGACCCGGCGCAGCTGGCCGAATTCATCAGGCTCCGCAACAGCAGCAGCCAGGAGCCGATCGCCCTGCCGGACGACGGGGTCGTCATTACCGAAAAGCTCTCGAAGCAATTGGGCGTCGGTATTGGCGATGCCTTTGAGCTGGACAACAGCGACGGCGCGCGGAAAAAAGTGCGTGTGGCGGCGATTACAGAAAATTATGTGTTCCATTATATCTACATGACCGACGCCTATTACCATGAGACCTATCGTCTGGCGCCCAAACCCAACAGTATGATGATCAAGCTGTCCAGCGACACGTCCCAAGCGGAGAATCGTATTGCCAGCACACTGATTGATAACGAAAACGTTGCGTCGGTGATGTTCTACTCTACGGTCGCTGCGAATTTCGCCGATACGGTCAAGAGCCTCAACAGCATCGTGATCGTGATTATCGCGTGTGCGGGCCTGCTGGCCTTCATCGTGCTGTACAACCTCACAAACATCAATATCTGCGAGCGTCTGCGAGAAATTGCTACGATCAAGGTACTGGGATTCTTCAACCGGGAGGTACACTCCTACGTTTTCCGGGAGAACCTGCTGCTTACGCTGATTGGCTCGATCATCGGGTTGGGTCTGGGCATTGTTCTGCACCGGTTTATCATGGTATCGATCGAGCAGGATGCGATCATGTTCGGGCACTATATCCACGAATTCAGCTTCGGGTATGCGCTGGTGATCACCATTGCGTTTGCCGAGCTGGTCAGCCTGTTCATGAGCCGCCGCTTGAAAAACATCCCCATGGTGGAATCGCTCAAATCTGTGGAATAGCACGGGGGCTGCTTATTTAAACGCTGTCTAAATAAGCAGCCGCAAAGGAGAAAGGGTTATGAAACCAACCTATTACGAACTAACTTCGGGGCAACAGCTGTTGCTGTACAGTCAGACGTTTACGATCCATAAGCAGATCAACAATATATTTACGTTGATGCTGCTGGAAAAAAAGCTGGATTTTGAAGTGCTTAAAGCGGCGATCGACCACGCATATCAGCAAAATGACGCGTTTCGCCTGCGGTTTACTAAAATTGAGCGGAAAATCAAGCAATACTTTATCCCGACAGAGCAACCTCACATCGAAGTGCTGGATTTCAGCGGCAAAACGCAAGCCGATATGGACAAATGCTTCTACAATTATGCGCACAAGCCGTTTAAATTCATCGACAAACCGATGTCCAAAGTGTTCCTGGTGCATTCGTGGAACGGCATGGATGGCATCTATTTTGGCGTCAGCCATATGATACTGGATTCCTGGGGAATATGTGTGTTCCTGCAGTTCGTCATGGAGGTTTACGAGTCCATGAAGAACAGTACTCCCCTGCCAAAGCCGCTCAGCCCTCTCGAACCGATGCTGCAAGAGGAGCTGGCCTATAAGGGCTCTCCTCGGTATCACAAAGACCTGGAGTTTTGGCAAAATGAGTTTAAGCGACTTCCGGAGCCATTGCTCTCTCATATCAACGGCCCCTCGATCCTCGAAAAAGAGAGAAAAAAGAAAAGAAATCCGAATTTGAGCTACGCCAAAATTATCGGACTGCGCACTTCCGCCCGTCACGAAGTGCTTTATGTAACGAAAGAAAAAGTGGAGAAGATTCAGCAATACTGCGAGGCGAGCAAGATATCGATGCAAGCGGTATTCATGTTTGGGGTGCGAACGGCGCTGTCTAAATTAAACAACCGCCAGGCGAATATCGGTTTTTACGCCACGTTTGCAAGGCGCGGCACTCTGCAGGAAAAACGCGCAGGCGGTACCCGCCCGCACTCCACAGTTTTCCGCAACATCATGGCCGAGGACTTGACCTTCGAGAAGGCCTGCCAGCTCATTTTTGGTCAGCAAACCGCCATCTACCGGCACGCGGACTGTGACACGATTGAACTTATCAATATGGAAGCGAAGGCGTATAACCGAAAAGGATATTTTACAGGCTGGTATTCGATGGTGTTTACGTTTCAGCCGATCAAGCTGGTCGTCAGTGACGGCACGCCGGTTCATACCCAATGGGTTTGCAACGGCGCGTTTTCTTCGACGCACTACCTGACGATCATGGACGCGGATGGAACCGGCGCGCTCCGCTGCTATCATGAATATCAAAAACACGTCGTCACGGCGCAGCGGTTACGCGAGCTTCAGAGTTTGATTGAACAAGCCATTATGGCGGGTGTTGAAAATCCGTCGGCTACCATCGGCGAGATACTCGATCGGATTGACATCAACCTGCCGCAAGGCAATGATCTGCCGTTTTCGGGTAATCATCCGCTTCGTACGCCACTCGATACGCCGGGTGAAATTGTTGCGGCCGAAAGCGTCTCAAGTACTGCTGGCTGATTGTCTTTACCAGCAGATATTGTATAAATCAACCAAGGAGGAGATTATCATGAATCCGACCTATTACGACTTGACTTCGGGGCAGCAGCTGCTGTTATACAGCCAGACGTTTACCGTGCATAAGCAAATCAACAATATATTCACGCTGATGCTGCTGGAGAAAAAGCTGGACTTTGACGTGCTCAAAGGGGCTGTCGAGTACGCATATGCCCAGAATGACGCGTTTCGCCTCCGCTTTACCAAGGTCGACCGCAAAATCAAACAGTTCTTTATTCCGACGGAAAAACCGCAGATTGAGGTGCTGGATTTCATCGGGAAAACGCAGGCTGATATGGACAAAGTCCTTTACAAGCATTCCCATACCCCGTTTAAAATCATCGACAGGCCGATGTCCAAGGTGTTTCTGGTGCATTCATGGAACGGCATGGACGGCATCTACTTTGGCGTGAGCCATATGATACTGGACTCCTGGGGAATATGCGTGTTCCTGCAGTTCGTCATGGAGGTTTACGAAGCCATGAAGAACGGCGCGCCTATGCCCAAGCCGCTAAGCCCGCTGGAGCCGCTGCTGCAGGCGGATCTGGCCTATAAGGACTCTCCGCAATATCAGAAGGACATTGAGTTTTGGCAAAACGAATTTAAGCGCTTGCCGGAGCCGCTCGTTTCCCATATCAACGGTCCCTCCGTGCTGGAAGATTACCGCAAAAAAAAGAAAGACCCGACGCTCAGCTATGCCACGCTGTTCGGGCTGCGCACCGCAGCGCGTCACGAGGTTCTGTATGTATCCAAAGAAAAGGTGGAGAAGATGCAGAGCTACTGCGAGCAGAATAAAATCTCGCTGCAGGCCGCATTCATGTTTGGCGTACGCACCGCACTGTCCAAGCTGAACAACCGTCAGGATAACATCGGGTTTACTGCCACATTCGCAAGACGTGGTACGCTGCAGGAAAAGCGTTCAGGCGGCACACGCGTGCATTCGAGCACCTTCCGCAACATCATGCCGGAGGACACGACCTTCGACAAGGCTTGCCAGATCATCTTCGGCCAGCAGACGGCGATCTACCGGCACGCGGAATGCGATACGATTGAAATCATCAATATGGAAGCAAAGACTTACAACCGGAAGGGATATTTTACAGGCTGGTACCCGATGATATTCACCTTCCAGCCGGTCAAGCTGGTGGTAGGAGACGGCACGCCGATCCATACCAAATGGTATTGCAACGGGGCGTTTTCTTCGCCGTACTATCTGACCATTATGGATGCGGACGGGACCGGCGCGCTCCGCTGCTATTATGAGTATCAGAAGCATGTCGTTAAGCCCCAGCGGATACGGGAATTTCAAAGTCTGGTTGAACAGGCGATCATGGCGGGAATTGAAAACCCGTCCGCAACGATCGGTGAGATTCTTGACCGGATTGACATGAGCCTTCCGCCGCTTACCGAGCTGCCGGTCTCAGAACAGCCGTCCTGTCCGCCGGAAGAAAAGGTTGCTGCATATGACGCCTCAAGCCGTGTCGGATAACTCCAATATGGCGGCTCAGGACATTGCCGTTCAGGAAAATGAGCTTCCCGGACGCCCCTCCCTTCGGGGCGTCCTTCTGCGGGAGCTGATTGCGGCGGGCGTCAGACTGGCCGGCGGCGATATCATATCGTTTGCGAAGCGGTATATCAAGGTAAGCAAACCCGATTGGCGGCCGCCGCATGGATGGGGTGTGGAGAAGATTACGATGTCGGGCGGTGCCAGCGCCAGCTATCTCACCCCCAAGGGCTGTACGAGGCAGGATGTCGCAATCCTGCATTTGCACGGCGGTGGCTATACCCTGGGTTTCCTGCCGGTATTCAAGCGATTCGCGTTCAAGCTATCCCGATTGGGCGGCCAGCTGCCGGTGCTCTCCCTCGATTACCGCGTTGCGCCGGAACACCCTTATCCTGCCGCGCTGGAAGACGCGATGGAGGCCGTCCGGTGGCTGGGGCGGGTGAAAGGCATACAGACGGAGTCCGTTGTCGTTGCCGGGGAATCGTGCGGTGCGGGGATGGCTTTAGCGCTGGCCATGCGCCTGCGCGATGAAGGGCTGGGCTGCCTTAGGGCGCTGGTTCTGATGTCTCCATGGTCGGATATTACCTGCGGCGGGAGCTCGTATGCCAGCCGGTATAAGCTGGATCCCTTTTTCGGGCGAAAGCTACCCATGCCGGACGATGAGGACCGGACGGCGATTGGCAAAATTTACGGTGGCAGCAGCGACCTGACTCATCCCTACCTTTCCCCCGCTTTCGGCGATTTTTCCGGCCTCCCTCCCATGCTGATCCATGTCGGCGAATGCGAAATGTTGTTTGACGACTCCGCCATTGTTTACGAAAAAGCAAAGGCATGCGGCGTTAAGGCGGAGCTGCATGTATGGCCCGGCATGTTCCACGTTTTCCAGCTTGCGGACGGACTGATCCCGGAAGCGCACAACTCCTGGCGGGAGATTGGAGCCTATATCCGGCGCGTTACAAAACCTTAGACTTGACGAAGGTGAACCAACCCCGATATTAGCCGGCTGCGTTACCGCAGCCGGTTTTTAGTATACCAAGTAGCATTTTGTTTCTGCACGCCACAAGCATTACTTCCGGAATGGAAACTTCGCTGGATTTCAGTCGGCTATATTAACTATTCGAACCTTTTTTACGATATTAAATACGAAGGCAGCCGAGAAGGACTACGTTAGTCATGCTCATATGCTGATGTGTCTCTCGGGAGTCAATAGATCGGTCTCGGATGCTGCTTCACAAATCGTTGCTTAACAGTCTGATCCAACACGGAGGTCTTGCATGGCGGGTTCATCAAAAAAGCGCTTGAAACCACAACCGAAGGATATGGTATTTGCTCTCGATATCGGAACCCGCAGCATCATCGGTATTGTGGGTACCATAGAGGGCGATAAGCTTCGGGTCATCGCTATCGAAAAAGAAGAGCACACACAGCGCTCCATGGTCGACGGTCAGATTGAGGATATCGAACAGGTCGCCAAAGTCGCCGGGATAGTCAAAAATCGACTGGAGGCGAAGCTTTGCGTAAAGCTGAACAGGGTTTGCGTCGCCGCGGCCGGCCGCGCGCTCAAGACTCAGCGCGCCTCCTATGAGATGGAGTTCCCCCAGCCGCAGCGGATTGATGAAGAGATCGTCAGCCGTCTGGAAGCAGGCGCAATCGGCGAAGCGGAGGCTGTTTTTACAGATGGTTTGGACGCCGATACCCGGCAGTTTTACCTGGTTGGGCATACCGCCGTTCAGTTTTATATCGACAACTACCCGATCTCCAGCCTGCTCGATCACCGGGCCCGGCATATTAAGGTCGACATCATTGCCACTTTTCTTCCGAGCGAAGTCGTGGAAAGCCTGTATCTGGTGATGCGCCGAATTGATCTTGAGGTCGCCAGCCTTACGCTGGAGCCCATTGCGGCGATTAATGCGGTGATACCGAAAAACCTTCGCCTGCTGAACCTGGCGCTCGTGGATATCGGCGCGGGAACTTCGGATATCGCCGTTACCCGGGACGGCGGCATCGTTGGGTATACCATGGTGACGGTGGCGGGAGATGAAATCACGGAAGCGCTGATGAAGAAGTACCTTCTCGAATTCATCACCGCAGAGTCGATCAAAACACAGCTCGGAACGCAGGAGTGCGTGCGCACCCGCAATATATTCGGAATCGAACAGGTCATCACGCAAAGCGACATGATGGAATGCATTGAGGAAGCCACGGCAAACCTTTGCCGTGAAATTTCCGAGCATATCTGCAAGGTCAATGGCGGTCCCGCCTCCGCGGTTTTTCTGGCCGGTGGCGGCAGCAAGCTGGCGAATATGCGGGAGAGCATTGCGAGGTTCATGGGCATCGACATCAATCGGGTCGCCATTGCCGGAAACAACTTTGAGACCTATGCCTTCTCGGACGCATACAGTCTCAACGATCCGGAGTATGCCACTCCGCTGGGCATCGCGATATCCGCGGGTCTGAACATGATCACGGAAAGCTTCCATGTCACGCTAAACGGCAGCCGCGCCAAGCTCTTCCGCAACAGCTCGATGACCGTGCTGGATATTCTGATGATGAACGGGTTCTCTCATCAGGACCTTCTGCCCCGGACAGGTCGGCGGATGACGCTGCTGTTGAACGGAAAACAAACCGTGTATTATGGCGCTCCCGGCGAACCCGCCGTGCTTTTGTTAAACGGCCGGGAAGCAAAAATCTCGGATGTGGTCCATTCGGGCGACAGCATCGAATTTACGCCCGCGATTCATGGACAGCCTGCCAAGCCATTATTAAATGATCTGCTGACGGATTACCCGGGCCAGACGGCCACAGTCAACGGCAGAACTATCGCTTCGGACACGCCGCTGAAAGACGGCGATAAGGTGATCATCGAACCGGGCGCGCCCGCACCGGCACCCCCGATAACATTTGCCGCTGCGCATTCGAATCGTGAAAGCGCGCCCCCCTCCCCTGCGAAACAGGCGTCTTTCCCGCAGCCCGCCGTTTCCGTCCTCCGCTCCGACGGCGTTGAATTCATCCTCAACAACCGGCCCATCGTGCTTGCTAAAAAATCCGACGGTACCCCTTATTACCTGATGGATATGCTGGAGCGCTGCGGTATGGACCTCGAGCATCCGACCGGGGAAATCGTTCTGCGCGTCAACGGCGCGGACAGCACCTTTCTTCAGGATCTCAAAGCCGGAGATCGTCTGGAAATCTTCTATAAGAGCTGACTTCCAAAACAGCGCTTTTGCGGCGTATTACTCTTTGTTTGGACGGAACGTAAATACCTTAGCTTTCCGTAGCGCAAAGCGCTTGCAATCTCTCGTATGCTTCAGGGTTTTCCGGCAAGGCTTCGTCCGATACGACCGCAGGCAAAATGTATTCGTTCATCAATACCTCAGGAATTAATTCGTTATTTACGCCATCCGTCTCCCCTGTAAACCCTGCCTGGACAACGACGATCATATCCAAATTCGGAAATACGAAAACAAACTGCCCCTGATATCCTCTGGCTGAATAGCAACCGTTGGCATCTACCCACCATAGGTACCCGTAGCCCGAAATATACTGATCGAAATTTCCTTCTTCCCCTACGTGAATGTTCGTCGATGTCTGCACCCACGCTGCCGGAACCAACTGCTGTCCATCCCATTCTCCGTTATGGAGGTACAGATATCCGTATTTCGCCATATCGCGTGCGGTCAGGCAAAGCCCGCTGCAGGCAGCATCCCTTTGACCGTTAAGCGTCGGTGTCCAGAATTGTCCTGTGATGCCCATGGGCGTAAACAGCTTCTCCGCGGCATAATCGCTGATGTCTTCGCCTACAGCCTGCGAAATATATTCGCCGAGCACCTCGACTGTGCCGTTATGATATAAAAAGTTATGACCGGGAGCTGCCGCCATCTCCATATCCAAGACATACTTAGTCGGATCATCCTCCCATTCCGAAAAGTCTTGCATGCCAGCATACGGCCAATCAAGGCCGCTTGTCATCGTCAGCAGGTTTTCCAGCGTCATATTCTGTTTGTTTTCATCGACATGATCAAATGTTGTATCCGGGAAACAGTCCAGCACCTTCGTATCTACACTCTCAATTTTGCCTTCTTCCATCGCAATGCCGAAAAGCGTGGAAACAACGCTCTTCGTAACAGAGTATACACGCTGGCGCTTGTCCGGCTTAATTCCAAAATACTTTTCTGCAACGATGTATCCGTCTCTCACAATGACGAAACTCTTAAACCTGCCAGAATTGACGGCGGCTTCCACAAATGCCGCAAGCTTTTCGGAGTCCATACCGTGCGCTTCCGGCGTGGATATACGCCATCCGTTGGTTGGCCAATATTCACCCTCCTGTATGGGTCCACTTTGCCCCGCACTTGCTATTTCGGTTACTTCATTCACAGCCGAAACTTCCTTTCCGGAAATTTCTGCCGAATTCTCCGTGCCGACCGTGTTACCACTACACCCTGCCAAAAGCAGAAACCCTAATACCAGCCATAATATTCTTGCAACAGGTCTGTTCATACTCTATACTCCCATTTCATTAGTATTACTGATTTTCTGTATATCAAGGCACTAAGACTCATGTGTACATTCTGTGATAATTATTTACACTTGATAGTTTTCATGCAAAAAGTCAATCCACTGCAT
Organism: Bacillota bacterium; assembly: GCA_023390815.1. Classification (GTDB taxonomy): domain Bacteria; phylum Bacillota; class Clostridia; order Christensenellales; family SZUA-584; genus JAEWCC01. The sequence continues at coordinate 28,258 of JAEWCC010000008.1, forward strand.
CCACAATTCGTTTTCTGAAATACCGTAGACCTTTTCAGCTGCATAAGGTTCCCTGATGAATTCGCTCAGTTTTTGATGCCCCCATTTGCTGATGAGGAAGTCTGCTATCGTATAGGACAGCAGATATCCATCGTTTTCACCAAACCTCGTAAAGCCAGTGGCCAAATCCGCAAATGTCGGAATCTCATTTTTTAGAATTCGGCTGGAAAGCGAGATTTTTATCCAGTTCTTGTCCAGCCATTTTCCTTCGTACGCGGAAACTCCCTGGTACAGCCACATGGGAACATCAAAATTAATCCTGTGGATCACCATTTGAGCAAGAACGTGGACCGCAACGTTCTCTGCTGATATATCGGAAAAGTGCTCCGGAGAGACGATATGCAAAATCCCGCCCAAATAACCTGCTCTGAACCAAACGGGAGCATTTGTGACACCCATTGCATGATGAAAGCTCTTTAAATCTTCATGAATAATGACGGTTATTTTCTCCGGCAGCTCATATTCAAGATGCTGTAAGATAGTTTGATATTCTGACTCCAGAGACTCCGAGAGTTTATCGATATAACTCTCGAGGTTTTGGCCATAAAACAGGAAGTGACTTGTTTCCCGGTTCAGTGTGCCCCCATATATCTTTTCGATAAACATTCTGTTTTCTTCTCTGATGCATTCCTGTTCTGTGACCAGAGGAAAGTAATAAAACGTTCTGTTATCTTGTTTAAAATCGATCGCTTTTTTTGCCACTAAACGACCTAAAAGCGTCTTGATGGTGGCTGGCGTCCAATTTTTTGGTTTTGATAGTACTCGAATCACATGGGCCGATGTCGTTGGCGCATCCGACCATATGACTCTCATAACCTGCCATTCAGCGTCCGAAATCGTTGTTTTGACATCCATGATGAATTCCTTTGTTTACAAGTGTAATCTTATTTTAGATTACACTTGTAAACATACATCGTCAAGAGCTTTACGGAAAATTCTCTCTTCTAGATATCCCGAAAAACGTATAAAAAAAGCTGCAATTACACAGCTTTTAGTTCCCTATTGAAAAAACACCGCCATCAGCATATCCGCGGCAAGCCCTCGCCATAAAGCGGCCCCAGCACCCGTGTGCCGCCCAGCCGTGTCTTGATCGCAAGCCCTCTCTCCGGGCGAATGTGCCCGATGATGGCCGCATCTTCCCCGCCTGCCGTCGCTTGGAGTGCGGATAAAGCGTTCTCTGCGTCTTTAGCAGCTACAACGGCAGCGAACTTTCCTTCGTTGCCCATATAAAGCGGATCGAGCCCGAGTATGGCGCAAAAAGCCGCCGTCTGCTCCGCCACCGGAATTCTATTCTCTTCAATCAGCGCGCCCGTAGCGGACGCGCCGCAAAGCTCATTGAGTACCGTCGCAAGGCCTCCGCGCGTGACATCGCGCATCGCCTTAACGTCGACGTTGTGTTCAAATAATGTTTGTACAAGTGTATTGAGCGGCGCGGCGTCCGATTGGATGCTGTTTTCGATATTCATGCGTGCGCTTAAAATGCACGCATGGTGATCTCCGAGGTTGCCGGAAAGCAGTATCGCGTCCCCCACCTCGCACCGTATCGGCGACACATTCCGATCTGCCGGGATTGTTCCGATCCCCGCGGTGTTGATATAGAGCCCGCCGCTGCCTTCAATGACTTTCGTATCCCCCGCCACGATCGACACGCCCGCCTCGGCTGCCGTTTCAGCCATCGATGCGGCCACCCTTTCCAGCGTCGCGATGTCCATGCCTTCTTCGATGATAAAGCCTGCCGAGAGGTATTTGGGTACGGCTCCCATCATGAGCAGATCATTGACCGTGCCGCAAACCGCGAGCCGACCGATGTCTCCGCCTTTAAAAAACAGCGGTGTGACCACGAACGAGTCCGTCGTAAAGGCGGCTTTCCCGGCTATTTCGATCACCGCGGCATCCTCCATGCGGCGAAGTCGCTCATCCGCGAAACGCTGCATAAATACGTTTCTGACGAGTTCTTCCGTCTCTTTGCCGCCGCTGCCGTGCGCCATCTTAATGATCATAAGCCATCCCTTCGCGGTACCAGATACCGCACGCCCCTTCCGCAGAAACCATGCACGGGCCGAACGCATTCTCGGGCGTACAGCCCTTGCCAAACAGCGGACATCCGGCAGGTTCCAGCTTGCCGGTCAGCACCTCTCCGCAGCAGCAGCCTCCTGAATCGCTCTTTTCATCATACAGCCCTTTGCTGCCCGCGTCGAATTGCTGATACGCTTCTTTCAGATAGTAACCTGAATTTCCGATCACCGACAGCCCACGCCAGTAGCTTTCGCCCGGTTCAAAAAATTCAGCAAGTACTGCAAGCGCCTTGATGTTGCCTTCAGGCCGCACCACCTCACCGTAGAGGTTGGCGGTAAAGCTTGTATTCGCCTTTTTAACCAGAAGGCTGATGGCTGCGAGCATATTTTCCGGCGTAAACCCCGCGACAACAAACGGCTTGCCGAAACGCTCCGCGAGCGGCGCAAAGCAATCGCTGCCCAGCACAGCTGCCACGTGGCCGGGCGCGATGAAGCCATCGATGTCCTCCTCACCGCACAAGGCCTCCAGAGCGGGAATCAGGCGCTTCAGCGCCGTCAATAGACGGATATTCGTAACGTTCTTTTCCATGGCGGTCTGAAGCAGCAGCGCGTAGGCAGGGGCCGTCGTCTCAAAGCCGACCGCCGCCACCACCACCGTTTTATCCGGCTGCTCCTGCGCGATCCTCAGCGCTTCGTGCGGGGAATAGATCATCTCGACCCGTCCGCCCTTTGCCTTGGCGTCGAGCAAGCTCCCGCGCGTTCCTCTCACCTTCAGCAGGTCGCCAAAGGAAGCGATGATGCAGCCTTCTTCTGCCAGCATACACAGCCGGTCGATATAGGCGGACGCTGCAAGGCAGACCGGGCATCCCGGGCCTGAAATCAGCCGGATGCTAGCGGGCAGCAACGACCGGATTCCGCCTTTCGCCGCGGTTGCCGTATGCGTTCCGCAAACCTCCATGAACTTTAATGGCGCGCCGCGATATTCGGACAGGCTCTGGACCATAGTTTCAATGGCGTTCATCCGTCAGCCCTTCGGTTTCCGCAAGCAATTCAGCCAGATCCTTAGCCTGCTGTTCCTTCATGACCTCAATCGCGCATCCCGCGTGAATCAGCACATAATCGCCGGGCTTCACGTCCACCAAACGCACATCCGCCTCCACGATATTGCCCGAAAAATCCACCTTCGCCCTGCCGCCATCGATCGAAACGACCCGGCCAGGCACCGCTATACACATGACTGTTCCTTTCTTTGCAGGTGTTTTAACCCGATATATGCCTGCCCCAGGCATATCCCCCCATCGTTCGGAGGCACTTTCTCATTGATATAAACCGTAAACCCATCAGCTTTTAGCTTTTGCATCAGATCGCCCAGCAGAACCGAATTTTGAAACACACCGCCGCTCAGTGCCACTGCATTGATGCCCTTATTGTCGCGTACCCTTCTGCACACCCGCAGCGCCATATCCGCCGTAGCAATATGGAACCCCAGCGCAGCCGAACGCTGGTCAACAACCGGTGTTCCCAGCAGCCGTTCCAGAATCGGCGACGCGTCCGCGATGATCTTGCCTTGTGACTCCATGATACCATATTCCATCGAAACAGGCTTCACGGAAAGTCGCAATGCCTCAGCAGCGAGGTTTTCCAGATCGATGGCGCACTCGCCCTCGAACCGGTTATACGCGCATACGCCCAGTATTGCGCTGACAGCGTCGAACAGCCTGCCCATGCTGGAGCTTTGATAGACGCCCATACCGCTTTTTAATGCGGCTTTGATCACCGGCCAACGCTCGTCGCGGATATGTTCCTCCAGCCCCGCAGCATGCAAATGAAACATAGCGCTCTTGGCGGCATCCTTCATGCTCTCGTCTCCGCCGAGGAAATCGGCGTATTTCAAATGACCGGCGCGTTCAAACCTGTCGCCCTTGCAGACCAGAAACTCCGCGCCCCATACCGCGCCGTCCGTGCCGTACCCAGTGCCGTCGAACGCCACGCCGATCACTGGTTCATCAAGCCCGTGCTCCGCCATCACCGAGGCGATGTGCGCGTGATGGTGCTGTACTTCCAGTACGGGAAGGCCGAGGCTCTTCGCAAAATCGGAGGGCATATACAACGGATGCAAGTCGCATACAGCAAGCTCCGGTTCGCTACGGAATATCCGCTTCATTCGTTCAAAGCTGCTCCGGTACACTTCCGCGCAGCCTTCGTTGTCCATGTCGCCGATATATTGACTCAGATATGCAAACGGGCCGGAAGTCAGGCAGAACGAGGACTTCAACTGTCCTCCCGCCGCAAATACGCTTTTTCTGCTTTCTTCAAACCCCTTCATGATGACGGGCAGCGGCGCATAGCCCCTCGCCCGGCGGATGACCTGCTTGGTATAGCCCGCGGCTTTGACGACCGAATCGTCCAGGCTGACCGCGATCCTTCGTTGATTAAACAATACACCGTCCAGTCCGGCCCACGCAAGCATCTGCGTGTCGTCACGGATGATCGGTTCTTCGGAGATGTTCGCGCTCGTCATGATCAGCGGCCCGCATGCCTGCATGAGCATCGCCTGAAGCGGCGTATACGGCAGAAACGCACCGACAAATCGGCTCTTGTTGCATACGGCAGGCGCAAAACGGCAGTCCTTCTTCTCCAGCAGCACGATCGGCCTTGCTGCCGATACGAGCAGTTCCTCCTCGGAAGCCGACACTTCGCACAGCGCCTTGATTGCTTCCGTATCGGGGAACATCACGGCAAAGGGTTTCTGCTCGCGGAGCTTCAGCTCACGCAGCCGCATCACGGTGTTCTGATCATAGGGGCTGCATACGAGGTGATACCCCCCAATCCCTTTTACGGCAATCACACCGCCGCGTTGGAGCGCATCCACAGCGCTTTGAAAGGCTTCTTCATGTTCCGCCGTTTTCCCGTTCTGGCTGAAAAGCAGATATGGCCCGCAGTTGTGGCAAGAGATCGTCTGCGCATGATACCGGCGATCTTCGCGGTCGCCATATTCTGCGGCACAAGCGGGGCACATCCCAAAATCGCGCATCGTCGTCGTATCTCGGTCGTATGGCGCATCCTCGATGATGCTGTAGCGCGGGCCGCAGGACATGCAGCTGATAAACGGGTGCTGATATCTTGGATCGTTCGGATCGGAGAATTCGCGCGTGCAGTCGCTACATACGGCAATATCCGGCGAAATGAAAACAGGCCCCTGCGTATCCTCGCTGGGCTCAATCGTAAACGCGGCAAACTTCATGGGAGGGATTGCAGTAATCTCGTGATGTACGATCAGTGAATTCGCGGGAGGGTTTAAAAGCAGTTCATCGGTAAACACGGCGAGACGGCGTGATTCGCCGCATGCAATTATCTCCACCAGCCCGCCTTTGTTTTTGATTGTGCCGGTTATACCATGCCGGTCAGCGAGCTTTGCGACAAAAGGCCGGAAACCGACCCCCTGCACAATGCCGTAAATGTGCAGCTTTATGCTTTGCTGTGTTTCTTTTTCGCGGTGATCCATTCCACGACCTTCTCGAAACCGTCGCCGTTTCTCGCGGATACCTTGCAGACGGGCACATTGGGATTAAGCGCTCTGACGCCCTTCATAAAGAAGTCTTCGTTAAAATCCACGTACGGCAGCAGATCGGCCTTGTTGAGCACGATGATGTCTGCCTTCTCAAACGCCAGAGGGTATTTATACGGCTTATCGCTGCCATCCGTTACGGTCACGACCAGCATTTTGATGTGTTCGCCGATGTTGAATTCCGCGGGGCATACAAGGTTGCCGATGTTCTCGATATATACGATGCCCTTGCCCAGCGCGTCCATATTGCTCACCGTCGCGTTGATAACGGGCGCGTCGAGATGGCATGCGCCGTGCGTGTTGATCTGCACGGTATCGATGCCCAGCGCTTTAAGCGCCGCCGTATCGATATCCGACTCGATATCCCCTTCGATCACATAGCTTTTCTCCGGGGTGCGCTCGATGACGCGGCGAATCACAGAGGTCTTTCCGGCACCGGGCGCTCCCATGACGTTGATCATGAAGATACCCTTGCCGGAGAGCGTTTCGTTCAGCTCCGCGGCGATACGGTCGTTCTGGTCGTATATGGCTTGTTTGACTTCTATCTTTTCGGTCTCCATCGGTTCCCCTTACTTCTTTTCCACTTCGATATAATCGATATAAAATTCCGTGCCGATCTTCGTCGGATGGCCTTCGCCTCCGCATTGCGGGCACTCAAATGAAAAAGGCTTCCTTTTAAACAGCTCTCCGCAAGCGGCGCACTGTGCTTTGGGCTCGATCCGCTCGATCTTCAGCTTGCAGCCTTCGCAGAGCGTGCCTTTCGATATCTCGTCGAAGTACAGCTGCACGCTTTCACCCACATAGCCGCTCAGGTCTCCGATGACGAGCGAAATCAGTTCCACCTTGTCCGCTCCCTGGTCCCGCGCGGCGTTTTCCGCCAGCCGTATGATCTCGAGTGTGATCGGATACTCATGCATCGACGTAATCGTCCGTGCGCTTCTCGGTGGACGGCGTCGTATAATCGTTGCCCATGGACAGCGCTTTCTTATTGCAGCTTTCCACGCAGGAACCACATTGGATGCAGTTGAAGCGGTCGATGCTCCAGCGCTTCGCGGCACGGTCTACCGTAATGGCTTTGGTCGGGCATTTCTTGGCGCACAGGCCGCATAACACACAGCTGTTGTTCCACTCGATATGACCGCGCGTGCGTTCAAAGAACTCCCGCGGTTTTACCGGATACATCAACGTAGCCGGGTGTGAGCCCAGATTCTTCAGCGCCGCTTTCGAAAAACTCATTATCGACATAAGGTTACCTCTCGGTGCAGCTGATGCACGGATCGATCGTGAGGATCAACACCGGTACGTTGGCCAGGCTGCGCCCCTCCAATATCTTGAGCAGCGCGGGCAGATTGGCGAACGTTGGAGTCCGCACACGGAACCTCTCCAAAAACTTCGTATCGTTTCCCCGGACATGGTACAGCACTTCCCCGCGCGGCTGCTCCAGCCGCACAAAGCTCTGACCGTTGGGCGTACCCTTTACCTTAACTTCCGTTTCGCCCTCAGGAATCTTGTCCATCGCCTGATTGATGAGGTTGATCGCGGTGTAGACTTCCTTCATGCGAACCTCACAGCGGGCATAGCTGTCGCCATCCTCGCGCGTAATCACTTCAAAGTCAAGGTTGTTATAGATCGAATATCCCGTTTTTCGGATATCCATAGCAACGCCGCTTGCGCGCAGCATCGGCCCAACCGCCCCGAGCGAGAACGCTTCTTCTTTAGACAACACGCCGATACCTCTCAAGCGATGCTGTACCGACTTATCCTTCAAGAATATGCTCTCGATCTTTTCAAATTCTTTTTTGATATCCTGGAGCGTGGCGCGGATTGTGTTGAGCGAATCGCCGTCGATATCCTTGCGTACGCCACCCACCTTGCAGACGGAGAATATCACGCGTCCGCCGGTCGTCATCTCGAATATATCCAGCACGCGCTCGCGCAGCCGCCAGCATTGCATGAACAGGTTCTCGAAGCCGAATGAATCCGCCAGCAGGCCCATCCATAAAAGATGGCTGTGGACTCTCGATAGCTCCGCCCAGATGACGCGCAGATACTGCGCGCGGTGCGGAACCTCGATCTTCATGATGTCTTCCACCGCCATGCAGTAACCCATGCCGTGCATAAAGCTGCATATGCCGCATACGCGCTCGGCGACGTAGACATATTCATTGAAATCGCGCGTCTCCGCCAGCTTTTCAAGCCCGCGGTGGATATAGCCGATGGACGGGATTGCCTCCACAACGCGCTCGTCCTCGATCACCAGATCGAGATGAATCGGCTCGGGTAAAACCGGATGCTGTGGCCCAAACGGGATAATACTGCGTTTGCTCATTGACCCTCACCATCCTTGATCGCGAAAGGCGTCTTCTGTGCCGTTCTATAAAGCTTTCCATCGAAATCCACCAATTTGTGGTGTATCTTGATACCGAACAGCGCCTCGATCTCGTTCTCGTACAGGAACGCATAGGAATAGATGGAGCTGATGCTCGAAATCTCTTCGCCCGGCTCCACCGCCATTTTGAGATCAATCAGTGTATAATCCTGATCGAACGAATAATCCAATTCATAATGATCCCCGGCTTTGCTGCAGCATATCTGCACGAGCCGGCAGCCCTGCTCCTTAAGATCGCTGACGCGGTCTACAAGCTCCACTGGCTTTACATCTCTGTATTCAATTGCGGGCAGCATCGTTGCCTCCAGTCTTCTTTTCCTTCTTCTCCATGCGGTGCTTCTCATACTTCTCGTCCAGTATTCCAGCCGCTTTAATCACACCGTCGATAATGGCTTCAGGCCTTGCCGCACAGCCCGGGACGTAAACGTCCACCGGAATCACCTGATCGGCGCCACCCTTCATATTATAGCCCTCCCCGAAAATACCGCCGCTTACTGCGCATATTCCCACGGCGACGACCGCTTTGGGATTCGGCATCTGTTCGTAAATTTGTTTGACAACGTCTACGCCCTGCTCGTTGATCGCGCCCGTCACGACCAGAATATCCGCATGTTTCGGGTTGCCAGTATTGATAATCCCGAAGCGTTCCAGATCGTACAGCGGCGTCAGGCAGGCGAGCACTTCGATATCACAGCCATTGCAGCTGGCACCATTATAATGGATAACCCATGGAGAACGTTTAAAATAACCCATCTTTCACCTTCACGATATCAGCGACATTAATATAATGTTCAGGAAACCGGCTGTCGCCGTCAGTATCCATACAGTCGAAAGCGCAAATCTCCACCGCACGCGCGCAAACGTGTTGTCGATCAGTATTTCGAGGAAGAACACCAGCAGGCACACGCCGATTGCAATGAGCGGGCTGATCGCGGCGTTCCACGAAAAGAACAGATAGATGAACCCGTACAGCATCACGTTCTCATACCAGTGCGTGACTTCGACAATTGCGAGCGTCGGGCCGGAAAACTCCGTGGTCAGCCCGCTTACCAGCTCCTGATGCGCATGATGCGATGTGCTGATGTCGAACGGCGACTTGCGGAATTTAAAGGTTAGTATAAACACAAAGCCGATAAAAATCCCCGGCAGAAAAACGATGGGCGGTATCGCCGATGACGCGATCGCGCTCACCGAAAACGTCTTGGCAAACAGGTAAAAGCCCATGCCTGTAAACAATACCATCGGCTCGTACGACATCATCGCAAGCAGCTCGCGGTCCGCGCCCATGTTGCTGTACGGCGAATTCGTCGAATAGGCCGCCATCAGCAGGAATATGCTCGCGAGCGTCAGCGCGAAAATGACGAGCAGGATATCGCCGCCCGAGAAGAAGATCGCACCGGTCGCGATCATGAACAGCAGGAACATGATGACCAGAAACGTCTCGGCTTTATTGACCACCGAAGCTTCCTTGTGCAGCAGCTTGAGCACATCATAAAACGGCTGCAATATAGGCGGGCCTTGTCTGCCTTGCATCCTTGCCGTTATCTTTAAATCAAGGCCTGCCAGTAGTCCGCCAAGGAACGGCGCACCGAATATGTATATCAGAGCCAGCGTCAAACCCATATCAGATTATACTCCCGATGATATAAATCAAGGCAAATACCAGCATTGCGGCTGAAAGCACCGTTCCCGCAATGAACAGCCTCCCTTTTCCAAAGTACCTTTCCATATACCAGTTGGACAGGTACATCCTTTTCTCCTCGCCTCCCGCACCGATGAAGTGCCGGTCGTCGCCTGTGTTGACGCCGCTCATATAAACCGTCGTCAGCTTGCCCCCGCGCGTCAGGAAACTTAAGCCGACCGGCAGCAGCAGGATCATACCGAGAAGCAGCAGCATAATTTGCTGATTACCCGCGCTGATGATCGTCAGCTTCGTCCCAAACATCTGGGCCAGGAACGGTTCGACGATATGCTGGGACACTACCGGGAACAGCAGGCAGTTGGCGACCGTAAACGCCGCCAGCGAGAACAATGCAACCCGCTCCGCCCCCGGAGTCTGGGCTTTGAGCCGCTCGCTCTTATGCCGGATGGCGATGATCTTGCCGAGCCATTTGGTCCAGTAGAACAGCGTCGCCGCGCTGCCGAACACAAGCATGAACAGCATGATCATGTTCTTGGAGTCGAGGAACGCCTTCATCGCGGCCCATTTGGAGATCAGCATGCCAAACGGTGCAAGGAACATTCCCGCGATACCCACCGTGATCATAATCGCCAGCAGCGGCAGCTTCACAATAAGGCCGTGCATATCCTCGATATCCCGGCTGCCCGTGAGGCTTTCCACCGAACCCACCGAAAGGAACAGCAGCGATTTGGACGCGGCGTGGAACAGGATCAGGAAGAAAGCGGCCCACATGGACTCGTAGGTCCCGATACCGGCGCACGCCACAATGAGCCCCAGATTGGCGATCGTGGAATAGGCAAGCACTTTCTTAGCATCGTTCTGCGTGATCGCAATGAACGATGCGAGCAGGAACGTCAGACCGCCGATGAGCGCTACGAAATATCCCGCCGTATTCCCTTTGAGCAGCGGGGCGATACGAAGAATCAGATACACCCCCGCTTTGACCATCGTGGAGGAATGCAGCAGCGCGGACGTTGGCGTCGGCGCCACCATCGCGCCCAGCAGCCATTTTGAGAAAGGCATTTGCGCGGACTTGGACAGCCCCGCGATCGCGATGAACAGCGCGGGCAGCGCGATCTCTGCCGCACCGGCATTTGCAAGGATATCCTTCAGTTCCGTGACGTGAAACTGAAAGTTAAAGTAGATGATCCCTGCGGTGAAGAACAAGCTGCCGATCATATTGTACAGCAATGCGGTAAAAGCGTTTTGAACCGCCTCGGGCGTCTTCGTATATCCGATCAGCAGGAACGAGCATACGGTGGTGATTTCCCAGAACAGATAGATCCACACCAGATCGTTGCACAGAACAATCCCGAACATCGCCGCAAAAAACAGGAATATCACCGCAAAGAACACATTGCGTCTGTCCTTTACCTCGGGATGGTGTTTTTGGTAATGCTTCATGTAAGACAGCGAAAATATGCAGATGAGACCGCCGATAAAGGCGACGATCATAATCATGATGATGTTCAGCTTGTCTACAAAGAAATGATGGCTCAGGCTTTCGGTTAAGTGGTGCCCCGAAAGCTCGTACCATGCAAGCACTCCCGCCTGCACCGCGGTGAACAGCGTGACCAGGTACTTCTTATGTTTGATGGATATAAACAGAATGTATACGGCTAAAATCAGCTCGAACGAGAAAAGGAGGATATTGGCCGTGACCGATTGAACAAGGTAGTAATGTTCCACCTGCCCAAAATCTGTAATGGAGATGGCTAAAGCCAGCGCAGCAATGGCGATGCAGCTTGCGATGATGATGATATTGCGAAACGTGTTGTTCTTTATCATCAGCAGCAATCCGGCAATGAGGAGCGGAATGCATATTATCAGTACAATAAGCGTCATATTCCCTCGATTATACAATTTCGGCAAGAAAATATTCCAAGCCGCAAATTAACGGAGCAATATTATCACTCGCATTTTACCCTGTCAATCATTGATATTTTTCTAACAATCTTAACGCATATTTATTCACTATTCATCCATTTCCTTCTTTTGTTTATATCAATTCTATGTAATATGCCGTTAAATATAGCTTTCCATTTACCCACATTCCATATCCATGCAGGAATAAAGCCGCGCCGCCAAAACTTTGTGACGCGCTCGTTTCCCTATTGATGACGGTTGATGATGCAGCGGTTTTGCAATTATCAAATAAGCAATTATCAGAAATCCTTAGGTCCTCATTTATATTCGCATCAAGCCCTAAAGCGGCAGCATTTGAAACCGCAGCGAATCTTTTATATAATGACAGAGACGCCTTGTATATTTCGCCATGTTTGGAGGATGATGATGAGTGCCAGGCGAAAACTGTTCTTTCAGAAGAATCCTTACCGCACGGAAGCAGCCTCGCCTGTTTTTATGCAAGCGATTAGAGAAAACCTCCGTTACCATATGGCGAATTGCCCCGATTATGCCGCCCTGCTGCAATCGCGGGGCTTTGATATGAGCTGCCTTAAGTACGAGGCGGACCTATGGCAAATCCCCGCGATCCCGACGCTGTACCTGAAAAGGAACCGGCTGTTTTCCATAAGCCGGGATCAGCTTAGTGTAGAGGCAGAGTCGTCCGGCACAAAAGGGCTTCAAAGCCAGGTCGGGTTTGACCGGCAGACCATGTTCTACGGCATGGCGATGATCATCCGCTTTTTCGCATTTCACAAGGTGATATCGCCGATTCCGGCAAACTATATCATACTCGGTTATGAGCCGGGCGGAACTGAACTCGGCGCGGCGAAGACCGCGTTTGGCGCAACCCGTTTCGCGCCCGCGCTGCACAGAGCGTATGCTTTGAGGCGAAGCGGGGCGGAATACACGCCCAATATAGAGGGCATCCGCGCGGCACTGATGAAGTACAGCCGACAGGGCTTCCCGGTTCGGTTTGTCGGGTTCCCGTCTTATATGTATTTCCTCGTCAAGGCGCTTCATGATAACGGCGTATCGCTGAAACTCCATTCCAAATCCAAAGTGCTGCTAGGCGGCGGATGGAAGCAGTTTGCGTCCGAAGAAATCGACCGCGGGAATTTCTATGCGCTCATTCATGAAACGCTGGGCATCGGCAAGGAGAATTGCCTCGAATTCTACAGCGCGGTAGAGCATCCCCTCCCCTACTGCAAATGCAAAAACGGTCATTTCCATGTGCCTGCGTATAGCCGCGCCATTGTCCGCGACGTCGGCACCCTGCTGCCGGTCGAAACCGGGCAAGCGGGGCTGCTCAGCTTCGTCTCGCCGCTCGTACGCAGCATGCCGCTGACAAGCGTCGTTACGGATGATCTGGCCGTATTGAACGACGGCAAGGATTGCGGCTGCGGTATCGAAACCCCATTCTTTACGCTGCTGGGCCGTGCCGGAGTCGAACAGATTAAAACATGCGCCGCGGACGCCGCGGAAATGCTGGGAGGTGCTTCGCTGTGAACATGATATCGGGCATCGAGGTGACTCGGGAGCAAAGCCTTGCTTCATTGGACAACCTGCACGAAACGATATGCCGGACGCTGGCCTCCGGCGAGCTGCCTTTGCAGCGCGTCGTCGCCGCCTGTGACGAATTATCCGGCTGGCTGGGTGAGGAAAATTGTCTGCCCGCGCTGCTTGCGCTCGGCGTGCCCGAACGAAGGGCGCTGGCGGAGCTCGCGCAGGCGAAGGCGATGCTGAGCCGGGACTATATCGAAGCACGGCTGATGCACGAGTTTCACGAGCTGCCCGGACCGGAGAGCGGCTTCGTTCCCTATGGACAAAGTTCAGGCGTTACACAGGCATGGAAGCCGCTGGGCGTGCTGCTGCACATCGCGGCGGGCAACGCGGACGCCCTGCCGCTGCTGAGCGTCATCGAAGGGCTGATTACCGGCAACATCAACCTGTTGAAGCTGCCGGGCATAGATGACGGGCTCACGGTTCCGCTGCTGCTTCGGCTCATCGATATCGAGCCGCACATCGCAGACTATGTATACGTTTACGATTTCCCCTCCACGGATACGGATTCTCTGAAGAAGCTGGCGCGGGCGGCCCACGCGACCGTCGTTTGGGGCGGCGACGCGGCTGTCACCGCCGTCCGGCAGGCCGCGAATCCGGATACCAAAATCATCGAATGGGGCCACAAGCTCAGCTTCGCATACGTGTCCGGCGAAGCGCACGATGAGGCGCTCCGGGGCATCGCGCACAACATCTGTGATACCGATCAACGCTATTGCAGCTCGTGTCAGGGAATTTATCTCGATACGGAAGATATGGACGAGGTGTACAACTTTTCGGAACGTTTCCTGCGTCTGCTATACGATACGGCCAAGTCGATGGAAAGACCGCTCAGCCTTTCGCTGCGGGCGCAAAAGACGCTGGAGCTATATACCGAAGAGCTTGAATCGGTTTCATCATCCAAGCGGGTTTACCGCTGCGGCGATTGCAGCGTGATCGCCTATCCAGATAGTCATCTTCAGCCCTCGTATATGTTCCGCAATTGCTGGGTAAAGCCGCTCCCCCGCGAAAAGCTGATCTCCGCGCTGCTGCCATATAAGAACCGCCTTCAAACCGCCGCGCTGGTCTGCGAGGAGAGTGAGCGGATGCCGCTTGAGACGGCACTGCTGAGGTCCGGCGTCGTCCGTATCACAGGCGGGCACAACATGTCGGCAGGGTACTGCGGCTTGCCGCACGATGGCGAGTACCCCCTGCCCCGGTATATGAAAAGGGTATCGATCGATTACGAGTCTTAGCCCTTTCAAACGTATGTACACAAAACGGCCCGCTCTCGCAAGGCCGTTTTTCAGTTCCGTACCTTTATTCTGCTGTCTACAGCGCGATATACCGGTTCCAGTGCCGGTGCGCGGCGATAGCGTTCAGAAACGCGCCGCAAAAGCTGTTGATATCGCCGCCGTTCTTCATCGCGACGATTCCATAGATAATGGCTAATCCGTCCGTTACTGTCCCATTCACATTGGCGGGGGCCGTGGCCGATATAACGTCCGCGCCCTCGTTCAATGCGCCGATCGGTTTGCAATGCATGAACATATCGGTCACGAACGCTTTCACGTCATTTAATTGTGCGAGGCACTGCGTGCTCATCTTCCCGCCCGGAACGTACAGCGCGTCGTAGAGCACCGCCGCCCCGGTCCGGTAATTTTGGATCGCGGCAAGCTGCCTTCCGTCCTCGCTGGTGATCGCTCCCTGCCTGCTGCTGATGATTTCGGATTGTACACCCGCGTTTTTAAGATAATCCATCACCTGTGCCGTCTGGTCGTACGCGAAGCCGTCTTCCGCGAGTATGGCGACCTTCCTCGTCTGCGCGGATTTGGCTTTATTCTCCATGCTCAGCGCGGGCGAAGTCGCTGCGGAGGCGTCGGTTGAGCCCGAGGCGGGCGGCTGCGCGCTGATTCCCGCCGCGATCTGATTTGCAAGGTCGATGCTGACGTTGGCGAACATATCCACCACGCGCTGCCTTAGTCCCGGGTCCTTCACCTTGCCCACTTCAAATTGAAACGCTTCCACGATGTGGCGCTTTTCCGCTGCGCACATGCTGTTCCAGAACAGCGTCGCCTGCGAATAATGCTCCTGAAAGCTTGGAGCCCTGTCCCTGATCTTTTTTCCGTCCACCTTTTCCGCGTAGTGGATATAGCCGCCCTGATCACCCGGAACGGGTGCAGGCTGGTTGTTTTGCAGCGTATTGGGCAAATAGCTGGTTACGCCCACGTCGATGCGCATGCGGTGAAATCCGTCCCGCTGGTTGTTGTGCACGGGCGCTACGGGGCGGTTGATCGGAATCTCGTGAAAGTTGGGGCCGCCCAGTCGGGTCAGCTGCGTGTCCAGATAGGAGAACAGCCTGCCCTGCAGCAACGGATCATTGGAGAAATCGATGCCCGGTACCACGTTGCCCGGGCAAAACGCCACCTGCTCCGTCTCGGCAAAAAAGTTGCTGACGTTGCGGTTCAGCGTCATTTTGCCGATGATCTGTACGGGTACCATCTCCTCGGGCCACAGCTTCGTGGGGTCGAGAATATCGAAGCCAAAGCTGAACTCGTCTTTCTCCTCGATGACCTGAATGCCGAACTCAAATTCGGGGTATTCCCCCATCTCGACGGCATTCCAGATATCCCTCCGGTGGAAATCGGGGTCCTTGCCCGCAATCTTCTGCGCTTCGTCCCATACGAGGGAATGCACGCCGAGCTTGGGCTTCCAGTGAAACTTCACAAAGCGTCCCTGCCCCTGCTCGTTGACGAGCCGGTAGGTGTTGACGCCGAAACCCTCCATCATGCGAAAGCTCCGCGGGATCGCCCGGTCCGACATGAGCCACATGACCATATGCGCGTTTTCCGTGTTGCTCACGACAAAATCCCAGAACGTATCGTGCGCCGAGGAAGCCTGCGGTATCTCGTTGTACGGCTCGGGCTTGATCGCGTGGACGAGATCTGGGAACTTGATTGCGTCCTGAATGAAAAATACCGGGATGTTGTTGCCCACCAGATCGTAGTTGCCATCCTCCGTATAGAACTTGGTGGCAAACCCGCGCACATCCCGAACGGTATCCGCGCTGCCGCGTGAACCGACGACCGTGGAAAAACGCACGAACACGGGCGTCTTTACCGCGGGGTCCTGCAGGAATTTGGCTTTGGTATATTCGCGCATGGATTTATATACCTCGAAAAAGCCGTGAACGCCAAAGCCCCGGGCATGCACCGCACGCTCCGGAATGCGCTCATGGTCAAAGTGAGTAATCTTCTCGCGGAAGTGGAAATCCTCCAGCAGCGTCGCTCCGCGTGTCCCTGCTTTGAGCGAGTCGTCCGTGTTGGAAACCTTGACACCCTGATCGGTCGTCATGGCGGTGTTATCGTGCCCCACCTGGAAATGTTCCAGTTGCTTTCTTTTCGCATCATCATCAAAGCTATTATTTGCGTTCTCCATCTGTCCGGCTCCTTATTCTATTGTAAAGCTTTTCGCCTCCGTTTCTGTTATTCGCTTATTTATAAAGGCTATACCGCTGTCGCGTGCTTTCTTCAAAAAATCTCAGGATTCTAGCCGCCGCAATACCGGGACTCAATAAACAAGCGGCCCATCCGATGATGAACCGCTTAGCTCTCTGTTTTATGTCTGTCCGTATTTCCCGCACTCCTACCGCTGCCCGACCACGCTTTCGTAGTCGAAAAGCTCATCCATCTCTGCCAGTTCGCAGACCATGAACGCGCGGATGTACTCCTTGTCGCGCGTAATGGAATGGATGTAGTAGCCGTTCTTCAGATAGAAAGCCACGGACGAGCGCATACGGCTGGCGGTGTGCAGCGCAATGGCGCGCACGCCGAGAGCAGCGCATTCGCGGCGCACCTTCTCCAGCAGCAGCCCGCCGATACCGAGCGACTGGATCTCCGGATCGACCGCGAGCCGGGAGAGGTACGCGATGCCTTGACCGAGCACCTCGAAGCGCACCGCCCCCACGACCTCGCCGTCCACGCGGCAGATATAGACATGCTTGTGAGCAATGTCGGACAAAATCGCCTCGTCCGTTTCATGCAGCGCGGCGACATTGTCCTCCCGGTGCAGCTCCCGGGCATATTCGGTAAACGCCTTGCGCGTCACCCGTTTGATATCCGCGAGGTCACCCGCTTCGGCCCTTTGAAAAACGATACTTTCCATTCATCAATCCCTATCGATTTGTGCTATTTGCATCAAGGGAGGGCATCGAAGCCCTCCCCTCAGGCTGTCGATAAAGCCTATTATGCCTCCCTCAGACGAGGGAGGTGGCACGCAGTGCCGGAGGGAGTGACCGGTTTCAAGCCCTTTTCTCTCCCCCAGTCACCTATCGGTGACAGCCCCCGTGCCGGGGTCCCCAAAAAGCGAAGCTTTTTGGGGTGGTCGTCCGAGGGGGCCGCAAGCTTTTTTGACACTCTGATGGGAAGGCATGGAAGCCCTCCCCTACAGTTCGGACATGACCTTACTTCATCAACAGTACCATCACGGCCTTCTGCGCGTGCAGCCGGTTCTCCGCTTCGTCAAATACGACGCTGTTCGGTCCGTCGATCACCTCTGCGGTAACCTCTTCGCCGCGGTGCGCGGGCAGACAGTGCAGGAATATATAATCCGGTTTGCACAGTGAGGTGAGCTCTGTGTTCACCTGGAAGCCCTCGAAGCTCTTGTACTTCTGCTGCGCGTCCTTCTCCTGCCCCATGGATGCCCATACGTCGGTATACACGGCGTCGGCGTTCTCCGCCGCCTCCTTCGGGTCGTTCGTAATCACGATCTGCGCGCCGCTCTGCGCTGCCGCTTCCTTTGCGGCGGCCAGCACTTCGGCGTCCGGCTCGAAGCCCTTCGGGCAGCCGACGGAGATATTAAGGCCCAGCTTCGCGCAGCCTACGAGCAGGCTGTTCGCCACGTTGTTACCGTCGCCGATGAACGCCATCTTGCCGCTGAAGCTGCCTTTATGTTCGTAGTAGGTCATGAGGTCAGCGAGTATCTGGCACGGGTGCAGCAAGTCGGTCAAGCCGTTGATCACCGGGATGGTGCCATACTGAGCGAGACCCTCCACATCGCTTTGGGCAAACGTACGGATCATAATGCCATCTACCATGCGGGACAGCACCTGCGCAGTATCGGAGATCGGCTCGCCGCGGCCCAGTTGAATATCGTTGCTGCTCAAAAACATGCCCATGCCGCCCAGCTGATAAATGCCGGTTTCAAAGGATACGCGCGTGCGCGTGGAGCTCTTGGTGAATATCATCGCGAGCACCTTGCCCGCAAGCAATGGCGGACGCAGGCCTTCCTTCAGCTGCTTCTTGAGCTTGAGCCCGAGCGCCAGCACCTGAAGAATTTCATCCGGAGTATAGCCGGAAAGGCGCAGCAGATGCTTCTGGGAAAACTCTTTCTTCGGCTGATAATTGATTAAATCCATAACAGGCCCTCCTTTATTTTTGCGTGCCGCTCAGATATTCGCCAAGCGGTATGTGTCGCAGTTTGATCTCGCCCGCCGCCATGACGGACAGCAATGCGCAAAGCGTATCGGTAGACGTAATGCACGGCGTATTAAACTCCATCGCCGTACGTCTCAGGGTAAAGCCGTATCGGTCGTGCAGCTTTCCGCGCGTAGGCGTGTTGATCACCATCGAGATGCGCTGCTGCTTGACTTCGGCAATCGCCTGCCCTCGCGTAAGCGAACGGCATGGCACGCCCTGCGATAAGAAATATTCGTACGTCCCCTCGGTACAGGCGATATCAAAGCCCATATCGTTCATGCGGTGTGCGTATTCCACGGCCTCTTCCTTATCCCGGTCGGTTACCGAAAACAGGATCGGCCTGTCGCGCCGCGGTATGCTGACCCCCGACGCTTGAAACGCCTTTTTTAGCGCTGCGAGGTAGGTCTCGTCCGTACCCATCACCTCGCCTGTCGACTTCATCTCCGGCCCCAGGAATATATCCACCGTGGTGAGCTTGGAGAACGAGAATACCGGTGCCTTCACGGTAACCAGCCGGCTTTCGGGATGAAGTCCCGGGCAATATCCGAGACCGAAGAGCGTCTCTCCTATCATGATTCGCGTGGCGGCGGCCACCATGGGCACACCCGTCACCTTGGAGAGTATCGGTACGGTGCGGCTGGCCCGCGGGTTGACTTCCAATACGTAAACCTTGCACGATGCGTCCACGACGAACTGGATATTATAGAGGCCTTTGATATTAAGTTCCACGCCGATGCGCATCGCGTAATCGACGATGGTCTGTTTCGTGGTTGTATCCAGCGTCTGTGTGGGATATACCGCCATGCTGTCGCCCGAGTGTACGCCCGCGCGTTCGATATGCTCCATCACGCCCACGATCAGCGCTTCCCTGCCGTCGCATATGCCGTCGATCTCGACCTCTTTGCCGAGTATGTATTTGTCGATGAGTACCGGATGCTCCGGCGAAATTTTGGCCGCGGCGCTCATGTATTCATCAAGCTCCTGCGGATTATAGACGATTTCCATGGCGCGGCCTCCCAGCACATACGAAGGCCGAACGAGCACCGGAAAGCCGATGCGCAGCGCAATGGTATTTGCTTCATGCTGCGAGAAAGCGGTTGCGCCTTCGGGCAGCGGAATGCGGAGTTTCTCAAGCACGCGGATGAAGCGCTCCCGGTCCTCCGCGCGGTCGATGCCGTCCACCGAGGTGCCGAGTATCTTCACACCCACTTTGGCAAGCGGAGCGGCGAGGTTGATCGCGGTCTGGCCGCCGAACTGTACGATCACGCCTTCCGGTTTCTCGCGCTCGATCACGTCGAGCACGCACTCGCGCGTCAGCGGCTCAAAATATAGTTTATCAGATGTATCAAAATCCGTCGATACCGTCTCGGGGTTGGAATTGATAATAATGGATTCAATCCCAAGCTTTTTGAGCGCAAGCACCGAATGCACGCTGCAATAGTCGAACTCGATTCCCTGCCCGATGCGGATCGGTCCCGAACCCAGCACGACCACCTTACGCTTTCCGCTGTCCCGGGATTCATCCACGCTGTCGTAACAGGAATAGTAGTAGGGTGTCTTCGCCTCGAATTCCCCTGCGCAGGTATCGACCATCTTAAACGTGGGACGGATGCCGAGCGCGATGCGAACAGCCTTTACGGCAGCCTCCTGTGAACCGAGCAAATTCGCGATGTAGCTGTCGCCAAAGCCGTAGCGCTTGCATTTTTTAAGCAGCGCCACCGGCAGCGTGTCGATTGTGTGGCGTTTGAGCTCCCGCGCGATATTGAGTATATTTTTGAGCTTGCTGATGAAGAATTGGTCGATACGCGTGATCTTAAATATTTCTTCTACGGTATAGCCGCGCTCCAACGCCTCCGATACCACGAATATGCGCTCG
Source organism: Bacillota bacterium (assembly GCA_023390815.1). Lineage (GTDB taxonomy): Bacteria > Bacillota > Clostridia > Christensenellales > SZUA-584 > JAEWCC01. The sequence goes on from JAEWCC010000008.1 coordinate 48,747, forward strand.
TCGTCCGGGTTTTTGAGCGAGTTCTCGATCGCCTCGTCGCTCCACGCGGCGATGCTCTTCATGCCTAGCTGGTAGTCCAGCTTAACGTCCAGGCTGTCGATGGCCTTTAAAAGGGATTCCTCGAAGCTGCGGCCGATCGCCATCACCTCGCCCGTGGCCTTCATCTGCGTACCCAGCGTACGTGTTGCCGTGACGAACTTATCAAAAGGCCAGCGTGGCACCTTGGTGACCACGTAGTCCAGCGCGGGTTCGAAGCAGGCGCATGTCTCGCCCGTAATGGGGTTAATAATCTCATCGAGTCCATAGCCTACCGCAATCTTTGCTGCGGCGCGTGCGATCGGGTAACCCGTCGCTTTGCTGGCCAGCGCCGACGAACGGCTCACACGCGGGTTGACTTCGATCACGACGTACTCGAAGGTATCCGGGTCGAGCGCAAACTGGATGTTGCAGCCGCCCTCGATACCCAGCACACGAATGATTCGGATGGAGGCGCTGCGCAGCATCTGGTATTCCTTGTCCGAAAGCGTCTGCGACGGCGCAACCACGATGCTGTCGCCCGTATGGATGCCCACCGGATCGAAGTTTTCCATGTTGCAGACGATGATACAGTTATCCTTGGCGTCGCGCATCACCTCGTACTCGATTTCTTTGTATCCGGCTACGCTCTGCTCCAGCAGTACCTGGCCGATCATGGAAAACGCGAGGCCCTTGGCGGTGATCTCCTTTAATTGGTCCATATCCCGCGCGATGCCGCCGCCCGTGCCGCCGAGCGTATAGGCGGGCCGTACGATCACCGGGAAGCCGTTATCCTCCGAGAAAGCAACCGCTTCCTCCATCGTCGTCGCGATGCAGCTGTGCGCAATACGCTCCCCAATGCGCTCCATCGTCTCCTTGAACAGCTCCCGATCCTCAGCTTGTTTGATGGAGGCCAGCGACGTACCCAGTAGCTCGATACCCAGTTCATCCAGAATACCGCTTTCTGCAAGCGCCACTGCCATGTTGAGACCGGTCTGCCCGCCCAGCGTCGCGATGATACCCTGCGGCAGCTCGCTGCGCAATATATCCGAGACCACCTCAAGTGTGATGGGCTCGATATATACGCGGTCGGCCATTTCAGCGTCGGTCATGATCGTCGCGGGGTTGGAGTTGATCAGCACGACCTCGTAGCCTTCCTCACGCAGCGCCTTGCACGCCTGCGTGCCGGAATAGTCGAACTCCGCCGCCTGCCCGATCACAATCGGACCGGAGCCGATCACCATGATTTTTTTCAGGTCTTCCCTTTTGGGCATTGCAAAACCTCCGATACGCTGAAGGGGCTCTGCCCCCAAACCCCCGCCCAAGGAATCTATCCCTTGGGAATCCCACCGTAATAATTTTAAGCGAAAGGGCCCGCCATCGCACGGACTTAACGCCGTTTTGATGTTGCCTAAGCGGTTTTTTGGAGACGGAACCTCCAATTCGCAGCCCAGTTTACGTCAATATCTCTTTGAGCGCTGCACACAGGGCGTCGATGTGTTCCTTACGAATAATATAGGGAGGCAGAAAGCGTATCACGTTGCCGCCCGCCGTCGCGGATACAAAACCCTTATCAAGCAGCGCTTTCTGTACGTCCTTTGCCGGAGTGGTGTCGTCCAGTGCGAGGCCCAGCATGAGCCCCCGCCCGCGCACCTCGTTCACCGCCATGCACGCCGCCTGTACCTTATGCAGCTGTGCCTTTAAATACGCGCCTGTTTCCGCAACCTGTGCAAGAAGGCCGCTGTGCATCAGCTTATCGGTCACGTAGCAGGCCGCCGCACTCGCAAGATGGTTGCCCGCGAACGTGGAGCCGTGATCGCCCACCGAAAATACGGAAGCCGCTTTGCCGCGCGCGAGAAACGCGCCGACCGGCACGCCGTTGCCGAGCGACTTCGCGAGCACCAGCACATCGGGCATCGCACCCAGGCCCGGCGAAGTAATCATTGCACCCGTGCGCCCCATGCCCGTCTGGATCTCATCGGCGATCATCAGTGCGTCATGCTGGTCGCACACGCGACGTATCGCATGCCAATACTCAGGCGTCAGCGGCAGGATGCCGCCCTCGCCGATAATCGGCTCCGCAATCACCGCCGCGGTTTCATCGCTCACCGCGGCTTCCAGCGCGGCGACATCGTTCGGCGGCACATGGACAAAACGCTCGACAAGCGGCTTGTACGGCTCGTGGAACTTGCTCTGCCCCGTCGCGGCCAGCGTAGCGAGCGTGCGCCCGTGGAAACTGCCCTGCAGTGTCACGAACTGCATGCGTGGTTTTCCCGCGGCATAGTGGTATTTGCGTGCCAGCTTGAGTGCGCCTTCCACCGCCTCCGCTCCGCTGTTGGACAAGAACACATTATCAAAGCCCGTGGCTTCGCACAGCAGCTGCGCCGCCTTTGCCTGCGCCTCAATATAGAACACATTTGACGTGTGGATCAGGCTGTCCACGGCACGATGCAGCGCCTGCTTGAAGCCCTCGTCCGAGTACCCGAGGCAGCACGTCGCGATGCCGGAAAGAAAGTCGGTATACTTCTTCCCTTCGGTGTCGTACAGGTATGCGTCCTCGCCGCGCATAAAGCATACGCTGCGTGAAAAAACGGGGCTGTAGTACTGCTTATCGAGTGCCGCGATTTGTTCAATGTTCATGGCGTTACTCCCTTACCATCGTGCCGATGCCTGAGTCTGTGAATATCTCGAGCAGGATCGGGTGCGGAATTGTACCGTTGAGGATGTGCGTACGCTTGACGCCGCACCGTATCGCCTTGATGCAGCCCTCCACCTTGGGCAGCATGCCGCCCTTGATGATGCCTTTATTGATATATTTGTAGATTTCGTCCACGGATATCTCGTAGATCAGCGTATCGGGGTCGTCCGGCACGCTGCGGATGCCATCAATGTCCGTGAGGAACATCAGCTTTTCCGCGCCGAGCGCCGCCGCAATCTCCCCCGCGACGGTGTCCGCGTTGATGTTGTAGCTTTCGCCGTTCTTGCCCACGCCGATGGGCGCGATGACGGGAATATATTCGTCCTGCGCCAGCGTGTTCAAAAGCTTCGTATTGATGCGTGTGATATGGCCGACAAAGCCCATGTCGTAGCCATCGTCGGCCTTGAGCTTATCCGCCTCAATGAGCTGCGCGTCCTTGCCGCAAAGGCCGATCGCCTTGCCGCCCGCCACGTTGATCTGCGCGACGATATCCTTGTTGATCTTGCCCATCAGCACCATCTGTACGACGTCCATCGTCGCGGCATCCGTCACGCGCAGGCCGTTATGAAACTCCGGCTGAATGTCGTACAGCGCCAGCATCTTGTTGATGTCGCCGCCGCCTCCGTGCACCACAATCGGATTGACGCCCACATATTTTAAGAGCGTGATGTCCTGCATGATCTTTTCGGAAAGTTCAGCCGAGAGCATCGCCGCCCCGCCGTATTTGATGACCACTGTTTTGCCCGACAGCCGCCGGATATACGGCAGCGCCTCAATCAGGATATTGGCTTTTTCAATGTATTTGTCCATTTAGAGATACCATCCTATATCGCTTAGGCCCTCGTTTTCAGGAAGGCCCGTCATGATGTTCATGTTCTGTACGGCCTGCCCCGCCGCGCCTTTAATCAGGTTGTCTATGCACGAAACGGCCACAAGCCGGTTCACGCGTTCGTCGAGCACGAAGCCCACCGCGAAGTTGTTGCTGCCCACCACGTGCTTGAGTTCCGGCAAGCCTTTGGCATACATCCGGGCGAACGGCTCATAATTATACATCGCGTACGCGCTTCGGATATCGCCCGTCGATACGCCTTTTTTGGGCGTGGCGTACATCGTCGATATGATGCCGCGCTTAACCGGCAGCAGGTGCGGCGTGAATGATACGACGACCGCTTGGCCCGCAGCCAGTGAAAGCTCCTGCTCGATCTCCGAGGTGTGACGGTGCGTTGCGACGCCGTATGCCTTGACGTTGTCCGAAACTTCGCAGAAGCCGAATTCCACCGCGTCCTTTCGGCCTGCGCCGGTTGTGCCGGACTTCGCGTCAATAATGATACCGTCAGGCTCAATCACACCCGCCTTGAGCAGCGGGTACAGCGCAAGGATCGCGCAGGTCGTATAGCAGCCCGGATTGCCGACCAATTTCGAGGTCTTAATACGCTCGCGATAGAGCTCCGGCAGGCCATATACGCTTTCGGCAAGCAGTTCTTTCGCCGGATGCGCCGTGTGATACCACGTTTCAAAAACCTGCACATCACGGTAGCGAAAATCCGCCGAAAGATCGATCACGCGCACTCCGGTTTTGAGTAATTCGGGTACCGCCGCTGCAGACGCACCGTGCGGCAGACATAAATATACGATATCACTGTCCGCTGCAATCCGCTGCGCGTCCATATCTTCAAGCTGGATATCGTGCGATAAAAAGCTTGGATACACCTCACTCATTATCTTGCCCGCAAAGCTTTTGGAAACGGCGTGAACGATTCGCACTTCGCTGTGCCGGGATAGTATGCGCATGAGTTCCTCTCCCGCGTACCCCGTCGCTCCAACCACACTGATATTGACCATGGGATTACACCCCCTTAAGATACTTATAATTATGCATTAAAATGCATAAAAATGCAACCCCTTTTTTCGGAATAACGAAGCGGCAATTCTGCCAAACTACAAACAGAGAATCGCTACAAGGGGGTATTCATATGAGGAAAGTGATACTGCTGGCCGTTGTGCTGGTTGTGATCGCTGCGGGGTGGTTTTTTTACTTTCACAAATCCGATCCAATTGCACAAGTCAGTGTCACAACGGTAAAAACCATGGATTTAGGCAATACGCTGGAGTTCTCCGGCGAGGTTGTGCCCGTCAAAATGTATAGTGTCATGAGCGAAACGGGCGGCACTGTGGATACGCTGTATGTATCCGAAGGCGATCATGTAAAAGTCGGGGATCAATTGCTTTCACTGGATACGTCTGCGCTGGAAAGCCAACTTGAGGAAGCTCAAATGCACGTCGAACTGTTATCCGGAGCCACGACGGAGTCGGTGATGGCTCAAAACGGAAGCCTGAGCCAAGCCGAAAAAAGCCTGATGGAACAGAAGATCAAGGTCGCGCTCGCGCTGTCGCAGACCACCGGATATGATTTTGAATCCTTCAATGAAGCGTTTGCGCAAAGCGCGCAGGACACTGCATCCGAAATGGCTGCGTCGCTGGGCGATATGTCGCTGAGTGATCTTCAGGCCATGCAGACCAGCGGCTCGGGGAGCGCGGAGGAACAATTGGCGCTGGCAGAGCTTACCGTACAAAACCTGGAGCTCGCGATTGAAAAAATGTCCTATTCGAGCTTGATCGAGGGAACGGTGATCGCAGTCAACATTCACGAGGGCGAAGTTCTATCACCTGGTCTGCCCGCTTTGGTGATTGCCGATACGGCTAATACGATGGTAGAGGGTTATGTATACGAAAAGGACGTAAAAGGACTTGCTGAGGGGCAACAGGTCAAAATCTACTCCGAGGATGGCTTCTACCGCGGAACGCTCGTGAGCATCGCCAAGGCTGCGGCGGGCGTGGGAGGAACGAGCGCATACGATACCATGACGAAAGTGCAGATTGCGCCGGGTACCGGCTTTAAAAAGATGCCGGGAGCCGTCGTGGATCTTGAGATCGTCATCAGCAGCAAGAACGATGTTCTCGCGGTGCCGCTCGACGCCATCACTGACGATGACTGTGTGTATGTCGTGAATGCGGAAGGAAAAGCGGAAAAACGGAGTATCCAAACAGGCTTTTCAGATATGTACTATGCCGAGGTATTAAGCGGGCTTACAGGAGGCGAGCAGGTTATCCTGTCGCCCAAGAACATAGAGGAAGGTCAGCAGGTTGCTTATGATTGAAGTCAAAAACCTATGCAAGACGTATGGCAGGGGCAATACTTGCGTCCACGCGGTGCGGAACGTCTCGCTCATGGTGAAGGAAGGGGGTTTCCTTGCGATCATGGGCGCTTCCGGCTCCGGCAAAACGACGCTGATGAACATTCTGGGGTGTCTTGATACCCCCACCAAGGGCGACTATTTTTTTGCGGGCACGAATGTAAGCAGGCTTTCGGGCGAAAGCAAGGATCACCTGCGCAGCCGCAAGATCGGTTTTATATTTCAGTCCTTCTATCTGCTCCCGTCGCTGAACGCGCGCCAAAACGTAGAGCTGCCGATGGTGTATGCGGGCGTCCCCGCCAAGGAGCGGCATTCGCGCGCCACTGAGCTGCTGGAAATGACGGGGCTCGGATCACGCGCCAGCCATATGCCCAACGAAATGTCGGGCGGTCAGCGCCAGCGCGTTGCCATTGCGCGCGCGCTCGTCAACTCCCCCAGCCTTGTGCTGGCCGACGAGCCGACCGGCAATCTCGACAGCCGTACCGGCGAGGATATCATGCGGATGCTCAAAAACTTCAATGAGCGCGGTACAACGATTGTGCTGATTACACACGAGCGAAGTATTGCCGATTACGCCAAGGAACTCATCGTACTCAAGGATGGGCGCATCGTCGCGGAGGAGCTATGAGACTAAATGATTATGTCGGCATCGCGTCGCATCAGCTTAAGAAGAACCGGATGCGCACGGTGCTAACGGTGCTGGGCATCGTGATTGGCGTCGCATCCATGATCACCGTCATATCGGTGGGCGATGGCGGCAAACAAATGATCAATGCAGAACTCGCGAAGTTTGGCGTGAATCGCGTATGGTTGTTCCCCAACGATCTTCAAGGCCCTAGCGATACGCTCGTGCTCTCCGACGTTAATATGCTGGAGCAAATTAACGGCATCAGCGACGTTGCGCCATCCGCCTATGAGAAATCGTTGTTGTCCAACAATACCATAGCCCTCACATCAGATGTGGTCGGAACAACCGATGCGCTATTCGATATTGAGCAGATGGATTATCAGGAGGGGCGCGGCCTTACGTCCAAAGACATCGAGTATTCCCGGCGCGTCGTCGTACTCAGCGAGGAAGCAAAGGATAAGCTCTTCGGGGACGATACCGCAGAAGGTAAAAAGGTAAGTATCAACGGCCAGAGCTTTAAAGTCGTGGGCGTAGAGCAGGAAGACCAATCGATCTACGCCTCGTTTTTCTCGGGCAAATGCTATATCCCTATCACCACGTTCTGCGACATGTTCTCCACGCGGTATCTCGATGAAATATCCGTAACGGCGCAAAACACCGACACACTGGACAGCGTCATCGACAACAGCGTGTCGCTGCTGCTCGGGAAATACGGCGATGGTTCCATCAAAATCATCAACCTGACCAAAGAGCTCGCTAACGCGCAGAACATTCTCGATATATTCACGATCGTAATCGGAGCGGTCGCAGCCATATCGCTGTTGGTGGGCGGTATCGGCATCATGAACATCATGCTCGTGACCGTCAAGGAACGTACGCGCGAGATTGGCATACGCAAGGCGCTGGGCGCCGGCGAACATCACATCCTCGGCCAGTTCCTCACCGAGGCGCTGTTCTATGCGATACTGGGCGGGTTGCTTGGCTTGGGCCTTGGCATGGTGTTAACCGATCTCGGGGGCAGTATTTTGGGTATCGAGACCAAGGTATCTGTATCCGCGGCATCGCTCAGCGTATTGTTCGCTGCGACAATCGGCATTATATTCGGTATCATACCGGCGTATAAAGCCTCCAAGCTCGATCCGGTCGAAGCGCTGCGTCAGGAATAGTCAGCGGCGCATAGTATGCCCTAGGCGGATCAGTGAAAACGCGCGGGCAGCGGCTTGTGTGACAAGTCTCTTTGAATCCTCGATGCAGTCCGTCAGCGTCATCGGCTTGTCAGGCAGCGGCACAATGGCACGTACGCCGATGTCGTATACGGCATCGGCGCCTTCACCGATGCTGCCCGCAATGGCGATGACAGGAACCTTGGCCTCGTTGGCATAGCGCGTAATGCCATGAACCGCCTTGCCAAACGCCGATTGGAAATCCACTCGCCCCTCCCCCGTGACCACGAGGTCCGCTCCGGATAGCAGTTGCGCAAAGCCGACGCGTTCCAGCACCGCGTCGATGCCGCTTTTAAGTACCGCTCCCGCAAAAACGGTGAGAGCGGCCCCGATTCCGCCTGCCGCGCCCGTGCTCGGAATCTCGGTGATCTTCCTGCCCGCGTACGCATCCAGCAAAGAGCCGAAATGTATCATCCCTCGTTCCAGCGCGTCCAGCTGGGCTTTGTCTGCGCCTTTCTGCGGCCCATAAACAAAGGTCGCTCCACGGGGGCCCGTCATGGGGTTGGTCACGTCGCACATGATGGTCATTTGCGCCGTTTTCAGTCTGGGGTCCAGCCCAGAAGTGTCCATTGAAACAATGTGGATAAGCTCCTGCCCGCACATGCGGTCAATCTCGGTTCCGTCGGCGCGAAGAAACCGGATGCCGAGCGCCTGCAGTGCGCCGGTTCCGCCGTCGTTGGAGGCGCTTCCGCCGATTCCCACGAGGATATCGGTAAACCCGTCGTCCAGCGCCTTACGGATCAAATCGCCGGTGCCGTGCGACGAGGCGAGCAGCGCGCTGCGCTCCTCATCCCGAAGCAAAGCAAGCCCGCTGACCTCCGACATGCCGATTACCGCTGCCCCAGCCGCCTCGCCATATATGCAGCGAGTCGTTCGTCCCAGCGGATCCCTGGCTTTGGCCTCGATCACCCGCCCGTGTGTCGCATACGCCATGGCCTCCACCGTGCCGTCTCCGCCGTCCGCGATGGGGACTTCGATCACATCGGCATCCGGGAACTCCCTGAGCGCACTATCCTTGACACAGGCGATCACCTCAATGGATTTGAGCGAACCCTTAAAAGAGTCCGGCGCAACCACAATCTTCATCCTGCGAGCTCCTCCCTTTGCTGTGCCTATTATATCAGAGCAAAAAGCTTTACGCATGGGTAAACATCGGGTTTACACAGGTTTATTCATGTTTACGATGTCTTTCAGGTGGCTTGACGCAAAAAAAAGGATGTGCTATATTAACGGAGTTGGTTTATGCCGGTGTGGCGGAATGGCAGACGCGGCAGACTCAAAATCTGTTTTAGGCAACTAAGTGGGGGTTCAAGTCCCTTCACCGGCACCATCAGACAGCAGAGCTGACAGCTGGACAGGACATCTTGGTTAAGACAATACAGCGATGCAGCGGGTAAATGCAGCAAGGGTAACAGCAGGTTTGGCATCTTGGGTTTAGGCAACAAGGTATGACATCAGGTGAAAAGTTTCAGGAGGGGCCGTCGAAGCGATTCGACGGCTCTTCCCTTTTAATTGTCTGCAACAGAATACCTCAATCCCACGATCACCGGAACGTCTGCTCGTATTGCTGATTTAATTATCCCCCACCAGGAACCATCTGTGGTTATGCATGAGGCATTTCACCTTCATCGTCTTTTCAGGTTTTTTAATCTTGGCGACAGTGAGCTCGTACATTTCCGGGGATATTTTCTCAAAGCCCACGATATCCCACTTCTTTCCCGCTACACGCAGCACTTCATCGTAAAGCGGTTCCGATTCCTTTTTGATTCTTTCAAGAACTTCCTGAGCCATAACAATACCTCTTTTTTTATAAAATAAAAAGGAAGCCTGCATAACAAGCTTCCCGCCCCAAAAGCCAAGTTCACTTGAAAGCGGATCGAAATCCGCCCAACCGTCAAAAAATATCCTTTTTTTAATATTAGCACTGTGTAGAAACATAATCAAGTCAATCAGCATGTCGTTCGGAAATTTTTCAGAGCCAATCTGCTCCGCCGTACGTTCAAAGTTAATCGCTTACCATACGGGGCGCATTGCTGCAATGCTGCGCGCTTATCTTTTTAATCGCTACGCCGTCTGACACTTCATCCACTCGAAAAAGTCCGGGGAGAGGGACTCGTAGTAGGGAATCAGTCCGGGGGGGATGGTCCGGCTGAACAACTGCCAAAAGATTTTCAGTTGGTTCTTCTGTATTTCGTCAAGCTTTTCCGCAAATGCGAACTTGCGGATCTCCTCGTAGGCAGCTTCGTACTGCTTGAGCAACTCGCCCTGCTCTTTGGCCGTCTTGGCGATTGGCACACTGTAGTCGACCAACTGATCCAGCGGGTACTTCTGTGTATCCATAAAATCATGGATTACACAGGTTTGAAAAGACAGCACCCTGCCGTGTTCCGGGGACACGCTGGCCCAGGCATATGGGCGTACACGTTCTGTTTGGAGCGTATTCGGGTAAAAGAACACGCGTTCGGTGCGGCAACCGTTTTCCACACACGGCACCGGCTGCGATACGGAGTAGCCGCCGTTCACCAGCGCGTGCACGCCTTTGGCCACCAATGCCTTAATATCCTGTAAGCTCTTCATATTAAAACATCCTTTCCGAATCAAACCACGCGCGTCGATTCGTCGGTGATGATCACGGACGCAGCGCCCGCATTAGCATAGCATGCGTCAAACTCTTCCACACTGACGAAACGCGCATTATCGCCGTCCTGCCACCGCCCGCTGTCGCAGATATAAAACCCCGTGACTTCGCCTGTTTCCGTATCCCGCACGGCGCTGGTCAGCACGATCTGGTGGTTCGCGTTGCCGCTGTCGATATAGTTTGGATCATCCCAAAGGTACCCCGCATTGACGCCCATCGTCACGCACTGGCCGTTCTCGAGTGCCGCGGCGATGTCCTCATACGTGCCGCCCGCCTCACCCGGATAATACACCTGCGCGTCGATGTCGTAATGGTCCAGCAGCGCGATCACGTTTTCATCGCTGACCCCACCCAGCGCAGAGGGCGGCAAAGAGGGATCGTTATTGCACAGATCATTTTCGACCGCGACCTGCACAACGTCGTCCTCCGAGGCGTCGATGCCGGAAAGCTGAAGCATGTTGGATACGCTGACCAGCCCGCAATCGCCCTGATATCCGTATGCGTTATCCCCCTGCTGATAATCGAGCAGCGGCGCAACCGAGAAGGGATCGCTGGTCGCCACCGAATCACCGGCATCCGATAAGACCGGTTCATACTGATTCAAATCCGTTGCTGTCTGCTCGGGCTGCTGCTCTGCGAAAGCAGCTTCTATTCCGTCTTTCACGATTTCGATCAAACCGGGAAACTCCATACCTCTTGCTCCTTACTGTTGATATCGTCATTGTACAGCATCACGGCCCCGCTTTTGTAGGCTTGTCCTTTTTTGATTACCGAAGCTGCATTTTTGTCAGAAAATCCTTGCCGTACACAAAGGATATACGATCCTTGTTAATTGATAATAGCGTTAATGAAGCTAACTCATACTTAACCCGTATACGCGAAAACGGCATTGCCTTGGCAATGCCGCCCGCTTTGCTTTGCTGCATTTAAGCTGTCTGCTGCTCTATCCACTTGAAAAAGTCCGGGGAGAGGGACTTGTAATAGGGCATCAGACCGGCAGGAATCGTCCGGCTCATCAGTTGGTAAAATTCTTTCAGCTGTTTCTTCTGCGATTCATCCATCTTCTCATCAAAGGCAAACATACGGACCGCTTCGTAGGCGGTTTCGTACTGCTTAAGCAGCTCACCCTGCTCTTTTGCGGTTTTGGCCGAGGGCACGCTGTAGTCAACCATCAAATCCAGCGGGTACTTCTGTGTATCCATAAAATCATGAATCACACAGGTTTGAAAGGACAGTACCCTGCCGTGCTCCGACGACACGCTCGCCCATGCATAGGGCCGCACGCGCTGGGTCTTGGGCGTACTGGGATAGAAGAACACGCGCTCCGTACGGTAGCCGCCTTCCATATGCGGCACCGGCTGAGAAACGGAATATCCTCCATTCACCAGCGCGTGCACGCCTTTCATGAATAACGCTTTGATATCCTGCAAACTCTTCATTTCGATCATCCTTTCCAATCAGGCTACGCGCGTTGCGTCGTTGGTGACTATCACCGCAGCATTGGGTACTCCGGCATAGCATTCGTTAAAATCTTCAACACTTACGTATCTGCAATTGTCCCCGTCCGCCCAGCGCCCGCTGTCACATATATAAAAACCAGTTACTTCTCCGGTCTGAGCATCCCGCGCTGCGCTTGTAATCGTGATCGCATGGTTAGCACTACCGTCGTCAACGGAATTGGGATCGTCCCATAGATGACCCGCATTAACGCCCATAATTACACACTGCCCGTTTTCCAGATCCGCGGCGATGCCCTCATACGATCCACCTGCCTCACCTGGATGAAAAGCCTGCGAATCGATTCCATAATGATCCAGCACCGCGACGATATTTTCTTCATTGGCACCGCCCAGTGCAGAAGGCGGCAGCGAGGGATCGTTATCGCACCAGTTGTTTTCAATAGCCAGTTGTACGACATCATCCTCCGAAGCGTTGATACCCGAAAGTTGGAGAACGTTGGATACACTGACCAAGCCGCAATCACCCTCAAATCCGTACGCGTTGTCTCCCTGTTGGTAATCCAGCAGCGGTGCAACCGAGTACGGATCGCTTGTGGCAATCGACTCGCCTTCAGCGGATACGATCGGCTCGTACTGATCCAGATCCGTCGCAATCTGCTCCGGCATCTGCTCTCCAGTATTTGTTTCGATACCTTCATCAATCGGTTCAAACATACCCGGAAAATCCATATCCTCTTCTCCTTACTGTTGATATCTTGATTATATCGATTTTTAACCTAAAATCCCGTCTGACTCCTTTTTAAGCGCTGAAGCTGCATTTTTAGTCGTGTACGCATACCAGCGGTAATAGAATGCACGCAGCTGCTTGTTTCCGGCGGCAAAATGCATCAGGATCAGGCCGATCATGGCACGCACCGCCGCGTCATCCGCTTCGATACGCGCGGCAACGGCGAGGGTTGCCTGATCGTTCCACTGCGCGATGTCTTCCATCGGCGTTTTGACGATATCGCCGCCTTTCAGCACCAGGCTGACAAGCCGGCACTGCGCGCCGAAATCGCTCCATTCCTCCAGCGCCGCGCCTTGGCCGAATCGCTTGACGACCGATGCAAGCGCAATGTCTTCCGGGCGGCCGCTGAACGACAGCGCTTCTCGCTGTGCTTCCAGCGCTTCTCCCGCAGGGATTTGCGCCTTGGTTCGGTTGCTGACGAGAATCTCCAGCGCCGCTCCGCGCGCGCGGCGCAGATCGTCGCTCCCTGCGACGGGTTTCTCATAAACGTAAGGCGCATAACTCTCAGGTGGAAAATACTCCGTCATGCACAGAACCGGGGAGAGCCAGTTGCCCTGATGGACCACTGCCACACCGGTATCGAGCCGGGCGATCTCCCCGATCTGCTCCGGCGTCAAGCCGACCGCTCTGCCTACAGCCCTGCGGTCGTCCTCGTCGGGCAGCTTGAATACGACTTTTGTATTCGTGTTTCGGATGACCGAACGGTCCATAATGGACGGCGACTGATCCGCAATAATGAAGCTCTCGCCGTAGGTACGCATCTCAGCGATCGCGTTGGTGAGTATCTCTACCGACATGCCCTGCAAATTCGCGCTCTCCATCGACTGTGCGCCGCTCGTGGCCTTGAGCAGATGGTGCGCCTCTTCGAGCAGCGTCACGTGCTTTAGGCGGCTGTTGATCTCCTCGCACCGCGTCATTCGGTGCTCCTGCAGCCGAATGATCAGCATACCCATGATCAGCGACTTGGTTTCAGACGAACCCAGCCGGCTGATATCGATGATGGCATTGCTGTCGAATAACACTTCGTCCGGCACCTGCGTCTTGCAGAAAAGCTGGCCGCAGATGCCGTTCGCCATCGACTTGATGCGCGTCACGAGTGCGCCGATGTAGTTGCCCTGCACCTCCTGGGAAAACTCCGTCTGCTTGAGTATACGGGGCATGGTCTCCGCGAGCGTCACGAACGTCGGGAAACGCTCCGGCGAATACCGGCATACGCTGTCGTCAAGGTCCCAGCCGCATTCGCGGTACCCAAGTTCTATGGCCTCCTTGAGGAATTCCGGCATTGCGGCATACATGGGCCAGCTCGCGTTGAAGACGCCCAGCAACCGGTCGATATGCTCCAGCACATGGATGCCCTTGGGGAACGCGAACGGGTTGGCGGCCAGCAGCGGGGATACCGCCTTGTTCGTGCCAAACACGCGCACATCGCTGCGTCCGCCGAATACGCGCGCATACTCCCCCTTCGCCGGTTCGATCACAAGGAATTTAATGCCGTTCTCGAGCAGCCGATCGAGCAGCACATAGCACATGTTGGACTTGCCGGAACCCGTCGTTCCGGAGATAAACATATGCTTGCTGAGTTCTTCGAGCGATATCTCGACCTCATAATCCTCCACATTGCCCATATGGACGATATGCCCCACCTTGACTCCCGTCTGCACAGCATTGCTCTTTTTAATGATGTCACGCGCAAACTCGGCGTGCGTATCCACCATCACGCCGGGCAGCGCCTTGCGAGGCCACGCCACGTGCACCGACATCTCCTGTGCGGTGGAAAGCGTGGCGGGCGTCACTTGCGGCAGCTCGAAGCCGCCGCCGGAGAAGGAAAACGCAGGATGCAGCATACGCTTTAAATACTCGCTCATCGTGGAGACCGTATCCGCTTCGTTCCATACGTTGATATACGATATGTTGGCGTCCGGCGAATATCCGGTCAGCAGAGACCGGTAGATGCTCGCGCACATTCGCGCCGTGGCGTTGTCCGCGGCGAGGATATAGGCCGCGCACTGGTAGGCGCCGCCGCCTTCGCACAGCTTGATACGGTCGAGCTGTACGTCGATCGCCTTGAGGATGTTGCCGATTGCCTTGTTTTCGTAATGGTACTGCACCGTGCTGCCCTTGGTCTGCGCGCTGCCGTCGGTCGTGCTCGTGGAGCGCGCGGTGCTGTCACTGGTGCTCTTGGAATCGCTGGTGCCTTCGGACTCGCTTTCATCGCTGTGCGAGGATAGCGTCTGCGACGTGTTGGACTTTCCGCCCGCGATGGTCTGATACGTCTTGGAGACGTTGCTGCCGAAAGTACTGACCACCAGCGGTCCGAAGTTGCCGAGCCCCGGCAGAAACGCGGAACCTACCATGCCCGCCAACGTCGCCGCGGTGATGATCACCTCGGCTTTCTTGTTTTTGTTCGTATGCTCCTCTTTGGATTTGGATTCCGATGTGGATGAACCGCTGCTGCGCGTCCGGTTCGAGGTGGTGCCGGACGTCAGCGATACCGACTGTGTCACCGTATCCCCGATAGTTTTGGAAAAATTGAGCGTGTCTGTCTCGGAGAGCGACTGCTGCGTCTTGTAAAACGGTGTGAGCTGCGTGTACAGCGTCTCGTATCCGTTTCTCATCCTGGCCAGCGTTTCGTGCGCTACCGAGGACGCGAGCACCACGAGCGCGAAGGGCTGTCCGCGCATGCCGTCCACGAGCTTTTCGATGCCCTGCAGATACGCCCCGCTCGCCTTATCTCCGCGGACCGAAGCCGTGCTGGAAACCGACGCGATCGCCACCTGATCGCTGCCGAACAGGGTATCCAGCAGCTTCTCATTGTGCCGCGTAAAGAGCTGTTCCGACTTGCAGCCCGGGAAATGGCCGTCCACCGCGTGGCGCATCGTCTCGAAGGCGTTGGTCAGCACCTGGGTATCCGAACATGCGGTGCCCATGTATACATCCGTCTTGATGCCGTCGTGGTGTACGATGAATACCGCGCTGCAGTCCACCGCCGAAACGGCGCTGAATACGCCCGAAAGCTTGCTGAATACGTCCTCGCCCGAGTCATAGTTGAGCGTGGAAAAGTGCAGCAGCCGCACGCGATCACACGGCTCCGCCGCTAACTCGTGCCTCGGCACCGGGACGATCTGCGCATTCTCAAGCTGTGAAAGATGCTGCATGCGCACAAATATATCCGCCATCCCGAGGGATTCGAGCATACGCTGCTGCGAAGGAGCGATTCTGCCGTCCGCATCCGCTCTTAATTCACGTTTTTGATAAACGTCAAGTTCATGATCAGGCATATGGTTCCCCCTTCAAGTCAGGTCATGCTTTCCTGCAGATCCCGGATGTCATTATAAATCTGAAATATGTACGCGTCCTCATACCGGTTTTTCAGCTGTTCCGCGATTCTGAACATCCCCACCGTAACCTCGCTGGCCACAAACGGCAGATAAAGCTCGTTCAGATAATTGTCAAACAGACTAGCGCACTGATCCGCATCCGCTGCGATGGCACAAACCGCGCTGATGCGAGAACGTACATTGATCTGTTCCAACATCAGCATGCACTTCTTTTGAGCCTGCTCCGCAGAATCGCCAATCAGGCAGATTAAGATAAATGGATTTCCTTCGTCATGGTCTTTGCCAAGCACCTCCAGCAGATCTTCCTGCAGGTCGCGTGCCGTCTTGGCCCCATCGAGAACGATGACGCGAATCCCTCGATCCCACAGCACCGCGCCGCGCTCTTTCAGCATGCCGGGTAACTCGTCCGCCATACCGCTCAAATCGTCCAGCGCGACAGGAAATACGCTCATCTTATCTCTGAGAGCTTTAAGCCCTTCGTAGCAGTCGCCGTCCAGACGCTGCACGACGGTTTCAATGAAATCTTTCAACAGGTCTTTTACACTGTTCACCATTCCGGCCGGTGCGCCAAGCGGGACGAAGCGCTGCGACAGGTTGGTTTGCATCCCGCGCCGCATCAGCGACTCCTGCTGCGACGCCACCGCATCGCGGAAGAATGGATAGTCCCGTACCCGCCCAATAAATGTGATGTCGAACGTATCATCGTTGAGTTCGCGGACAAATTCGGGCAATATGCCTTCCCACTTCTGAAAACCACGGCTGAACGGAGTAAGCCATTCGTACATGTTCTTGCGTACAACGAATGTCGTCAGGCGGCTCACGTTGCTCATGACTTCGATGCCGTCAATCGTAAGGCGCGTGATCTGGCTGCCGCAGTGGTAAGGGTTCACCTGTATCTCGATTCTTTTCATCGCGCTCCCGCCTTATTGCATTGAAATGACGCTTTTATAGAATGCGGCCAGTTCGGGCGCCAGCATGTCCAGAAGTATTTGCTGCATTATACCGCATTGAATTTTGTCTGGCGCTTCCCATGCCGCCAGACGGGAATAATACGCATCCATGGACTGCGCATCGCCTGAAAACAGCTGTACAGGTTCTGCGTTTCCCAGCCACTTTGCTTCGCCGTAGGCCAAAATGCGCTCACTACCATAAGCCACAGCGATCAAACCGCAGGGCTGATGCATTTCTTCCAATGCTGTAAAAAACGGGATAATCAGCGTCCGTTCGCCGCCGCGCACAGCCGGAATCGGGTACCCCATTACGGCGTCCGTGGGCAGCAGCATGCACACCAACCGTGAATATCGCAGGTCGTGCAGCCAACCGATGAATGCGTCCGTCGTCATTTGTACACCTCCAGTATCCACCCGTTCTGTGAGATCAGCGACACTGCATCCTCATCCAGCTCAATCCACTGCCCGTCTTCCAGCGTATGATCCGCCACGGTGACACGGTCGCCGCCTGCCGACACCACCTGTACGGTATGCAGGCCGGGCACCTCGTAGGTATAGGCGGCTTCCTGCGCCGTAATCTGCCGCCAGGCCTGCTCCGGCACATAGGCAAGCACCGAACCGTCGTTTTTCAGACACGCGCTGATATTGGCAGCGGAAAAACGAGAGACCTGCACATAGCACTCCTTCTCAAGGCTCTCCACCGCGTCATTCATGGTCATCGCGTGGCCCATGCCTTCATCCCAGACGAAGCCTGCCTGTTCCGTCATGATGTCGCTCAGCGTCATGGATGCCGCTTCAGCAGGATCAGCGGAAAACCGCCACGCCTCCGGCTGAATATCGGCTACGTCGCCCACATCAAAACCTTCGGATACGATACGAAACACCTCGGGCTCTCCCGTCTCGCTGACATTCAGCACCTCTGTACTGAACCGGGTCTTCTCCGGGCTATCAAAGCTGCCAGAGCCGGTTTGCTCAATGCCGCCCCTGGTGGGATCGTCGTCAAACGGCCTCATTGAACTCACCTCCCGTCAGCATTTTGAGCAGCACCGGGTACCCGGCTTTGCTCGCGAACAGTTTTTTTCCGGATTTCAATGTGACCGTCTTCGTGCTCTTATCGACATGGGCGATGTGTGAAATGTTCACTAAATAGCTTTTATGGCAGCGGCAGAATACCCCGCATGGCAGCGAGCGCTGTACATCATCCAGCTTCGCGGTAATCGTCTGCGTCCCGCTGCCGGTCATGTGAACGTGCACGATGCGGTATTCGCTTTCAAAAAAGTCGATATCGCCGTATGGCATCTGCAATATCTCGGTTCTGGACTCATAACTGAAGCAAGACTGACCCGTTTCGATCCATGACAGCGCCTTTTTGAGCGAATCCACCATATGCTCCGAGGCGGCGTTGCGCAATAAGTACGCAATCGGCAGCGTATTGAACGCTTTTAAAATGGTTGCATCCGAACCATCGATATAGATGATCGTGCAGTCTCTGCTGAATTTCCGGACCTCCGCCCCAATGGACAGGCCCTCCTCATCCGCGGGCAGCACCAGCAGATCAACGCCGTATTCCGCCTGTTTCAGCGCCTCCTCCAGCAGTTCTCTGCGCAGATAAGCCGTAATGGAGGCCCGGTGGTCATCCTCGAATATCGTGTTCGCGATCAGCTGCTGCAGGTTTTTCGCCGTCCCCACTTCACGAAGGTAGATACAGACCCGTATCTTCATATGCCCTTAACTTCTTTCCGTTTGCTCAATGCTGTATAACCCGTCTGTGGTTAGGCGCGCGCGTTCGCGAGGATTACATGGACATTGCTCACGCTGTTCGCCATGTCGATTGCCGCCTGCTCGAGGTTCGCCTTTCGCTGCGCCACTTCTTCCTCACCCTTGCGCTTCTCGTCCAATATGTTCTGCGTATCCATTTCGATTTGCCGGATATCCGCAAAAGCGCTCTCGTTCACCGTTTCTTTAAGGTCCTTGAGCTTGATCATGATCTGTCCGAAAATCTTGTCGTTCAGTTCCGCGGTACGGGCGGAGTCGGACAGCATAGCGCGGTATTCTTTCGTCACTTTGTTGGTAATCGTACTCTGCAGTTTGGACAGGGTCCAGCCGATACCCCCCACCGCCGCCAATATCGTGCCAAGGGCGAACGCGCCCCAGCCGATGGGCGTAAAGCACGCAGCGATACCCAGCGCGATGCCTGTTGCCAGCTGCAGGCCCAGTGTGCGGAACATGGCTTCCTTTCCCAGCACGCCGCCCACCAGCGCGGTCAGAATATCGCCCGTGAACAGCGCATATACCACGGAGGCCACTTTGGTCGCGTCGGAGGATAGCTTTTCCGTCTCAGCGCTGTGCCGGAAGTTGAGGTCCACCTTGATATCGGTAATTACATTCGATAGTTCTGATGCACGCGACTCAAGCTTCTTGGCGACGCTTTGGATGCTTTCGTTGAGCTTGGGCAGCAGCTTTTCGTTTGTCCACTGGATGGAATAAGTGTTGAACTTATTCTGCAGATAGCTGCTGTATTCGTCCGATATCGCCTTGGCGGTGCGTTTTAGATGAAGCATCTCGGTCGTAACGGAGCATGTATATTCACTCTGCCATTGGTTAAGATTCGTTGCAGCATCCGTCGTCAGCGTTCTGATAACCGGTTTGACATCCTCCAGGGCCTTGTCCAACTCCAGATTAAACTCGTTGACGAACAGTTGAGCCTTTTTCTTGGCCAGTTGCATCTTCTCGCTGACGCCGTTGATGCGCTCTTCAAATTCGACGAGCGAAAGGTCCGCTGTGTTCAGATGCTCTGTGATCGTTTGCGCTGCTTCCTTGCTGATGATCTCCATCTGCGTGGCAATGGCGGAAAGCTTCTCGTCACCCTTGCACTTGACCAGGAACTCCTCGAGGTACTTCTCCATTTTAAGATAGCCCGATTCCAGCAGCGCTTCTTTGTCATGATCGCGCTTGGCCTTAATCGCCTGAAGCGAAGATACGAAGAATACGCCGTTGCCGCCCAGCTTGTCGACATATTCCGGCTGCATCAGGCGGGTGTTCTTTTTGAGATTCCGGTTGATCGTTTCAACAGCCTCTTCAACATCCGCAATCGAGGGCGATTCCTCCTTGATGTTATCAAATCGCGTAACGACAAATATTGGTGTGTTATAACCGCGTAGGTTGATATCTGCAATCGTATCCACGTCCACTTTTGTATAGGGCTGCACGCCATTCAAACAGTAGATGATCGCGTCGGCTGAAGGCAGATATTCCAGCGTGATCGTATCGTGGCTGTTCGGGTCGTTGAGGCCCGGAGAGTCCACCACTTCTACGCCTTCTTTAAGCATATCGAGCGGCCAGAACACCTCCATTTTTTTAAACGGGCTCTCGATCACATTGCCTTCTTTGTAGTTGGCGGCACCCTGCTTGTGGTCGATCAGGCAGTAGTCACGAATCTTGTCGATGGGCACATCAAACGGTTCATCGCCGCCTTCCCATTTGCCGGGTATAGGATAAACCACGACGCGCTTTTCTCTCGCATATTTGATTTCCGTAATCAGCGCCGTCGCGGGCATCACCTTGGTCGGCAGAATGGGTTCGCCTAAGAAGGCGTTGATCATAGAGGACTTGCCGGAGCTGAACTGTCCCATAATCAGAATTCTGAAAGTCTGGTCGGAAATTTTCTCTTTACTGGCCATGACCATCTGAATCAGATCGTCACGCGTACCTACGGTCTCGATAATCTGTTTTTGCAGATCCAGCTGCTTGTCAATGGCTTCGGCGGCAATTTGATACGTCTTGATATTCATTTCCTGCTCCTTGAATTATATATAGAATGCTTTTGTGTACCGATAACTCCGTCAATCCGCCATGAATTCATTGAGTATGGCATCGCACTCCAATGCGAGGCTGGAGTACCGTTTGAACTCATCGCCAACTCTCTTTTCTTCTTCACTGACACCGCTGCTTTTCTGTACGCTTGCAGCCATCTGTGCATCCTGCACGGCAATCAGCAGCGAAGAGTAGATATAATTCACGTTCTTCACGAGGGCATCAAAGTTTTCGTTCACGATTTTGACCACATACCGGCGAATCTCATCTTCCAATTCCCGGAGTTTTTCCTTGCTGTTTCCATGTTCGATCGCCGTCCAGAAACCGGTGGCAACTGTCGCGGCGGTCGCGCCGCCCGTAAGCATCGAAGCAGAGAAAATGGCCATTCCGCTGATGATAAACGCAGGCGCAAAGAGTATGCTCGCGGCCAGTGCCGCGGAGGAAAGCACCAGACCGGTGAACGCCATCCGCTTCATTTTCTCCGGGTCAGTACTCTTCATTTCCGGAGGATACTGGCTTCTAAAACCGGCCGCTTCATAGCCCGGCAGCGAGTGCAGTTTCACCCCGAATGCTTTCTCGACATTCGCGATGAGTGACTGCCGGTCTTCCACAATCTTTTCGCTGACCGCGTGGTTTACAGTGCCGGTGATCTTTTGTAGTTCCATTGCCATATCACGCTCAAGCTGTTTGTTCCACCAGTCCTTCTTGGAGGAGGCCAATGTCATACGCCCGACCAGATTTGAGCTGATATCCGACACCGCTTTTTCGCGCATCCGGTTGATCATGGAAATCGCTTCATTGTTCTTCATTTTAACATGAATTTCAATTTCCTGCCACCTTGTTTCTTCAAATTGCGCCTTAATTTTATCTTTTTCTTTGTTCTTTGTCGAATCATGCATCTTTTGTTTGGCCTGTTGCCGAAGCGCATTAATCCGGTTCTTTACCGCGGAGGCAAAGCCCATGCACAGCATCATTTCTTTCACATCCTCGACGCTTTCATGGGAGAACAGCAGACGGCGCAGGGTTTCACCCATAGCCGGATCGTCCTTACGAATGATCGTCAGCTCGTCCGTCCCGAAAAGCGCGCTTAGCTGCATCTTCACGTATTCTTCCGCCTCTGCCTTGTCCTCGTCGGTCAGCAGTTCCATCTTGTTGAGTGCAATGGTGCACGGGATGCCATACGCGATGCAGGTGCGAATCCCGGCAACGTCCCGCGCGGACAGCGGTGCGGCAGCGGACAATAAGAACAGCGCGGCATCAATCTCCCACAGGACGCAGTCCGGCTCTCCGGGCTGTTTCTTTTCATATTCCTCAATGGCAACCTCGATACATCGGGCATCCGTTCCGGGTATATCCGCCTGCAAGACCGCTTCATGGGTAGACGAAACCATGGACACCGGCATTGCGCTGCTGCCCACGATGATATTGGCGACTGTGCTTTTGCCCGCGTTGGTATCGCCCAGCACGGCAAAAGTTTTTCCCTGCCGGTTTTGAACAAACGCCCGTTTCTGGTTATACTGCTCGGCGGTCTGCATGCAGCCGATCTCCGCCGCCAGGGATGTCAGTTTCATAAACATATCATCAGGTTTTAACATATCGTTTCGCTCCTTACTGGTATTTGTTTCAGGTTCTGTATTTGCTCCTCAATATCGCTTGTGCAGCGCTCGTTATCTGCAATTCGTCTGCTCAACTCGGTTTTCAGATTCTCATACGCTTTCAGCGCATCCTGATAAACCTGCGCGTACGCGGACAGATAATACCGGGCCATACCATCCATTCGATTAATACACTGATCGACGTACTGAATCGTTCTGTCGATACATTCGCTCGATATGTTCGCAACGATGGCTGGCAGCTGCTGCTTTACCTGCAGCACGAAGTCGGTCCGGGCCTTCCCCAGAAACAACTTATCCTTGCCCAGATAGCCTGCAATGCCGCCGACGACCAAGCCGATTGGGCCTAAGATGATGAGCCCGATGGCGGCTGCGCTGCCGCTTGTCAGCACCGCCTTTTTCGTATCCACCTTTGCATAACTCTGGCGCACCTGCGACAGAGACTCCCCAATCTTTTCATAAACGGGATGGCTGATTGCGGCTACTTCTACGTTCCTTAAAAGCACAGCGCCGGTGAGGCGGCCATAATACCCTTCCAGCGCCTTGAGCATATGGTCGCTGGTCCAGTTTACCAACTCTCTTAAAGTCTCTGAAATCTGGTCGCTGTACCCATAATATTTTTGCGTTTGGTTTGCTAAATCGGCAGCCAGACCATCCGGCCGGTCTGTATAGCTGCTGAAATCGCTGTGGGCTTTAAAAGAGGAAACGCGAAGTTCAATAATCTTCGTCATGTCCTCCATCATTTCCTTTCGCATCCGCTCTTCATACTGTAAAAATGCCGATTTGATTGCGCCCAGACGCCCTGATTCCTTGTCCCTGATCGTATCCAACGTTCGATTGAGGTGAGGAGGCGTATTCTCCTCCAGCACCGTGAGGCTGTCCCTCAGCGTCTGTGTCTGCTGCGCCACATCCTCCTTCATGGACTGAAGTATCTGGCTCAGCAACCCGGCCATCCTGCTGCCGAGGATATATTCCTTACGCTCGCGCAGGTGCGTGAGCAGCGTCTCCCGCAGATCGTCGAACCGGCGCTTCCATCCCTCGTCCCTTCCCGCAAGATAGGCTGAACAGGAGACCAGCAGCGGGTTTTGGATATGCATCTTTTGCCGGATGCTGTCGCGGACATATTGTTCCAGTTCTTCCCGTTCCTCTTCGTCCACCCTGTCGATCATCGTCAGCAAGAATACTGCATCTTCCAAAAACCTGTCGGCGTTTTCCTTCAGGAACCGCTCAAAGCTTAGGGTATATGCCTGAGTCGCCGGAAACAATACAATCACCGAATCCGCCGTCTGTTCCAGTACCTGCTTCGTACGGGTTACGTGAAGCTCCGAATTCTCCTGTCCGGGGTTGACGCCCGGTGTATCAATAATGCAGAGGCTGCCCAAGACGCCGTTATCAGGCAGCAGCACGCTGATCCTGCCAGCACGCTGCGCTACGGCTTCCAGTGTGGTCACTTTTTCAAGATTCTCTTTGAAATCGCTGCCCAGCGTAACGCCGCATGCCTCACAAAAGTCTCGGATATCCTGTACGTCCGTTAATCGGTATCCGCGGCCGTCCCTGAGTTCCGCCAACAATTCAGGCTGCGGCAGCGGCATGTTCTGTATATAGGTGGGAACGGCCGTGGTTGCCATGATGCCAGTTTTGAGGCAATCATATCCGCACAGCGCGTTGATCAACGTACTTTTTCCGGAGCTGAAATCACCGATGACCGCGAGGTACAGCCGCTTGTCTGCGTACTTCGCCGCGATAAAATCTCTTTGCTGTTTGAGCTTTTCCAGTGTTTCGGGCTTCCACGAGAACTCGTTGAAAAGCCTGTCAACATATTGGATGCTGCTTTCTATCTGATTCATTCGATAACCCTTTATTCAGCCTTGAAAATGACGGCAGCTCAATCCGTTTTTCACTTATTTCCCTTAATAATAAATATATTATCATTTAAAGTAAATATCAATTACGACTATATCGATTATCCGGGTCCCTTTTGAGGATGTTCCCCTTTAACCCGTATACAGTCCATACTCTTCATGGTTCATCACCTCCTTTTATTGCTTCCATCATATCATGATGGCAAGCAATACCATGACAAACTGCATTTTCGGTATTTGAAAGCGCAGTTTTATTCGGGCAAAGGCAACCGTGAAGAGATTTCTGTATATAAAAAAGTCACTCAGAACAATCATTCGAGTGACTTTTTACGATTTTGCCCGGAACCTTTCCTGAACGAAAGCGCCCTGCGTTGCCGATTCGTTAATGCCTAGCACAAGAAAACAGCCGAGTTAATCGGCTGCTTTCCGTACTAACAAATAGATTACGGTTGGGTATGGCGAAGCACTGCTTCATTCCCCATGCTTTTTAATGGTTTTCATGATTTCTAACCGTACCTCTGCGGATAAGGTTAATAATTGCCAGCAGAATAACAGAACCCAGAAGCGCCACAAGAAAACTGGTGATATTAAAACCGGTTACGTCAGCCGGCGCGCCGATGAGGTTCATGATCAATCCGCCAATGAATGCCCCGATGATGCCTACGATAATATTCGCAAAGGCGCCCATGGAAGGGTTGTTCTTCATGATAATGCTGGCTACCCATCCGGCGAGGGCACCTAAAACGATCCACGATATTATACCCATCGAATTCTCCTCCTTTGTTTTAAGTTTATTATTCGCATAAAATTTCGACTTATGCGGTATAAAAAAGACGCCATCAGGACACAAGGCTGTCAATGTTGCCTTGTGTTGTTCTAAAAGCACAGACCTGAACACAGAATTGAATATTGAATTTTTTACATTTTAAATAAAATCACACCATACGGCTTCATGTCAATTTCCACGAGCGCGTCTTTTAAAACGAGACGTGCATCCGTCAGCAGGCAATGAGTCTCGCCGCAAAGCTTATTGCGCAAAAGGCGGCTGTCTTCCTCCGAAATGAGTTGTTGGTGGCTTAAAAAATCGAAAACAATGCGGCGCGGCTGATCGGATCGGTTGACGGCCATGAAGTATATGTCGTTCTGTGCGGGCTTGTCAAAAACATCCCTGTCATTGAGCACATAGCGCAATATACCGAAACAGTCTTCATGCGGCGCAAAAAACGCGGTCTTACCGGTTCGCAGCGCATGGGCTTCGTCCCGGATGCGCGACAGCTTGCGGTAGTAATCGGTGACATCGCCTTCGCCGGGTTCAAACGGCGCGCGGTTAAACGGATCGAAAAAGCCCTGCATCCCTTTTTCGTCCCCGTAATATACGCATGGCGAGCCCGGCAAAGAGAACTGCAACGCGGCTGCCAGCCGCTGAAGCGCCGCGCCTTTTTGATTCTGCGCCGCGCTGATAAAGAACGTCGCCTGCTGCTCGCGCGAGAGCTTACGCGCGTCGATCGAAACGCTGAGTGCCGTACGCAGCCGCTCCACGTCGTGCGACGACAGCAGGTTCATCAGCGCGTAGTACATCGGCTTGGGGTAGTTTACAGCCTGGGCGGTTAAAAAGCGCTGAAGCGAAAACGCATCTCGCTTCCCCGTGAGGAAACCGATTACGGCACTGCGCAGCGGGTAATTCATCACGGAATCGAGCGAGCGGCCCAGCGCAAATGCGCGTTTGGAGCCGTAGCTGTATTTGGTGGTTGCATCCTCCCATACCTCGCCGATGAGCGCCGCGTCGCCATTGACCTGCTTGACCGCATCGCGCATCATGGTAATCACGTCATCGGGCAGTTCATCGGCCACGTCGAGCCGGTAGCCGGATGCCCCGCAGCGAAGCCAGTGCTTCATCACGCTGTCATCGCCCTGAATGATGAAGTTCTGCCATTCGGGATTATGCTCGTTCACCTCGGGCAGCGTCTCAAACCCCCACCAGGACTGATATTTTTCAGGGTACTTTTCAAACGTGTACCACGGATAGTAGGGCGACTCCTGGCTGCGGGATGCGCCTCCTTCGCCGTATGCGCCTTCGCGGTTGAAATACACACTGTCCGAGCCGGTATGCGAGAACACGCCGTCGAGGATCACGCGGATGCCCAGCGCGGCAGCCTTTTCGCACAGCGAGCGCAAATCTTCTTCGCTGCCCAGCACCGGGTCGACTCTCCTGTAGTCCGCAGTGTTGTAGCGGTGGTTGGACGCCGCCTCGAATATGGGGTTCAAATAGATCGCGCCTGCGCCGAGGCTCTTGATGTACGCCAGTGAATTTTCGATCCCCTTGAGCGTACCGCCGAAATAATCGCACGGGTCGTACGATTTCTCCCCCGGCAGGGGCTTGTAAAGCGGTTTTTCAGACCAGCGCTCGTGGTAAACCGCCTTGCGTCCTTTGGCATGGTGATATGCGATGCCGCGCTGCGCGGTATCATCGTCGGAGCGCGCGAAACGGTCCGGGAATATCTGATAGATGACGGCGTTTTTCAGCCAATCGGGCGTATCAAAGGCGGCATCGTAAACGGTGAGTTGGAACGCCGGCGGCGGCTCGGTGTATGCGCAGCCGATCCCCGCCGTCTGTCCGCCCTCCGCGCCGTAGTAGAAAATATGGCCTTCCACATTGATATGGAAATAGTACCAATAGACGTCGGGCTTTTGCGGCGCGCTGATGGTTACACTATACAGGCCGCCTTCGACGTTCATCGGGTAATCCTGCCGGAAACCCTCACTGAGCAGGGTGACGTATACGCCCCCTACCCCGCTCAGCCGCGTACGAAAGCGCAGCGTGACGCTTTGCCCCGGCTTCACCGCCTCTGCGGGATCGCGATAGGCGGGCGAAGCCGAGTCGTGCAGCATTTCGTTTTTATAATTGATCAGCATAGCCCCCGCCTTTCGGTCAAACGGGCTCAAGGCCCCAGATCTGCCGGTTGTACTCCTCCACCGTCCGGTCTGCACTGAAAAAGCCCGCGCAGGCTGTATTGGCAGCCGATTTTTTCACCCAGCCCTCCGCATCGGCATAAGCGCTGAGCACCGCAGCGAACGCCTGATCATACGCGTCGAAATCGTACAGCAGAAAGTATTTATCCGCACGGTCGTAATCGCCCATGAGCAGCGAGTTGTATATGCCGCGGAACAGCTCCTTATCCGCTACGGGTAAAGTGCCATCCACTAGGCGGGATACCGCCATGCGGATATGCACCTTATTGTTAAAGTAATCGAGCGGATGGTAGGAGCCGTCCGCTTCCATTTTCGCGATCTCCTCCGAGTGCGCCCCAAAAATGAATATGTTCTCCGGCCCGACCTGCTCCAGCATTTCCACATTGGCGCCGTCCAGCGTACCGAGCGTCACGGCGCCGCCCAGCATAAACTTCATGTTCCCCGTGCCGGAAGCCTCGCGCCCCGCCGTGGAAAGCTGCTCACTGATCTCCGTCGCGGGGATCAGCCGCTCCGCGAGCGATACATTGTAATTCTCCAGAAATACGACTTTGATTTTGTCCTTTGTGCGCGGATCGTTGTTGACGAGCGCTCCCACCGCGTTGATGAGCCGGATGATATTCTTGGCCTTTTGATATCCCGGCGAAGCCTTGGCGGCAAACAGGAATACGACGGGTTGGGGCAGTGAAAACGACGGCTCTTCCGTCATGCGGTTGTAAAGATGCAGGATATGAAGCACCTTTAACAGCTGCCGCTTGTATTCGTGCAGCCGTTTGGCCTGCGTGTCGAAGACCCAATCCGGGCTTAGTTCCACGCCCTGCGTGGCATAGACGTACTCCGCGAGCCGCCGCTTATTTTCCCGCTTAACCTCGGCGAATTGAGCCAGAAACTTTTTATTGCCGAGGTGTTTTTTGAGCTTTTCCAGCTCGCTCCAGTCACGTAAAAAGCCGTGGCCGATATGGTCGCCAATGAGTTCCGCGAGCGCCGGATTCGCCGAAGCGAGCCAGCGCCTCGGCGTGATGCCGTTGGTGATCGCGAGGAATTTCTGCGGCGTGATCGCGTAAAAATCGCGGAACGTCTTGGTTTTGAGGATATCGCCGTGAAGCTGCGAAACGCCGTTGACGTGCGCACAGACCGCGATGCAAAGATTCGCCATGCGAATCTCGTCGTATGCGATGATGGACAGCTTCGATATCCGGTCCCAGTCTCCTGAAAACCGCTTCCAAAGCTGCTCGCTGAACTTATCGTTGATCGTTTTGACGATGGAATAGATGCGCGGCAACAGCGATTTGAACAGCTGTTCGGGCCACGCCTCCAGCGCCTCCTGCATTACCGTGTGGTTGGTATAGTTGAATACACGGCTGACGATGCCGTATGCGTCGTCCCAGCCCATATGCTCCTCGTCCAGCAGGATGCGCATCAGTTCGGGGATCGCGAGCGTGGGGTGCGTATCGTTGATCTGCATCACCACCTTGTCGGGCAGGGTGCGCAGATCGCCATAGCGCCGTTTGTGATCACGCACGATGTACTGCACCGTCGCAGAGGCGAGGAAATAGAACTGTTTTAACCGGAGCATCCGCCCTGCGATGTGGTCGTCTTCCGGGTAAAGCACCTTCGATATGGATTCAGCCAGTTCCTTTTGCTGGATCATACAGGCATAATCGCCTTTGTTGAACGACTGCAGGTCGAACGTAGCCGGACATTCCGAGCGCCACAGCCGCAATGTGGCGGGCATGCGCGACTCGTACCCCATCACGGGCATATCGTAGGGAATCGCCGCCACCGCCTGATAGTCCCGGTGGACCACGCGCAGTCCGTCCTTGGTCCAGATCTCATCGACTGTGCCGCCGTAGTGGACCTCCACCATCTCGCCGGGCCGTTCAATCTCCCATACGTCGCCGAGTTGCGTCCAGTCGTCCGGCACTTCCACCTGCGCGCCGTCCACGATGCGCTGGCGGAATATGCCGTACTCGTAGCGGATGCCGCAGCCGGTTGCGGGCAGATCGAGCGTAGAGAGTGAGTCGAGCAGGCACGCGGCCAGACGGCCGAGGCCGCCGTTACCGAGGCCCGCTTCGTTTTCCTCAGCCTCCAGCTTCTCCAGCGGGTAGCCAATCTCGCGCAGCGCTTCGCGATATTCGTCAAGCGCGCCGAGGTTGATCATATTATTGACAAGCGCGCGGCCCATCAGGAACTCAGCCGAGAGATAGTAGAGCCGCTTGAGCCCCTTTTTCTCGGCCTCTTCATTGCCGCTCACCCATTGCTCCACGATGCGGTTGCGCACGCACAGCGCCACCGCCTGAAACATTTCCTCATCCGAGGCGCTTTCGAGCGTTCGTCCGTAGTACCGCGTGAGCTTGCCTTCGATATCCTCTTTAATGCGCCTTGCGCTTTCGCGTTTGATTTCGGTTGCCAAATCGGTCCTCCGTCAAATTCTTTTGCTGTTATTTTATGGCCCTGATGCGCCGTCTGTCAATTCGCCGGAGTTTTCATCCTCCGGCGGCATCATGGCAACATACAGCGACGCATAGGTCTGCGCGCTCTTTTGAAAGCTCCAGTCCTGCCGCATGCCCGTCTGGCGCAGCGTGCCCAGCGCGTCCTTGTTTTCGTATACGCCGAGCGCATAGCGCAGCGTGTCCAGCATATCATGCGCGTTGTAGTTGTCGAACGAAAAGCCGTTGCCCTCCCCCGTGAATTCGTTGTATGGTTTCACGGTATCCTTAAGGCCCCCGGTGGCGCGCACGACGGGTAGCGTGCCGTAACGCAGCGCGATCATCTGCGATATGCCGCACGGCTCGAACAGCGAAGGCATCAGCAGAAAATCGCCGCCCGCGTAGATCCGGTGCGACAGCGCGTCATCGAAGCGCAGCAGCGCGCGCGCTCTGCCCGGATAGCGCCGCTCGGCCTCGCGAAAGAAGTTCTCGTACTCCGCATCGCCTGTGCCGAGCATCGCGAAGCAGATGCCCTGCTGCATCATTTCGTCGAAAACCCGCAGCACGAGGTCCAGCCCTTTTTGCTTCGTCATCCGCGTCACCATGCACACGAGCGGCGCATTTGCATCCAACCCCAGCTCTTCCGCAAGCGCCTCTTTGCACTGCCGCTTGCCCTCCGGCGCGTCCGCGCTGTAGGTTTGTGCGATGTGGATATCGGTCTCGGGGTCGAATGCCTTTACGTCAATGCCGTTAAGAATACCTACCAGGTCGTTCGCGCGCGCGGTGAGGATTCCGTCCAGTCCCTCGCCGTAGCTCGTCGTGTGGATCTCCTGCGCGTAGGTCGGGCTAACGGTGACGAGCTTGTCGGCGAACACGACACCCGCTTTCATGAAGCTCGCGCAGCCGTAATGTTCGATATAGTCAGGCTGGTTATAGAAGGCGTCTATGCCGAGCATCTCCGAAACGAAGCCGAACCCGAACTTGCCCTGATAGCCGAGGCTGTGCATCGCGAGCACGGTTTTACAGCCGCCTTGCGGCCTGCCCTGATACTGCGTCTTCACGAGCATGGGGATCATCGCGGTATGCCAATCGTTGACGTGCAGGATATCGGGGATAAAATCGATCATCGGCAGCGCTTCGAGCACGGCACGCGAGAAAAACGCGTACTGCTCTCCTTCAAAGTCGCCGCCGCAGTATATCATATTGCCGAAATAGAATTCGTTGTCGATGAGGTACACGGGCAAACCGTCCCAATCCAGCAGCTCCACTCCCGCGTATTGCGAGCGCCAGCCGAGCTGAACAGAAAAGCTCGCAAGGTGCTGCACCTGTACAGCGTACTTTTCTTTGATAGCGCGATGATATGGCAGCATCAGGCGCACGTCGAAGCCGATATCCTTGAGCGCGCGCGAAAGCGTGCCCGCCACGTCCGCAAGCCCGCCCGTTTTGGCAAACGGCGCGCATTCAGCGGCAGTCATCAGTATGGCCGGCAGCCCTTCCCGGTTCTTTGCTTTCAGCATGGCGGCGAGGTGTTCATCCATGGTCACAGCACCGAGCCCTTCCGGATGATGGTGGGATAGTTGACGTCGCCGATCAGTGTGCGCCCTTCGCGGATACGGCAGTCCTTATCCGTGATCACGTTTTCGAGCACACAGTTCTTGTCGATCTCGCAGTCCTGCATGATGACGCAGCCTTTCACTTTGGCCCCCTTGCCGATGTGCACGCCGCGGAACAGCATGCTGTCCTCCACCGTACCGTCGATGATGCAGCCGTTCGCGAGAAAGCTGTTATTGACGCGCGCATGGCTGCCGTATTTCACGGGCGCCTCGTCCTTGACCTTGGTATATACAGGCTGGCCTGTGTAGAACAGATCCTTCTGTACTTCCTCGCGCAGCATGTCCAGATTCATATCATAGTACGCGTTGACCGAGTCGAGCCGGCCCACGTAACCCGTGTGCTCAATCGCTTGAATGCGCAAATTCTTGACGTTGCGCATCAGTGCGCCGCCGATGAAGTCGTAATGGCCCTGCGCTACGCTGCGGTCGATGATGTACTCGAGCAAACTCTTGTGGATCAGGAACACGTCCATGCTGATCTTGTCGGAACGCGAATACCGGAAATCGAACTCCATGTCCGTAACCCAGCCGTTCTCGTCGGTAAACAGCCGCAGCTCGCGGTGGCGTTCCCGGTTTTCATTGTTCTTTTCCACACTGTAGAGCATCGTGATGTCGGCCTGCGTCTCCATGTGGCGCTTGAACATCTGGTTGTAGGTCGCCGTAAATACGGAGCTTGCGCCCGTCAGCAGGCAATAGGGCTGCGGCGCGCGACGGATATACGACAGGTTGCTCTTGATGGCATCCGCGACGCCGCGGTAGATGCCCGTGTTTTCAGCATAGTCGAACGGCGGAAGGATAAAGAGCCCGTCCGTCTTGCGCGAGAGGTCCCATTCCTTGCCCGAGCCCACATGGTCCATCAGCGACTGGTAGCTCTTCTGCGTGATGATGCCCACGTTGCGGATGCCGCTGTTGACGAGGTTTGAAAGGTGAAAGTCGATGACGCGGTAGCGCCCGCCCACCGGCAGTGCCGCGATGGAGCGCGCCAGTACGAGCTCGCGCAGGTTGTAGTTCTCCTCGCCGGCAAATATCAAGCCGAATACGTCCTTGATCATACGTACACCTCTTCTTCCACCTTGCACACCGTCTGCTCACACTCGCTGCCCGGCTCAATCGATGCGCCTTCCTCGATGGTATAGCCCGAGGCAACCCGCACCCGCTGCCCGATCACGGTAATCTTCCGCCCACCGCCGATATGGCAGCCGCTGCCTACAGTGACGTCTTCGTCAATAATGGACTTCTCCACCACGCTTCCGGGGCCAATCACGGTATTCTGCATGATGATACTGTCGCGTACGACCGCGCCTTCCATCACCTTGACTTCCGGGAACAGCACGCTGTTTTCCACCCGGCCGAAAATATGGCAGCCCTCCGAAACGAGGCTCGTGCGGGTAACGGCGTTTTTGCCCACGAAGTGTGGCGGCTGGTTTGGGTTGCGCGAGAATATTCTCCAAGAAGGATCGTAAAGATCGAACTCGGGGTGATCCTGCAGCAGCTCCATGTTGGCTTCCCAAAGGCTCTGCAAGGTCCCTACATCCTTCCAGTAGCCGCTGAACGTATAAGCAAACACGAAGTCTCCGGCGTTCACCATCTTGGGGATGATATCCCTGCCGAAGTCGTAAGAGGACTCCTTGTCCTGACTGTCCCGGTACAGCCAGGACCGCACCTTGCGCCAGCTGAATATGTACACGCCCATCGAAGCGAGATCACTCTTGGGGACTTTGGGCTTCTCTTCGAACTCGATAATGCGCCCTGTCTCGTCGGTGTTCATGATGCCGTAGCGCGACGCCTCCTTGATTGGCACGCGAATGACCGCGATCGTCGCGTCGGCCTCCTTCTCGATATGAGCCCGCAGCATCGCGCTGTAATCCATCTTATAGATATGATCTCCCGAAAGTACGAGTAAATAATCCGGATCGTAGCGGTCGATGAAAAAGCTGTTCTGGAATATGGCGTTGGCTGTGCCGGAATACCATTCGCCGCGCTCGCCCTTCATATAGGGCGGCAGGATGAACACGCCGCCGTTGTTGATGTCAAGGTCCCATGGCGAGCCTGTGCCGATATACGCGTTGAGTTCCAGCGGCTGGTACTGCGTCAGCACGCCCACCGTGTCGATGCCCGAGTTCGTGCAGTTGGACAGCGCGAAATCGATGATGCGGTACTTGCCCCCATAGGGCACCGCCGGCTTGGCGCGTGATTTGGTGAGCACCCCCAGCCGCGAGCCTTGTCCGCCCGCAAGCAGCATGGCGATACATTTCTTTTTATTGGCCATTCCCTGCGCACCTCCGTATTTCATTCTCCGTAAAGGCATAATACACCGCCGAAAGAGGCGGTATGCATAACTCCGCACGGAAAGGCAGGCCCGCAAAGCCGCCCTCCTGCGCGGAAATTATCGTCTCATTTTTTTGTCCGCTGCCGCCATACTCCTCCGCGTCGCTCGAAAGCACCTGCGTCAGCGTACCCTCCCCGGGCAGCCCGACGATCCAGCTTTCCACCGGCACGGGCGTAAAGTTGAACGCGCAAACGATGCGCTGAGGGGTATCCCCCGCCGCGGTGCGCATGAAACACAGTGCGCTGCGCTGCGCGTCGCCTACGTTCAGCCACGTGAAACCCGCCCAGCCGCCGTCCGCCTCAAAAAGCGCGGGATGGCTTTTATAGAAAGCGCCGAGAGCCGCGACAAAACGTTGCATCTGGCCATGACGCGGGTAATCGAGCAGGAACCAGTCCAGCGGGCGCTTCGGGTCCCACTCAATGAACTGGCCGAACTCGCAGCCCATAAACATGAGCTTCTTGCCCGGATGCGCGAACATGTAGCCGTACAGCGCGCGCAACGACGAGAACTTCTCGTCGTAGCTGCCGAACATCTTGTCCAGCATAGACTTCTTGCCGTGCACCACCTCGTCGTGCGAATACGGCAGCACGAAGTTTTCCGAGAACGCGTAGTGCAGCGAGAAGGTCATCTTGTTGTGATTGAACTGGCGAAAGAAATGGTCCATGGACATATACGCAAGCGTATCGTGCATGAACCCCATGTTCCACTTGAACGAAAACCCAAGCCCCCCGTCGGATGCCGGTTTCGTGATGCCCGGATAGGAGGTCGACTCCTCCGCGACCGTGACAGCGCCCGGATGGCGCGCATGAATTGTGGCGTTGAGCTTTTTCAAAAACGCTTCGGCGGAGAAATCGATGTTGCCGCCGTGCTCGTTGGGGATGTACTCGCCTTCGTTTCGTGCGTAGTCCAGGTACAGCATCGAGGTCACCGCGTCAACGCGGATTCCCTCGACATGGTAAACATCCATCAGCATCATGGCGCTGGACACGAGAAAGCTCACGACTTCCGGCTGTTTGTAATTGAATATCAACGTGCCCCACTGCGGGTGGTTGGCCTGTATCGGGTTGGCGTGCTCAAACAGGCACGAACCGTCGAAGCAAGCGAGGCCGTGATCGTCCTTCGGGAAATGAGCGGGCACCCAGTCCATGATCACGCCGATGCCGCGGCTGTGCATCACATCCACAAAGTACATGAAGTCCTGCGGCGTGCCGTAGCGGCTCGTGATGGCAAAATAGCCGGTTACCTGATACCCCCACGAGCCATCAAACGGATACTCATTGAGCGGCAGCAGCTCGACATGCGTGTAGCTCATCTGTACGAGGTAATCGGCCAGCTCCCCGGCGATCTCGCGCAAGCTCACATACTCGTAGCCTTTCTTCGTGCGCCACGAGCCGATGTGCATCTCGTATATGGACATCGGTGCTGTAAAGATATTGTTCTG
Organism: Bacillota bacterium; assembly: GCA_023390815.1. Taxonomy (GTDB): domain Bacteria; phylum Bacillota; class Clostridia; order Christensenellales; family SZUA-584; genus JAEWCC01. The sequence goes on from JAEWCC010000008.1 coordinate 83,745, forward strand.
CGTTCTCTGCCGCGTGAATTCTTCGTCATGCCATTCAAAGCCGCCGAGGCTCCACACCTTGGAGGCGGTTTTGGGCGCGACCTCGGCGTGGAAAGCGAACGGGTCGGCCTTGAACCGAACGCGCCCGTCGCATCCCGTGATCTGATATTTATAATTGTCGCCGTCCTTAAGGCCCGGTACAAACGCCGCGTACGCGCCGCCGGAAAGCTTCTCCATGGGGTTTTTCGCCGCATCCCAGCCGTTGAAATCCCCCACGACGCTGACCGCTTTTGCACTCGGCGCCCATACGAGGAAGCGGTGCATATCAAGCTCCGGCACATGGTGGCAGCCGAATATCCGATACGCCTGCTGCGCCTCGCCCGTATTGAAGAGATAAATCTCCTCCATATTTACATGTTGCGCGATATCTTTCATGTGCCGCTCCCTGAGCGAATCGTCCTCCCGAACGTACGGCGCAATGCCGTTCACTATTCCTGTAATGAATATTCGACTCTTTTCCTGTCTTTCCCTTCAAGGCGGTTGCCTAAATCATGAATACAATATTAAAATTACGTAATATTTAACCCGTTACCGCGCCGGTTAAGCAACCAAGCTTGAGCCGGATGCAAAAAAGCCAGAGCAATTCCGCCCTGGCCTTTCGTTTGGCCGCGATGTTTCAGATACACTACAACGTGTCAATAAAGTTGTGAGGATCCCTGTATTCCAGCTTCAGGCTGTCCGCCGCGTTTTTACAGGTCATGAAGCCCTTTGCGGTGTTCAGCCCTTTTAAGAGGGCGGCGTCCTCGCGCAGCGCGCACGCAACACCCTTGGATGCCAGGCTCACGAGATATGGCAGCGTAGCCGATTCCAGCGCGAGCGTCGAGGTCCGGGGCACTGCGCCCGGCATATTGGCGACCGAATAGTGGATAACGCCGAAGTAATCGTAGGTCGGATGATCGTGCGTCGTCGCGTGATCGATCGTTTCGATCGAACCACCCTGATCGATCGCGACATCGACGATGACCGACCCTTTCTTCATCGTCCTTACCATCTGCTCCGTTACGATCTTCGGGGCGCTCTTCCCTGGCACCAACACCGCGCCGACGAGCAAGTCGGCTTCTTTCACGGCCTGCGCCACGTTATAGGCGTTGCACACCAGCGTCTTGATACGCCCGCCGAATATGTCGTCGAGATACCGCAGGCGGGGCAGGCTGATATCCAGTATGGTGACGTCCGCGCCGAGACCGACCGCCATCTTCGCGGCATTGGTACCCACGGTGCCGCCGCCAATGATGACGACTTTGGCGGGCATTACGCCGCTGACGCCGCCGAGCAACACGCCGAGGCCGCCGTTCGGCTTCTGCAGCAGGGTTGCGCCGACCTGTATGGACATGCGGCCCGCCACCTCGCTCATCGGTGCAAGTAGCGGCAGCGCCCCGCCCGCAAGCTCGACCGTCTCATACGCGATGCCTGTGACTTCTTTATCGAGCAGTGCCTTGGTGAGGCCCGGATTGGGCGCAAGATGAAGGTAGGTGTACAGCGTTTGGCCCGGATGGAAAAGCGCGTACTCCGGTTCAAGCGGTTCCTTCACCTTTACGATGATTTCCGCCCGGTCAAATATGGACTTCTTATCTTCTGAAATGACCCCGCCTGCCTGAATATATTCCTCATCGTAAAAACCGCTGCCGTTGCCCGCTCCGGCCTCCACCAGAACGGTATGTCCCTCCTGCGTCAGCACGTGTACGCCTCCGGGGGTAAGACCAACCCTGAATTCGTTATTCTTGATCTCCTTGATAACGCCGATGACCATGGAATTTCCCTCTTTATTTCAGATTACTACTCCGGGAAAACGGACTCGTTGTTTTTGCAGGTGGCCAGCACGACGTTGGTATATGTCTTGACGATGCCGGGTACGCTTTTGATCTTGTTGAGGAGTTTTTCAAGCGTAGAGGGATTATTGGTTACAATCTTCAACACATAATCAAAGTTGCCCGCGATATAATGGCACTCCAGAATATCGTTTTCGTTTTGGACATATTGCAGGAAATTCGCGATGTAGCTGGGGTTTTCGAGGCTGACGAACATGATCGCGGTCAATTCCTTGTGAAAAAAGTTCCCGTCGATGATGGCTACATACCGGCTGATCGCTCCGGACGACTCCAGCTTCTTCACGCGCTCCCCCACAGCCGAAACCGAAAGGTTGATTTTCTGCCCGATATCGGAAAGGGATGCGCGCGCGTTCTTTTGGAGCTGCCGCAGGATCTTAATATCCAGTTCGTCCATAATTCCTCCGGAATAATTACTTTTATTATAAAATTTCACGATAAATTCTACAATATACCGATCATAATGCAATAATTCTTTTTGTTCAATGATAAAATCACCAAATACATTTTATGCAAGGCGTGGTTTTTCAGGGAAAGGCAATAAATTTTATTTCTCTATGGTTTTGCGCTTTGTATGAGTGATAAACGCCTCCAGCGCTTCGCGGCTGAAGGGTGCGGTCGCTGCGCCAAGATGAAGCGCGCCAAACGCGCCGCAAGCGGAAGCGAAGACGAGCGCTTCTTCGGCGCTGCTCTTGTCCAGCAGGCTGTGGATCAGCCCCGCGCAGAACGCGTCGCCGGAGCCGGTGGTATCCACCGCGTCGATATCGAAGGCAGGCACATAGCCGGTGAAATCACGACAACACGCGTATGCGCCTTTGGGCCCCAGCTTGATCACGACATTCTTCGCCCCCGCATCCAGAAAAGCCTGTGCAGCGTCCTCGTATTTCAGCCTGTTCGTCAGTTGATCGCTGTCCTTCTCGCTCGGGACAAACCAGTCGATATATGGCAGAAACCGCCGGATACCGTTCAATTTGGTGCCGTTCTTGTCCGAGGACATATCGGCAAACGTCATCACGCCATGACGCTTTGCGTGGGCCAGCACTGCCTCCAGCCCTTCCGCTTCCAGCTTTAAGCAGCCGTACAGGCTGCCGATTGAAAGCGCGCGGGCGCTTGCGATCAAGTCCATGTCCACGTCGGCCAGACAAAAATCGTAGTTGTTGCCGGGACGCGTGATGATACTGCGCTGCCCGTCCGGCGATACCAGCACGATCGCCGTGCTCGTCACCGACTCCGCCGATACCGCAACGTGTGAAACGTCTACGCCGCGCGACGCCATCTCGGATAGGAAAAGCCGCCCCAGCGCGTCGTCGCCGAGACGGCAGCTGAGCGCCACGCTCCGGCCCAAGAGGGAAAGGTCTGCCGCCTGATTCGCGGCGTCCCCACCCGTCGTTACGGTGATGTCGTCGATTCGCGTATTGTCGTGGTCAAACAAGGTCCTGTCCGCAGGCCGCGCGAGGATATCCATCACGGCGATGCCCATCGTAATTACGTCATAGCTTTTCATGGGTTTCACTATACACCCGTTCGGGCGCTTTGAACATAGCCGGATGACCGGAAATAAAAATACCGCGCCGGTAAGGCAGCGGTATCAGAGTGTCAAAAAACCTCCTATAAAGGCCCCCTCTGACGAGGGGGCTGTCACCGATAGGTGACTGGAGGAGAGAAAGTGCCTTAAAACAGGTCACTCCCTCCGGCGCTACGCGCCACCTCCTACGTACCCGGAGGGTGCTCGTCTGAGGGAGGCATGATAAGCTTTATCGACAGCCTGATACCGCGGCGGTAAGGGCAGCGGTATCTCAGTGAAACGATCAGACGAACTCTGTTACGGCCTGGAGCGGCGCTTTGGGGTAGATATACCCCGGCACCGGCATGAGCGGATTGTATACCTTCTCCACATCCATCACATGGAGTCCGTTTTGTACGCCGCGGTATACGCCCTTGGTCAGCACGCTCTCCAGCGACAGATTCATCACGAATATCGCCGTCTTCTGCCCCGGTTTCAGCTTCTTCAGCTCACTGGCGTACGGCTTGCCGGTGAACACGATGCGTCCGCTTGTGCCGGACGATGCCTGCACAATCGGCGTGAGGCGGCAGAAGCCCTCCTCGTCCTCAATAGCGATGAATTTGAGCGAAGCGAGCCCATCCGCCAAACCGCGCGAGACATGGCCCAGCGCGCCGTTCTCATTGCCGCGCACGCCGCCCTTCCTCAGGCGCGTCAGCAGCGCGCCGCGGATAATCGCGCCCATATCGAGCGCCCCTTTCTCGGTGATATCGATCAGATCGAGGTAATACACACGCCCGATGCCAAAGTAGGTGTTGTAGCGGAACAGCGGCTTGCTGTTCATGATGTCGAACTCCGGCCCCGTCGTCTCGGTATGCGTGTACGCTGCGCGTCCGCGCCACAACTCTTTGTCTACGCTCATCAGCAGGAACCCTGCTTTAGGGCGTTTCTGGATGAACTTCTTGGACAGCCCCTCGCAGAACTGCCCGAACATCAGGCTCTTCTCGTCCTTTGCCATTAGCGTGCTCATCATCGTGATGTGCGGATATCCCACGTCGTCCTTGACCGCGATGAGCGCAATCTTGCTGTCCGATGCGAACAGCTTCCTGGCTTCCTCCGAAATCCTGTCCGGCATAACCTGCACCTCCATTTCAATCTTCCCGGCGTACCGCGCCCGTCCATACCGCGAGCCCCTGCGCACCGATACTGTTTTCAGCCGCTTCACGCAGCCGCTCCATATCCTGCCGCCGCATCAGCGGCGTCTCCTTGTACATCCAGCCTTGCCCCAGCCGCTCGTATTTATCGCGGCAGAGGTTGTTGAATGCGCACAGCTCCCAGCGCTTCACCGCGCCTGTCATGTGCTGTGCGATGAACCGGCCGATCGCTTCGATATTCTCCATACTGTCCGTCGCACCGGTGATTACAGGCGTGCGCACCCAGAGTTCGATACCGCGCTGCCGCGCGTACTGCGCAGCTCTCTCCGCGTTCTCCAGTATCCGCGCGTTGCCCGCACCGGTATACCGCTTATGCTGTTCCTCATCCATCAGCTTGAGGTCGAGCAGCAGCATATCGCTGACCTCCAGCACGCTTGCCAGCGTATCGAACGGCACATTCGCCGCGGTATCAAGCGCGGTTTTAACGCCTGCCGCGTGCAGCAGCCCAAACAACTCCCGTACAAACGCCGCCTGCAGCAGTGGTTCCCCGCCCGAGGCGGTGACGCCGCCACCGCTCTTTTCAAAATACGCCCGGTCCTTGAGCAGTTCCACCGCGAGCGCGTCCGCGGTGTACGGATGGCCTTTACGCTCCATCGCGCCCGTCGGGCAGGCTTCTGCACAGGCGAGGCAGCCGGTGCACTTCTCCCCGTCCGAGACCGCGCCGCCCTCATCAAAGCGCAGCGCGCCCGTCGGGCACGCCTTCACGCAGCAGCCGCAGCCGATGCACCGCGCCTTTACCCATACCGCCTGACTCTTCATGGGTATGCTCTCCGGGTTGTGGCACCACGCGCACTTCAGATTGCAGCCCTTGAAGAACACCATGGTACGGATGCCCGGACCGTCTTCGGTCGAAAGCTTCTGGATGTCGAGTATATTGCCGGTCATCCGATTACATCCTCGTATGGCTCTCGCGCGCGATGATCTCGTCCTGCAGCTCGCGCCCGACCGAAACGAAGTAGGCGTTGTAGCCCGTCACGCGCACGAGTAGATTGCGGTAGTTCTCCGGGTGCTTCTGCGCGTCGCGCAGCATATCGGCGTCGAGGATGTTGATTTGCAGCGCCGAGCCGCCGTTTTCGATATAGCCGCGCAGGAACGCCTTGAACTTCTCGCGGTGCGCCGTATCGCGCAGAAAGGCCGGGCTGAACGTGATCGTATGGCTCGCGCCGTTGGGCAGGTTGCTGAGGTAATCAAGATAATCGCCGTCTTTGGCCCTGCCGCCCATTGCCTTGCCCACCGAGTTGGCGTTGGCCGTCGGCCCGCCCGTATCCGCGCCGTTGCTGGGACAGATCGCGTTACTTAAAAACTGTCCCTTTGCGCGTCCGTCGGCGCTAGCCGCGAGGATATAGCCGTCGCCGACCCAGTAGTTCCAGCTCAGCATGCCGGGGCGGTATGGCGCGTTCGTGGCATCCGTTTTGTATTTCCACGTCTCGTCTGCGAAAAGGTCCATGACTTTGAGCGCCATTGCGTCGGCCACGTCGTCGTCGCGGCCATACTTGGGCGCTTTGTGCTTCGCCTTGGCCTGCAGGATATCGTGTCCCGCCCAGTTGTCGCGCAGCGCTTGGATCATTTCGTCCATCGTGCACTCCTTTTTGTCATACACGAGGTACTTGATCGCGAGCAGTGAATCCACCGTACTCGCGAAGGTGACGCCCTCCATCGTGGTGAAGTTGATCTCCGCGCCACCCTGCGTCGCGTCGCGCCCCTTCTCCGCGCAGCCGTGCACGAGGCAGGAAAGGTATGGCGTCGGGCTGTACGTGGCGCGCAGGCTGTCCGTCTCGTTGTACAGCGCCACATCCTTCCGGGCGATATGCGCCATCTGTTTGGCGAAAGCCGCATAGAACTGTTCAAAGGACGCAAAGCCGCGCGGGTCGCCCGTCTTCGGGCCTTCCTGTCCGCTTCGGTATGGCTTACCCCACAGCGTATCCTTGTATTCGATCAGGTCGCGTCCGTCGTTCAGCGCAAGCTCTACGGCCTTTAAAAGGTTCAGGTTATTGTCCACCGTGCCGGATCGGTCGTTACCGACCATCGTGTTCTCGAGGCAGCCCACCGACGCATAGTCGTGCACATTGTCCATATTGATCAGGTGCTCGTAATGCCCCAGCTTCGCTTCGCGCAGCATGCCCGCCATGGAACGCTCGTCGAAGTTTAGCAGGAACGGCGCGCCCTGGCTGGAGGCGATCATATCGACGACCTTGTCGAGCAATTCCTCCGGCGTGCCGCCGTGCAGCCGCACATTGGGCTTGGGCTCCAGGATGGGGCTCATCTCGTCGATGACTTCCAGCAGCACATAGGTCATCTCGTTGGTCATGTCCGTGCCGCCCTTTCCCATGCCGCCGATGTTGAACAGCTGTCCGTAGCCCGCGGTGATGCCCTGATTGTTGCCCGTGCGGATCATCGCGTCGTAAGCGGTGTTGCAGTGAATCCAAAAGCACTTTAAAATCTCCTTGCCGAATTCGCGGGTCATACCCTGCTTCATCGACTCCTCCCAGTACGGCAGAAGGATCTGGTCCAGCCGGCCAAACGAGAGCCCTGCGCCCGGGAAGTTCTCATCCGACATTACGAGCATATGTGTGAGCCACAGCGACTGCACGGCTTCCCAGAAGTCGGTCGCGCCTTCCCACGGCACGCGGCGCAGGTTCGCGCTCATTTGCACCAGCTCTGTCTTGCGCGTGTCGTCCGGTTCGGTATCCAGGAGCGATATGCAAAGATCGGCGTACTTCTCCGCCAGATGCTTGGGCATCACAGCCGCAATCTTCATCGCGCGCAGCTGCGCGCCCTGCGCGCCTTTCTTCTGCTGCGGCGTGAGACTGTCATACACTTCGTCGATATGCGCCGCAATGGCCTTAAAGCCGTGCCGGAGCACCTGGGCATAGTCGGGGATGATGTGCGCGGAGGTTGCGCCGCAGTTGCCGAAGCCGCGCTCGTGGTATTCCTTGACTTTAGCGCGCATGCCGTTCTTGCCGAAAACCCGCGCGTTGCGCGCTTTGGCCTCCGCCTTGGACCAGCACCGCGAAGCGAGCAGGTTGAACCGTCCGCCTGCGATGAGGTCGCCCGGCAGCACCTCCTGCGGCACATGGTTCACCATGGCTTCCCGGATAAACCACGCGCGCCGTTCCGCGATGCTCCACGCAAAGAAGTCATCCGGCACCGGAATTTTGTGCGCTGCCTGCTTGGTGGACGTGACGAACTGCTGATAGAACGCGTACGTCTCCGGCACGACGTAAAACGTGATCTCGTCGAACAGCTCATCCCATTCCGTGCCCGTGGTGAGCGGAATAAACTCGTTGTTCCACTTTCGCTTTACACCCGAGAAGTAATAATCCCTGAGCCACCGTATGCGGTCTGAAAGATCGTGCGGCTCTTTCATCCGGCTCTCCAAAGCGTCCATGGCATCTTCCTCCTATTCGGTTTTAAGGGCTATGGTTATGCGGCGCTGCCGCAGAAAAGAATGTTCCGTCTAAAGAGATGGGTTGCTTCGAATTTCGGCACTGCGCGACTCCAGCACCTCGCGGCCATGGTCCAGCATGGCTTTCATGACGGCGCCTGCCGCCTGCGCGTCGCCGCTTTCGACGGCGTCGATCAGGCTTTCATGAAACGCGTATACGAAGCTTCGGTCGGCAATTGCCTCATAGAATTTGCCCACGAGCGACATATACATCGCCTCGATGGAACGCAGTGTCATGGGCAGTATGATATTACCCGAAGCCCGCGTAACCTCCAGATGCAGCTGAAAGTCGAGCTGCGCCGCCTCGGCAGTACTATCCGCCGCCCGCTCCTGCTTCAGCAGGTCGCGCAGACGCGCGATCTGAACTTGCGTATGGTTTGCCGCCGCCTTCGATGCCGCAGCGGTTTCCACGATCTCTCGAAACGCGATGAGGCTGCGGAATATATCCCCATCCATCTCGCCGGTATGCTGTAATAATGCGCTGTAGAGTTCCAGCGTTCCCTCTTTTTTAAAGTCGTTGACATAGGTTCCCTGTCTCGGCATGATGCGCAACACGCCCTTCGTGGCGAGCTCCACGAGCCCCGCATGCACGGTGACGCGCGATATGCCGGTAAGCTCCGCAAGCTCTCGCTCAGGCGGAAGCTTTTGGTCCACCTTGAGCTCGCCCGAGAGTATCTGCTGCTCGATGATCGATATGAAGCGCTGTTTCGCGCTGGGCTGGCCTGCTGACTTCGGCATCGGATAATATCCTCCGTGGTATTACCACGATATGATTATAGAACAGGCTGTATGCATTTGTAAACAGGAATTCCCCCCGGGACACATAAAAAAGGCCGCGGATAACACCCCATCCGCGGCCTGTGGATATGCTTCTTAGACCATACTCTGATAGATTTTGATGTTTTGCAGGTTGACCTCAAAGGTACCGGTATCCACATACTTTTGAACCGGCTTTTTGTTAAAGCTCTTGTCGATAAACCGGAAGGCCATGCTGCCCCAGGAATAGTTACGCTGCCCGATGGCATAATGGATGTACCCTTCGCGCATCGCCGCCTGTATTTCCTTCGTGTAGTCGACGGTGATCACCTGAATGTTCGGGCGGTATTTCTTCATATATTCGCTGAATATCAAGCCCCAATCGCAATTCGTCAGAAACACGAAGCGGGCGTTGGGGTAATTCGTCAGCATGGCGCGTATCATCTTATCTGCTTCCTGCTGCGTCGGCTTGCTGCCGACCGGAACTTCATGCACTTCAATCTTCGTATTCTTTTTTAATTCCTGAACAAAGCCGTTTTTGCGGTCCTCAATAGCGGATATATGCGTATCCACCCACGAGTTGACGATCACTTCCCCCTGATTGCCAAGCGCCCCCATTACGACGCGCGCGCCTGCCGCACCTGCCGCAAGGCCGTTTGTCTGGATATAGGACACGTAGTCGATCCCTTCAACCTTGGAGTTAATAAATACGATCCGGGTCCCCATGCGGCTGATCTGTTTGAGCTGCCCGGTGACGTGATCGTCATCCAGCGGGCTGATCACCAGCCCGTCGACCTTTTCTTCAATCACCTCATCGAGGAACCGTATCATTTCTTTGACGCCTTCGGCGCCCCTCGCCTTAGGCGCGCGGAATGATATTTCGTAGTTGTAAATTTCGGCCGCCTTCATCGCTTCCTTAATGGTCGGATCAAAGAATGGATTGTCATGATCGAAGATGATGGCGACCTTCTTTTTCGGGGATGGCATGCGATTCACCCGGACCCCGGCGCTCTCGTGCATAATCCCGCCGATCCCGCCCGCGAGGTCGTTGTCCAGCTTGCCCAGCATGGATATGGTATTGTTCTGATCATAGGTCAGGCTGGTGATTTCGTTCGCGGTTGCGGACACGTTCCGGACAGATGCGAATATGTTCGATATCGTACCGACCAGCCGGTCTTCGTCCTCTTTAATCTCCCCGATTGCGGAGTTAAAGTTCTTCTGCTCTCCTATATACTTACTGATAAATTCACCGGTCTTTTCAAACGCGCGGCTGACCTCACCGACCGAATCCCTCTGTGCTGAAAAGGTATCTCTCGATTTGATGGCCACCTTTTCAAGCAGGCTGATCTCGTCGGTGACGCTTTTAATGGTATCGCTGATTCCCTCGTTGGCTGCCTTGGTATCCTTTGAAAGGCGCTGAATCTCTTCTGCCACGACGGAGAACCCCTTGCCCGCGGCCCCCGCATGTACGGCTTCCACCTTGGCGTTGAGTCCGAGCAGGTTTGTCTCGCTCGATATGCGGTGAATGAGGCTGGTGATCTCGCCGATCTTCTGAGTCCTCTCAATCAGGTTCCGGATCACTTTGAAGATATCCTCCACAGCTTCGTCGTTCTTCCCTTGATTCACGACGAGCTGGACGACGGACTCCTGAGCCTTCTGATTGGTCTTGTCCATCTCATACGCGAGGGAGGTCATATTCTGCGAGCTTTGGCTGATCGCGCTGACCTTCTCCGTAAAGTTTTCGATGAGCCGGATGCACTTCTCGATGTCCGCGGTTTGCTGCTGTACCCCCTGGTTCAGAAACACCGCAACCTGTTCTATCTTCCCCGACTCCTGCATGAAATCCTGCACGATGGTATTGAGCTGGCCGGATATACGGGATACTCCCTCAAAATAGGAAAAGAAATTCTGAAAATAAGCCCGCAGTTGCCGGTAAATGACCGCGTCCATCTCCGTATCATCCATATCATTGATCTCATCTTCGAGATTCCAACATCCGATCCTCTTGAGTATTTCCGATTTGTCGATCACATTGATACCCCCTTATTGAATAAATAAGCAGATGGAATAACCTGCTGAAGTTTGTTCTGCAAGCGCTATGCTGTCACGGGTAAAGCGAGTGGAGTGCCATTTTAGAGAACAGCACATAAAAAATGAACTCTGACGCGATATTAATACCCAGATAATAGCGTGTAAAACCATAATTTTTTGCATTTTGGAGAAATGGTTAAATAAGTACAGATCAGCCTAAAAAATAAAACCACCAGATCAACTGGTGGTAAAAGGCTTACTGCGGTATTTACGCCCGACGCATCTCTTACGCGGACGCTCAGCGCTCGTCCCCTATGGCAAACACGAGCTCGCAGCTCGCAGCCAGTTTGTCGCCGACATACGCTTTGCCGGTACCCATGCCGATCGTGTCCTTGACGGTCTCGAGTTCCGTCTCCAGCACCAGTGTATCGCCCGGCACGACTTTTTCATAGAAACGCGCGTTCTTGATCTTTCCGAGGAACGCGAGCTTGCCCTTCATCTCGTCCATGCTGAGAAGCGCGATGCCGCCCATTTGCGCGATGGCTTCCACAATCAGTACGCCCGGCATCACCTTGGTCTCCGCGAAATGGCCCATGAAAAACCACTCGTTGGCGCTTACGGATTTGACGCCTTTGGCAATCTTGCCCGGTACCAGCTCGTCCACGCGATCTACCATCAAAAACGGTTCACGGTGTGGCAATATCTTTTTGATCTCTTCGATGTGCAGCATAGTTCTTACTCCGTTTTTTTCAATACGACGCAGCTGTTGTGCCCGCCAAAGCCGAATGAATTGGACAGCGCGTAGCGCGCATCCATCCGCTTCGCCTGACCCTTCACATAGTCGAGGTTGCAGCCCTCGCCTTCCGTTTCAAGGCCGATGGTCGGGGGAGCAATCCCTGCGTTCACCGCAAATTGCGCAATCACGGCTTCAAAAGCGCCCGCCGCGCCCAGCATATGGCCCGTCATGGACTTGGTGGAGCTTACGAGCAGATGATTTGCATGCTCGCCGAAACAAAGTTCGATCGCAGCGCTTTCCATCGCATCGTTGAGCGGCGTGCTCGTGCCGTGCGCGTTGATATAGCCGACTTCGGCGCTGTCAATCCCCGCATCTTCCATCGCGAGTGTCATGGCCTTGGCGGCATACACCCCGCCCGGCTGCGGCGCCGTAATGTGATGCGCGTCACATGTCTGCGCGTATCCTGCGATCTGTCCCAGCGCTTTACCGCCGCGCCTTTTCATGTGCGCTTCGCTCTCGATCAACATAAATGCCGCGCCTTCGCCCATTACAAAGCCATCCCGGTCCTTATCGAACGGAATGGAAGCCCGGTGCGGGTCTGCGCTTTCCGAAAGCGCCTGCATCTGGTGGAAGCCCTGCACCGCAAGCTCGGTCATCACGGCTTCCGCGCCGCCCACGAGTATCGCGTCCGCGCGGCCTTCCTTTATGGCGTAATACGCCTGACCGATCGCGTCTGCGCCGGACGAGCATGCGGTGACCACACTAAAGCACGGCCCGTGCAGGCCCAGCCGTATTGCGATCGTACCCGCCGCCGTGTTGATGATGGCTTTGGGAATGAAAAGCGACGATACGGCGCGCGGCCCGTTTGACCTCAATTCCTCATGCTGTTCGCAGATGACGTCGAGGCCGCCCATGCCGCTGCCGAGTATCACGCCCACGCGTTCCGCGTCGTAGTTGCCGGTCTCGATGCCGCTCTGCTCCCATGCCTGCGTCGCCGCGTAAACCGCGAACTGCGTGAAGCGCGCCATGCGTTTGGCTTCGCGGTTCGTGATATAACGTGAGGGATCAAAGTCCGCAACCTGTCCCGCTACATGAATACCGGTGAGCGCTACGTCAAAACACGTCGCTTCGCGTATGCCGCAGACGCCTGCGGCCGCATTCTGGAAAGCTTCCTCTGCAGAAAAACCGATGGGAGATACGACCCCCATGCCAGTTATCATAACCTGGTTCCCCATAGTACCTCCTATATCACCATGCCGCCGTCCACGACCATCACCTGCCCGGTGATGTACGCGCCGCCGTCGCCGCACAGAAACTGCACGAGCGCCGCGACGTCGGACGGCGATCCAAACCGCCGGAGCGGTATCGCCTGTTTCATCTTTTCTTTAACGTCGTCATTCAGTGAATCGGTCATCGCGGTTTCGATAAAGCCGGGCGCGACCGCGTTGACACAGATTCCCCTTGCCGCTGCTTCCTTCGCGCACGATTTGGTAAAGCCGATGATCGCGGCCTTGGACGCGGCGTAGTTGGTCTGCCCCGCGTTGCCCATGACGCCTACCACCGACGTGATGTTGACGATGCGGCCCTGCCGTGCCTTCATCAGAGCCGGCAGCGCTGCACGCGTGCAGTAAAAGCAGCTGCCCATATTGGCGCGCATCACGTTCTCGTACTGCGCATCTGTCATGCGCATCAGCAGTCCGTCGTCCGTTACGCCCGCGTTGTTGACGAGCGCATAGAGGCCGCCCAGTTTTTCGATGCACTGCTCTACCATGCGGGTGCATTGTGCGGAATCGGAGAGATCCGCCTGCAGCGTTTCCGCGCGGCGCCCCAATTCCGTCACTTCCTGCCGCACGGCTTCCGCCTTCTCTGCGCCGCGGTGGTAGTGGATCGCGATATCAAAACCCGCCTCGGCCAGCTTCAGGCATATCGCGCGGCCGATTCCGCCCGACGCGCCTGTTACGAGCGCTACCTTATTCATGAACTACCTCACTGATCCTAAAAACTTTTCGAGCGTATCGCGGTCCCGCACCGAGACCACTTCGACCCCTTTGTCTACCCGGCGCTTGAGCATCTTGGAGAGCACGTTGCCCGGCCCGACTTCGATAAAGCGCTCTGTGCCGCTTGCGATCATATGCTCGGTACAATCGTGCCAGCGCACGCGGCTGCGCATCTGCTCCGCCAGCAATGCAGAGATATCTGAATCAGCGGGATACGGCGTACCGAGCGCGTTGGAATAAACGGTTTTACCGGCCACGCCGATATCTTCGCGCTTGAGCACCGCAAGAAAAGCCTCGGAAGCACTGCCAAGCAGCGGTGAATGCGACGGCCCACGCACGGACAGCAGTGTGACCATCTTTGCACCTGCCTGTTCAAACTTGTCCTTAAGCGCCAGCAGATCGGGCATCTGGCCCGCCACCACGGTCTGAAGCTGTGAAAGGTGGTTAGCGACGGTAGCGCTGGAAAAGCCCGCTATGGCCTCCTCCACCTGCTCCGCCGTAAAGCCGATCACCGAGAGCATGCCGCCCGCACCGGGCGCAAACGCCTCGTCCATAATGCGCCCTCTCGCGCGTACGAGCGCCGCACATTGCGCGATGTCGAACACGCCCGCGGCGCACAGCGCGCCGTATTCACCGAGTGACAGCCCTGCATAAAGGTCCGCATCGATGCCTCCGCTTTGCAACGCCCTCAACAGCGATATGGTATGCGCAAAAATGGCAGGCTGACAAACCTCGCCCTCATCCAGCCGCTTGCCTTCGAAGCACGCCGCTTTGAGGTCGAGTTCCGCTCCCTGCTCGCACAGTTCAAATGTTTCGGTATAGATAGGATGATAAATATATAAGTCCGCTCCCATGCCGGGCGTCTGAGCGCCCTGGCCCGGGAATAAAAATGCTGTCTTCATGGCATTACCCCTTTAGCCCAGCAGAGTTCCGAAAACATCGTCCCGTATGCGTTCGAGGCTGGTCTTGTCGAACAGCTCGCGGATAATTTCCGCCGCAGGCTGAACCTGATCCATCATGCACGCGCATTGTCCGGCCATGAACGAACCGCCTTCTTTGTCGCCGTGCAGCACCGCGCGCATCAGCGAGCCTTCGCCAAGCTTCTCGAGCTTTTCCGCCCCGCCCGGTTCGTACTCAAACTTCGCCATCTCGCGCACGAGCGGGCTTCTGAGCACGCGCACCGGATGCCCGGTTATACGTCCCGTTACCTTGCTGTCGATATCCTTGGCTTTGATCACGCGTTGCTTGTATTCCTCGTGCACCGTACATTCTTCGGCAAGGATGAACCGCGTGCCCACCTGCACACCCGAAGCGCCGAGGCAGAATGCCGCCGCAACGGTTTCCGCGTTGTAGATGCCGCCCGCCGCCACAACGGGAATATCCACGCTGCGCACGATGTCCGGCGTCAATACCATCGTCGTGAGTTCGCCGATGTGTCCGCCCGCCTCGCAGCCTTCCGCGATCACAAAGTCCGCGCCCGAGCGCTGCATCATCTGGGCAAGTGCGCTGCTCGCGACTACCGGCGCGATGATGCATCCCGCTTCCTTCCACGCGCGCACATAACCTGCCGGATTGCCCGCGCCCGTGATAACCACCGGAACGCGTTCCTCGGAAACGACTTTGGCGATCTCTTCAACATAGGGGCTTAAGAGCATCACGTTGAGTCCGAACGGTTTGTCCGTTTTGGCGCGCAGCTCGCGGATCTGTGTGCGTACCCAGTCCGCAGGCGCGTTTCCAGCCGCGATCACCCCAAGTCCACCCGCCATCGACACCGCAGCGGCAAGGCTTGCGTTGGATACCCAAGCCATGCCGCCCTGAATCAGCGGATATTCGATGTGCAGTATGGAAGTAATATTACTTCTCATTCTGCTTCTTCTCCAGATAAGCCGCGAGCTCGCCGACCGTCTTGACATCCTTGATCTCTTCGTTGGGGATCATGATATCGAGCTCCTTCTCGATGCCGATGAGCATCTCGACCATGTCGAGCGAGTCCATCTCAAAGTCTTCGACGAAGCGCGATTCCGACGTAACGCTGTCCGCGTCGATGTCCAGCTGTTCCACCAGTTTGGCGATAATTTTCTCTTGCATGGGTTGTTCCTCCATATATTAGATGTTTTTTAAATTGTCCAATCTATTACCACTCCGCCGCATGTGAGCCCCGAACCGAATCCGACGAGCGCAACGCGGTCTCCCTTTTGAAGCCAGCCCTGTTGTACCGCGTCGCACATGGCGATAGGGATCGTCGCGGAGGAGGTATTGGCATACCGGTCGATGTTCAAAAAGAACTGGTCCGGATTAAAGTGCATATTACGGATGATGTAATCGATGATTTTCACATTCGCCTGATGCGGGATGACTTTGGTAAATGGCTTATCGCCGCATTTAGCCAGCAGTTTTTTCAGCACATCCTCAATCGCGCCCACCGCGTAAGTGAACACTTCCTTACCCTTCATCTTGAGGTATTCCTTTTTGGGCGGCTTTGGATCGCTGAAAGGCGTCTCGCGCGGGTCCCACCTGCACGAGAGCACGTCGTCGTTATCGGGCGTACCGCCCAGCACCGCGCAACCCAAATGCTCTGCTTCGCTCTTTTTCAACACGACGGCGCCCGCGCCGTCGCCGAACAGCACACAGGTAGTCCTGTCGTTCCAATCGGTGATCTTCGATAACGTCTCACTCGCTACCACAATGGCAGCCTGCGCGCCCAGCGTTTCCATCAGGCTCGACGCTGTGACAAGCGCGTATACGAACCCGGTGCAGCCTGCAGATATATCCATCGCGGCACAGTCCAGCCCCAGCTCGCGTTGAACGTGGCTCGCCATCGAAGGCGTGATGTAATCGCCCGTGATGGTGCAAGCAACGATAAGCCCTATCTGGCTTGGCTCGAGACCCGCGTTCTCCACCGCCTGCCGCGCCGCGGCAGCGGCCATGCCGGTCGTTGTTTCCTGTGTCGCAATGTGCCGCTCCCGGATACCGGTGCGCTTTTGTATCCATTCGTCGCTTGTTTCGACGAACTTCTCGAGATCGGTATTGGTTACAACCTTCTCGGGCAGACTGCTCGCGATTCCCGCGATCTCTACGTATGCCATAGGTTTATAATCCCCTCATGCCTAAAAATTTCTCATGCCGCTTCTCTACCAGCCGATTCGGCGGGATCTTCGTCAACCGGGTCAGACAAACCCGGAACAGGTTCCGGATGTCGTTCACGCTTTTATCCATATTAAAGCGGTCGAAGCCCTCCGGTTCGCGGATCACGCTATCGACGATGTTGAAATGCTTCAGGTCTTCCGCCGTGAGCTTCAGGTTTTCCGCTGCTTCCTGCGCCATGGAGCTGTCCTTGAACAGGATAGACGCCGCGCCCTCGGGCGAAATCACCGAGAAGTAACTGTTCTCCATCATGATCAGCCGGTCTGCGAGCGAAAGCGCGAGCGCGCCGCCGCTTCCCCCTTCGCCTACGATGATGGAAATGATGGGCGTTTTGAGCGTCGCCATGACCTTGAGGTGTTCCGCGATGATAAATCCTTGTCCCCGCTCCTCCGCTTCTACGCCTGCGGCTGCGCCCGGCGTATCCACGATGCAGATCACGGGCCGCGAAAACTTCTCGGCCTGCTTAAGCGCGCGGATGGATTTGCGGTAGCCTTCCGGGTGCGGCATGCCGAAGTTGCAGCGCATGCGCTCTTCCAGCGTATGCCCCTTCTGCTGGCCGATCACCGTAACGGGCCATTCCTCGAACCAGGCAATCGCGGTGATGATGGACGGATCGTCGCCGAAGCAGTGGTCGCCCTTCACTTCGAATACACCGGTAAACAGCTTATCGATATAATCCCGCGCCTGCGGCCGGTTCTCCTTGCGCGCGCTTAAAACACGTTCCCAGGATTTTCCGGTCTCTGCGGGCGGCTGAGTTTCTTTATTCACTTTTTTCGCTTCGTTTGAAGACATCGTCATAAATATCCTTGATCCCCGACTTTATGGTTTTCTGCGGGTTCCCGCAGTGTAATGCCAGGATGTCGGCGAGCGTATTCCGCAGGTCCTTGCGGTCCACGATCCGGTCGATAAGCCCGTGCGCAAACAGGTACTCCGCCGTTTGGAACCCCTCCGGTAGTTTGGCGTTCACCGTCTGTTCGATGACGCGCGGCCCGGCAAAACCGATCAACGCACCCGGCTCCGCAATCGTGATGTCGCCCTGCATCGCAAAGCTGGCCGTGACGCCGCCCGTGGTGGGGTGTGTCAGCACGTTGACGTGCAGCAGCTTCTGTTCGGCATGGCGTGCCAGGGCAATCGTTGTGCGCGACATCTGCAGCAGCGAGTGAATGCCTTCCTGCATGCGCGCGCCGCCCGAGGCGCAGAATATGATGAGCGGAAGCTGGTTGAGCGTTGCAAACTCCGCGATGATGACGATCTTCTCGCCCACCACGGTGCCCATGCTGCCCATCATGAAGTACGAGTCCATCACGGCGAGCGCGGTACGGTATCCCTTGATCGAGGCCTTACCGATGATCACGCCTTCCTGCACGTGGGACTTGCTTTTCTCGCTTGCGATCTTGGTCTTGTAACCCGGAAACGAGAGCGGATCGCTGCTTTCGGCTTCACGTTCGATCTCGATGAAGCTGCCCGAGTCTACGATAGACTCGATGCGCTTGTATGCGGGCTGCCGGAACAGCGTGCCGCAATACGGGCAGGTGGAATCGTTCGCGTGGAATATGCCCGCAAGCAGGTCCTTGCCGCATCCGCTGCAGCGCAGCGTTTCCACTGTGAGCCGCTGGGCGTTGCTGTCTGTTTGGATTTTTTCACTGAACAGATTCATGTTCTCTCCGCAAAAACTGATGTATAAATTCCTGCTCGATCCATTTCGTATGCACGCCGCCTGTAATATACGCGTCGTGCCTGAGCATCGCCTGCGTGAAGCTGGCGTTATGGGCGACCCCCTCGATCCCGAGTTCTTCGAGGGCTGCGAGGCTTAAATGCCTTGCCTCCTCGCGGTCGTCTCCCGAACAGATGACTTTCATAATCATCGAGTCGTAGTAGGGCGGTATTTCATCGCCCGGGCCGTAGCCCGTGTCGACGCGCACGCCGTTTCCGCCCGGCAGCCGCATCGATTGGATGACGCCCGGCGAAGGGCGGAAACTCTCCATCACGTTCTCCGCGTTGATGCGGCACTCGATCGCATGGCCCCGCGGGATGATATCTTCCTGCCTGATGTTGAAGTGGTGCCCCATCGCTACTTGAATCTGCGCTTTGATGAGATCCACGCCGAATATGCTTTCCGTCACGGGATGCTCCACCTGAATGCGCGTGTTCATCTCCATAAAGTAGTATTTGCCGTCTTTGTACAGAAACTCGATGGTGCCCGCGTTCTTGTACCCTGCGCGCCGCGCGATCTCGACCGCGGTATTCTCCATCGCGCTGCGCACCTCTGGTTCGATGAACGGCGCGGGCGCTTCCTCGACGAGCTTCTGGTTCTTGCGCTGCAGGCTGCACTCGCGCGTTCCCAGGTGCAGCACGTTGCCGTGTTCGTCCGCTAAAATCTGTATCTCGATGTGGCGCGCTTGGGGCAGATACGCTTCGATATACATGCTGCGGTCGCCGAATGCCAGCTCCGCTTCGCGGCTGACGAGCGGGAATTCCTTCTCCAGCTCCACCGCATTATTCACAACGCGGATTCCTTTACCGCCGCCGCCCTTTGAGGCTTTGAGCATCACCGGATAGCCGACCGTCTTGCAGACGGTCAGCGCGGTCTTAACACTGTCCACCGTGCCGGGGCTGCCGGGTACGACCGGAAACCCGTTTTCCTGCATCCACTGGCGCGCGCGCTGCTTGTCTTCGAGCAGCCGCATCGCCGCGATGTCCGGCCCGATGAAGCGGATGCCTTCCTCGTCGCAGGCCCGCCGGAACCCGGCGTTCTCGGACAGAAAACCGACGCCCGGATGAATGAGGTCCGCCCGATAGGCCCTTGCCGCCGCCATGATGCTTTCGATGTTGAGGTAGCTTTTTTCTGCAGGGCGCGGGCCGATACAAACGCGTTCGTCTGCAAGCCGCACATGCAGGCTGCGCTCGTCGTTTTCGGAAAACACTGCAATGGTCTTCAGCCCAAGCTTTTTACAGGTGCGGATGATGCGGACAGCGATCTCGCCCCGGTTCGCGATGAGTACGGTATTCATGTCAGCTTTCCTTCGCGTACAGGAACAGCGCGTCGTTCGCTTTAATGGTCTGTGCGTTTTCCACAAATATGCGCTCGATCACGCCGGATTTGGGGGCGCAAATTTCATTCATCATCTTCATGGCCTCGATAATGCAGATCGGCTCTCCCTTATGCACATGCTGGCCCTCGCGCACATACGGCTCCGCACCCGGCTCTTTAGCCGCATAGAATACGCCAGAAATGGGCGCAAAAATAATGTCCTCCGTCTCAAACTCCTTTACCGCCGTGGTTTCTCTGGCGGGCGTTAAAGAAGCCGGAACGACTTCCGCCGTGCACCGGTTGCGCTCCAGGCACAACCGTACATCCTGTATCTGAATTTCGATCCTGTCGAATGAGGAAGCCTCCGCTTTATCGATGAGGCTGAAGATCTTTTCTACGTCCATATCTATCCTCCGCAGCAAGCGTCTTTGTATTGATTGCCATTGAGGCAAGAAATCATACAAAAATACAGTTAGTACTACTAACCAAACAGGTTTTTTGCCATCTTAACATCAGACGGAAAGGATGTCAATGAACCGAATGTTAACAGTGTTGCAAATGATATGAACGAAAACTGGCCCAATTTGGGCGCAGACCGCTTAAAAACACGTATTTATTAAGAAATTTTTTCGGAAACGACGTAAAATATTGATTTTAGCTGAAGAATTATTAAACGGATAATACGAATCATTGATATTTTCATCAATATGATATCATACAAATGTCAGTGTTCCAGGCGGCTGAAAAAGTCGCGAAGTGCGACCAGCGCTTTCAGTACGTCCGGATATTCCGCGATTTTGAAGTCGCGCAGCAGGCTCTCGATCATCATGTCATGAAACTGCTTGTGCTTCCGGCAACAGTTCTCCCCCGTTTCGGTCAGCTTGAGTATGCTCTTACGCTTATCGTGCTCGGATACCGCTTTTTGCAGATAGTTTTTTTCTGTCAGCCGTTTTACCGAAACGCTTGCGGTGGCTTTTGTCACACCCAACATATCGGCAATGCAGGTCAGCGTCGGGTCCGGTTCGTCCTGCACGACCTCGAGGATATGCATTTCCGTTCGACTGATGGCGCTGTTGGAGGACTGCGATACGCTCTTTTCCTGCAGACGGAGTATTTTGTAAAACGTATCCTTGAGCATCTGGTTCAGCAGTACGCGAATCTCCTGCTCGTTCATGACATCCTCCGCCTCCCGCACCTTACAAAACGCCTGAAGGTCCGGGTAATAATAAGGGCAATCGCACGGGTTGCCCTATGGCTGGATTATATCATAACGTCCGGCCTCCTTCAACGCGAAAATGAGGTCATTTGTCCTGTTTATCCGTATCCGGTACGCGAAGCTCCTCCGACGCCTCGGTGGAATAACTTTGCCGCATTCCTTTGATTGATGCCGCACGCGCCGCCCCACCCCGCTGGCGAGCAAAGCGCAGCAGCACGTACCAGACCGTAAACATCGCGACGAGAATACAGCCTGCAATGAGGCCGGGAAGCTGGCCGTTTACAAAAGGCATACTGACGATGGCCACAATCAGCAGTACGAGCACGATAATCGAGGTATACGGGAAGCCCCAAAGCTGACAGCTTCCATGCGGCGGGCAGCCCTGCTTGCGCCGGAACTTGATATGGGTCGCCATGATGACCGCATACGTCAGCAGCAGCGCGAAGCCGCCCGAACTGATTAAAAACCGGTAGACATTGGGCAGCAGCAAGCCGATGCCGAGTGCCGCGAGCATCGCAGCGCCCGAAGCCAGAATACCGCGGTACGGCACATCCTTTTTGTCCTTGAGCCAGCGCGGTGCCATGCCCTCGTCCGCCAGAGAACGCATCATCCGCCCCAGGCCAAACATCGCCGCAAGCATGGTCGACAGGATAGCTGAAATCAAAACCACATTGATCACCGTTCCCGCCCAGCCGATGCCGCTGTTGTTGAGAGCGGCGACGAAGGGGCTGGTTTGCTCATTGAGGCTTGCCGTGGGCACAAGCGGCAGTAGTACGGCGATGGATATCACATAGAGTCCGATGAGGCAGAATACCGTACGGCGTATTGCCTTGGGAATCACGACATGTTTCGGTTGGCGTGCCTCCGATGCGGCAAGGCCGATCACCTCGAAGCCCGCGTAGGTGAACATCACGACCAGCAAACTGCCTGCGAGGCCCGAAATACCGCCCGGCCAAAAAGGTTCCGAGCTGATATGCCCCGTTCCCACCGCAGGACGGCCGCCAAACAGCCCGACGACGAGCAATATGGCGATAATCACAAACGCAACAATCGCAAACAGCTTGATCGCTGCAAGGCCGCTTTCCAGCTTGCCCAGCTTTTCAGCGCCTAACAGGTTCAGCAGCGTAACGCCCACAATGACGACGCTGCCCACAAGGGGCAGTGACAGATTGGGCAGCCATTGCTGCAGCAGAATGGATACCGCCGTCGCCTCGCTCGACATGGCGAGCACCATGCCCGTCCAGTACACCCAGCCCACCACAAAGCCCGCTCCCTGCCCGAAAGCCTGAGCCGCAAATGCGCGGAACGAACCGACCTCAGGGCTGGCGACCGTCATTTCGGACAACGCAAACAGTATAAAATATACCATCACGCCGCCCAGTACGAAGCCGATCATGATCGACGGCCCCGCGGCATTGATTGCAACCGCGCTACCCAAAAAATATGACCCGCCAATCACAGTGCCCAGCGCCAGCATGACCAGGTGCCATACAGACAGCCCTTTTTCCTTCTTCAAAGCCTTTACCGCCTTTAATTACTTCAGGGTTATTTTTTGATTAATCACGCGGAAATAAACCGAGATCCGCAAAAGGCCGCAAAACGCTGTCTGCGCCTGCGGCCTTTCGTTTATAAATTGCTTTACAGGGTTATCCGATACGCGGGGTATTCCCTCTCGAACCGGTAGCCCAGCTTTTGCGCCAGCGCCAGCGAAATTTTGTTGGCCGCGTCCCAGTTTGGGTATAGTCCGCGTTCCTTGCAGGCCAGAATCAGGTGCGCGGCGCACGCCGCTGCCAGCCCCTTTTGCCTGTGATCCTTCCTCGTATCGATTTCGATTTCGATACCACCCTCATATACCGTATAAGATGACGCACCGCTGACCGGCTCGTCGCCCAGCAGCGCAACAAAACCGACACCCCGGTTCTTGTAGTCCTCAAAATCGATGAACTGCGAACAAAAATCCTTGGACCATTCCTCCCGCCGCGTCATATCGAACAGCCGGGCATCGATCGGTACGATGCGGTAATCCTGCGGTATTTGCGCTGCGATGGCAGTCAGCCGTTCATGGTTCATGCTGCTCGCATCCTTATGCAGCGCATATCGCATAAATTTCTTTGCGCTTGCGCCAAACGCCTCTTCCACCCGTGCATCCCAGCCTTCGTGCTGTGAAACGATCGTCAGCGACGGGGACGGATAATCCTCTGGGATGTGTGCCGCAAGCGTACGGGCCTCTTCGCATTCGCTGTCCCCTGCCAGAAAACAAAAATCCCCTGAAACGATCTTCGCTGCCCGCGGACAAGCCGTATCGTCCGCCCAGGCGCGGCCCATGTGCCCCTGCAAACAGGTGAGAATCATCGTATCGCCCATGCCTGCAAATAGCGGCGCGATAGCTACCATATCTGCCTTGCTGACCTGTTGCATTCTTCCTGCTCCTTATACGCTAAGATTTCGCCTATTATATCATTCGTGTTGCAGTGTTGCCAATGATGGCGGTGATCAGGTTTCGGAGGTTCGGAACAAAAAGGGGGCTTTGCGCCCCCGTCATTTGTGTTGACTATTCCGGCTTATACGTAAGCTTCATGTCGCGTGCGGCTTTCGCCTCATCCAGGCGGGACACCGGCGTGCCATGCGGCGCTTCATGCAAGATTTCCGGCGTCTCCTCCGCTTCGCGGGCAATCTGCTTCATCGCGGCGATAAATTCATCCAGCGTCTCGCGGCTCTCCGTCTCGGTCGGCTCAATCATGAGCGCCTCGCTGACGATGAGTGGGAAGTAGATGGTGGGCGGATGAACGCCAAAGTCGATCAGGCGCTTGGCGATATCGAGCGTGGATGCGCCATGTTCCTTCTGCCTTTGCCCGGAAAATACCGCCTCGTGCATGCACGTACGGTCGTACGGCAGCGCGAAATCGGCTTTGAGCTGCTCACGGATATAGTTCGCGTTCAATACAGCGGCTTCAGATACGTGTTTAAGTCCGTCCGGCCCCATCGTACGGATGTAGGCATACGCCCTGACCACCACGCCAAAGTTGCCGTAGAACGAGCGCACACGCCCGATGGACAGCGGACGGTCGTCGTCAAGCACGTAACTGCCGTCCACCTTCTCGATCACCGGTTTGGGCAGAAACGGCACGAGATGTTCCTTCACACCCACCGGCCCGGAACCCGGCCCGCCGCCGCCATGCGGCGTGGCAAACGTCTTGTGCAGGTTGATATGCACCACGTCAAATCCCATATCGCCCGGCCGTGATACGCCGAGTATTGCGTTCGCATTGGCGCCGTCATAGTAAAGCAGGCCGCCTGCGGCGTGCACAATATCTGCGATCTGCCGGATGTCCTCTTCAAACAGCCCAAGCGTGTTGGGGTTCGTCAGCATCAGTCCCGCAATCTCATCGCTCATCAGCGCTTCCAACGCCGCGATATCTACCAGTCCGCGCGGGTTGGACTTGACTTCGATCACGTCGAACCCCGCTGCCGCGGCGGAGGCGGGATTGGTGCCGTGCGCAGAATCCGGTACAACGATTTTGGTACGCCGGGTATCCCCGCGATACTCGTGGTATGCCTTGATGATCATGAGGCCGGTGAGCTCGCCATGCGCGCCCGCGGCGGGCTGCAGCGATACGCGCGCCATACCCGTGATCTCGGACAACATGGTATCCATCTCGTACAGCAGCTGCAAACACCCCTGCGCTGTTTCAACGGACTGGAGCGGATGTGCCTGCGCAAACCCGTCAAGCTGTGCCATGTCCTCATCGAGTTTGGGGTTATATTTCATTGTGCAGGAACCAAGCGGATAAAAACCCGCGTCGACGCCGTGGTTCTTCATCGAGAGCTGCGTGAAATGCCGGATCAACTCCACCTCGCTCACCTCGGGAAGCGCAGGCGCTTCGCCGCGCAGATGCGCCGGAATCGCTTCTTTGGAAACGGGCACATCGCATTCGGGCAGCGAATATGCGGCTCTGCCGGGACGGCTGACTTCAAATATAAGCGGTTGTGTTTTTATCATAGCGCCGCCCTTTCCGCGAGCTTATCGATCTCGGCTTTGGTGCGTTTTTCCGTGACGGCGACGAGCCACGCGCCCGTCAGTTCCTCGTAGTCGCGGCCCAGGTCGTACCCGCCCACTATACCGTCCTTCAGCAGCCGTTCGTTCAGCGCAGCGACATCGCCCCTGTACCGCAACGCAAATTCGCGGAAGAACGGCGCGTCGAACACCGGCTCGAATGCCCCGGTTTTAATCAGCTGGTCATACGCGTAGCGTGATTTGCTGACACACTGCTCCGCCACCTCACGCAAACCCTGACGGCCCATAGCCGTGAGATAGATCGTCGCGGCGAGCGCGCAAAGCGCCTCGTTCGAGCAGATGTTCGAGGTCGCTTTCTCGCGGCGAATGTGCTGCTCTCTCGCCTGAATCGTCAGCACGAAGCCGCGTTTGCCTTCGCGGTCCACCGTCTCGCCCACGATGCGCCCGGGCATCTTGCGCAGCCACTTCTCTTTGGCGGCAAAGAAGCCGAGATAAGGGCCTCCGAAATTGACCGGGTTGCCGAGCGGCTGACCTTCGCCGACCGCAATGTCCGCGCCCAGCAAGCCGGGCGCTTTGAGCAGCCCGAGCGATATCGGGTCGCAAGAAACGATCAGCGCGGCTTTGTGACGGTGCGCAAGCTCCGCGATGGGTTCGAGTTCCTCGATCACGCCGAAGAAGTTGGGCGACTGGATCACGATGGCGGCGGTGTCCGCCGACATCTTGCTTTCAAGATCATTGAGATCGGCCCGACCGTTCTGATACCGGAACGTAACGGTTTTGATTCCCTTGAACCGGGCATAGGTGTTCAATACCTCGCGGTTCTGCGGGGATGCGCTACGGCAGACAAGCACCTCGTCACGCCCCGCGGCGCGGCACGCCATCATCGCGGCTTCCGCCAGCGCCGAAGCGCCGTCGTACATGGAAGCGTTCGCGACATCCATGCCGGTCAGCATGCAGATCATGGACTGGAATTCGAATATCGCCTGCAGTGTGCCCTGGCTGATTTCAGGCTGGTATGGCGTATAAGCCGTGAAAAATTCCTGACGGGACAAAAGATGGTGTACGACGCTCGGGATAAAGTGGTCGTACGCGCCCGCGCCGAGGAAGCAGACCGCATTTTCGCAGCTGATGTTGCCTGCCGCCATCCGCTTCATATGCGCCGACAGCTCCAATTCGCTCATGGCACCAGGCAGATTGAGCCCGCGCTTTAAACGCACGTCCTCCGGCACCATGGCAAACAGATCGTCCATGCGCTGCATGCCGATCACGCGCAGCATCTCTTCCTGCTGCGGCTGCGTATTGGGGATGTATCTCATTCCAGGCCCTCGCAGAATTTCCCGTAAGCCGCCGCGTCCATCAAATGATCCAGTTCCGACTCATCCGCCAAGTCCACCGCCGCAATCCAGCTGTCGTACGGGGCTTCGTTCATCTTTTCGGGGTGGTCGGGAAGCGTTTCGTTGACTTCGGCAACCGTTCCGGAAACCGCTGTATAAATGTCCGATGCGGCTTTGATCGACTCCACGACGCCGAGGATATCCCCCGCCTCCAGTTCCGAGTCGAGTTCCGGCAGTTCGACATATACGATTTCTCCGAGATGGTGCTGCGCATGGTCGGTGATGCCGATATAGGCGCGCTTGCCCTTCAGCCGTATCCATTCATGTTCTTCTGTGTAGAAAAGTCCTTCGATAATCTCCATTGGCTTCTCCCTTGCGGCGCCGCGTGCGGCCGCATCCGCCGCTTCCTTTCCTCTTTTAATAAAATATTATTTTGCCGCGATTTTGTACTTCTTTAAATAGAACGGGACCGGTACGACCTGGGCTTTGACCGACTTGTCCCGGATGACGACGTCAAACTCCGTGCCTTCCGCCGCGTATTCGCTTTGAACCAGCGCGAGCCCGATGTTCTTTTTCAGCGTAGGCGAGAAGCTGCCTGTCGTGACAAAGCCGATGATCTGTCCGTCCTTTGCGATTTCATAATGGCCGCGCGGAATGCCGCGCTCCACCATCTCAAAGCCGACAATCCTGCGTTTGAGTCCGTCGGCTGCCTGCTTCGCGAGCGCTTCTTTGCCGATAAATTCTGACTTCTCCAGCTTCACGAAACGGGTAAGCCCCGCCTCCAGAGGCGAAATCTCCGCTGATATCTCCTGACCGTAAAGCGGCAGCGCGGCTTCAAAGCGCAGCGTATCGCGCGCGCCGAGGCCCGCCGGGATCAGCCCGTCCTCCCTGCCCGCATCGAGCAGCGCCTGCCAGAGTGCAGGCGCGTTCACGGGGTGGGTATACAGCTCAAAACCGTCCTCGCCGGTGTATCCGCTCCGCGATACCAGCGTGTCATAACCCGCAACGCGCACGTTTGGCGCAAACCGATAAAAGCGGATATCACCCAGCGGATAATCCGTAAGCTTCTGCAATATTTCCTGGGCTTTTGGGCCTTGAATCGCGAGCTGCGCCCATTGGTCCGAGACGTTCTCCACTTTGACCTCGCCCTCAATGTGCTCGCATATCCACGCAAAGTCCTTGTCCGTGTTGGCCGCGTTGACGACCAGCAGGTAATCCTCTGCGCCCAAGCGGTAAACGAGAAGATCGTCCACCACGCCGCCGTCCGGGTAACACATCGGCGAGTATACCGCCTGTCCGTCCACGGCTTTCGAGATGTCGTTCGTAACGAGATGCTGGATGAAGCTTTGCGCGTCTTTACCCTTTACCGTGATCTCCCCCATGTGCGAAACATCGAACAGACCGGCCGCGCTGCGAACATGCTCATGTTCCTCCACAATGCCGGTATACTGCACGGGCAATGCCCAGCCTCCGAAATCGATGATGCGTCCGCCGAGTTTGACATGCTCTTCATAAAGCGGCGTGTGTTTCATAATGCTGTCCTTTCACTCCCTCTAAAAATAAAACAGAGGGAGACAACAAAAAATATGTCGTCTTCCTCTGTATTCTAACCTGAGAGATTCCGGGGCATGTAAGCCCGTTGCTCCTTCGGTGCCAATGCGGCTCTCCAGAGTGCTGTCAGGATACAGTCCTTTTACCTGAAAGTTTCACCGCGGTTTGACACGCCGCCGCTTACATCTTCGGTGTTTTTACAACTCTCCCGTATCCGTCATCCATCGTATGCAGTTTTGACAACTCATTATAGCCAAGCGCCTTTATGCTTGTCAAGAATGACCTGCCCCGATCTTCTGTACCCAGGATTGCTGGTTATACAATATATAAATACGACCGTTATTGAGGGCGTTTAAACGGCTATAAGCTTTCTCGGCAACTTTTTTGATTTTAGAACTGATAATTATTACAATATTGTTGCTATTTTATGAATATTTGAATATAATAAGGTGATGAAACTCCATTTGCCAACTGATATCTACGTTGTTCCGAACGGAGGTGGAAAAAATGCCGAAACACGGGTTTAATAAAGAAAACCTATTCGGACGGATCGTCAACCAGATAAAGCACCATTTTGCTCCCATCTTGCGGTTTTTTTCCGGTAAGCGGATATTGGAACGGCAGGTTCCTAAGGCACCCTTAAGCAGTTTGGTGGCTGCAAAGCCTGTAAAACCTGCCTCTCCATCGCAAAAAGCCGGCAAGCTGCCGGCTGAAAATACGCAGGACGCTATCGGTAAAAACCGGCGTATATTCCGTATGAAACCGATACGCCGCGCTCTCATTGCGCTGGGGTGTATGGGGGCCATCGTGACCGGCCTGGTACTGGTTGCGACGCTTACAGGAAATAAGCCGCTGCCGGCGGCGATGCAAAACAATCTGCTGGATGCCCTGCCGCCAGTCGTCTCCCAGCCAGCCAAGCTGGCCAGCGTCTCCCTCGTGATGCCGGTATCCGAGTCCATCCGCCTTAGTGAAGGCGTCACTGCGCTGGTGGTGTCCGATCTTCAGAATCGGCTGATGGAACTTGGATATATGGATGTGGATGAAGCGAGCGACGTTTTTGATGAAATGACGACCCAAGCCATCAACCGCTTTAAATCGCAGCACGGCTTGGAGGCGGACGGCGTCGTGGACGAAGCGACCTATTCGCTGTTGTTTTCGGAAGATGCGCAGTATTATACGCTGTCGATCGGCGCAAGTGACACCGACGTTTACGAGCTGCAGGAGCGGCTGATCGAACTTGGATATATGGACGAAGCGACCGGCAACTTTGGCGAAGAAACCGAAGCGGCGGTCAAGAAATTTCAGAAGCTCAATTCCCTGCCCGAAGATGGCAGGATTGATAAGGATACGCGGGAACTGCTGTATGATCCCGAGGCGATAGGCAATGTTTACTCCCAGGGTGAAGAAAGCGAAGAAATTCTGGCGTGTCAGGAACGTTTAAAAAAGCTTGGTTTCCTGACGACTCAGCCCGATGGGCATTTTGGGGCAGATACCAAGGAAGCCGTACGGCGTTTTCAGGAAGCCAATGGCATGATTGCGGACGGGAGTCTCGGCCCGGCAACGCGTGCCGCGATCATGTCGGACGAAGCGCAGACCAGCGCGCTATGTGTCGGGAGCGAAGGCTCACAAGTCACCACGGTTCAGCAGAGGCTTAAAAAGCTGGGATATATGAGCCGGGTAACGGGTTATTTCGGAGAAGATACCGAGACTGCGGTGCGTAAATTCCAGAAGCGGAACGGACTTTCTCAAGATGGAAGAGTAGGCCCCAGAACGCTGAATGTGCTGATGTCCTCAAGCGCAAAGAAAGCGGCCCGCAGTTCCAGCTCAAGTTCCGGCTCAAACTCCGGTTCGAGCTCCGGTTCGAGCTCGGGCTCCAGCTCAGGGTCTGGCTCTGTGCCGGATGTATCCGGCGCTAATGCAGACTCGCTCATCACCATGGCAGAGTCCCGGCTGGGCAGCGAATATACGCGCGGAGCCAAAGGGCCGAACGCATTTGATTGTTCAGGCTTCGTATATTGGTGCCTCAATAAGATCGGCGTGCATCAGGGATATCTGACATCACACGCATGGGCAAAATGTACGAAATACACGAAAATCACAAGCAAACAGGATATTCGGCGCGGTGATATCATTGTCTACAAAGGGCATGTTGCCATCGCGCTTGGCAACGGATATCAGATCGACGCGTCTGCGCATTATGATAAGGTCGTCAAGCGCAAGATGTCGACCAGTCTGGATTTTATATGCGGTTTCAGGATATTTTAATCCCGGAGCCGCAATTGTGTAACTATATTATTTACGGGAGGCGTTTCTGCCAATATTACCCGGAATAATATCGACAAACACACTCCGAATGCCCGCCATTGCGGGCATTTTTTATTCCAAGAAGCAGGCATCAGAACAATTTTAAAGGATGCTGGGCAATGTAATTATTACAAAAGTATTGCGATTCTTTGAATATTTGAGTATAATAAAGGCGTCGAAGCCCATTTCGCGAAATGAATAACTACACACTCTGGATAAAGGTGGAGATATGCCAAAACACAGAAGCAAAAAAAGCAACCCTTTGAGCAACATGTTAAGACAGGTGAAAGTGCGGTCCGAGCTGCTTTGGCGGCGATTGCCCGGCAAGCAGATCAAGGCGCGTTTCGCGTCACTCCTGCAAGGCAAACACGCAAAAGCGGTTTCCGAGCCTGCCAAAACGCCTGTAGTCCTTTCCGCCCGTCAGGCGGACAACAGAACCACACCCGTAACACGTTCCCGCAGTTACAGCAGTAAACGCCGTCGTGTGTTCCGGATAAAAAACATTCGCCGCGTACTCGTAGCAGCGGGCGCTCTGGCGGTCGTGATTATCGGTGTCGTATTGGCTGTAACGCTGACAGGCGGCAAGCAGCAGACGGTCGCCCAGGCCGATTCTTTGGCTTCCGCGCCGGAGATGAGCACCTCGACTGTTCCGGACGAGACAAAGCTGGCGAGCATATCGGTTGTAACCCCGGTATACGAGTCGGTACGGATTACTCAGGGGACAACCGCCGCCGTAGTCGGCGATGTTCAGGGACGGCTGATGGAACTGGGTTACATGGACTCTGACGAGCCGGACAGCATCTTCGGCAATCAAACCGCTGCAGCTGTCAATCATTTCAAAACCCAACACGGTCTTGAAGCCAACGGCATCGTGGACGAGCAGACCTATTCGCTGCTGTTTTCCGATCAGGCGCAGTACTATACCATCACGATCGGCGCAGAGGACAACGACGTCTATGACATGCAGCAGCGGCTGATGGAACTGGGTTATATGGACACCGCAACCGGATACTTCGGTAAGGAAACCGAAGCGGCGGTTAAGAAGTTTCAGAAGCTCAACAACATTGAGCAGGATGGTAAGATTGGCCAGGGAACGCGTGAAATGCTTTATTCCACCGACGTTGTCGCCAATATCTACGCGCCAGGCGAACACAGCGACAAAATCCTTAATTATCAGAAGCGCTTGAAAAAGCTCGGATATCTGATGACCGAACCGGACGGCAGCTTCGGGAAGGATACCAAAGAAGCTGTTCAGCGCTTCCAGGAAGCCAACGGCATAATCGCGGACGGATATATCGGACCCGCGACGGCGGGCGCGCTGATGTCGAGCGAGGCGCAGAGCAGCGCCCTTTCCGTGGGGAGCAGGAGTTCCCAGGTGACGACGGTTCAGGAAAGGCTTAAAAAGCTCGGATATATGAGCCGGGTAACGGGATATTTCGGAGAGGATACGGAGTCCGCAGTGCGTAAATTCCAGAAGCGGAACGGCCTCTCTCAGGATGGCAGAGTCGGTCCCAATACGCTCAACGTACTGATGTCGTCCAGCGCTAAAAAAGCCTCTACAGGGTCAAGTTCGGGTTCAAGCTCCGGTTCACATTCCGGCGGCTCGAACTCCGGCGGCTCGAACTCCGGCGGTTCAAATTCCGGTGGTTCAAATTCCGGCTCCGGTTCCACCCCCAACATCACGGGCGCCAATGTGGAGTCCTTCCTCTCGGTAGCGGAGTCTAAGCTGGGCAAAGAATATACCCGCGGCGCAAAAGGGCCGAACGAGTTCGACTGCTCCGGTTTTGTATACTGGTGTCTGAAACAGGTCGGCGTCAACCAGAGCTATATGACGTCATACACATGGCGCAGCACAACGAAATATACGCGGATCGAAAATATGAGCGATCTTAAGCGCGGTGACGTAATCGTATACAAAGGACACGTTGCTATCTGCGCGGGCAATGGCGTGATGGTTGATGCGTCATCCAGTAACGACAAGGTCGTCAAACGTAAATATACCGGTTCCAGCTATTGGTCCCGCAACTTCATCTGCGGCTACCGGATATTCTAAAATTCTATGCCAAGAAAGAGGGGGCTCCGGCCTCCTCTTTCAGTTTAATGAAAACCACGTTATGGGATGCTGAGCCTACAGCGAAGCATCGTTCAGTGCTTGATATCTAAAGAATCGCCTGTGCTTGGCATGGGTATCGGTACGCACCACAAAACGAAAAAATGCAGTTGCCATAAAAGAGGAGGCTTCGGCCTCCTCTTCGTTTAGTTGAAATTCATACCGTTTTGCATCTGCGCCAGCACGACTACGCTGTGTATATGCTATTGGTCCTGCAACTTCTTTTGATACCGGATATTATTAAAGCGACCCAGTTGAATGATAGGAGGAGGTTAAAACCTCCTCTTCGTTTATCTGATATTCATACCGCCCGTTGCAACCGCGACTTGCGCGACCGGGCTTTGCGTGCCGCATCAGAAGGATGCGGTCTGTGAGCGTCTGTACTAATACACAAATGCACCGGCCTCAGGATCGATGCGTTATGGGGCATCCAGCTCTTCCGTGGTTTCTGTACCGGTTTCGTCAGGGAGAGTCGCGGTGTCATCCGGGAGAGCTTCAGTGTCCTCTTCCTCATCCTCGCAATCTGCGCAGCGCGTCATCACGGTCACGCTGCCATCCTCAGCCTCACAGCGCAGCGTATTCGCATCCTGTATAATATACGTAGTCTGCATACCGCTCGCACTGAGAACCAGCTGATTGGCAGATACGCTATACTGCCCCTGCCCTATCGGCTCGCCTTCCGCACTGTAAATAAAATATGCCCCGCTCTTCGTAATCTCCAGCGTAAAATCGGCACCCATCTGGGCCATCTGATCCGCGCTCACCGCCTGACCGTTTTCGTCAAGAACCGCAGAAACCGACCAGTTTCCCGAAAAATCGACATCTGCAAAATCGGGGGGCGTGGTGGGTACGGGCGTAGGCGATGCAGCCGTATTGGAGGTACTCGGTGTTGACTGCGGGGTCTCATTTTTTGTGCACGCGGCGAGCAGCGCCGTCATAACCACCAGCACCAACAATATCGCGCAACCTCGTTTCATCGCTATGCACTCCTTCATCTGTTTTAGTACCATTATATGGATTGGTGCCGAAAATGTCAACCAAAACAATGGCGGATGGCAATCCTCTTTCTTCCACCCCTGATTTACTGCCCTGATAAAAACAACCGGGCAGCCTTTGTGCGCTCGCGGTTGAATGCGATTTTTGTCGCAGCTGCCCGGGTTATCATTTCGATTAATTTCGCTAATTTGTCTCAGCGCCCCGGCCTTTGATCGTTTTGTATGTTTCGTACGCTTCAGACCATTGCGCCGTATCCTTCGGTTCGAATTCATCGACCGCAAAGGAGCGCGAGATGACTTCTCGCATCTCGGCAAAATCCGCAACCTCGCCGGAACTCTTTACCTGCATCATCAGGTTGCCGATTGCGGTCGCTTCATACGGCCCGGCAACGACTGCACGGTCGATCGCGCCTGCTGTAAACTGGTTGAGCAGCGCGTTCTTCGCGCCGCCGCCCACGATATGCAGCACGTCGATCCGGCCTTCCTTCATCTGCTCAAGTCCTTCAAACGCTTCACGATACGTCATTGCGAGGCTCTCATATACGGTACGGGCAATCTCCCCTTTCGTCTGAGGCACGCGCTGTCCTGTAGATGCGCAATACCGCTGGATCTTCTCCGGCATGTCTTCGCCTCTGAAGAACTCATTTGAATTGACGTCAATAAACGACGCAAAAGCAGGCGCGGCTTTGGCCATACCCACGATATCGTCCCAACTGACGCTGCCCTCCCGGTCCCAGAAGCGCTTGCAGTTCTGGATGATCCAGAGGCCCATGATATTGCGCAGCGGGCGGTAACCGCCCGTGATCGTGCCTTCGTTGGAAAACTGATGGCTGTATACGTCATCGCCCATCAATGTATGATCGGAAACGACGCCCATCAGCGACCACGTGCCCGACGAGATATAGGCATAATTCTCTGTGCGCGCAGGTACGGAGGCAACCGCCGATGCGGTATCGTGCGAACCCACGCAGATAACGTTGGCCGCTTCCTTCAGCCCGGTATCCTGCAGTACGGTGGGCACCAGCTTGCCTTTCACTTCACCGCTCATCTGGATATCGGCCAGCAGCGACCGTTCGATGCCCGCCATACCGAGCAATTCATCCGACCAGCGACCCGTTGTGCTGTCCAGCATCTGCATGGTGGTGGCGTTGGTATACTCCGTCGATTTGACGCCGCACAACATGTATCCGAGTAAGTCAGGCATTAAGAGCACCTTATCGGCTGCCCGCAGCTGCGGGTCGTTCTGCTGCACCATATCATAAAGCTGATATAACGTGTTGAACTCAAGATTCGCGATTCCCGTCATGTCGAATGCGGTTCTCTCGCCATATTTGGCGTGGAACGCTTTCATGCCGCGCGCGCCCCGCGGGTCCCTGTAGGAACGCGGGTTGCCGACAATGCTGCCCATGCGGTCGACCACACCGAAATCCACCCCCCACGTATCGATACCGATACCGGAAAGCGGCTCGGAGCAGTTTTTCGCGTAAAGTCCGATGCCCTCGAGAATGGAGCTGTATAGGCGCAGGACATCCCAGTAATAGCCGTCCTGCACGCGCACGTAGTTGTTTTCAAAGCGGTTGATCTCTTCGAGCGTAAGTTTATCGCCGTCGAATCGGCCGAGTATCGTACGCCCGTTGCTCGCGCCCAGATCTGCCGCCAAGTAGTTCTTCATCGTGTCTCTCCCTTATTTAACGAGTTTTGCGCGGTACTTCTCGCTCTCCCAGCTGCCGATGAAGCTGGCGTCCTTCTCCTGCATCTGCCGCAGCGTAAGGCCAGCTTTTCGTATCGCGTCGATTACGAATACCACGCCGAGCAGGGTCTCCTCCACCGTCTGCGCTTCCTTTTCGCTCATGCAGTATTCAATGCCATCCATGCCCAACCTGACCGTATCACCGATCTTGTTGCCGATGTACACGAGCTGGTCCGGATACAGCTTCAGGGCGCCAAAGTATGCCTCGTCCGCGCCGATTGCGGTCATCGCGTCTTTCAGGAAAGCCGTGCCGCTCACGAATCCCTCCCCTGCTGCGCGCACGCGCGGCATCGGGAACTCGCCGATACGCAGATAGCTGCGGATTGCCTCGTTCGCTTTCTCGTGCAGCGCAATCGCCTCGCTGTCACTGTCCGCATGGGCGATGACACCGTGGTTTTCGAGGAATATCACCTCGGGTGCCGCGCCATTAACTGCTCGGTACGCGTCCACGGCCTGCTTGATCGTCAGCGTTAGCCGGAAACCCGGGTCGACGTACGGCACGAAGATATACCGAAGCCCGGAACCGCTAAATATCTTTTCGGCCAGCGAACGGCCTTCCTCGCTGCAGCACAGCACATTCGCGTATACCGAGTGCGTGTGGATGACGCAGCGGCTCAGGAACGAATGGAAGCCGACTTCCACCGAGGGACGCTTGCTTTCCATGCCGGGCAGCAGCCGGATGTTGTCCAGGTTGACCTGAAGGCTCTCTTTCTCGAAATCCTTCTCCGCGCCCCCAACGGATTCATAATACCGCATAATGGCCGGATAGTCCACTGTCACATATCCTTTGTCCGCGGTAATTTCTCCGAGCGTGTAGCCCGAAGCCTTGATGCCCATGAGCGTATCGTCAAACTTGACGGAGGTATTTCCGCCGCCGCCCTGTACGTAATCGGCACGCGCGCCCGCGTAGGACGAAATGCTGACCAGTTGCTTTTTTCCGTTGTCGTACATGCTGTTAACTCCTTACCGCTTCGAGAGTACGTCGGCTTCGTATTTCTTCACAGCCTCCAGCCAGTCGAAACCCGCCGGAACGCCGCACTGCGCGCAATACTCGTCCCATACCGCGCCCCACGGCAGCTGCTTGACCTCTTCGGTGAGTACCAGCCGGGAGGTGTAGTCGAACTTCTCTTCAGCCTCGCGGATTGCCGCGGGCTCCAGCATCGCGGTGAGCAGCGCCCGCTGGAATGCGCGCGCACCCGTAACCCAGGCCGCGATACGGTTGATGCTCGCGTCGAAGTAATCGAGCGCGCAGAAAATACGGTCGATGCCGGCTTTTACGCACTCGCGCGCAATCAGCTGCGTATCATCCGTGAGCGTCGTCACATGGTCGCTGTCCCAGCGGATACCGCGCGATACGTGCAGCAGCACGTTATCGAGGAAGAGCAGCACGGAGCTGATCTTATCCGCAATGGTTTCGGTGGGATGGAAATGGCCCGAATCAAGGCACAGCGCAAGGTTGTGCTTCACGGCGTATCCCATATAGAATTCAAACGAGCCGGGTACAAAGCTTTCCGATCCGATACCGAACAGCTTACTTTCCACCGCGTCCACGAGGTGCGCCTTGTCATAATGGTCTTCGAATATCTCATCGAGCGAATCCGCGAGCCGTTTGCGGTATGCCATACGGTTGGCGGGAACATCTTTCATGCCATCCGCAGCCCAGATGTTGTTGACACAGGCAGAACCAAGCTGCTTGCCAAACTCCGCCCCGATCTCGCGCGTGCGTTTGCAGTGGTCGATCCAGAACCTTCTGACCTGCGCGTCGGGATGTGTGAGGGTCATATCGTTTTTGAACATCGGGTGGGAGAATAATGAGGGGTTGAAATCCAGTGCGCATTGGTTCTTCTTGGCCCAGTCGATCCACCGGGTGAAATGCGAAACGTCAATCCGATCCCGGTCGGCCTTCTGACCGGAGAATTCCGCGTACATCGCGTGCAGGTTGAGCCGCTTTTTGCCCGGGATGAGCGAAAACGTCATATCGATATCCGAGCGCAGTTCATCTCCGGTGCGTGCCTTTCCGGGGTAGTTGCCCGTCGTCATAATGCCGCCCGTAAGCGCCCCGCCGGACTCCAGGCCCGTTACGTCGTCGCCCTGCCAGCAGTGGATGGAAACCGGAACTTCTTTGAGCGAAGCGATCGCTCCATCGGTGTCTACGCCGAAGCTCTTGTAGCGCGCCTTGGCAAGCTCGTATGCGCCTTTAATTTCGTTTCTGTCTCTCATGATATCCTCCTTGCACGTTTTATCCGTGATGATTCTAATTGCCAGATCGCAATCCCACATGCCGCACCCTTGCAGTAAACCCTGTGCTGCTTTTCGCCATGATCATTATATAACGTGCGACGCAGCCAAAACAAGATCATTTTTGGTTTTATCTTTCTTTTTCTGTGGTTGCCTTTGTTTTGTGATGTTATTATTGCTTTTTCAGATTGTTCGCAGATTCCTGATTGATTTGTTTATTCCAATGTAAATAGCTCCCGGACGCACAACGGGATAGCACGCATAACGCGCGTATCCCGTGAGCCACAGGCCGCTTTCGCGGCAGTCATATTCATGAGCTACCTGACGTTAATCCAGCATGGCGA
This sequence comes from Bacillota bacterium, assembly GCA_023390815.1. Lineage (GTDB taxonomy): Bacteria > Bacillota > Clostridia > Christensenellales > SZUA-584 > JAEWCC01. Next base: position 121,322 of record JAEWCC010000008.1, read on the forward strand.
TTGCGCGCACCGGCGAACCGTCGCGTCCCTTGAGCTTGAGCGGCAGCGCGCAGAAGGTAAACGGCTCAGAGCCGATTGCCGCAAGGTTCGCAATGCCCTCCACAATGAGCACGCCTTTGCCCAGCATTGCCTGATGAACGCCCTTCCATTCCACCGGGTTCGGGCAGGGCATATCCATACCTACAAGCCCTACGCCCTTTTTGGCAAACCATTGGGCGAGTTCCATCGTAATTACCGGAAAATCCGAAAAGAACTCTTTGTTTGGAAACACTTTCCCCCATCCCGTGTCGATAATGACGCTGTAGCCTTCGTCGATCTTCTTCTCATAAGGCAGCAGATCCTTAATCGTGATCTCCTCTTTGGGTTTTTTATATGTCAGGTCGGCTTTTACCGCGCGTACGATCCAGCGGTCGAGCGCGATCTGGTCAATTGTTTCGGCGTCCGGCAGCATGTGCAGCGGCGCGTCAACATGGGTTCCTTGATGGGTGGACATGGTCACGCGGGAAAGGTTGTAGCCCAGCGTATCGAGCGTGCAGTGCCACGATACCGAGAGCTTGGGATCCATCGGCATCGTAGGCGCGCCGTCATACATGTCCGCTGTCAAATCGATATACTTTGGCATAGTGGTTCCTTTCCGGTCAGTTGCTGCCCGCAAATGTCGAGTTCTTTCCGAGGCCTTCGGGTCCCAGCGAGAGGTATCCGCCGTCCGCGGGCTGGTCCGCACCCGTTACCGCGCTCGCATCGTCACTCAACAGAAACGCGACGACCGCCGCCATCTCCTCCGGCTCCTGCAGCCGCTGCACCATATGGAAATCGCCCCATACGGGTTCCCATTTGGCGCGGCCCTGGCCCATCGTCGCCTTCTCCACCTCGTCGGTCCACACCCATCCCGGGCTCATGCAGTTCACGCGGATATGCGGAGCGAGATCGAGCGCTGCGCACCTTGTCAGCTGCTTCACCGCACCCTTGGCGGCATTGTACGTCCAGCGGTCCGGCTGGGCGATGTGTCCCGATATACTCGAAACGTTAACGATGGCACCCTTGCCCATGCCGCGCTGCGCTACGAATTCCTGTATCATCGTCGCATACGCTACGGGGCCAGCTTCCATCGTATGAATCCAGTCTTCTCTCGTCGCGCTTAAGCCTTTCGCGGTGAAAGGAAACGCGTTATTCACAATGTAATCCAGCTTGCCGAAAAGCTCCAGCGCGGTTGCCACAAGCTTTTTGATAAAGGCCGCATCCTTCATGTCTCCGGCCATAAAATGTACATTTTGATATTCCTTACGAAATTCCTCCAGCGTCTGTTCGCCCACCCGGGCGTCACGCCCGCAAAAAAGGACGCTTACGCCCTCCTCCAGCAGCCTCTTCACGCATGCTTTGCCGATTCCGCGGGAACCGCCCGTCACAATGGCGGCGTTACCTTTGAGTCCTCTCATTCATCTCACCCTTTCGCGCTTTTCTGTCGCTTTGTAAGTATGGCGCCCGCTTTCGCAGGCGCCACAACCCTTACCATTCGGTTTAGAACAGAGCCGCATACTCCTCAATGTTGTTCTTGTCATACGTCATCGGGGTTTCGAGCGTGATGACCTGGTTCTTGTCATTGAAGGTGTATTCGCCGAGCTTGCCAGCCGTGAACTTGACGCCCGGCTTAATCTCCAAGCCGTTCTTCATGATTTCCTGCGCAAGGTAAACCGCGAGGTAACCTTCGTACGGAGGATTCCAGAGCTGCATCGCCGGGCAGCTGCCGTCGAGGATGAATTCCTTCATTTCGGAAGGCAGTCCAAGGCCGGTCAGCTTAATCTGATCCGCCAGGCCCTTGTTCTGGATGACCTTGGCCGCAGCTGCGACACCCACCGTGGTGGGCGCGATGACGCCGCGCAGATCCGGGTACTTCGTGATCAGGGCTTCCATCTCAGTCGTGGACTTCTCAGGCTGGTCGTCGCCATATACGACTTCTACGAGTTCCATGCCTTTGAATTTGTCGTTGGATTCGAGTTCGGCCTTCATGCCTTCGATCCAAACATTCTGGTCCGGAGCGTCAGTTGTCGCGGAAAGGATCGCGATCTGACCGGTGTAGTCGATCATGGAACCCAGCAGTTCGAGCTGCGAAACGCCCACGGTGTCGAAGTTGCACGGCATGATCGCGCCGTCGCGGTGGGTTTCATTGTCCGGGATATCCTGGTTGATCAGGATGATCTTCGTTCCGGCTTCGCGCGCATCGTCAAACGTGCCGTTGAGCGCATCGTTGGAGTTTGCCGCGATGAATATGATGTCGGTGCCGTTCTGCACAGCCGCTTCCACATACTCGATCTGGCTGGTCGCATCCGCTTCAGCTGGTCCGGTCATGTCATAGGCAAAATTGTCAGCACCCAGCTCTTCCACAGCCTGCTTGAAGCCGTAGTCAATCGCTTCGAAATAGGGGTTTCCGAGGTTCTTCGGGATGAACATGATGCTGATTTTGCCATCGTTCTTGCCTGTCTCCGCCGGCTTCTCACCGCATGCGGCAAACAGCATGGTTGCCACCATGAGCAGACAAAGGACCAGTGCTAGCTTCCTCTTCATTGTTCTTTCCTCCTTCAATGGATGTGTGTTATTTATTCAACGCATAGCGCTGAAACTATGTCAACCTTTTTTTGTCCTGTAGCTCTGCATGATATTCGGTATGATGATCGATATCAGCAGCAGCAGGCCCATGATGAACATCTGCGCATTGGCCGTTACGTTGGCTACGAGCAGACCGGTCTTTAGGATGATGACGATGAACACCGCGATGAACGTACCTACGATGCTGCCGCGCCCGCCCATGATGTCAGTACCGCCGAGCAGCACCATCGTGACAATATCGAGTTCATCGCCGATGGCCATGTCCCACCGCACCAGCAAGAGCCGTGACATCATCAGCATGCCGGTAAACGCGGACATCAAACCAGACAGGATAAACAGCAGCAGCTTGATCTGTTTGGTCTTAACGCCGCTGTATATCGCCGCGCTTTCGTTGAGACCGATGGCATAGATGCTGCGGCCCATGCGCGTACGGTGCAGCAGTAAATAGAACACCACTGCGAGCAGGATAAACGCCAGTATCGTCACGCCGAATTTCGCGTTGCCAATCTTGAACACCGGGATCTTCTCGATACTGTTAAACCAGTCCGGAAAGCTGCCGATGCTCTTGTCTCCGATGAATATCTGCGATATGCCGCGGTAGGCGTTCATCGTACCGATGGTCACCATCATGGCGGGCAGCTTCATATAGGAGATCAGGAGCCCGTTGAGTGTTCCCAGGGCAGCGCCGATCACCAAGCCAACGATGATGGCAAGTCCCATGCTCATACCGCCCGTGTACATCATCGCAACCAGCGTACCCGTGCACACCATAATGGACGGCACAGAAAGGTCGATCATGCCCGCAATGATGATCAGCGTCATCGTGAGCGCAACCATCGCGTACTCCATATACCGCGTCGCGCTCTTGAGCACGTATGCGAGATCCCGGAAATTCGAGGAGAGCAGCATGCTGACGGCCAGTACCACGATCAGCAGCGCAACGGTAAAGGCCTCCCGCCGTTTGAGCAGTTTCGTAAAACCAAGCTGTCTGCTTACGCTCTTTTCCATGTAAACTCCCCTCCCTTTGCTTGTTTGCGTCTGTTCTCCACCGATATCTGCACAATCCTGTCCAGCACAAGGGCGATGACAATGATGACGCCGTATGAGAACCGCTGTACCGTACCGCCGATACCCACCATTGCGAGCATGGTGTTGACCGTGCCGAGCAGCAGGCACCCCAGCAGCGTGCCGCTCACGGTGCCGCTGCCGCCGCTCACGCTGACGCCGCCGATGATCGTTGCGGAGATGACCACGAATTCAAAGCCGTATCCGGTATTGCTCGGGTTGATATAGCCGTAACGTGAGGCGTACATCATGCCCGCGATACCCGAGAGCAGGCCGATGATCGAATAAATCTTGAATATAATCGACTTATAGTTGATGCCGCGCAGATGCGCCGCTTCCCGGTTGGAACCGATAGCGTACACCTCACGTCCGAAGTGCGTATGCCGCAGCAGCAGCGCGAATATCACCACGATAGCCAGAGCGATCCAAACCATCCAGGGGATCAGCAGACTGCCGAAATATATGCCCTGCGTAACCACGTTGCTCATGCCCGCAGGCAGTTCGTAGCCCGTCACCTGCGTACCGTTGGATATGATATACGTCAGTCCGCGGTATACGTTCATGGTGCCGAGCGTGACGATGATGGGCGGTATCCGAAGGTACGAAATGATCGCACCGTTCGCTGCGCCGCACAGCAGCCCAACCGCCATGGCGACGAGTATACCGAGCCACAGCGGCGTCCCGAGATCGCGGAACATGATGCCCGCCACCATCGAGGACAGGCCCACTGTGGAGCCTACGGAGAGATCGATACCGGTCGTAATGACGACCATCATCATGCCCATGGAAACCGTAAGGATCAGCGGAATCCACATGAGCACGCTGTTGACCACTTCCGGAAAACGGTCTGCCTGGAACAGCTCGGGCCGTGCGATTGCCGAAACGCCGAATATCAGCAATATGATGGCAAACGTGACGATATTTTTGATGTTTCTTGCAAATATGCCGCTTCTCTTCATATTGCACACTCCTTCTGCGCGCTGCCTCCGGCCGTCGCGGCGGTCATGATCGCCTCACCGCTCAGGTCGCTTCGGCTCAGCTCTGCCGTCACGCGTCCTTCGCACATCACGTATACACGGTCGCTGAGCTGCAGCACCTCCTGCATTTCGGATGATATCATCAGGATTGCTTTGCCCTGCTTCGCGAGTTCGGATATCAGCTTGTAAACCTCCGCCTTGGCGCCCACGTCGATACCACGCGTCGGCTCATCGAGTATCAGGATATCCGGCTCGGTCAGCAGCCATTTGGCCAATACGACCTTCTGCTGATTGCCGCCCGAAAGCTCTTTGACCGTCTGTTCCCCGCTGCGCAGCTTGATTTTCAGATAGTCCACGTATTGTTCGAAATACTTCTTCTCCTGCTTCGTGTTTACAAAGCCGAATTTGCTGAGTTTCTTGAGTATGGCAAATGTCATGTTAGACGATGTGGCCATCGGCAGCACCAGCCCGGTACGCGCACGGTCTTCCGGCACCATCGCGATGCCGATACGGAGCGCGTCCGCGACGTTGCGGATCGTAACCGGTTTGCCCTTTACCTTCACTGTGCCCGACATGGCGGGCGCCGCACCGAACACCGCCGAGGCGACTTCGGACCGGCCTGCGCCTACGAGCCCGGCCATTCCCACGATCTCGCCGCGCCGAACTTTGATGCTAACGTCGTAATACTGCTCCGGCATCGTGAGTCCTTCGGTTTCGAGCATCACTTCGCCGATGGGCGCTTCTTCCTTGACGATGAGTTCCTTAAACGTGCGGCCCACCATCATCTGCACGAGTTTGTCCTGCGTGGCTTCCTTGGTATCGCATTCGCCCACGAATTCACCGTCGCGCAGCACCGTAATACGGTCGGAAATCTCCATGATCTCCTCCAGCCGGTGCCCGATGAATATGATGCCCTTGCCCTGCTGTTTAAGCTTGCGGATGATCGTGAACAGCTTTTCCACTTCGCCCTGCGAGAGCGCCGCGGTCGGCTCATCCATGATGATGACCTTGGCGTTCTGCGAGAGCGCCGCGGTGATCTCGATCATTTGCTGATCCGCAATGGACATGCCGCGCACGAGGTCCCTCGCGCCCATCTTCACGCCGAGGGACTTCAGCATCTCCTCGGTGATCTTATAAAGCTGCTTCCAGTCGATTTTCACTTTTGTGCGTTCGCGCGTGTGGCCTAAAAATACGTTTTCTGTAACGTTGAGATCCTGAAATGTCAGCGGTTCCTGATAGATCATCGCGATGCCAGCCGACCGCGCGTCGTGCGGCGTCTTGAAATGCACGTGGCTGCCTTCGACGAACACTTCGCCCTTGGAGGGCTCATGCACACCGCTGACGATTTTCACGAGCGTCGATTTCCCGGCGCCGTTCTCTCCGATCAGCGCGTGTACCTCGCCCGGATATACGTCAAAGTCCACGTCCTTTAGCACCACGACGCCGCTGAAGGATTTCCCGATTTGCTTCACACTGATCAATGGGGTTCTGTTTGGTTCCATAACAGCGTCCTCTCCCTCATTCCTTTCGCGCGGATCATTCAAGATAGAAAACCTCGCGCAGATAGTCCACGCCCGAGCTTACATCGCTGCCGTCCAGCGGCTTGTCGATCATCTTGGACGTGATCGCGTTCCACCGCTTGCAATCCTCGTTGTCCACCATCTCCGCAAATGCCTTTTGCGCATCATCGCATTCAAACACATAGAAGAACTGGCATCCATTCTGGAATATCGAGTAATTTTTAAATCCCGCCTTGCTGTGCGCCTCCATGATTTCGGGCCAGGGATTAAGATGCATACGCACGTACTCGTCCAGATACTCCGGCTTGATGTTCCAGGTCCATGCATACTTCTTCATTGCCACTCCACCTTTCGTCAATATATATTGGGCCGCCTACCACATCGTCATGCCGCCGTTGACATCCACACATGCCCCGGTGACATACCGTGAAAGATGGCTGGCCAGAAACAGAACCACATCCGCGACCTCCTCGGGCGTTCCTACGCGTTTTAAGGGGATCGTATCGGGGTCGTATCCAAACGTCGTCGTCATTTCCGTGTTAATCAGTCCGGGCGCTACGCTGTTGACCGTGATGTTATACGGCGCCGCGTTTTTCGCAAGCGTCTTGGTCAGGCACAGCAGGCCCGCCTTGGAAGCGGAATAATCTGCGCCCGCCGTGAGCCCGCCGATTTTACCCGCCTGGGACGCAATGTTGACGATCGCGCCGCTCTTCTGCTCGCGCATCATGCGAAACGCCTCGCGCGCAAACAGAAACGCGCCTTTGAGGTTGATGTTCATGGTCATATCCCACGATTTCATGTCCAGATCGTCGATGCTCACGATGCGGCAGATGCCTGCGCTGTTGACGAGTACGTCGAGCCGCCCGCACCGCTCCGCAACGATTTCAAATACGGTTTTGACTTCCTGCTCGTCGGTGACGTTCACTTTGATCGGGATGCACTCGCAGCCGTTGATCGCCGCGACGCTGAGCGCGGTCGCTTTGGCGCGCTCAAAATCGATATCGCATATGAAAATACACTCCGCGCCTTCCTGCGCAAAAGCGCTGGCACAAGAGGCGCCAATGCCCTTTGCCGCACCTGTAATCACCGCGACCTTGTCTTTCATCAACTTCATGAATCTTCCCCCAAGATGCTTCGACGCTTATAAATTTTTAACCACTGAAAGTTTTGTTATGTAACTGTATATGTATATTCTACTTTCGTTTCGAAATTCCTTCTTTCCGTTTTAATTTTTTTCAATAAAAAACACGCTTCGTTTTATTTCGCAGCGTGTTTTGTCGGTTGTAAAATATTTTGCTGTTTTTTAGTTGTTCTTGGCGCTGTTCTGGATGAAAGCTTCCACGTTTTCCCTGGTAATGAGCCTTGGCGTAATGGTGACGACTTTGTCAATGTCCGTGCCATTCATCAAATCGACCGCCATCTGTACGGCCTGAGCACCCATATCCGCCGGTCTCTGGTCCACATCCGCTTTGAGGTTCGAGCTTTTGCGGATCTGTTCGCATGCCGTAAGGTTGCCGTCGTAGCCCACGATGACCGTATTGGCTTTTGCCTGCTTCACCGCCTGAAGCGCACCCAGCGCCATATCGTCGCATTCGGCGAACACCGCCGTGAGGTCGGGGTAGGTTTGAAGAAAATCCTCCATAACCTCCATGGCCTTGTCGCGCAGCGAGTTTGCGGAGCGCCCCAGCACCACATCGATATTGTTCTCGGCCATGACGTCAATAAACCCGCTGTGCCGCTCGCGCGCGTTTTCCGCGCCGAGCTGCGCTTCAATCGTCGCGACGGTCGGATTCTCAATCTGATGGGTATTAAAGTATTCGACCAGCCATTCGCCCGCGATTCGCCCGCCCGTGTAGTTATCGGTAATGATCAGCGATTCGTACTTCACCTCGGGATCGTTGATGCCGATGTCCACGATGATCACGGGAATTCCGGCCTCATTGGCCAGCTTGAGCGCGGGCGACAGCGAAAGGCTGTCGTATGGCGTCACGAGCAGCACATCGACCTGCTGTTCAATGAGGTCTTCGATGTCGGCAGCCTGCTGCGCCGTGTCGCTCGCCGCGTCGCGTATCGAGAGGCTCACGCCCAGCTCGTCCGCCTTTTTCTGCATCGCGTTGGTGACGGTAATCCAGAAGGAGTTCTGCAGCGACGGCGTGGAATATCCCAGCACAAGGGAGGACGGCTTCGGTCCTTCGATCATGCCGCACCCGGCGGCAGCCGGCATCAGCAGCGCCGCAGCGGCAAGCAATACAAATACCGTTTTTAACCTGCGCTTCATTGGCTGTCCCCCCCTTCAAACGGCTTTGTCCTGGGGGCCATGGGTTTATCCCCCTTGTCCCAGAGGATCGTCGCGATGATCACAATGCCCATCACGGTTTCCTGCCAGTTGTTGGTCACGTTCATCAGGTTGAGCCCGTTGCGCAGTACGCCCATCACGAGCGCGCCCGCGAGTGTGCCGAATATCCTTCCGCGGCCGCCCGAGAGGCTTGTCCCGCCGATCACCACGGCGGCAATCACGTCCATCTCGTAGCCTTCTCCGCCCTGTACATTCGCCGCGCCCACGCGCGAGGTGAGCACCATGCCCGCGATTGCCGCGCACAGTCCCGAAAGCATAAAAGCCATGGTCACGATCGCGTTGACGTTGACGCCACAGTTGCGCGCGGCGGTGGTGTTGCTGCCGATTGCATAAACGTATTTGCCGAACTTCGTCCATTCGAGCAGGAACTTGCTCAGCAGGACCGTAGCGAACGCGATCAGAAACGGAATGGGTATGATGGACAAAAACGAACCGGACGCGATCCGCTCAAACGTATCGGGAAAGTTGGATATCGGCAGCCCGCCCGAATAGATGGCGGTGAAGCTGCGCCATATCGTCATGGTGCCGAGCGTCACGACGAAGGCCATGGACTTGCGCCGCGCAACAATCAGCCCGTTGATGATGCCCATCGCGGCACCCGCAGCCAGCCCCGCAGCCAGCCCAAACACCATTCCGCTGCGGTTCATGATGTCCGCCATAATGAAGCTGGAGAACGCGAGTACGGCGCCTACGGAGAGGTCAATGCCTCCGATGATGATCACGACCGTCATGCCGCACGCCAGGATGACATTGGGCGATACCTGCCGCATGATATTGCTTAAGTTGGATAACGTCAGGAACGTATCGGTCGACACGGCCAGGATGACGCAGATCAGCAGCAGCACGATCCAGATGCCGTAGTACCGGAAATTCAGCCGTAATATTTTATTCGCAAAGCGTTTTACCGAAGCCAAATTACGTACCTCCGTTATTTCAGGCGTTTAAGCTCTTCGTCGAGCGCCCGTTTGAGTATGCGGTCCTTGGTTACGCTGTTCTTGTCCATCTCCATCACGACCCTGCCGCAGGACAATACCATCACGCGGTCGCTCATGCCGATCACTTCCGAAAAATCGGAGGAGATGAAGATCACTGCTTTTTCCTGCCGCACCATCTCGTTGATGAGGTTATATACCTCCACCTTGGAGGCGATGTCGAGTTCCTTTGTCGGTTCATCGAGTATCAGCACATTGGTGTTGGCAAGGAACCAACGCGCAATGAGCACCTTTTGCTGGTTGCCGCTCGAAAGGTATTTCATCTGCTGCCCGAGTGAGAAGTAGTCCACGCCGAGCCGGTCGAGATACTGCGTTGCAAGCTTCTTCTCCGCCGTCTTGTCGATCATCCAGCGCAGCCTGCGCCGTTCCACGGACTGCAGATGCGCGATCGTGATGTTGAGCATCAAGTCGGAGACGTTGAATATACCTTCCTTCTTACGGTCGTCCGGTATCAGGCCGATGCCGTATTTCACCGCAGACTTGGGCGAGCGAATACGGATGCGTTTCCGGTTGTAATACACCTCGCCGGTAAAATTGGGGATGATGCCGAAAATGCACTTGGCAAGCGAGGTACGGCCTGAGCCGACCAGCCCCGTGATGCCCAGCACCTCGCCGCGGCGCAGCGTGAACGAAACGTTATCCAGCACGCCCGGCACCGTGATGCCTTTGACGCGCAGCACCTCACGGCCCTGCCGCACCGGCAGCTTGGGGTAGCGCTTGCGCACCTCCTGCCCGACGATCGATTTGACGAGCTCCTTATCCTTGATGCGCTTCGTCTCCTCCTGCACCACCACTTCGCCATCGCGCAGCACGATGACGTTGTCCACCTGCGAATAGATCTCGCCCATATTGTGCGTAACAAATACGATGAACTTGCCGCGTTTCTTCAGCTCGCGGATTACGTTAAAAATGTATCCCGCGTCCTCGTTAGTCATCGCGCTCGATATTTCGTCGATGATCATCACATCGGCGTCGCGCGCGAGCATGCGCATAAACGCCACGAGGTGCTTTTCCCCCATCCCGAGCTGCCCTACCTTGGTGCGGCAATCGACCTTAAGCCCCACCTTATTGCACAGTTCCTGCGTCATGGTCAGTATCTTTTTCTTACTGACGACGCCCAGGGCCTCGTCGGGAAAGTTGTTGAAATAGACGTTTTCGGCGATGGACAGGTTATCGAACAGGTCGAGATCCTGAAACACAAAACTCCACCCGAGGCTCAGCGCGTCCTTGGGCGATCGGATGCTGACCTTGTTCCCGTTGTACCATATCTCGCCTTCGTCAGGCTGGTGGATGCCCGCAAGCAGCTTAACGAAGGTGGACTTGCCCGCGCCGTTCTTGCCTACCACCGCGTAGACCCGGCCCGCCTCCATATGGATGCTCACGTTCTTGAGCACCGGAATGTTATTGAAGCTTTTATTTAAATTTTTGATTTCAATGGTCTTTTCCTGCATCCGATAACCGCCTTTGTCGATTTTGGAGGCTATTCTAATGGATAGGTGGTGAATATCTGGATATCGTGCTCAAAGAAATGCTTAATATACTCATGCGGCGCGAGCTGGTCCGATACGACCTTGTCCGCAAACGACAGGTCCCCGATATTGGACAGCGAATTGATATCGAACTTGGTGTGATCGGCCACCACGATGATTTCGTCGCTGAAATCCTTAAGGGTACGGTACATCTGCGCGAGAAACGCGTTGCGCATCATGTAGCCGCGCTTGAAGCCAATCCCGTCCACGCTGACAAATGTTTTGTTGATGTACATCTCCCGGATGTTCTTGATCAGAATCTCACCCGTGAGCATCACGCCGTACTCGGAGGCGTCCAGCTCCCCGCCGGTCGCGAGCACACGGCAATTCGGCGCGCCCGCAAGCTCGGCCATGACACCGAGGTTGTTGGTCACGACGATGATATCCTTCTTATCGCGCAGGTTCTTAGCGATCTGGATGCAGGTGGAGCCCGGGCCGATGAACACCACGTCGCGGTCCTGTATGAGCGCCGCCGCGAACAGGCCGATCATCTTCTTGCTTTCGATATTGGGAATGTCGATTTCGGACGCTGTCTCGTCACGTGGGGCGTCATCCTTAAGCACGGCACCGCCGTGCGTACGGATCAAAAACCCGTCTTTTTCGAGCTTCTCAAGGTCCTTTCGAATCGTAACCTCGGAAACCGCCAGAATCTCCGAGAGATTGCTGACATCCACCTTATCGTACTCGAAGAGCAGTTGTTTGATTTTGTTGTGTCGTTCTGCCGCGAACACGGGACCACCTCGCCCAATGCGTTATTGGCCTGATTGTTGCCCAGGCGGCGCTAAAAAATAACGCATACTTTTATTTGCTTTTGAATCGCAAGGGTTTATTTCGACATAATCGAACAGAATTCCTTGTCTGCAGCAAAACTGTTTGGGCAGAAATAAAAAACCGGGAGAATGAAGTGTTCTCCCGGCCTTGCTTTAAGAATCTCAGCCTATGGATTTTCTCGCGATATCCGCGAAACGTGCTACCCGCGAGTCGATCTCCTCCGCGGATAAGCTGCCGCCGCCCTGAAATATCCCGAGCGCGATATCCCGGCTCGCCTCCAGCTCGTGCCCAACGAGCGCCCAGGAAGCGTCGTTCAGATGGCGGTATTCCGGCTTCAGCAATTCGCGGCAGAGGAAGGACTGGCGCGGCTGGTTGATGTCCTCGCCGCTGATCTGCATGAAGTTATATTGCCTGCAAAGATTCATGACACGCTGCAGCTGCTCCGGCGTGTTGCGCGAGGGCATGAACGTGACCGCATCAAAGCCCAGCGCCTTGCAGACGGTAAACACTTCCTCGAGGTAATCGTCCTCGAACTTCTGCGCCGCCTTGTCGCCGGTCGGGGATTCCCCCACGTCGCCGAGGTAGCAGTATGCGGGAATTGCGCCAAGCGCTTTAATCTGCCGAACTGCGTTTGCTATGTCAGGGGTTTCGTCCTGCTGCGTGTCGATATAGATCTTGGAAACGAAGTTGCCCTTCAGCACGTTGAGCAGGTCGTACGCGACGATATCGTTGCCGGGATCGGCCAGCACCGCCTGCTGTTTGGCGCTGAGCTTGATTTTAAGGTCGTTCGTAACGAAATCCGCAAGCGCCTGGCTTGCGCCGAACCGCGCGATGATCTTTTTGGTCAGTGCGAAGAGCAGGTGCCGTTCCGTTACGCTGCCGCCTTCCGCCGCCATGGACAATGGCAGTACGTCGGCGTCAAAATCCACGGTCATACCGAAAGGCCGGACGATGTCGTTCAGCCGGTCGATCATGCGCCGGTTCCGCTGGTTGCGCGCCTCGCGCAGCTTCGCGAGATATTCGTTTGCCGCAGCGATGCTGCCGTGCGGCAGTGCGCACGCCGTAATATATCCCGAGGAAATTTGATCGGGGTTGTTGATCCTTCTGCCCGCGAGCGGGGTGCCGCT
>JAEWCC010000046.1 GCA_023390815.1 Bacillota bacterium
CCTTTTCAAGCATCGCTAAAAACTGTTAAATTCGTTTCACACGGGTTTTATTATGGATTTGCTTCAGCAAATATAATTCCTAATACACTGATAAAAACAAATCCATAAGCACCTTTGTAATTTACAATCAGAATGCCTGCTTAGGCTATTTCAGCATATCTCTTAAAGTTATCAAGGATAGCTTGCCAGCCTGATCTTTGCATTTCCAGTGAATTGGTTTGCTCGGCTTCAAATGTCTCTACTATCTTTACACCCCCATCTTTCTGGCTAAATTCAACCACAACTTTTCTACCATCGTCGATCGTGTAGCCGAGTGTGTAGGAAATCTTTTTACCTGGAATTACTTCTGTATAAATGCCACCAAAATCAAAACTAAAGCTTCCATCCCTCGCAGCCATCTTATAATTGAAGCTGCCTCCTGCTCTTAAATCATTTTCTGCTGATGGGGTATACCAATCATCAGAAGCATTATTCCATTCCATAATATGTTTTGGCATTGTCCATTTTTCCCATACCTGGTCAATTGATTTATTAACAATTGTTTCTACAGTGATTCTCTTATTCTCCATATAATTCTTCCTCCCATTTTCTCTGAATGTTTGGTTCATCCGCTAAAGGGACACAACGCATTTTCTTATTATCATTGATACCAATCATGTTGTCGTTTATACAATGAATCTATAATAGGCAAACCATACATAACTCATGTACCAAACGACTGACATCTAAACTGCTCTGTACGGGTCTGAATCAGCCTTTTGGATATATTCCCAAGAAACAAAATATGCAAGGTCTTCATTCACCCAATTTTTTAACTAACACGCTAAACACCCCTACTTAAAGGCTTATTTTACACTCACTCTTTTACTACCCTTGACATCAATACCACGTTCTCGACGTGCGTCGTTATTAGTCAACTGCTGAATATGTTTCCACACTAATGGAGCGTCGTGAGTAGTCAACTATATAAGCATTCTTAAAGTACATTTTTCAGGGTTGCGAAATCAACCGGCTTAGCGAGATGTTTGTTAAACCCAGCTTTTATTATACGTTCCATGTCATCTTCATTTGCATATCCGGTTAGGGCAATCAAATGTATATCCTTTAATTCCTCATCATTTCTGATGCTTTCCGCAACATCAAACCCATCCATACCCGGTAAACCGATATCGCAGAAAATAACGTCCGGCTTTATTTGCTTTGCTTGTTTTAATCCGTCTAAACCATCATAAGCTATGTCAACTGTATAACCTATAGTTGAAAGCATCGTGCTAAGCAAATCGGCAAAGTCCTTATTATCCTCTATGATTAATAACTTTAGGTTCGCTTTATCCTTATTATCCAATTGCTGTTTTTCAATCATGACACCATCCTCCGATGTGATTGGTAAACGTATTGTAAATATTGAACCCTTCCCTAAACCATCGCTATGTGCGCTAACGGTGCCTCCATGTAGATCTACGATACCCTTGATGATTGAGAGACCTAAACCGAGGCCGCCCCTGCTTTTGTCCAACGTATTATCAGCTTGGGTAAAAGGAGTAAATAAATGTGGCAGGACTTCCGGGTTTATTCCGATTCCGTTGTCTTTTACAATTATAACCACGTTATTCTTCTCCGTTTTTAACGTCAGCCAGACTGTGCCGTTATCTTGCGTGAATTTTAGCGAATTGGTTAAAAGATTACCTATGATTTGGGTAATACGCACGGGGTCAGCGCTTATGAAAATAGGGGTTGTTAGGATTTTTATTTCAAGCTTAACTCCTTTCTTATTGTATTCAGGCCTAATGTCTTCCCCAGCGTTTTTTACAATATCGGTTAAAATTATATTTTCTTTTTTCAGCTTGATTTTGTTCTGGGATATCCGCGTCAGTTCTAACAAATCATCGACCAGCTTGCACAATTGGTTCGTCTGTCGTTTCATAATTTCTTTTGCTTTATTGGTTTGGTTTATATCCCGGGTAACATCAAGGATCTGAGCTCCGGCTAAAATTGCAGCCAGCGGATTTCTTAACTCATGAGATAGAACGCTTATAAATTGATTCTTGTTCTGATCTGCTTTTTCAAGCTCTCCAACTAAAGTTAATGCCTTTTTCTCGCTCTCACGCAGCGCCTCCTCGGCCTCCTTTCGTATCCGGGCCATATCCAGGTGCGCCGCCACACGCGCCAGCAGCTCACGGGCGCTGAAAGGTTTGATCAGATAATCGTCAGCGCCTTTATCCAGTCCCTCAACTTTGGATTCCTCACCGGCTCTGGCGGATAGAAGGATAACCGGCAGTGTTTTGGTTGCAGTATTTTCCCTTATTGCTTGCAGTAACCCAAAACCGTCCAAAACAGGCATCATTATATCGGCTAGAACCAGGTCGGGCAGATTTTGCTTGATAGCCTCCAGAGCTTTTTGGCCATTGGCTACAGCTTCCACCTTATAGTAACGGCTCAGTAAACGTTGCAAATAAGCACGCATATCGGGGTTATCATCCGCCAGCAATACTCTTGCCCGCTTTTCGAGTGTGATGTCGGCTATAGGTTCTGAAGTATCTTTTTGGATGGCGTAATAATCCTCCACAATTTCTAAGGATACCAATTTCCATGCTTCCTGCGCGAACAAGTCCGCCTTCAGGGCGGTTGATGCCAGGGTCCTTTCTCCCCCAATACTGTCCTTGGGCAGGTGAGCCGACCCGGCAGGTATAACAACTGTAAATACAGTACCTTGATCCGGAACGCTGACCGCCCCAACCGTACCGCCGTGTAATTTCACCAGCTCCTGCACCAACGCCAGACCGATTCCGGTCCCTTCCTGGGTACGGGCTTTTACCCCTTGTATCCGGTGAAACCGTTCAAAAAGATGCCCCATTTCTTCGGGGGCAATTCCGATCCCGGTATCTTTTACTGCCAACTCTATATGTTGCCCACACCAGCGCAAGACAACGGCAATCTCGCCTTGGAAGGTATATTTAAAGGCATTGGAGAGGAGATTGAGCACAATT
This sequence comes from Bacillota bacterium, assembly GCA_023390815.1. Taxonomy (GTDB): domain Bacteria; phylum Bacillota; class Clostridia; order Christensenellales; family SZUA-584; genus JAEWCC01. Next base: position 2,988 of record JAEWCC010000046.1, read on the forward strand.
TTCTCCCACATTTCCTTGTCAATATATATGGGTTGGGGCAGTGGCTGACAGTCCACAATGAAATGCAACCCAGCTTTCTCGATCGCAGACCGAAAAACACTTGCAAGCTCAACCGTGAAAGCTGCCAGATCGGTAGGCTGGTAAACCGCCTGAATCCGCCCGGCTTCAATTCGGGAAAAGTCCAGTAGAGTATTCACAAGCTTCAGGAGCCGCAATCCGTTTCCATGGACCAGGGATAATTGCTCCCTGACGGGAGCTGGTAATTCTTCCGGTTTGGCAAGGAGTTCCTCCAGCGGACTGAGTATGAGGGTAAGAGGAGTCCGAAACTCATGGCTGATATTGGTAAAGAAAGCTGTTTTAGCCCGGTCGATTTCAGCAAGGAACTCTGCCCGTTCCTGTAATGCCTCCTCGGCTCGTTTGCGTTCGGTGATGTCATAGAAAACACTGGCTAAACGCCTGCTTCCAGAGCCGCCAACGCGTGCTGTAGAACTGTGAACCCATCGTCCCGTGGGTTGGTGCCACTTTTCAATCTGCTCGGCCTCTCCGGTTTCAGCCACCCGGCCAAATGTTTCAGTCCAATATGCCTCAAATCCAGGCATTACTTCACTAGCCAGCTTACCTGCGACATCCTTCAATCCGCTCTGCATTTCATAGCCAGCATTCGCTTCTAAAATCTTCCAATCTACAGGCTTACCGAGGTCATCATAGATCATTTCAAAAATGCAGCAGGCTTCAATCATGGTTTCAAACACCGTGCGAAACTTAGCTTCGCTGCCGCGCAGCGCCTCCTCGGCCCTGGCCTGTTCAACCGCGGCCCACGTGCGCTCGGCGGTTTCTTCAATCATGCTGATTTCGGCGGGCGTCCAGTTACGCGGATGAGATTGATGAATACTCAATATGCCCTTCACTTTCCCGTCCTTCAATAAGGGAACGCCGACGACCGCTATCACCTGGATGGCCTGCATGGCTGTTCGCGTGTAATCTGAGCTTACCACGTCGGTGGTAACAATATCGTTTATTACAACAGTTTCTCCCCGCCTGTAATACTTCACCATGTCAGAATCGAACTCGGAGAACTTTATATATCCTTCCAGCGGGGAAACGGTATCCGCATAACTCGTACCGATAAACAAGGTATCTTCATCATACTGCATGTCGCCATAAAAAGCACGATGGGCTCCGAGTTGTTTGCCTATAAGTTCCATGGCCGTTTGCTGAATTTTGATAGGGTCCGCTAATGGGCGCAGCGCGTCACTGAGCTTCAGCAGGTAAGCCTGCCGCTCCTCGCTCGTCCGCAGCGCCTTTTCGGCCCGCTTGCGTGCCGTACTATCGCGGAACAGGACGCCGACCCTCCGGCTCTTCTGATCGCCGATTTTGTATGCATAGACGTCCAACCATTTATCTAGATGCTTATATTCATCTTCCCGATGCGCCGGGATGCCGCTGACGGCAACCTTCTCGTAAAAATCAAACCAGTATTCCTCCATACCGGGAAAAATGGAGCCGGAGGTTTGCCCGATGATGGCGGACCCTCCCATTTGTTTTTCAAATGCGGGATTCGCCGTCACACATCGTAGGTCATAAGGCTTCCCATCGGCGTCAAAGATGATGTCAATGATGCAGAATCCATCGTCAATACAATAGAATAAGTCGCGGTAAAAGTCTTCGACCATATATAGCACCCCTTCAACCTGATTTATTAATAAACCAAGTACTATATTTCGTTGATATATTAAAATTTGCCTTCGGTATTCATCACTGCGATGTCCGAAGGTACTGTATCCAGAATTGTTTTAAGCTTCCGTGATCCTTTTGAAGGGTTGTTCAATAATAGACCCAATCCTTCAATATTATTCGTTATAGCATCATCTGTCCCCATATAATTCCTCAAAAGGATATATGTATGCCTGTGCATTTTAAGAAAATTGTCTAATATAGGATGATTATGGGATAAATATATTATACATTAGGGGATAAAGCAAATTTAATTAGTATATTATGATTTTTACCCGCATACTCTATCTGATTAATGTTATTGCATCGTTTCGTCTGACGAAAAAACCCAGTTTCATACTGACATTCAACTTGCTCTCTCGTAGATAATAACATCCAATCTGCTCTCTCGTGAGTACCCCACATCTAATCTACTCTGTACCAAACACCTGACATCCAATCTGCTCTGTACGCTCCAAAATCCGCTACGTGGACTTGTTTCCGAGGAACAATAAAAAAGAGATTTTGGAGTTATAGTTTACGCCCTGCAAATCTCGAAAATCCCTTATTTAAAGGCTTTTTTCTACACTTACTTCTCTACCCTTGACATCAATACCACGCTCTCAACGTGCGTCGTATGCGGAAACATATCTATTCCCCTCACCGCTTTCACCTCATACCCGCCCGAGCAAAGCAGCGCCGCGTCGCGCGCAAGCGTTGCCGGATCGCACGATACATATACGATTTCGCGGGGGGCAGCTTGGACGATGGAATCAATCAGTTCCTTATCGCAACCTTTGCGCGGCGGATCGAGTATCACTATATCCGGGTTACCCACTGCACGGATGCCCTGACCGATCAACTGCGCCGCATCGCCCGCGAGGAATTGCGCATTGGCAATCCCGTTAAGACGCGCGTTATCGCGTGCATTCTCCACTGCCTCTTCCACATACTCAATGCCCAGCACCGCTTTTGCGCGCTTCGCCGCCAGCAGCGATATCGTGCCGATGCCGCAGAACAGATCGAATACCACGTCACTTTTGGAGATACCGGCCCAATCAAGCGCCATATCGTAAAGCTTGGCGGACTGCGGGTGGTTCACCTGCAGGAAACTCGTCAGCCCCGCGCGGAACTCAAGGTCTTCATAACGCTCCGTGATATACGCATCGCCGAAGATGACCTTGCTTTCAGGGCCCAGTATCGCGTTGCCCTTCTCGCGGTTGAAATTGAGAACGATACTTTTAATATCCGGCACGATTCTCAGCGCCTTGACGAGCGAACCTTCATCCACCTTACGGCGCACAACGATGCCTGCCATGATGCCACCATCTGACGTCTGACGCACTACGATATGCCGCAGCGTACCGGTATCACGTTCCTCGTCGTAGGCCTTTATGCCCTGTTGTCTGGCCCAACCGACCACCGCGTTTTTGATATCATTGAGCGCACTTATTTGTATGCCGCAGTCTGCCACGACAAGCCGATGGCTGCGCGGCGCGAAGAAGCCCGCTTCGATCGCTCCGTCCGCTTCCCCCACCGGGAACGCGGCTTTATTGCGGTATGCGCTCGTATTTGCGGATGGTACGATTTCCGGCAGTTCAATTTCCATTCCGCCAATGCGCCTGAAGCACTCGCGGATATAGCGGCGCTTGTATTCGAGCTGATCCTCATACCGAAGATGCTGCAATGTACAGCCGCCGCACTGCTCAAAAGCCGGGCAGAACGGCTGGATACGCCCCTCCGCCGCCTTGTGCAGCTGCATCAATCTGCCCACGGCATAGCTCTTTGTGACTTTTATGATCTGTGCGGTTACCGTCTCACCGGGCAGCGCACGCGGAACGAACACCGTCATCCCCTCGCACCGGCCGATCCCAGCGCCCTCCACGGTCAGATCTTCGATAACCAGTTCAATTATCTCATTCTTTTTCAGCATCTTACTCCTGCTCCGCGGTAAAAATCAAACCGACAATTTACGAAAGCCATACTCGAGGACATCTCCAAAGCGCAGCAGGCAATAGCAAGGCCCCGGCGAATCCTGTGGTTTACCCACGCTGCCAACGTTGATGATAAGCTTGCCGTCCAAGGCGGCGACATAAGGGGAGTGCGTATGCGCGCAAAGCAGGATATCCGCGTCCATACGCCGTGCCAGTTCGCCGACTTGCTCCTTCGTCGTCATGATGCCGATCGGCTCGTTGATGCGCCTGTCGGAGCCATGTACGCACAGCAGCTTCTTCCCGTACGCTTTGATGTTTTGCTTTTCTGCAAGCGCCGCCACCGTTTCGGCGGCTTCATCCGATATCAGCGGGCGGCAGCGTCTGAAGTCAGCGAGAACACGTTGTTCCACATCATTAGCGGGAACGAATCCCTGCCCGATCTCGTTCAGCCAGTTGTCGGTGTTGCCCCGCACCCAGGCCAGCGGATTAAGGCTCTTAACCGCATCGAAGCAGGCTTGAGGCGCGGCACCGGGGAACAGGACATCGCCGAGTACGATTACGCCCTCCACACCGCACCGCTTCATATCTTCCATTACCGCGCAAAGCGCCCCGTAATTGCCATGGATATCTGCCAGCACCGCAATATTCATAAAGCTCTCCACTGCCAGTCGTTTCACGTATTATATCATACTTTTCTGTCTGTCGGGACAGGCAGAAAAATAGCTCCGCTCATCAATCAGTTCAGCACATTCGCACGCGGTCCCCATATCCTAATCAAATAAGGCGGCAAAAGCCGCCCTGCACGAGGCATAAGTAAAAGCGAGCGTTTAATCCGTTTCACACACTCTGTTTGATAAAGTCCGTGACCATCTTCTTGATTTGATCCCGCAGTACCCTGACTTTTTTCAATTGTTCTTCTTCAGTTCCGGTGAAATTCTCGGGATTCTCCAGATCCCAGTTGAGCCGCATGGGTACCCCCGGAAATATCGGGCATTCCTTCTCTCTGGCACGTTCACATACCGTAATTACGTATCCGAAGAATTTGCCCTGCTTAATCAGGTCAAAGAGGTTCTGTGTGTTTTTTCCGGATAAATCGATACCTTCCTCCATCATCACCTTGATCACCAGCGGATTGATCGCTGTCGGTGTAAAGCCGGCACTTTCGACTTCATAGTGGTCTCCGCCAAGCAGTTTGAGATATTCTTCCGCCATCTGGCTTCTGGCGGAATTATGTACGCAAATGAACAGCACTTTCTTTTTCATATTTACTCACCTCAACCAGAAGTTGTTTTATAATTCATTATAATATAAAGCAGCCCACAATGGAGCCACCGCAATACTAAGATTATGTAAAATTTACGGTTCTCAACCGCTATACGATATACGCAATGTTCGCTTCCGGCAGATACTGCGCGATACGGTCGCGCAGGAACTCGGATACCTGCTGCTTGACGTCCTGCTTATAGCCGTAACGGGCACGCCCGCAGAAAGCCATCGTATTGGGGTTGTGGAGTGTTACAGCGTTTGGAAACGCCTGCTCGTTGATGCCCTTGGTCACTGTGCCATAGGTCATAAAGATGATTTCGAGCGGCACGCCGCGCAGCAGTTCTGGATCAAGCTCCTCGGCCATCGTCTTGAACAGGCTCTCATAGAGTGCCTCGTAGCCGTCGATCAAGATGATGGGTGCAACGAGAATTCCGACGTCGTAGTGCGCGCGGTGGAGTTTGTTGAGTGCGGCAATGCGCTCGTGCAGGCCCGATGTGCCGAATTCCACGCGGCTGATGATCTCCTGCGGATTGAGGCTCATGCGGATGGTCACGTTGCCGCCGTGATCAATGGGCAGCAGCGGATCAACCATCTCGAATTTTGTAGGCAGCGTAAGGCGTGCCTGCCGCTCGTAGCGAAACTGCCTGATCGTCCATTCCAGGTTGCCGCTCACGCTGTTCTCCAATACGAGATCGGAGTTGCTGCCGATCTCAAATACGCTGCCGGGGAACTTATCCGCCGCGCGTTTGAGCTTGTCCATCATGGCTTCACGGTTCACGAACACGCGCAGATACGCGCTTTTGTAATACGTGCAGATGAGGTAACAATAAAGGCACATGGCGCTGCAGCCGGAGGACGTGTAAGGCACAAGGAAATCCGACGTCTTGTTGTTGGGCACATGTGCGAGAGACTTGCGGATACCGAGCACAAGGTAGCGCTTAAGCCGGGGGAAATCGCTGTCCGGGCGTTCACGCAGTTCGGGGATCTTGTTGTGATCGTCCACCCAGATCATTTCCTTATCCGCATACTTCTCCATCAACTGGCGGCCAAGCGTATACTGCTCGCAGCCTTTCTCAACATACAGCCTTTCGGGTTCAAACGGTTTCATATTCTGCCTCCCTTCATAGCATGGCACACAGAAGGGATATTATTTGATGCCCAACAAAAAATCCTCCTTTGATCGAATCGCAGGAGGATTTACTGTATACCTCGACAATATTCGTTTATCCGATCTCGTACACCACGGTCACCGTGGCCGAAACCTTCAGCTCACCCGCGGAAACGGGCGTCGCGCTTTTATCCGCCGCAGCCTCGGCATATTGGTAGACGGGAGAACTGCTGTAGCTGCTCTCCGTCACTCCGGTCACCCGGACGATGGTAAAGCCGCCCGCCGCTGCAATGGTATCAGCCTTAGTGCGCGCCTCCTCCATTGCCTTGGTCAGCGCATCGTTGTAATACGCGTCCTCATCCTCCAACGTGAATTCGATGGCGTAGTTCGTGTTCGCGCCGTTCTTCCCGGCGATGTCAATGACCTCACCCACTTGGCCCAGGTCCCGCACCGCGATGCGCACCGTGTTGGTCACCTCATATCCATAGATCTTGCCATTGCCGTTCTCGCTGTAGTCGTACAGCGGGTATACCGTATATCCGGTCGTATCGATATCGTCCTCCGTGAATCCCACAGTCTTCAGGGCCTCGAACACCGCGTTCATCGCGGCGCCGTTGTCCGTCTGTGCCTGCGCCGCGTCGGCATTCTGCGTCACGACGCCCGCACCGACGTACGCGATATCCGGCATCACCTTGATGGTGCCCGTCGCACTGACCGAAACGATACCCGATCCGCCGCGTCTTCCGTATACAGCGTAATCTGCTGCGGCACGTTCGTGCCCGGATTCACCGAGCACCCAGCCAGCGCCAGCGTCACCGCAACGAAGGCGGCGGCAGCCAGCCATTTCTTACTTTTCATAGGGTCCTCCACCCGCGGGATTGTTCGGATTTCCTCCGCCGGGGATATTCATCACGCCCGTTTCCTTTTGCGCACGCTTCCTCTTCTTGGCGCGCCTCACCAATATAAGCGTGGGCACCAGAATGACCGCGATGATGATCCAAACCGGGAGACCTGCGATCAGGAACACGAGCAGTCCTTCGCCGAAATCAGCCAGTACGTTGAGTACCGAGTAGAACCCGCTCGATATACGCTCTCCCAGCGTCTTCGGTGACGACGGCGTGACCTTGTCGATGACCTGAACCTCCTGCAATGATATCGTCACCGTGGAATAGTCGATCAGGCTGTCGTAATCGCGCAGGTTCATTTCGAGCGATTGGATTTCATATGACACGTCCGCGAGCGCCTGTTCGAGCGAGATGATGTCCTCCATCGTCGCAGCCTTTTCGAGCAGCGCCTGAAGCCGTTCCTCGCGCGTGCGCAGCGTCTTCAGCTTCGTTTCGGTGTCAAAGTACTGTAGAGAGATGTCGTCGCCGTTCACGGAGCTCGAGAGGGTCTCTCCCATGCTGCCAAGGAACTTCATATACTCGTCGAATTTCTTGCTGGGCACGCGCAGCGTCATCTGCGCGTTGCGCCCGGTTTCCTGCCACTCCTCAGGCTTGGTACCGGATACCGACGAGCTTTGCACATATCCGCCAAACTCGCTGAGCTTTGCGAGTATGGCATTATAATTCTCGTCAAACTTTGTGGTTTGCGCACTGATCGTACCCTGGTAAACGATCTTCCGGTCTACGCCGGGCTGCAAAATAGCGTTTTCGTAATCAATCGAACCGCCCGCACCGCCGCTCGCATCCTTGCCAGTCTCCGCACTGGCCTCAGGTGCTGCAGGCGCCTCCGCCGGATACTCTCCCTCCGAATAGGATCCCCCGTTGTCCGCAGCCGATGCCTCCGGGCTCATTGAACCCGCACAGCCGCCGAGCAGCATCGATAACGCCAGCACCACCGATAAAGCAATGAACATCCCTTTTTTCATGGCTTGTTCCTCCAATAATATAATGAATGCGCCCTATTCTTTGCTGAATCTAAGACGCGTTAGCCCGGCGGTTTGTTCCGTTATCCTTCCAGCAGCAGCTCTTTCAAGCGCTGCCTTCCACGGTTGATTCTTGATTTGACGGTTCCCACGCTGATTTGCAGGGATTCGGAGATTTCCTCGTAGGTGAGGCCGCTGATGTCCCGCATGACGACTACGGCCTTGTGCTCGCTGGAGAGCAGGTTGATCGCTTTCTGGATATCCTCATTGCGCTCGATGGACAGCGCGTGCGTTTCGGGTGTGCCCGCGGCTTCGTCTTCAAACGGCATGCCGCTCTCCATGGTATATTCCAGCGATATCGGCGCACGCTTGCGCTTGCGCAGGCCGTCCATACAGGTATTGACGGTAAGCCGGTACACCCAGGAGGAAAACGATGCCTCGCCCTTAAAGCCTTTTACTCCGCGGTAGATCTTGATCAGCGCTTCCTGCGCCATGTCGGCGGCGTCAGCCTCGTTGCCCATCAGCCTGAAGGCGATATTGTACACCTTTTTTTCATAAGCGAACAAAAGCTCTTCCAGAGCGGTGCCGTCCCCATTCTGCGCACGCCTGATGGTGATCGCCTCGTCCGCGAGCATACTAAAAAAGCCCTCCGTTTGATATATGCGAATTATACATGATTTTCCGCATGGTTGCAAAACCTTTTTGGACATGCCTCCACGGACTGAACTAAAGCCGTTGACAACAGATGAGCCATATTGTAAACTACATATGCAATTTTAGTTTACAAACAGGATGGTGCTTATGCGATTACGTTCTCTCATACTCTGTGCGCTGTTCGCAGCGCTGACTGCAGTCGGTTCACTGGTGAAAATCCCGGTTGGCGGGATCATGATCATTACCCTTCAGACATTTTTCATGTTTCTCTCCGGCCTGATGCTGGAACCGAGATATGCGTTCTTCTCGCAGGTCGTCTACATGGCGATTGGGCTTTTGGGGCTGCCGATATTCTCTACGGGGGGCGGCGTATCCTATATTCTGATGCCGACGTTCGGTTTTGTGCTGGGCTTCTGCCTGTGCGCAACGCTGACCAGCTTGCTCATACGCAAAAACCTTGCCGCGCTCCTGCAGGAACATACCCAAAAAGGTGTGCGAATCGCGAAAATCGTACTATACTCGGTGGTATCCATCCTTGCCATGTACGTCGTAGGCGTTGCATACATGTATCTGATCAATCATCTGTACCTTCACAAGCCGGTTACGCTCGGCGCGCTTGTTGAGGCCATGGCCGTGTTCCTGCTGGCGGACGCCGTCAAGTTTGCGGTTGCGATCCCTCTCAGCGCCGCAGTCTTTCGCAGAATACCGGCTATCGCGCGCCCGGCTTAAATCAGACCTGCTCATGATAAAAGTAAAAGGGCGGGAAACCCGCCCTTTACCACACCACCGTAAATGTTATTTCATTTTCGCAGCCAGGTTGTAGATTACCGGCACTTTGAAGATGCCGCCCTGCACGGCCTTGAGGATGCAGATTATGACCACTGCGATATACGCCAACCAGAGAATCCAGCTGATTGCGGACAATACCGTAATCGCGCCCCAAGACAAAGCTGCAATGGCTATTCCAGTGATAATGCTTAAAATGATCGCAACCGCATAAATAAAGCAGCTCAGGAACAACGACTGCCATGCGTGTGTACGCACTTCTTTGTCCTGCTTCTCCATGACCAGCACAATGATCGCACTCAAAGCGCTCAGGATATACGCAAACCAACTTGCCGTCTTTTTGTCCATGGTTATGCCTCCCCATATCAAATTTTGTTTTTGGATGATCTCATGCTCATATTACTATATAGATATGTTCTCTGTAAACTCATTTTTACGCTGTTTTATGCGGATTCGCCCTTTTTATCACCCCGGTGGTCAAAAGCAAGACTTACGCTTTACCTTCTCCCGGCCGAACCCGTCAATGCGCAACGCAATGACCACGCGAACCGGTACTTCGCGACGCTTCATTACTCTCTATATGCATCAAAGGTATTAATAATTCTCGATCAGCCACTGCGCGATCGTATCCAGCCGCATGCCGTGGGAAGCTTTCACCAAAACGGTATCCTTGGGCTCGATCAAAGACGGCAGCGCCGTTAAAAGCGTTTCCTTGTCAGGAAAATGCTGCGCGGCGGCACCTTTTCCCTTCGCTCCCTCACAGATGGCTCCGGCCAGCCGCCCCACACAAAGTATGCAGTCGATCCCGATATCCGCAGCAAGTTGGCCGATATCATGGTGGTACTGCGCTTCGCCCTCGCCCAGTTCAAACATATCACCGAGTATACATACCTTTCGTCCTTCGGCTTTCGCCAAAATGCCAAGGGATGCGGCCATGGAGGACGGGTTTGCGTTGTAGGCGTCATTGATTACCGTGATGCGCCCTGCCTCGACAATGTGATTCCGGCCTGAAAGTGGCACGTAGCCAATGATTCCGGCCTGAATCTGATCGGTTCCGACACGCAGCAGCTTGCCCACGACCAAGGCGGTGAGCGCGTTGAGCACCATGTGGATACCGGGGCAGCAGATATGTACGGGAATGGCTTCCCCTTCGTAACGGGCGGTAAAGCGGGCTCCACCCAGCCCCAGATCGACGATATCTTCCGCGCGCACGAGGTTGTTCTCACCCAGCCCAACCGTGATCACATTGGGATACCGGGAAGCAAGCGGTGCCAGCAACGGATCGTCCCCGTTGACGACGATATGCCCACCCGGCTCCATGAATTCGAGCATCTCCGTCTTCGCCTGAAGAATGCCTTCTTTGGAACCCAAAAACTCGATATGGGCTTCGCCGATATTGGTAATGATGCAGATATTGGGGCGTACAATGCGCGCAAGGTTTCTGATCTCGCCGAAATGGTTCATCCCCATCTCGATAACGGCGGCCTCATGGTGCGGCTCAAGGCGCAGAATCGTAAGCGGTACGCCCGTCTGGTTGTTGAGGTTGCCTTCGTTTTTCAATACGCTGTATTTCTGGGAGACCACCCCTGCAACCAGTTCCTTCGTCGTGGTTTTACCGGCGCTTCCCGAAATCGCCACCGCGGGGATCGGGAACAGGGAGCGGTAATACGCCGCGATCATCTGGAAAGCGTCCTGCGTGGACGGGACGAGGATGTACGGCAGCCCTTCGATCGGTTTTTCCGACAGGCAGCATAACGCTCCCGCATCATATGCGGCCCCGATAAAGTCGTGGCCGTCAAACCGCTCTCCG